>CAYPWF010000001.1:0-120810 GCA_964414345.1 uncultured Desulfarculaceae bacterium
GGGTCTGGTGGCAAAATTTCACTTGCCGCAGATAAATAGATAAAAGGGGGGGGGGTTAATTGGCTCTTATTGTTCAAAAATTCGGAGGGACTTCGGTTGGGAACCTGGATCGTATCCGAAATGTAGCCCGTCGGGTGGCACACACCAGAGAGCAGGGGCATAAGGTGGTGGTTGTGGTTTCGGCCATGGCAGGAGAGACAGACAGACTCTTAGCCTTGGCCAAGGAGGCGGCCCCTGAGCCCTCCCAGAGGGAGGTGGACGCACTTGTGGCCACAGGTGAGCAGGTCACATCCTCCCTGTTGGCCATGGTACTTCAGGCCATGGGGTTTAGTGCTGTCTCCCTTCTGGGGCATCAGGTCAGGATATTTACCGACAACAACTACACTACGGCCAGGATAAGGAGCGTTGACAGGAGCCGACTCGAGAAGGAACTGGAGGAAGGCCGTATAGTGGTGGTGGCTGGTTTTCAAGGCATGGACCAGGAAGGCAACATAACCACCCTGGGCAGGGGAGGATCGGATCTGACGGCGGTGGCCATAGCGGCGGCCCTAGGGGCGGATCTCTGCGAGATTTTCACGGATGTGGAAGGGGTCTTCACCACTGATCCTAATATCTGTCCCGAGGCCAGAAAGATCCCAAGGATCTCGTACGAGGAGATGCTGGAGATGGCCTCCCTGGGGGCAAAGGTTCTCCAGACCCGGTCAGTGGAGTTTGCCATGAAATACAATGTGCCTATTCACGTTCGTTCCAGTTTTTCGGAGGAGGAAGGAACCATGGTGGTTGCCGAAGATCAGGGCATGGAAAGAGTAGTTGTGGCAGGTATCACGTACCGCACGGATGAGGGCAAGATAACCATAAAGAAAGTGCCTGACAATCCTGGGGTGGCCGCCAAGATTTTCGGGCCATTGGCCCAGGAGAACATAGTGGTGGATATGATCGTCCAGAATGTTAGCGAAGAGGGCTTTACAGATCTCACATTCACTGTTCCCAAGGCCGATGTGGAAAGAACGGTGCGCAGCGTGGAGAAGGTGGCAAGGGATCTGGGCGCCAAAGGGGTTACCTCGGATACCCAAATAGCCAAGGTTTCCATAATCGGGGTTGGGATGAGGAGTCATTCAGGTGTGGCCTCCAAGATGTTCTCAGCTTTGGCCTCAGAGGGGATAAACATCCAGATGATCTCAACATCCGAAATAAAGATCTCCTGCGTGATAGATGCCAAGTACAAGGAGCTGGCCGTGAGGGTGCTTCACAAGGCTTTCGGGTTGGAGGAGGGCTCGGCCCGTGAAGCTCCACCTTTGGCGGGAAACGGCCGGTGAGCTGGTTTCTTTCAAGGCTTCTGGGAAACATAGGCCTCACTCTGCCCACGCCCCCAGTATTCGCATCAGGCAAGGTGAGGTGAAGGGGGCAGCTAGGGAGAGCTGATGGGAAGCATCTCGGAATCCAAAGGCCTGCAAGGTGCCTTCTACCTTGGCCTGATTCTGGCCCTCACGGCCGCTTCATCCGGATTCTGGGGCGAGCAACGGCGAGCATCCCTTGGGAAAGGTTGCATCGGGGAATGCATATACGTACAGGTGAGGGGCCTGGAAAAGGCCGAGGGGGTTTACAAGGTGCCCCGCTTTACCCGCCTGGGGGATTTCCTGGCTGTGCTGGGAAAAGGTTCTGTAACAGCTTTGGGGGATACGCTTCTTAGGGACTGGACCTGCCTGGATTTCCCTGATCCAACAGGAGACAAAGCTCCCAGGCTGATTCCTGTGAGGGAGTCAGTTAAATATCTCCTGGGGTACCCCATGGATCTGAATCGTGCTGAAGTAAGGGACTTGATGCTGCTTCCAGGGATAGGTCCGGGATTGGCAAAGAGAATTGTGCAAGAGAGGAGAGCCAAAGGAGCCTTTGGATCCCCTGAGGATTTGTCCAGGGTGAAGGGCATTCCCAGAAAGACCCTGGAGAGGATCCGTAACATGGTGGGAGTCCAGGAACAGAATCGAGGCCTTAACCCTGATCCCCTGGGGTCAGCAGTTGAGGGCCTGGCGTGGCAAGGGGAAGAGAGAAGGGCATGGGTGAGGGCAAGACTCCGGAGGGGATGAAGGATCCCGAACCCTACGAAGGGGTAGGCATCATCTCCGATGCTGTGCATGGTTACATCCATTATTGCCGCCCTGTGCCCGGTCTTCAGGAAGGGGCAACGGAAGAAGCCCTCCTGGACAACCCGTGGGTTCAGAGACTCAGATACATCCATCAGCTCCAAAGCGCTTTTTGGGTTTACCCCTCGGCTGAGCACAGTCGTTTCCAACATTCTCTGGGCGCCATGCATGTGGCAGGCAGGTTTGCCTCTCATCTCTGGCCGGGTCTTTCCCGCCATTTCCCGCATGCGCCTTCCATGGCCTTGGTGGAATCCCTCATGAGGGTGGCAGGGCTTCTCCATGATCTGGGACATGGTCCTTTCAGCCACATGTTCGACTCCGAGTACCTGGAGCCCCGTTGGGGTATCAACCACGAGGTTGTGGGGGGGTTCCTGATAAAAGAGTTCCTCTCCCATGTGATAAGGTCCATCAGACGATCCCCATCAGGAGTCTTCTCTGCGCAGGAGGCTCTTGAGCCTCATTGGGTGGCCTATCTTATAAAGAGACCCTCCCCAGGGCAGGAACCGGAGGAGATCCCGGCCTGGCTGCAGGTGCTAAGGGTGCTTTTCTCAAGCGGTATTTTCACTGTGGACAGCCTTGATTTTGTGAGGAGAGACGCTTACATGAGCGGACTATCCAGGGATCCCATAGACATGGAAAGGATCCTGCATTACAGCTTCATAAGTGAAAAGGGGGTCACCTATAGCTCTTACGGCCTTGCCGCGCTGCAGCAGTTCTTGCAAGCCAGGATAAATCTCTTCCAGGCCATTTACTATCACAGAACCACTAGGGCCTTGGACCTGTCCATTCAGGCCATTTTCAGCAAAACCATGAAAGAGCTGCTTCCACGCTCTCCCCTGGAGGATCCGGAGAAGTACCTGGAACTGACAGAGTATTCCCTGTTTAACAAGGTGAGGCAATGGGCCGCCAGCCGAGTGAAACGCTTAAGGGACCTGGGGCAAGCCTGGTCTGAGATCCTGCAAAGAAAGAGGCAATGGGTGACCGCCTATGAGCGTACCTTCTACCTGGATGCGCGTGATCGCAGCAGTCCGCTGGCAGATCTCTTCTTAAGGAGGGATCCTGAGAATCGTCTTAGGATCCAGCAGCTTATCCGCGAAAAATTGCCAGCCTCCTCCAGGAGCACCAAGTTTGTGGTGGATTTGGCCTCCCATGATCCCAGGCCTGACAACCCCTTGGACCCCCAACAGTGCTTTTGGATTCTGAACCAGAACACAGGGCAGGTGGAGCAAGAGACCTTGGCTGCGCTCCTTGAGAATGTTCCATACAGGATAATAAAGATGCGGCTCATGGCCTCGGATCACGCCTGCGACGAGGTTTTGGCAGGCGCGGCAGAGGCATTGCTGAGCGAAAGGCTGCCCTCTTACACCACCAATGTGTAGTTGCAGCATGCAAGACCCGGCAAATGGAATGGGGATGAAAACCTTTTGCGCATGAAACGGCCGGCTAAAAATCGGCTTTTGCCCGGAAAGCTTCCTGCAGAGCTTCTGGAGGGACTTCTTAAGAAGTATGGAAGTCGGGACTCCACCTTGGTCCTAGGGCCAGGATTGGGACGGGATGCGGCTGTGCTTGAGCTTGGCAACGGACTTTTGGCGGCCACCACCGATCCCATCACCTTTGCATCACAGGAAATCGGCTGGTATGCGGTCCACGTCAACGCCAATGACTTGGCATGCCTGGGTGCAGTGCCTCGCTGGTTTCTGGTCACGGTGTTGCTCCCGGAAAAGGATACAGAGCCAGGATTGGTGGAGGAGATTTTCTCTCAGACACACAAGGCCTGTGAGGAGTTGGGGGCAAGCCTGTGTGGGGGGCACACCGAGATTACCCTCGGCTTGGATAGGCCCATCCTGGTGGGCACAATGCTCGGGCAGGTGGGGCCCTGGGGACTTGTCAGACCGAATGGAGCCAGACCTGGCAACAGGCTTCTTTTGAGCAAAGGAATCGCCATAGAGGGGACCTCGCTGCTGGCCAGGGAGCACTTTGGCCTTAGGGGGGAACTGGATTCCCAAGAACTCAGGCGCTGTGAAGAGCTTTTGCGCAAACCAGGGATCAGCGTGCTCAAGGAGGCCTTGGCTGGATGCCAGGCAGGAGGGGTGTGCGCCATGCACGACCCAACAGAAGGCGGCATTGCAACTGCCTTGCGGGAGATGGCTCATGCCTCGGGAGTGGGATTCTTAGTCAGGAGAGAGGCCATCCCAGTGCTAAAGGAAACAGAGAGAGTTTGTGAAATACTGGGCTTGGATCCCTTGGGGCTCTTGGCCTCAGGAGCACTTCTCCTGGCTGTGGAGGGCTCCAAGGTGGCCAGGGTTAGGGAGTCCATATCAGCCAATGGGGTTGAGGTCTTTGAAATCGGGGAGGCCACCGAAGATGCTGGAGAGATAGTCATGTTGGAGAAGGGAGAGAAAAGACCTTTCCCTTGTTTCCAGCGGGATGAGGTTGCTCGCGCCTTGGAGAGTTCATGAGAGGGGGCGTGATTAGCCCGCATTTTTTAAGGATCACTGTATGATGCGGGCTGTCATGCGGATGTGCTGGGAAAGACTGCTATGGGCTCGAAAACATCCTGATTTTTGGTTCCAAGTTTGGCCCGAATTTGAAGGGGAATATTTCGAAGTTTAACTGAGGGCTTGGGGGCGTACCCCCCAAGGCCGCCAGCCTTGGGGAATAAACCTGGTTAGAACCGCTCCACCACCTGCATCACATGACACTTTAGGTAGCGGGAGGGAGCATGGCCCGGCAGCACAGGATGGTCCAGGTCCTGCCCCCACTGGTAAAGTAGAAGAGCTTCTCGGCCTGCATCCACACAAGCTTCCAGCAGGATTTGAAGATGAAGGCCCACTGGCAAATGAGAGGAACAAGAGGAGCTGACCAAGAGCCCATCTTGTTCCAAGAGTCTGAAAGCCCTCAGGTTAAGCTCCCTGTACCCCCTCGTGGCACCCGGAAGAGATGCCCTAGAGTGGGCAAAAGCAGGCGGATCCAGGCATATCATCCCGAATTTCCTTCCCTGTTTCTCTAACTGGCGAAGCAGGTCAAAGCCGTTGCATTCCAAGAACTGGGCACGGGCCGAGGCCCCCAATCTCTCCACGTTATTCTTGGCCAGCTCCAAGGCTGGCCCCGAAGAGTCGGCAAAAGTGACACTTTGGGCCCCGCCTGCCAGGCACTGCAGCCCAAAGCCTCCGCTGTAGCAGAAAAGGTCCAGCACCTCGCGGCCCCGGGCCAAGCCCCCCACACTTATTCTGTTGCGTTTCTGGTCCAGGTAATGGCCTGTCTTTTGTCCTTGGGCCACATCCACCTTCAGGAAGATCTGGCCTTCCCTTATCCAGATTTCCTGGGGGAGTTCCCCAAGAAGGATCCCGTCTCTAGGTTGGAGCCCCTCATTGGCCCTGGCTGGGGTGTCGCTTCGCTCATAAACAGCCCGAACCCCGAGCGTTTTTTCCAGAAGCCCAGCCAGCTCCATGCGCATCTCCTCGAGGGCTGGGTGGGTGATCTGGACCACTGCTACTTCCCCGTAAGAATCCACAATTAGTCCTGGGATCCCGTCTGACTCTCCGAACAAGATCCTGCAGGCCGAAAGATCCAAACCCCAGGCCTTGCGCTTTTGAAGGGCCTTGAGGAGTCTTTCCTTGAGGAGCTCCAGTCCCCATTGCGAACGTCTGCGGCTGAAGAGCCTGGCCACGATGGGGGAGCTTCGGTTCAGCAAACCTCTGCCCAGGAAACGATCCCTCGAGTCCATTACATCCACCTCCGCCCCATCCTGAGCAGAAGAGGAAATACGTTCCACATCCGAGGGGTGGACCCACAGGTAACCTTTCTTGATTCCCTTTTCCCGCCCCTTCCTGAGCCAGAGCCTGGGCATGGCATCTCCCGAGAAGCTTGAAACCAAGATTACTCATCCTTGTTTCCCGGCCATATTATCCTTGCCCGATGGTCTCATCAAGCCATGAGGCATGGTAATGCGGTTGCTTTGGGGGCTACACCCCCAAGCTTCAGGTGTAGTTTATTCCGACTCAAAGCTAAACCAAATCCGGAACGGAAAATCAGGGTGTTTTTGGGTATGAACCGGTTTCTCCAAACATCTCTTTAAGATAGCTCACATTAACCACTTATCCTGCTAGTGCGGGTCAACCGACTTCGGACTGGACTGGCCAATTGGACAATAGGGTGGGATCATTGCGGTTAGCTGGTGGGGAAGGGCTAAGTCCACAGTAGAGGTGGGGGGGAGGCTGAATGGGGAAACCAGTTTTGCTTGCATGGAGCGGTGGGAAAGACAGTTTAATGGCCCTTGAGCTTCTTATGGGCAACTCCAGTTGGGAGGTGGTGGGGCTTCTTACAAGCGTGACTTCCACCTATGACAGGGTCAGCATGCACGGGGTAAGGCGGGAGCTCTTGGTGGAGCAGGCTTGCAGCCTCGGGCTTCCTCTTGACATAGTCTGGCTGGAGCCTGGGGAGTCCAATGAAACTTACGAGGAGAAGATGGCTTTGAAGCTGCGGGAATACCTGGCCCGAGGGATAAAACACACGGCCTTTGGGGACATATTTCTGGAGGAGCTTAGGGGCTACAGGGAGAGGAATCTGGCCAAACTGGGGATAGAAGGTTTGTTTCCGCTTTGGGGTACAGACACACGGCTGGCAATGAGGAGCTTTGTGATGCGGGGGTTCCAGGCCCTCATAACATGCGTGGATACATGGGCCTTGGATGGGTCTTTCCTGGGGAGAAAGTTGGATGAGACTTTCCTTGAAGAACTTCCATCCGGAGTGGATCCTTGCGGGGAGAACGGGGAGTTTCACAGCTTCGTATATGGGGGCCCCTTGTTCAAGACCACAATAAGATTCCATCTGGGGGAGGTGGTGGAGAGGGAAAAGGGGAGATTTCTGTTTCAAGACCTGCTTCCCCAAATATAAGTCCGGTTCTTGCGCGGGTCTCTGGAGAAGCATCAAGACTGGAGGTTTGACTGGGATGGGAAGCGGGAATTATAATTAAAACCTTTAGGTTTCTGGATCAAGCTCAAGAGGTGTGCCATGCTGCATGGACTCAGCTTTGTGCCAAGCAAGATATTCCTTACAAAAGGGGTTGGCCGCCACAAAGAAAAATTGGCCAGCTTTGAGGCAGCCCTTAGAAACGCCCAGATTGCTCCTTTCAATCTAGTCAAGGTCTCCAGCATATTCCCGCCCCACTGCAGATTGGTATCGGTGCAAAGGGGACTTGCCCATCTCAAACCAGGCCAGGTGGTCTTTTGTGTGCTGAGCGAGAATGCCACTGACGAACCTCATAGGCTTATAGCAGCTTCGGTAGGGTTGGCTATTCCCAAGGATCCGGACCAGTATGGATATCTCTCGGAGCACAAGAGCTTCGGGCAGACCACCAAAGTGGCAGGCGACTACGCCGAGGATTTGGCCGCTTACATGCTTGCCACTACCTTGGGGGTGGACTTTGATCCCGACGCCAGCTACGACGAGAAAAAAGAAATCTGGAAGATAAACGGCAAGATCGTCAAGTCCATGAACATAACTCAGACCGCCATAGGGGATAAGAACGGGCTTTGGACTACGGTTGTGGCAGGGGCCATATACGTTCCCTGAAAGGCCTTTTCCCCCCAAAACGACCCAAAAGAGGAGCCCCCCGGTGAGGGGCAGCGCAGCCTTGGCGAAAGATGTTCCCGCAGGGGGGATTTACTGCCCTGGATCTCACTATATGGAAGGATCTTAGGCTCATGGAAATGATCCGCTTCGGGGCCTTGGAGCCCAGCTTCAGCGATTACAAAAATTCCAAGGCGGTGGTGCTGCCATTGCCCTATGAGGCCACCACCACCTTCCTCAAGGGCACAGCATCAGGCCCAGAATGCCTTCTTAGGGCCTCTTCGGCGTTGGAGTTTTATGATGAGGAGCTGGATTGGGAGCCCTTCCGGGCCGGAATCCACACCTACAGTCAGCCAGAGCTGGATGGGGTCTCGGCAGAGGCCTGTTTGGCAAAGGTGGAGCAAGCTGCCTTAAGGGTTCTGATGGACGGTAAGTTTCCATTGGGTGTGGGAGGCGAGCATACAATCACCCTGGGTTTGGTCAGGGCGGCCAAGAGGCTTCACGTGGATCTCACGGTCATCCAGCTGGACGCCCATGCTGACTTGAGGGATCAATATGAGGGAAGTCCCTACAATCACGCCTGTGTTATGAGGAGGATAAGGGAGCTCTGTCCGGCCTTGCAGATGGGCATCAGGGCCATGGACTTGGAGGAGATGCGTCTGGTAAGGGAAAAAAGATGGCCGCTGGTCTTGGACCTTGAACGCCGCCGCGACCCGCTTTGGCTTGAAAAGGCGCTGGATGGGGTTCAGGGGCCTGTGTACTTGACATTGGACCTGGACGCCATGGATCCGGCCTTGGTGCCTGGGGTAGGAACCCCTGAGCCGGGCGGTTTCGGCTGGTATGAGCTTCTGGAGGTACTCCGAAGCATCTTCCAAAGGTTTCAAGTGGTGGGAGCGGACATAGTGGAGCTGTGTCCAAGAGCTGGGCTGGAGTCCTCCTCCTTCATAGCCGCAAAGCTGGCCTACAAGATCATCGGCTACCGTTTTTGTCCTGCTCCTCTTCAGGCCTGAGGCCGTAGCGTTTTATCTTGGCATAAAGAGTGGAGCGGTCGATTCCAAGAATCTTGGCCGTGCGTTTTATATTCCAGCCGGTTTCCTCCAGGATATTTTGGATGTGGGTCTTTTCCACCTCTTGGAGGGTCAGTTGGCCCGCATGGGCTTGGTGGATAAGGGATTCCTGGGCCTCGCCTATAAGAGAACGCCTGGAAAGATAGGGTGGAAGATCCTCAGGCAGAATCACTCCTCCACGGTTTATTATGACAGCCCTTTCTATGACATTTTCCAACTCCCTGACGTTTCCAGGCCAGTCGTGCTCGATCAGGATCTGAAGCACCTCCTCGCTTACGCCCTCCACGCGTTTGCCTGACTCCATGTTGAATTTTTCTACAAAATGATCCACCAGCAGGGGGATGTCCTCCTTGCGTTCTCTTAAGGGAGGCAGGTTGATGGATATAACGTTGAGTCTATAGTACAGATCCTCACGGAAGCTTCCTTCCCGAACTGCCTGTTCCAGGTTCTTGTTGGTGGCTGCTATGACACGCACGTCCACCCGGATGGATTCCTCCCCGCCTACTCTGTGAAACTCTCTTTCCTGCAATACTCTGAGCAGGTTCAGCTGCAGTTTGGGGCTTATTTCCCCTATTTCGTCCAGGAAGATGGACCCACCGTCGGCCAGCTCGAATTTTCCCCTCTTGAGGCCCTTGGCGTCTGTAAAGGCCCCTTTCTCATGGCCGAACAGTTCGCTTTCCAGCAAAGTTTCAACCAAGGCCGCGCAGGAGACCGACACGAAGGGATGGTGGGCCCGGTTGCTGCTATAGTGAATGGCCCTGGCAATGAGTTCCTTGCCGGTTCCGCTTTCCCCACGAATCAAGACTGTGGAGCGGGTATCTGCTATGGTTGAAATGAGCTCAAAGATCTGCTGCATCTTGTGACTCTTGCTTATTATGCCCTGCCGGTCATAGCGTTTTTCCAGTTTCAGCTTTAGATAAATGTTTTCTCTTCTTACAGCCAAGTCGTCCAGAATGTGGTGCAGGGTCAGAGAGAGTTCTTCAGGGTTGAAAGGCTTGGTTATGTAATCGGTGGCTCCCTGTTTCATGGCCCTGATTGCACTGTCCACACTTCCATAAGCGGTTATCATCAAGACCGGGGTGTTAGGCTGATAGTGTTTGCAATGTTTCAAAATCTCCAAGCCGTCCATATCCGGGAGCTTCAAGTCCAGCAACACCGCGTCGTACACGTTTTGCCTGAGGGCCTCCATGGCCTCCTTGCCCGTAGCCAGGGCCTCCACCCTGAATCCGTCCTCTTGGAGCCATGCGCAAAGAGAATCCCGCATGATCTCCTCATCATCCACCACCAGGATATGGGCCGCCGCCATCTTCATAAGGCTGACTCCGCGCCTCGAGCCTCTGCTCTGACCCTCCTTTTGGGGTTGGCCACATTCAGTTGAATGGTTACCTTGGTGCCCTTGCCGGGCTGGCTGTCTATGCTTATGTCAGCGTTGTGCTTTTCCAGGATTCCGTAGACCACTGAAAGCCCCATTCCTGTGCCGCCTCTCTTGGTTGTAAAAAAAGGGTCAAAAACCCGGTAGATGTTTTTCTCCGAGATCCCTTCACCCGTATCTTGGATTTCCACCAGCACAGTTTCGGATTCCTTGTGAAACTGGGTGTGGATACTCAAGACACGCTCTTCCCCCTTCATGGCCTCTATGGCGTTTATGATCACGTTCAGGAAGACCTGTTTGAGCTGCCCAAAGTCTCCTGCCACTAAGGGCACATCCTTGTAATGCTTTTCCAGGAGCACATCACTCATGAGGAGCTTGAAATTCAAGAGAAACAGGGTGTCATCCAGCACCCGGTGAATGTCAATCTCTCTTAGGTCCGGCTCCGAGCTCTTGGCAAAGTCCAGGAGGTTCTTCACTATGTGGCCGCAGCGCTCGGTCTCCTTCTCCATGGTGACCAGGTATTGCCTTATGGTGGAGTGCTGTTCCTCCCCGAGGCGACCGCTTTCCAGCCTCCTACGGATCAACTTCAGATATGTGAGAATGCCGGCCAGAGGATTGCTTATCTCGTGGGCCACGCTGGCAGCCAGTTGGCCCATGGAAGCGAATTTCTCGGAGCGGATCATGTGGGACTGAGCCTTTCTGATAGCCTCATTTTGCCTTTGCAATTCCTCCTTGCTGAGTTCCAGCTCGCGGGTCTTGGATTCCAATTGTTCATGGTACCTGGCTAGGTCCGCACTCATCTGTTCCAGGGAACGGGCCAGCATTCCCAGCTCTCCCCGGGAGGCAATGGGGACGGCCCTGGGAAACCTTCCTTGGCCTATCTGCCTGACGGATTCAGTCAGAACGTGAATGGGGCGGATGGTACTGAAATAAACGATCACCGCCACCGACATGGCGCAGAGAATTGAGACCAAAACTATGCGCCACACTACTGCAGGCACGTTTTCGAGTCCTTTCTCTACAACCCCCAGGTCCACACCCACATGCACGCTCCCCATCACTTCAGAGGAAAGCGGCACAGCCAAATCCATCACCGGGGTGTCAGGGCTTCCCGCCTGGGCCAAGCCTAAGGCTTCCAAGGCGGCTCCCTGAGGCCCGACGGCCATCACTTCTCCATTTCGGCCCAGAATGGCTATGTATGAGACTCCGTGAATTTTAGCCAATTCCTGAAGCAGGAAAGCCAGCGAGGAAGGGTCCTGTCTCACAGCCCCCCTTTGGATGCTCCTGGCAATGCTCTGAGCAATGCTCTCCCCTCTGGCCTTCAAGTCTTCCCTTAGTGAGTCCACGTACTTGGTTCTGATGATGACCCAGGTTATGGTCCCAAAGACTATGAGGCTCAGGAGCACAAGAAAGGCTATCTGATGCGCTATGCCGAAACGCCAGGAAAGGGGCCTTGGCCTGAGATTTTTTGAAAGTATCTTGCTCAAGGCTCAGACTCCTTGTGCAAAGCTAAACACTCGGGAAGGTTTAAGGCTCTGGAGGCTTCCACTTCTTCTAAACTGGGGAGTATCACGGCCCGGTTCTTCCTCAAGCTTAAAGGGGTCTGGATCCCCCAAGTTGCGCCCTCTTAAAAAATGCCACATTTGTGCTTTCATTTCAAACAGGTGTTCCAGAGGACTTGCCTTCACGGCCCGAGCGGCTCCTCTTTGCCAAGAGATCTCTTAGAAGTTCCTTGAGATCTTCCACTCCCAGAATCCCCAGAACAGATCCATAGAGGATAACACCCATCAGAACTGTTCCCGCCAGAGCCAAGGCCCGTCTGAGAAGAGGCACTTGGGATCCCCATGGCAGCCAATCTGCTGCAAGAGCACAGAACCCTCCCATCAGGGCTGAGGCCAGAATCACTTTGGGCACATACCTCAAGAGAATGCCCCATGGAATTCCCTGCAACCTGCGGCCCAATCTTTCCATTAAAATACCCAATTGCACAAAGGCGGCCAGAGAAACCGCCAAAGCCAGTCCAGCGTGGGAAAAGGGCCCCATGAGGATCAAAGCAAAGAGCACGTTACCTGCCAGGGATACTATGGCCGCCCACATGGGTGTTCGGGTATCCTGCATTGCGTAAAAGAAAGGGCCCACCACCCTGATCTGAGCCACAAACCACAAGCCTACCGCGTAGCAGAGAAGAGCCTGGGCGCTTAGCCTTGTGGCCATGGGATCGAATTTACCTCTTTGGAAAATCACCTCCATCAGGGGCTCTCTAAGCACTATGAGACCCACGGTGGCCGGCAGCATCACAAGGGTGACCTGTCTGAAGGCAAAGCCTAAGGTCTGTTTCAAGGCCTCCATGTCGCCCCTGGCCGCTTGATGTGACATGGTGGGCAAAGCCACCGTGCCCAGGGCTATGGCAAAAACCCCAAGGGGGAACTCCATAAGCCTGTCAGCGTAGAAAAGGTAACTGAGGCTCCCGGCCGGAAGAAGAGAGGCCAAAATGGTTATGACGACCATGTTCACTTGGTACACGGTGGAGCCTACCAGGGAGGGGAGCAGCAGCTTTCCCACTTTCCTTAGGTGTGGGTCTTTTGGTGCCAACTGCGGTCGGAATCTGAAACCTTTGGCCCTAAGGGGCGGTAACTGCAAGAGGATCTGGCCTATACCCCCCAGCAACACCCCTATTGCTATGCCCAGCACCGGTTGATCAGTCAGACTGGAAGCCACAAGGCCCGATGCGATCATGGTTAGATTCAAAAGTACAGGGGCGAAAGCAGGCGCTGCGAAGTGCCCTTGGGCGTTGAGCATACCCATGGCCAAGGCTGCCAAGGAGATCAAGAGTATGTAAGGGAACATGAGCCTGGTAAGGGTGACGGTCAAAGAAAACTTCTGCGGGTCCTTGATCCATCCCGGAGTCAGCACGGAGACGATTTGGGGAGCCAAAAGCACCCCTGCAGCCGAAACAGCTGCCAGAAGAGGCAGCAGCCAGCTCAAAAGAATTGATCCTAACCTGAATGCGGCCTCCCGACCTCTAATGGTTTGCAACTCGGTAAACACAGGGATAAAGGCCGTACTCATGGAGCCTTCGGCAAATATTCTCCTTAGGAAATTGGGAATCCTGAAGGCGGCAAAGAAGCAGTCTGCAGGCATGGAGGCTCCCAAAACCCAGGCCAAGACTACATCCCTTAGAAGCCCGGTCACCCTGCTAGTGAGGGTGGCCGCGCCCACTACGGCCAGGGAACGGGCCATGGAACGCTGTTCCGAAGAGCTCATGGGCATTGACAGGAAGGCTTATTTTTGGTAGAAAATAAGATCATTTTGCTTTCCGTGGAGGAGGAGAAAGTGGCAAACCACCCATCAGCCCTTAAGAGAATGAGACAGAACCGCAAGCGCAGGCTGCGTAACCGCATGATGAAGACCCTTGTAAAAAGCCACGTCAGGAAGCTTCTGGCAGCCGTAGAAGAGCAGAGGATGGAAGATGCCCGGTTGCTGCTTCGTGACACTACGGCCGTTCTCCAAAAAAGCGCATCCAAGGGTGTATACCACCCCAACAGAGCTTCCCGCCAGATCTCAAGGCTAAGCAGGAAAGTGAATGCTCTTGCAGCCGGATGAGTTCTCAGGAACTTACCCCCTGGTTCTGGCTTGTTTTTTTGCCCTGGGATATGGACTCTTGGTAAGAGCTGTTCTTATGACCCATTGATCCAGGAGCACTTCCGGATCCAGTCTTCCGCTTTTCATAGCAGTATCCACTCCCATCAAAGCTCTTAGGGCCGTAAGCAGCCTGGTCTCGTTCCAGGCTGCAGCCTGCCTGAGGAGCCTCTCCCACACAAAATCAGGCACCTGGAGTTCTACCGGGGGGGGGACTCCCTTTTTTACACTCATGGCTGTCAAAAGAAGTCTTAGTTGTCTGGCCAACATGCCCACTACGGCCAAAGGAGCTGTGCCTTGCCCCAAGATCCTGTGGAGGGTTCTCAGGGCATGGGCGGTTCTGTTTTCCGAAAGAGCGTCTGTTAGCTCAAACAGGGTACTGGATCTGGCTTCTGCAGCAACATCTTCCACATCTGAATCCTGGATTAGTCTTTTCTGCCCCACAAAGGCCAACAGCTTCTGGATCTCCCACTCCAAGGGCCCTTCTTGTGTGCCCACCCTCTGTATCAAGGCTCTGGCCGCCTCGGCTGTAATATCTTTGCCCTCTTGGCGCACCCTATCCCTGACCCAAGCCTGGGCCCCTGACTCTGAACGGGGTCTTAGCTCCACCAAAGCGCGTTTTTCCTTGAGGAGCTTTGCCAGTTTTTCAGACTGGGGAGGCTTCTGAGCCCAGAACACCAGACAAGTGCTGGGGCATGGGGCTTGGAAATATCCCAAGGAGCGCTCCAGATCGCTCTTTCGTAACTCAGAGGCATTGTAGACCACGATGAGTTTGTATCTGGAGAGCATGGGCAAGGACCTGGCGATTTCCAATATCCTTTCCAAGCCCGCTTCACGCGCGTCCAGGCAGACATGGTTGAAGGAGCGGACAGGCTCTGGAACAAACTTTGAACGCAACTCTTCCAACAAGCTCCTGCCTTTCCCCTGATCCTCCCCATAGAGCCAGATCAGGGCCGGGGCCTCCCCCTTTCTTACGCATTCCATAAGGGCTTCCCAGTTGTCTTTATGGAATACTGCCATATCTCATCCCTGAAGAGCTCCAAGCCTTGTGGCCAGCAATAGGATCCTTCTTCACTGCCCGGACTTTCAAGGGAAATAGATAACTCACCATGATGCCCAACCTCTTAGCCAGGAGCTTTCTCCAAAGCTTGTGAGTTTCGGGGCTCAAGCCCCCAAATCCCTCCCCTTAAACGCTATAGAATATTTGGGCTCAAAGCAGGGCTAAATCTGAAACCCAAAAGCCGGGTGTTCTTGAGCATGGATCGGTTTGACCTAACATATCCCCTAAGGTAGCACTCGTTGTCCGCTCATGCTGAGTGATGCGGGTCAGCATGGTTTTGGGCTTACCAGGTGTCCTGCACTCTGGTGCGTATTCTGGATGCCGTCTCCAGGGCTATGCGTGCTATGGCTTCCCTTTTGGCTCTCTCAGCAGCCAGTACATCCGAGCCTACCGGGTAGTCGGCAAATGTCCTTAGATTCTTATCCCTCCAGAGCTCTTTCCCAGTGGATTTCTCCACAAAGCTCACATCCAGCACCATGGTGGCCCTGTGTTCCACGGCCAATTTTTTAACTGAAACCGCATGAGGCTCTGAGATGAAAGTCAGGATGGTTGCTTTCAGCAGGTAACGGCCCTGCCCTGGCTCCACGATTTTCCAGCCAGGAGTCTTTCTCATCTCTGATATGAGTTGCTCGGTAAAAATGGTTTCTATACCGGTCTCAACGGTCTTGTTGATGAAAACCGGTATCTCCAAGGTGGCCCCTTCAGGAGCCCTTGCCCCCTGAAAACTGTATCCGCACCCAAATGCCGTCAGCATTGCCAGAGCCGGAAGAATCGTCTTAAAAAGACGCTCCATGAAAAGACCTCCTTGTTTTGAATCCTCTTGATCCAAAAAACCAGACGAACCCTCCTGGCTTCCAGGACGGCTCCCCTAGAAGCTTCTTATCAATACAGACCCGGCAGGCACCGGTCAAACCACCAGGCTCAAGAGCCGGTCTGGCACATGAACCACTTTGCGCAAAGACTTCCCGCCTGTATGTTTCTGGACCCTTGGGTCGGCCAGGGCCGCCTCCAGAACCTCCTCCTGGGAGGCCCCTGCCGCAAGGGTGAGCTGGGCCCTTACCTTCCCGTTGATCTGCACCACCAGCTGCACCTCTTCTCTCACCAGCATGGCCTGATCCCACTTGGGCCAAGGATGATCCACCAGAGAGTTGGGCTGGCCCAGCCTTTCCCAAAGTTCCTCGCAGATATGTGGCACAAATGGGTAGAGAAGCACCACGGCCGTCTCCAAAGCCAGGCGCAACACGGATCTGCCCGTTAAGTCAAGCCCCTGGGGCTCCAGCTCCTGTATCTGGTTCACCAGGGTTCTGACGGCGCTGATGGCGGTGTTGAGGTGGTACCGCTCTTCAATCTCCTCGGTCACCTTCTTGATGGCTGCATGGGTCGCCTGAAGCAGAAAGCGTGCCGGTCCAGGGGAAGGCAGTTCCCCTCTGTAGGTTTCCACCCCCTTAATGGCCTCCAGCCTCTCACACACCATGTTCCAAAACCTGTGAAGGAACCTGTAACATCCTTCCACGTTCTGATCGCTCCATTCCAGATCCTTCTCCGGAGGGGAATCCGAGAGGCAAAAAAGCCTCACAGTGTCAGCCCCGTAGCGGGTCACTATCCTATCTGGGTCCACCACGTTTTTCTTGGACTTGGACATCTTCTCCACTCGTCCCACTTTGACAGGGCTGCCGCACTTGAGGCAACAAACCACTCCTTCTTTCTCTTCCACCTCTTCGGGGAAAAGATATTCATGCTCAGGACAGTAATGGCTTTCCTTGCAGACCATGCCCTGTGTCAGGAGCCTCCGATAGGGCTCTCCTTCCTTGTAAAGGCCGAGGTCTCTCATAAACATTGTCCAGAAACGGGAGTAGAGCAGGTGCAAGATGGCATGCTCGATTCCTCCAATGTACTGGTCCACAGGCATCCAGTAAGCCACCTCCTCTGGGTCCAAGGGACCCTGGGTGTAGTGAGGACAGGTATACCGCCCGAAGTACCAGGAGGAATCCACGAAAGTGTCCATGGTGTCCGTCTCTCGTCTGGCCTGCCTGCCGCAGCTGGGGCAGGCCACTTTCAGGAACTCCTGGGAAGCCGGTAGAGGAGATCTGCCTCCCTCCAGGAGATCCAGATCCAAGGGCAGGATTACCGGCAGTTGATCATAAGGCACAGGGACGGTTCCGCAATTCTCGCAATAGATTATGGGAATAGGGGTTCCCCAGTAGCGTTGCCTTGATATGCCCCAGTCCCTGAGCCTGTAGTTCACCGTGCGCCTTCCTATGCCCTGTTCTTCAAGATATCTACCGATGGCCTCCCTGGCCTGGCTGCTGGGCATTTCGTCGAAGGGTCCGGATTGAACCAAGCTTCCCTCCTCGGTGTAGGCCACTGTCATTGTTTCCTGGTCCAGGCTCCCCTCTGGAGGCTGAATGACCAACCTTACTGGAAGAGAATACTTGCGGGCAAAGTCCAGGTCACGCTGATCGTGGGCCGGCACCGCCATTATTGCCCCAGTGCCGTATTCCATGAGCACGAAATTGGCAACCCATATGGGGATCCGCTCACGAGTCATGGGATTTATGGCCCACTTGCCAGTGAACACGCCTTCCTTTTCGGTGGACTCAGCCTCCCTCACGAACTTCTCCACCCGGCTTTGGCGCTCGATGAACTCCATCACCTTTGCTTCTTGAGGTGTGCCCAGACAGAGCTCTTTGGCCATGGGGTGCTCTGGGGCCAGGACCATAAAGGTGGCGCCGTACAGGGTATCCTGTCTGGTAGTGTAGATACGGATGGAGCCGGGGGAGTCAGCCAGGGGGAAATCCACCTCTGCCCCGTAGCTTTTCCCGATCCAGTTGCTCTGCATGGTGAGCACTCTTTCAGGCCACCCCCCAGCCAGATCCCGGCAGCCTTTGAGCAGCTCCTCGGCGTAGGCGGTTATCTTCAGGAACCACTGTTCCAGTTCCTTTTGTGTCACCTCGGTGTTGCAACGCCAGCAAAGCCCTGCCTCCACCTGCTCGTTGGCCAAAACCGTTTGGCAAGAGGGGCACCAATTCACAAAGCTCTTCTTTCGGACAGCCAGGCCCCTTTCATACATCTTGAGGAACACCCACTGGTTCCACTTGTAGTAATCCGGGGTACAGGTGGCAAACTCCCGGCTCCAATCATAGCTGTAACCTAGTCTCTTGAGCTGGTTGCGCATGAAGTCTATGTTCTGAAATGTCCACACTGCAGGGTGCACCTTCTGATCAATGGCCGCGTTTTCCGCCGGGAGCCCGAAGGCATCCCATCCCATGGGATGCAGCACGTTGTAGCCCTGCATCCTTCGAAAACGGGCCATCACATCCCCGATGCTGTAATTGCGCACGTGACCCATGTGGATTCTTCCCGAAGGATATGGAAACATTTCAAGCAAGTAGAATTTGGGGCGTGAGGGATCGGTTGATACCTCGAAGACCCTTGTCTCCTCCCACTTTCGCTGCCATTTGGCTTCAACCTGATGGGGCTCGTATCTAAGAGAGCCGCTTTGTTCATTCTGTGAATCATGCTCTTTGTTCTTTCCTTCATTGTGATACGCTTCTTCCATCCGGAGCCTCTCCAAGTTCATGAAGAATTAGTTGAAGCAGGATGATATCACCAAGAGCCTGTCCAGGCAAACTAGGCCCTGTTAGGCCCTGCCTGCTCAAAGGAAGCTTCTTCTTTTGGTGCTTGACAGGCAGGTGAACAATGACATATATCCTTGCCATTGGATTCCCTTGATCGCTTTTCAATTCCAGGACATCAAAAACACCCAGCGCACGATTCTCAGGAGGGAAAGAAATGGGGCTCTATGATCTGACCGTGTACGACATTGTGAAAAAGAATGCTCTTCTCAGAGGTAACAAGGTGGGCCTGATATGCGGGGATCTGCGTATGAGTTTTGCCCAAATGGCCGGTGAAGTGGACCGAGTGGCCTCAGGACTCTCCGGATTGGGGGTTATAAAAGGGGATCGTATAGCTGTAGTGTCTATGAACTGCCACGAGTTCTTGATCCTTTACGGGGCGGCCGCTAAGCTGGGGGCCATAATGCTTCCCATAAACTGGAGACTGAAACCTGAGGAGATCCAGGTGATACTGGAGGACTGCACCCCGAAGGTGCTCGTGGGCAGCTCCGAATACCTGGAGATGTTAGGGCATCTGGCCGAGAAATGTGCCTTTGCAAAATGCAAACTGGCTGTGGGGGAGGGCGGCAACGGGTTTCTGCCCATCAGAGAGCTGGGCCTTGAGGGGGAGCCTGGACCCGAAGCACAGCTTCACGCCAATGACCCCTTTGTAATCATTCACACGGCAGCAGTAGAGGGGAGGCCCAGGGGTGCGGTGCTTAGCCATGGGAACATAGTCGCGGCCAATGTGCAGTCCATGGCGGTGATGGGCATCCAGGAGGAATCGGTTCACCTGGCCATGTTGCCGCTTTTCCACATAGCCGGCCTGGGCATGGCCATGCACGTGATGCACGCAGGCGGCACCAATGTCATCATGAGGAAATTCGATGCAGTGGAGGCAGCCCGCCTCATAGAAAAAGAGGGTGTCACCACCATAGAGACCTTCCCCCCGATGCTCTCCATGCTCTTGGATGCAGCCCAGGAAAAGGGCTTGGGACTAAAGAGCCTAAAGGCTGTGGGAGGCCTGGATCATCCAGAGACCATGCGGAGATGCCAAAGCATGACCGGGGCGCGCTTCTTTGTGGGTTTTGGCCAGACAGAAACCTCTGGCTTCTGCACTATCTGCCCCCTGGATGAAAAGCCTGGCTCGGCGGGGAGGGAGGGGCCCTTGGTAAGGGTAAAGTTGGTGGACGAGTACGACCGGGAGGTGCCTGTGAATACGCCCGGGGAGATAACGGTTCGGGGTCCCCTTGTGTTCTTGGGTTACTGGAATCTTCCCAAGGAGACGGATTATACCTTCCGGGAGGGATGGCACCACACCGGGGACATTGGCCGTCTGGATGAGCAGGGATACCTATGGTACGTGAAGCGAAAGGCCGAGAAGGAGCTTATAAAACCTGGGGGCGAGAACGTATACCCGGCGGAGGTGGAAAAGGCCCTCCTGGAGCACCCGGATCTTATTGAGGCTTGCGTGTTCGGGGTTCCGGACAAACAGTGGGGGGAAGCCATAAAAGCCGTGTGTTCAGTAAAAGCTGGAAGTTCCTTGCAGCCTCAGGAACTCATAGATTTTGTGGCCTCCAGGATCGCTCGTTACAAGAAGCCCAAGTATGTGGTCTTGGTGGAGGCGCTTCCCAAGACCCAGGACGGTTCTGTGGATCGGGAGAAGATCAAGGCTGAGTACGGCAAGCCCGACTGAGGCTCAGATGCCCTTGGCCAGCTCTGTGGCCCGGGCCATCACTTCCTGCATGTCCAGGCTGAGGAGCTGGCCATCCCGAACCAGCTGTCTGCCTGCAACCCACACGCTCTCCACGTCGGCTCCCCGAGCAGCGTAGACCAGTTGAGATACAGGGTGGTACAGGGGCTGCATGTGGGGCCTGCGCGTCCCGATCAGTATAAGATCAGCCTGGAAGCCCGGCTCCAGGAGTCCCACATCTTCGAACCCCAGCAGCCGAGCACCGCCGCGGGTGGCCATATGAAGCACGCTGGGGGCATCCACGGCGGTAGGGTCCATGCTGGCCACCTTGTGCAGCTTGGCAGTCAGGTCCATCTCTCCGAAGAGGTCGAGGTCATTGTTGGAGGCCGGGCCGTCCGTACCAAGACCTAGTCTGATCCCGCGCCCGAGAAGCTCTGGCAGGGGCGCTATCCCTGAGGCCAGTTTCATGTTGCTCTCCGTGCATATGACCAGGCCCGCCCCTGAGGAGGCCACCAAATCCATCTCTTCATCGCTCAACCAGACCCCGTGCACAAGGACCGTCTTCTCATCCAGGATATCCAGCCGAGCCAGGTGCTCCAGGGGCCGGAAGCCATACCTGGAGCTTGTCTCCTGGAGCTCAACCTCGGTTTCTGCCGCGTGGATGAAGAAAAGGGCGTCGTGGACACGGCACGCCTCCTTGGCCTTCTGGATGGTCTCGGGGGAACATGTGTAGGCGCTGTGACAGAAGATCCCGGGTCTTAGGGGCTCCTCCCCCCAGCAGCGGTTCAGGAATCCAATGGCGTTCTCCACGTTGAAAGAGGGATCAGGGCAACCAGGCGCAGGAAAGTCCACCACGCCCTGGGCCAGAACACCCCTCATGCCTGATCTCCGAGCGGCCTCCAGGGCGCTGTCCTCGTGGAAGTAGCCGTCGGCCATGGTGGTAGTGCCCGAGAGGATCATCTCTGCGCATGCCAGGAGGCTCCCCCAGTAAACGAACTCCTCTGTCACTACCCGTGCCTCAGCGGGAAAGATGTGTTGTTCCAGCCACTCCTTGAGAGGCAGATCGTCGGCCAGGCCCCTGAAAAGGCTCATGGCAGCATGGGTGTGAGCATTTACGAGCCCCGGGAGGAGAATTCCCCCCCTTCCATCGACCCGGGTGGTGGCCTGTCTTGCCAGCTCAGCTGGAGGCGTCCCTGGACCCAGGGCCTGGATCCGTTCCCCCGAGAAAGCCAGCCAGCCTCCCTCAATCACCTCAGGAGGCAAGGTGGGGTTCACGAGCGCGACGTTGGTGATGATAGTGGTCTCCAAGGGACTCCTCTTTGTGCTCTGGCCCAGATCATTCAAGACCGGTGGATGATCCAGGCCAGCCTGCTACATCATCTCTTCCGTTGCACCAGCTCCTTGATCTCGGATGAGATCTCCCTCACAGCCTCCATTATGATCGGGAGATCCAGGGTGAGGAGCCTCCTGTCTTGAACCACCACTCGTCCATCTATGACCACACTCCTCACATCTGAGCCCCGGGCCGTATAAACCAGGTGCGAAACCACCTCGTGGACCGGGCAAAGATGAGGGGAGCCCAGATCCACCAGAATCAGGTCCGCTCTCTTGCCTGGCTCCAGAGAGCCAACAAGGCTCTCCAAGCCCAGCGCCCTGGCACCCATGCGCGTGGCCATGGCGAGCACGGTGGGGGCATCCATGACAGTGGGGTCCTTGGAGAATACCTTGTGCAACTTGGCTGCAGAGTCCATCTCTCTAAAAAGATCCAAGTCGTTGTTGCTTGCAGCCCCGTCCGTGCCAAGACCCACGGCCAGGCCCATCTCCAGCATGGCCCTCACGGGGGCCACCCCCGAGGCCAGCTTCATGTTGCTCTCGGGGTTGTGGACTATCCCAACCCCGTGCTCACTGAGGACCCTGATCTCTTCCTGATCCACCCAGACCACATGATCGGCTATGGTGGGGCCATCCAGGATGGAGAGCTCTCTGAGGTGGTTCACGGGGCTCAGGCCGTACATCTCCTGGACTCGGCTCACCTCGTGGGTGGTCTCAGCGAGGTGGATGATCAGGGGCACGCCGTGGGAGTCGGCCAGCTCCCTGGCCCGCCGGAGAAGCTCTGGAGAACATGTGAAGGGGGCGTGGGGCTCGACCGCTACCTGCACCAGGGGATCCCCCTCCCAGCTTTGAATCAGCTCCTCTGTATATCTGAAACCTTGCTCTATGGGGCCGTAATTGGGTGAGGGAAAGTCGTAGAGCACTTCCCCCAGTAAGGCTCTCATGCCGGCCTGTTTCGCCGCCCTGGCCACCTCATCCTCGAACAGATACATGTCGCAGAAGGTGGTCGTCCCGGAAAGCAGCATCTCCGCGCAGGCCAGAAGAGCACCCCAATGCACCCACTCGGCCCGGAGATGGGCCTCGGCCGGGAAGATGTAATGTTCCAGCCACTCCATGAGGGGGAGATCATCCGCCAGCCCCCTGAATATTGTCATGGGGGCGTGGGTGTGGGCGTTTATGAGGCCGGGCAGTACAGCGCATCCGGTGGCATCCAGCACCTGGGAGGGGAGGTATCGCTCCCTCAGTTCACGGGTTGGTCCCACCTCCAAGATGGCCCCGCCCCTTACCCCTACGGCTCCTCCCTCCAGGGGCCGCATGGAGTGGTCCATGCTCAGAAGGAGACCGTTTTCCACCAAAAGATCAATCGGCTCCAAAAGGCTCAACTTGGCTTCCCCCGGAGATTCTCCAGAATACCCAGGAGCAAACCTGCCAACCTGGGGGCGGCCTTCTGAGAGCAGTCCAGGATTTCCTCTACCAGAATGGGCGCCATGCAATCCGGCCGGTTCACGTTGGATATGACCGAGAGGCCAAGCACCCTGAGCCCCAGAGAACGGGCCACTATGACCTCCGAAGTCGTGGACATGCCCACTGCGTCTGCCCCAGCCATGCGCAGAAAACGGGTCTCGGCCGGGGTCTCCAGGCTGGGGCCCGGGATCCCCACATACACACCCTTGCGCAGAGAAAACCCCTGCCTGAGGGCCACCTCCTCGGTCAAGTTCAAAAGCTCAGGGTCATATGCCCTGGACATGTCCGGGAAGCGCTCCCCAAGGCGCTCGTCCGTGAGGCCCCTCAAGGGGTTTTCCGGGATGAGATGGATGTGATCCACTATGCCCATTATGTCTCCGGGGCTGAACAGAGGATTCAGCCCCCCTGCCGCATTGGTGAGGATAAGGGTATTGAGTCCGAGGGCTCTTAAGACGCGCACCGGGAAGGTGATTTGCTCGGTGGTATAACCCTCATAGTAGTGAAAGCGGCCCTCCATTACCGCCACAGGGATCTCCTTTAGGCTTCCAAGCAAAAGAACCCCCTGGTGCCCTGGTGCAGTGGACCTGGGAAAATGGGGAATCTGCCCGTAGGGGATCCTAAGAGAGCCCTCCATAGGGAAATCCAGCTCCCCCAGACCTGAACCCATGACCAGACCCACCAGGGGCCTCACCTGGGTCTTGGACATGAGCCAGGCCGTGGCTTCCTGTACCTTTTCCCAGAGCTGACCCATCCAGACCTCCTCAAATTATGCTCTTTTGACGCACAGTCTGTGCCTCAAAGAAGCGCCTGGAGTCCAGAGATGATATCATGAGCCCTGCAACTGGTGAAGTTGACCCGAGAGCAGCTCAGGAGGTTTTCAGATGACCGACATGGAATGGCTGGATGCGGCTGCCGGAAGGAAGCCGGTGGATCTCTTGATAAAAAAGGCGCGTTGGCTGGATGTCTTCAGCGGCACCTTCAGGGAAGGAGACCTGGGCGTACACAAGGGCCTGTTCACAGGACCAGGGTCGTACCGCGCCCAGCGCATCCTGGACCTAGAGGGCCGATATCTTGTGCCCGGCTTCATAGAGGCACATTGCCACTTGGAATCCACTATGCTTACGCCCAGGGAGTTCGCCCGGGCCGTGCTTCCCAGGGGCACAACCGCTGTGGTGGCTGATCCCCACGAAATAGCCAATGTCATGGGTCTGGAGGGAATCCGTTATCTAGTGGAGGCCAGCCGGGGGCTGCCCGTTAAGTTTTTCTTTACCCTTCCATCCTGTGTGCCTGCAACTCATCTTGAGACCTCTGGAGCCAAGCTCTCGGCAGCGGAGCTGGCTCTCCTGGCCCAAGAGCCATGGGTGGCTGGCCTGGGGGAAGTCATGAACGCTCCAGGGGTGGTGTTGGGGGACCGGCAAGTTCACGAGAAGCTGGATTTGTTCAGGGCCCGAGTGGTGGACGGGCACGCCCCAGCCTGGACTGGCAAGCTCCTCAACGCGTATGTTGGTTGCGGAATTCTCTCCGACCACGAGTGCACGAGCCTGGAAGAGGCTCAGGAGAAGCTCAGCCTGGGCATGTGGATCATGATTCGAGAGGGCAGCACGGCCAAAAACCTTGAGGCCCTGCTCCCCCTTGTGAATCAAAGCACAGTTGGGCGATGCCTGCTTGTGAGCGATGACAGAACACCCGAGCACTTGATGAAAGAGGGGCATTTGGACGGAATCCTAAGACAGGCTGCGGGCATGGGAATGGATCCTGTGCTTGCCTTGCAAATGGTCACTATAAATCCCTCCAGGTACTTCGGTTTCAGAAACATGGGGGGTATAGCCCCGGGATATGCGGCGGATGCAGTGGTCTTGGATTCCCTGAAAGAGTTTGAAATATCAATGGTCATATCTGGGGGAAGGCTTGTTTGGAGTAGCAAGGGTGGCTTGAGGGGGTTTGGGGAGACTCCCTCCCTTTCGGCTTGCAGCTCATGGCGCATGGCCCCTGTTTCCCTGGAAAGACTAAAGGTTAGAGCCTCTGGGGATAGGATGCGGGTTATGGGAGTAGTCCCAGGGCAGCTCTTTACGCGTCAAGCTTGGTTCAAACCCAAGGTAAAAGACGGCCTGGCGGTCTCAGATCCTTCAAGGGATATTCTGAAGCTAGTGGTGGCCGAAAGGCACAGGGCTACTGGAAACCTGGGTATCGGCTTTGTGAGGGGGTTTGGCCTCAAGGAAGGGGCCTTGGCCTCCTCTGTGGCCCACGACTCACACAACCTGGTAGTCGTGGGTGTGGAGGACAGGGACATACTGGCCGCCTTGAAAGAGGTGGCCTCCATGGAAGGGGGCCTTGTTGTGATCAAACAGGGCAGGGTCCTTGAGAGACTGCCTCTTCCGGTGGCCGGCTTGATCTCGCCTTGGCCCCTGGAGCGAGTGGTAAGAAGGCATGAGAAACTCCTTGGGGCCGCCATGCAGCTGGGCTGCGCTCTTGCTGACCCTTTCATGGTTCTCTCCTTCCTGGCCCTCCCTGTGATACCGGAACTCAAGCTTACGGATCTGGGACTGGTGGATGTAAAGGGATTCAAGAAGGTGGGTCTATTCAAGGAGTGATTTGAGCAACCCGGATCATTCCCCAAGGCCTGTGACTTTGGGGGCTAAGCCCCCAAGCCCCAGGTATGCTTTCCCATATCCCGACTAAAAGCAAAACCGAATCCGAAACCTAAGATCAGGGTGTTTTTGAGCATGGAAAGTTTTCTCCAAATATGTCCTTAAGATTGCCCGCATTATCCACTATTCCCACTTCCAGGCCCCTGCCGGCTCCTGGGATGCAAGCCGCGAATTTTTTCTTGACAGCCTCTGAAACCTAAAGTATATAGTCGACTGTCGACTAAAACTCGGGGGTGCGCGGTGGGGGAGCTCTCTGAGGGAGTGCGGGAAGCGATCTGGAACAGGGTGCAGGAGGTGCTTTCAAAAGAGCGGGTGGCAAGTCCTGATCACGTGCATCGGATGACTCAGTGGTGTGAAAGGCTGGGCAGCGCCCTGCAAGCCGACATGGAAGTCCTGCTGGCCGGCGCTCTCGTGCACGATGTGGGCGTGACGGTGAACAGGAAGCTTCATTTCACGGCCGGGAAGGAATTGGCCAGGGAAATTCTGCTCAGCTCAGGATTTGCCCAAGCGAGGGTCCAAGATGCCCTGCACGTTATGGAAGCTCATAGCCGCTACGGTGGCCCTGAGCCTGGCACCCTGGAGGCCAAGGTGGCCAGGGACTCAGACGCCATAGAGTACCTGGGTGCCATAGGGATCGTAAGAGCGGTGGTTCGAGGGCTCACCGACGGTTCCTTCAGCGGACGCGCCGAGGATTTCCCGGGTTTCCTCCGCAAGGTGATGGACAAGCTGAGATCCACGTTTCAGATAGAGGAGGCATCCCGTATCGGGCAGGAAAGGATCAGGTTCATGGAGGAGTTTCTGGAACGGATGGAAAAGGAGCTTTCCTTCCTGCTTTGAAGAATCCGCCGGTGCAAAAAGGAGAGACCTTGAAGACTATTTCCCAGAAATTGGCCGATTTCTCATGCGGTTTCTCTTACCAAAGCCTCACCCAGGATCAAATCGCCAAGCTGAAACTCTATTTTCTGGACTGGTTGGGTTCAGCCTATGCCGGGGCCAGCCAAAAGCCGGTTCAAATGGTTCTGGCCGTGGCCAAGAGCCAGGGAGGAAACCCGCAGGCCACCTTGATCCCAGACGGCTCCAGGAGCAGTGCCCTCATGGCCGCCCTTGTAAATGGGGCCTCCTCCCACGTGGTGGAGATGGACGATCTGCACAGGGAATCAATACTTCACCCGGCAGCAGCCATCATCCCCGCGGTACTGGCGGCAGCCGAGGCGGAACATGCCCCTGGAAAAGATTTTCTGGCAGCCCTGGCAGTGGGCTATGAGGTTGGGATAAGGGTGGCCATGGCGGCCGGTACCTCCCATTACAATTTCTGGCATACCACTGGCACCTGCGGCACCTTTGGGGCGGCAGCCGGTGCGGGTAGGATCTTGAAGCTCTCCCCTGAGCAGATGGCCTGGGCCCTGGGATCCGCTGGGACCCAGGCTGCCGGGCTTTGGGCTTTTCTTGTGGAAAACGCCATGAGCAAACAGCTTCACCCGGGCAAGGCTGCCATGAACGGACTTCTGGCGGCTCTTTTGGCCAGGGAAGGCTTCACAGGGGCCGTGAGCATCCTGGAGAGCGAAAAAGGGTTTTTCAGGGCCACATCTCAAGATTTCGACGAGAAACGCTGTGTGCATGGCCTGGGCAAGGAGTTCTGGTTCGAGAGGAACTCGCTGAAGTATCACGCCTCTTGCGGCCACACCCACTCGGCCATAGATGCTGTGCTTGAGGCGACCAAAGGTAAAAGCATGGGGCCTCAAGAGGTTTCCTCGGTGAAGGTTCGCCTGTACCAGGCCGCTTTGGATCTCCTGGGGGAGGTGGAGCCCAAGAGCCCCTATCTGGCCAAGTTCTGCCTTCCTTTTTGCATTGCAACGGCTCTGCTTTACGGGCGGGTGGGGCTGGAGGCTTTCTCAGAGGAGAGGCTTGGGGAGCGGAAGCTGAGGCTTCTCATGGACAAAATCCAAATCCAGCCGGATCCGGCTCTAAGTTCTCTTTTCCCTCGCATGTGGCCTGCGCGGGTGGAGATTCTTGGCACAGACGGAAATATTAGCTCAGGGGCCTGCGACTATCCCAAGGGTGATCCAGAAAATCCCATCAGCCAGAATGAAGCCTGGGAAAAGTTTAGATGGATGACACGGGAGATATTGCCCATGGATCGCGGTAGTGAGCTGCTGGAGCAGGTGATGGGAATAGACGAGATGGATGATGTATGCGGGTTCATGTTTGTTCCTCATTAGTGGGTAGTATGCGCTGATGGTGCGGCCAAGGGATAGACAGGAAAGAGCTCTTGCAAAGAGACTTCCCAGGGGTCCACTCAGGCCCGTATCTCTTGTGGAAGAGGTCTCGCGCGTGCTTAGAGAGGCTATTTTGGAGGGAACCCTGAGGGGTGGGGAGCAGTTGGTGGAAGCAGAGCTCAAGGAGCAGTTCGGGGTGAGTCGCTCCCCTATCAGGGAGGCCTTGAGAGACCTGGAAAAGAAAGGCTTGGTGGAAATAATCCCCAGGAAAGGGGCCTTTGTCAGGAGCATAAGCAGCAGGGATATAGAGGAGAACTTCCCGGTGAGGGCCGTATTGGAAGGCCTGGCAGCCAAAGAGGCCCTGGAGAAGTTGCAACCAGAGCAGATGAGGGATATGGAAGAGGCTCTGGAGAAGATGAGGGGGGCTGTTGAGGCCAAGGATGGGAAGTCTTATTGGGAGCATCACAGGTTGTTTCACGACACCTTTATCCAGGCCTGTGGGAATCAAGTTCTAATGGGGCTTTTGAGGGATCTGCGCACCCACGCCCTCTGGTACCGTTTCTCCTACCAGTATTACCAAGAAGACCTGGCGCGTTCCCTTGCTATCCACGAGAAAATCCTTGAGCTTTTCAGAAAAAAAGACCCCAACAAGAGCCAGGAGCTGGAGGTGATGGTGCGAGTCCACATAGAGGAAGCCATGGGCAGGTTTTTGAGTTACCTGGAAGAGCAGGAAACAAAGGGGAAGTGCAGGTCTGACTCCGTCTCACAGGATGGCGCAAGCAGCTCTTCCCTGCCGGGGAGGCAAGGATGAACCGGGAGGTGGGTCTCTTACCGGGACTGGCTCAAAAGTTCTCCAGGGCAAGGGGGCTCTTTGCCCCTGTATCTGTCTTGGTTAGGGCGCGAGGATGGCCGTTTATCTTGAGCTGGTGCCACAGGCTAAGCGGCATAATTCTTTTCCTTTTTTTGATGGCACATCTCTGGACCCTTTCCAGTTTGGCGAATCCGGCCTCCTATGATGCCAAGATGCGGATCTTCGGTTTCTTCCTCCTGGCCTTTCTGGAGTGGGTCCTGGCCCTACCCGTAGTCTTCCATGCCCTCAATGGCGGGAGATTGATTCTTTACGAAGGCTTCGGGGTTCGGGATGACCGGGTGATGATCCGCTGGGTGGCCTGCCTGAGCACAGCTTACATGGCCATCTTGGGATGGGCCATGCTGAGGGGAGATCAGTCTGTATCCCCGGCCTTGTTCTGGCTGGGGGCGCTTGTTCTGGCTACTCTTGCGGCATCAGGGGCGGCGGCCCGCTTCTGGAGGGAACCCCAAAGACCGGGATGGAGGCTTCAGAGGATCTCTGGGGCCTTTCTTATGGTCTTGATTCCAGCCCACATGTTTTTCATGCATCTTAGCTTTTCGGTGGGGCACGACTCCTCGGTGGTGCTCCAAAGGCTCCAGAGCTCTTTTATCCGAGGGGTGGACCTCTTGTTACTCGCAACGGTTCTTTACCATGGTGGGTACGGGGCCTTCTCCATAGCAGGGGACTACCTGCCCTCAAAGACAGCAAGAGGAGCCGTTGGGGTTGCCCTCACGGTTCTTGTGCTCCTGCTGGGTTGGGTGGGGTTCAGGGTGCTTTTGGGGGGAAAGGGAGGATCAATAGGGTGAAGCTCAAGCTTTCCAAGACCATAACCTGTGATCTGCTGATCCTGGGGGCAGGGGGAGCCGGGCTCAGGTGCGCAGCAGAGGTTCTTGAGAAGAAGCCTGGGACAAAGGTGGTGGCGGTCACCAAGGTGGCTCACCCCCAAAAATCCCATACCAGCACGGCCCAGGGCGGGCTTGCGGCAGTGGATCCCAAGGATCCCGTGGACAAGCCCATTTATCACATGTTCGACACCTGGAAGGGCTCTGATTGCATGGCCGACCAGAACGTGGTGCGCAGGATCGTGGAGGCGGGTTGGGAGGAGATACTGTGGCTGGAGAACAGGGGCATGCACTTCAGCCGGGACATGGACGGCAGGCTGGCCAAGCGCACCTTCGGAGGGCACACGGTCAATTTTGGGGAGGCATCTGCCTACAGGGCGGTTTTCGAGGCGGACCGAACCGGCAAAGGCATCATGGATACCCTATGGGGTGAGGTGCTAAGGGGTGGGATCAGCTTCATGCACCAGTCCATGGCCACCGAGATCCTCTTCTGCGGGGAGCGGTGCGCCGGGGCGGTCATTTTCTGTCAGAAAACCGGGGAGTTCGTGGCTGTTAGGGCCAAGGCCACGGTTTTGGCCATGGGGGGGTGCGGTCAGGTCTTTCGTGTCACAACCAACTGCCGCCAGAATACCGGAGACCACCTGGCCCTTGCGGTGCAGGCCGGTCTTCCTGTGATGGATCCTGAGGCGGTCCAGTTTCACCCAACAGGCATAGTGGGACCAGGCATACTGGCCAGCGAAACTCTGCGCTCTGTGGGAGGGATCCTGCGCAACCGAGACCTGGAAGCCTTCATGGAGAAATATGCCCCAAAGATGAAGGAACTGGCCCCCAGGGACTTGGTGGCTCGTGCCATTGAGACGGAGATCCGAGAGGGCAGGGGGGTCTTCAACTCGGACCATGGGATAGAGCACGTCTGGATAGACCTGAGGCATCTGCCTGAGCACGTGCACAAGACCCAAATCCCCGAGGTGGCAAGCTTTTTCAAGAAGTTCGTGAACGTGGACTCCAGGAAGGAACTATGCCCCATAAGACCCAGCAACCATTACCACATGGGTGGGGTGCCCACATCCCCGGAGGGAGAGGTTCTAAGGGATGCCCAGGCTATAGTGCCGGGCCTCTTCGCCGTAGGGGAGTCCGCCTGCGCTAGTTTCCACGGCTTCAACAGGCTGGGGACCAACTCCCTTCTGGAGCTCATAACCATGGGGAGGTTTGCTGGCCAAAAGGCCATGGAATACCTTCAAGGGGAGCTCCCGGATCTGCCTAAAGACGCCGGGGAAAAGAGCCTGCAGGTTTTTGCAGCCTACCTCCAATCCCAGGGGCAAGCCAGGCTAGGTGATGTGAGAGAGAAACTCAGGGGTCTTATGACCGAAAAAGTGGGAGTGTTCCGTGAGGAAAAGGGGCTCAAGGAGGCTGTCTCACAGATAGTGGAACTAAAGAGCCAGGCAATGGAGACCCCCATACTCACCAAAGAGCTTTCCATGAACCAGGAGTTGGTGGAAAGATGGGAGTTGGACAATCTGCTCAGCTCGGCCATGCTCATAGCCCAGGGTGCCCTCCACAGAAAGGACTCAAGGGGTGGACATTTCCGCGAGGATTACCCGCAGAGGAACCCCGAGTTCGACAGCCACAGCCTTCTTTACATGGAAGGATTCGGAGAAATCAGAATAGAAAAAAAGCCCGTGGATATGAGCCTTGAGAAGGAAGGGGGGCCATATTCCGAGAAATTCGGGATGATAGAGAGGAAATACTGAGACCAACTTGCCGGATCATGGAAGTGATAGGGGAAGAGGGATTCCAAGAGGAGAAAAGCAGAGCCGATGAGCGATTCATACCAGATAACCCTTAAGATCCTGAGGTACGACCCCTCCGCCAAGAAGAGATGGGTCCAGCAGTACAGCCTCCAGGCAGGAGGCATACAGAGATTCACTGATCTCTTTAGAAAAATAAACGCGGAGCAGGACCCAACCCTGGCCTGGAACTCCTCTTGCGAGCACGGCCAATGCGGGAGCTGCGCAGTGAAGCTCAACGGCAGGCCTCTTTTGGCCTGCGAGCTGCTTGTGGCCAACGCAGTGGAAGCCTTCGGGACCAGCCAGTTCTATATTGAACCCATTACCGTGGGGCCTGTGGCCAGAGACCTGGTAGTGGATTTGGAGCCTGCCTATGAAAGGGTGGAAAGCCTAAGGCCTTACATCATGAAGAGAAAAGAAAACATTTACGGGACGGGTGAATACAGGATAGCCCCCCAGGAAATGGAAACCTATCTGGAGGCCACCCGCTGTATCAACTGTTTCTGTTGTGCCACAGCCTGCATGAGCGGCCCACCCAATTTCCTGGGGCCCAACGCTGTCATGGCCTCCATGGTTCGCGTCCTGGACCCCAGGGAGGATGCGGTTCAGGAAAGGCTCCGGGTGCTGCACGGCCCCCGGGGGGTATGCCACTGTCACACCTCACGGGCCTGCTCCCACGTCTGCCCCAAAGAGATAGACGTGGCCAACTTTGTGGCCCTGGCCAAAGCTGCAAAGCCCAGGGGGCAAGAGCCCTGAGCAGAATGGCTGGATGGGCCTGTGATCCCCCTCATGGCCCAGGGCCGGAGGCTGAGGCAAAACATCACACGCTAAAGGGCTCAAGGTTCCTGAACCAGAAGACCTCCCTCGGGCTGGAAAAATCTGCACTTATCCCACAGCGGCTAACCCGGATCATTCTCCAAGACCTGAAACCAAGAGTCAGGGTGTTTTTCAGTATGGACGGGTTTGTCCAAATATGTAATTGAGATAGCCCGCACTATCCGCTGATCGGGAATAATGCGGGCTGACCATGAATTCCCTGTAAGTTCCAGAGCTGCTTCTCTCAATGACATGCTGCCTTGATCCGCAGCCCCCTTGCTTCTGACGAGGCTCTACGGAATAATACCTGAGCGGCAACGCATTTGTGGAACCCTCAAGACCACTGGCCTCTTGTCAAGGGAATCCTTAGCTTAGACAAATGGGCCCAGGGCGCATCCACCAGTCAGGAAGAGACCATTGAGCAGTATAAGGATAAGTGGGATCGTTTTCGGCTTGGGGGTCCTCCTGTTCTCCATCTGGAGGTTCCGCGGGGGTAAGTTCACCAAGACAGACCTCTCAATAGCCCTTTTCATCTCCATGGGATCCGTGGTCCTCTCAATATACCCTGGTATCTTCAACGAGATCTCCTACTTGCTTGCCGGCAGGTATGGTGCCAAGTCTGGGAGACTGCTTTCCGTGGTCATCGCCTCTAACTTCATCCTTTTCGTGCTGGTGCTCCGGCTGATGGCCAAACAGAGCGCCAGCGACCGGCACCTGACCAAACTGGTCTCCGCACTGGCCATGGATCGGTTCAGGGCCCAGGAGAACAGTCCCTGTTTCAGGGAATGCATCCTGGTGGTTATCCCGGCCTTTAACGAGGCAGAGAACCTGCCCCTCATACTGAGCAGGATCCCCTCGGAAGTCCATGGCAAGAGCCTTAGGGCCCTGGTGGTGGTGGACGGTGCCACGGACAGGACAGCGGATGTGGCCCGAAAGGCTGGTCTTCCGGTGATCATCCATCCCATAATTCGGGGGGGTGGGGCGGCCCTTCGTGTGGGGTACACCGTGGCTCTGCAGGATCACGCCGAGATAGTGGTGACCATGGACGCGGACGGGCAACACCAGCCTGAGGAGATCCAGAAATTGGTGGAGCCCATTTTGAGGGGGGAGGCGGATTTCGTTTGCGGTTCAAGGGTTCTGGGCCAACAATATGGGATCGAGCCGTTGCGAAGGATTGGAATAGTAGTTTTCAACGCTCTCTTAAGCGTTCTCATGAGAAGGAGGATAACCGACTGTTCCAACGCCTTCCGTGCCATAAAGACAGAGTGCCTGGCTCGACTCAGACTTGAGCAGGATCAGTTTCACACAACAGAGATCCTGATAGAGGCCATGAAGAAGGGGTTCAGGGTAAAGGAAGTGCCCGTCACCGTGACAGGAAGAATATCCGGCTCCTCCAAGAAGCCCCCGAGTCTCCTTTATGGGTGGGGCTTTCTCAAGGCAATCTTCAAGAGCTGGTGGAGGGATTGATGGCCTCCAGCCGAGGTCCATCCATCAGCCTTGTCATCGTGAGCTACAACGGCAAGAAGTACCTAGGCCCTTGCCTGGAGTCCCTCTTCCAGCAGTCCTATCCAATGGACGAGGTGGAGCTTATCCTGGTGGACAATGGATCACGAGATGGGACCGTAGAGTGGGTAAGAACATCCTATCCCCAGGTAAGGCTTGTGGAGATGGGGGGGAATCTGGGGTTCGCAGCGGGCTGCAACGAGGGGGCTAGGCTTTCCAGAGGGCATTACATAGGTTTTTTGAACCAGGACACAGTCCTGCACAGGGAGTGGCTAGAGGCTCTCGTGGAGTGCCTGGAACGGGATGAGAAGAGATGGATTTGCCACTCCTCGACATTCATGCCATGGACACCAGAGTTCCCCAAAAGGGACCTCCAGGGTAGGCCCAGCCGGATCTGGTATTATGACGTTGGGCCGCTGGGGAGTTACCGCTATCTTCCCGGAAGAGCATCTGATGTGGAGATGCCCACCCTGGGGCTCACAGGTGGGGCTTTTCTCATGCGGCGTTGCGTGTTGGAGCATTATGGCTACGTTTTCGATGAGAGGTTCACTGCTTACTGCGAGGATCTGGATCTGGGCTTGAGGGTCTGGAATTCAGGGCACAGGGTGTTCATGTGCCCGCGCTCGGTGGTGTTCCATGACCAGAGGCTGGGAAGGACCCCTACGTATGGTGACCTCAGAAAGGCCATCATGGCCAGCAGAAACAGGGTGGTGGCCTTCTGGAAGAACTGCCAGGATGCGGAGTTTTGGTTACTGCTTCCTTTTTTGCTGCTGGACATGCTCCTAAAACCGCTGCACCTCCAAGGGCCAACTCCGTTGCGCATAGCCATGGGCTTGGCAATGGTGCCTGTGGCCGCATTGGCACTGGGCATGGGGATCCTGAGGTTTCCCAAGGCCCGCCGGGAAAGGGCGAGGCTCAAGTCCGAAAGAAGGGTGGATGTTTTCTGGGTTCTAAGACAGCTCTTGGACAGGGATCTTCCCTGAGAAGCTCCTGGAGGAGGGGCACAGCAAGGCCACCGAGGATGATGCCCCCCAGGGGGCTTAAGGAGTGCTGGACGTGAATCCTGCTTGTGAGAAGCATAGGGTCATGGTGGTTGGTCTGGACGGGGCAACTTTTGATCTTATCAGGCCCTGGGCCCGGGAGGGAAAACTCCCCACCTTTGAGAGGCTCATGGAAGAGGGCTCCTGGGGCGAGCTCACATCCACCATTCCTCCTTTTACCGCCCCTGCCTGGTGCTCTTTTGCCACTGGAAAGAACCCCGGCAAGCACGGCATGTACGATTTCGCAGGGAGGAAGAAGGGAAGTTATGAAATGGTCCCCCTTAACGCCTCCTCCCTAAGGGCATCCACCCTTTGGGAAATTCTGAGCCGCCATGGGAAAAAAGTGGGGGTACTTAATGTGCCCATGACCTATCCGCCACCCATGGTGAACGGCTTGCTGGTCACAGGCATGCTCACCCCTCCCAATGCCACCAATTTCACCTATCCCCCGGAACTGGGCCGCGAGCTCTTGGAGGCGGTCCCGGGCTACGCCATATGGCCGGAAGGGGTTTTCCACCCCATGGGGCGGGAGTCTGAGTTTCTGGGGGTGGTGCAGGAGCTGACCGATATGCGCTTTGCCGCCACCCGCTATCTCATGGGCAAAGTGGATTGGGATTTTTTCATGGTGGTCTTCAGGGGACCGGACCTGGTTCAGCACTGGCTTTGGAGGTACATGGAGGGCAGGGAAACAAATGGAGCCCTGCGGGACGGGATCCTGGAGGTGTACCAAAAGCTGGATAGGGTACTTGCCTCCCTTTTGGAGCTTATCCCCCAAGGGACCACCTTGGTTCTGATGTCGGATCATGGGGCCGGTCCCCTGGATACCTATATTCATGTGAACACCTGGCTTCTGGAGCAGGGATACCTCAGGATCAAGAGTTCTGTTTTGTCCCGCGGCAAGCTGGCAATGTTCCGCCTGGGGCTGACCCCCAGGCGGGTGTACAAGGCCCTGATGCGCTCCGGTCTGAGAAAGGGTGTGGGAAGTTTGGTCCGGGAGAGAAAGGGTCAGGTGAGAGGGATACTGGATCGAGTTTTCCTCTCTTTCAGGGACGTGGACTGGCCCAGGACCTTGGCTTACTCTTATGGGAACGTGGGGCCCATATACCTGAATGTAAAGGGCCGGGAACCCATGGGAAGAGTCAGGCCAGGCCAGGAGTACGAGCAGCTCAGGGATGAAATATCCGGAAGGCTCATGGAGCTTTGTGAGCCCCAAACAGGCCTTCCACTGGTGGAGGAGGTCTACAGGAAAGAGGAGCTTTACAGCGGTCCGGCACTGGAGGATGCTCCGGACCTTTTCTTCATGCCCAAGGATCTAAGGCACCAGGCCTTCGGACTCCTCCAGTTCACCTCCAACAGATGGTTGGAGCCCAGTTTCGACCGCTCAGGCGGGCATCGAATGAACGGAATTCTGCTTTTCTGGGGAGAAGGGGTGAAAAAAGGCACCCTGGCCAAAGCCAACATGACTGATATCGCCCCTAGCCTTCTGGCACTTCTGGATACCCCGATTCCCCAAGACATGGACGGAAGAGTGCTCCAAGAGGCCTTCCAAGAAGAGATCTGGAGAGGAAAAGAGATCAGGTACTCGGATCCCCATCAAAGTGGCGAGGCTCCAGGGGAGGGACTTACAGAGGAGGAGACAGAGGAGATCCAGCGACGGCTCAAGGGGCTTGGATATGTCTGATAGCCTCCCCGGTGAAAAAGCCATACCCTTACTGATCATTGTGGGCCCTCCCAGATCAGGGACATCTGTCATGGGAAGGATTCTGGGCCTGCATCCAGAGGTGGGCACGTGGATCGAGCCTTATTTTGTGTGGGACCGGGACTTCAGAGATGCCGTGGATGACTGCCGCACAGAAGAGGATGCCACCCCGAGAGTGAGGGAGCGCATCCGGAGGTCTTTTCAGAGTTTCCGTCAATCCATGAGGGTTCGATGGGTTGTGGACAAATCCCCGAGGAGTTGCTTGAGGGTGCCCTTTGTAAGGGCCGTTTTCCCGGAGGCACGCTACCTGTTCCTCGTGCGTGACGGAAGGGACTCAGTGCTTTCCATGGCCAAGCAGTGGAAAGCCAAGAGAGGGGTGGCAGAGGGTTCCAGGCAAGAAGGGCTTCTTAAGGCAAGAGCCCGGCTTCTCATTCGCTGGCTTAGAAGGCAGCCCTTGTGGCGTCACCGGCTTAGGGCTCTTTGGTTCGAGCTGGGCTTGCCCTATCAGTGGCTTCGGGCGGGGCTTCTGAGCAGGACTCGTTGGAAAGGACGTTTCGGCTGGGGGCCGCGCTTCCGGGGCTGGGAAGAGTTGATCGACAGGGTCTCCCCTCTTGAGTTCGCAGCTTATCAATGGCTCCACTGCGCCCAAGGGCTTTTGCAAGGGCTTGGAATTATTCCGGAGGAGAGAAGGATCCTGGTCAGGTACGAAGAGTTCATCTCCCAGCCTGAGAAGACTCTGGCCCGGATCTTCTCCTTGATGGAGCTTGGGTTTCCTCCGGGTTTCATGGATCGGCTACCCGCCATCATGTCGGATAATGCCGGGAAGTGGCGAAAAGAGTTCTCCCCGGAAGAGCTGGCTGGGATTGGTCCCATAATTCAGGAAACCTTGGCGGAACTGGATTATACGCAAGAGGCGGGTTGGTTTATGGCTGAGGAGGCAACTGATCTTGAGTGTCACCAGGGTGGAGACGCAGGCGTTGGTAGGCAAGCGGGTATGGATAATAGGCCTGGACGGGGCCAGCTGGGCCTTCCTGGACCGGTACATGGGCGAGGATAAACTTCCTTGCCTTCAAGAACTAAAGAGCAAAGGGGTTTGGGCCAAGCTTCGCTCCACTGAACCGCCTCTTAGCCCTGCGGCATGGACCACCTTTGCCACTGGGAAGAGGCCTGGGAAACACGGGGTCCTGGACCATCTCTATCGGCTGGAGGGAACCTATGATTTTTCTTTTGTTAACAGCAGCTTGAGGGGGGCCACTCCCATATGGAGCTTTTTGAGCCGGCAGGGCAAGAAGGTGGGAGTAATAAATGTGCCTCTCACTTACCCGGCCGAGCCTGTCAACGGGTTCATGGTAACTGGCATGTACACTCCTTCTGATGAGCATCCCTTCACCTACCCCCCAGAGCTGGCTGGGGAGCTCAGGGAAGCCATAGGGGGCTACAAGGTCATTGGCGAGCGATCCAAAGAAAATCTGGACACTGCCCTTCGGGGGATCCTGGAAGAGATCCCCATGCGCACAAAGGCCGCATCTTATCTGGCCCGCAAGTACGAACCCGACTTGATGGTTTTGGTTTACGGGGCCACGGATGCTGTCCAGCACAAGTTCTGGAGGTTCGTTGATCCACAGCATCCCCGGTATGATCCCAAGGCCCCGGAGCTTTTTCGGAAAGCCATAGAGGAGGTCTACAGACGAGTGGATGAATCAGTGGGGCGTCTCATAAAAGAAGCCCCCCAGAACACAGTCTTTATGATCATGTCTGACCACGGCGCAGCACCTCTTTACAAATATGTTTATCTCAACAACTGGCTCATCCGTGAAGGCTTCATGAAGGTCCGCAAGGGAGCTTTCTCAAGGCTCAGGTATGCTATGTACCGCTTGGGGATCACCCCCTTCAACCTGCTGGCCCAGATCTCCAGGGTGGCTCCCTGGCTTGTGGACGCCCTGGTGGGCCGCCTGCGGGAGGAGATGTCCACGGGGAAAAGCAAGGCTCATAACCTTTTCATGTCCTGGAAGGACATAGATTGGACCAGAACCAGCGCCTATGCCGTGGGTGGGAACCTAGGCGGGTTTTTTGTGAACCTAAAGGGGCGCGAGCCAAGCGGAGTGGTTTCCCAGGGAGAGGAGTACGAGTCTGTGAGGGAAGCACTTTCCCAGCGCCTCCGGGATCTTGTGGATCCTGATACCGGTGAGAGGATAGTGGAGAGGATTTGGAGAAGGGAGGAACTCTATGACGGCCCTTTTCTGGGAAGAATTCCGGATTTGATCTTCTCCACCCTTGGTGGAAGATACATGGCCTTCGGGCTCCACGAGTTCGCCTCCAACAAGGTGATGGCACCTTCGCCATGGTTTTCCGGATCCCACAGCCCCGAGGGAATCTTGATTCTGGCCGGAGAGCCCTTCCAGACGGGCAAAGCACTGGAGTCGGCCGCTATAGAGGACATAGCCCCCACCGTCCTTTATCTCATGGGCTTTCACGTCCCTGTGGACATGGACGGGAAGGTGTTGGTGGAGGCCTTTCAGGAAGCCCTTCTCCGCCAGAACCCGCCCAGGAAATCCGGCTACTGGGATGGGACACCGCAGAACGGTCAGAGCCTGGCCCCTGAGGAGGAGAGTGCTGTGAGGAGGCAGCTCGAGGGCCTTGGTTACCTTTGACCGGGGCTCTGGGGCAGAGGGAGCAAGAGAAGGTACAGTGTCCATGGCTCTGAGAAGTCGGCTCGCAAAGGGGCTGATCAAGTTCATTGGTCCCTTGTTATTTCTTTTCCTTCTCTTGAAGGCTGTGAATCCTAGAGTGGCCTGGGAGGTTTTCAGCCGAATAAGGTTCGACTTCGTGTCACTGAGTCTCGCGTTTTTTCCCGGAATCGTGTGGGCTCATGCTCTGCGTTGGTGGCTCACTGGCCGATTGGTTGGCATGAACGTGAGCCTCTGGAGGCTCTTCCGGGTGTATTACGTGGGATGGTTCCTGGGTTTCCTTCCTCCGGGGGGCGTTGCCATGGTCGCAAAGGTTCTGTATCTCAAAGAGGACGGGGAACCTGCAGGCCGCGCTTCAGTATCCTTGTTGGTGGACAAGTTCTTCGACCTGATAGGCACGGCCCTCTTGGGGCTTTACGGGTTGTTCTACTTTCACGAAACGGCTTCAAAGGGCAGCGGTCTTTGGCTTGCCCTGGGAACCGGGATCCTCCTTCTTGCCCTTGCGGCAGTGCGTGGGAAGTGGCTGTGGGGGAAGGCGAGGAGGGCACTGGGCAAATACGTGAAGAGGACTGGCCGAGGCCCGCTGGAGCTTCTGAAGGGCTCTGACAGTGCCATGGGAGACTTGTGGGAAAGAGTGAACTTAAGAAGGTTCTTGACCCTTGTTTTTATTTCCCTTTCGTTGGAGCTGGCCAGGGGGGTCGTTTTCATAGTGCTGGGGTTGGCGTTGGGAGTGGGCATGTCGATCCCCTTCGCTTTGGCCTGCCGGGCACTCATCGGCCTTGTTAATATCATTCCGGTGACAATCGGTGGCCTCGGAACCAGGGAAGCCGTACTGCTTCTCACCTTGCCCCTCGCAGGATTTAGCAGAGAGTCTGCCATGGCCTTGGGGTTTCTTTCTTTTCTTTGGAACATCGCCTTCCATTTTTCGGGAGTGGTGTTCTGGTTGTTAGAGCCGGTGCCTTACAGGAGTTTGCTCCAGTTCAAGAGAGTTGGACCGGGGCCATGCGAAAAGGGAGAAACCAAGGGCTGAACAGAGAATCCCTCTTCGGTCCTGGCAAGTGATGCTCACTTCTGCCCCGGGGAAGAGGTATTCCACCAGGCTTGGATGAACAGGATGCGTTCCTTCTATTACAGGATTGCGGCATTGTGCCTCCTTGTGATGCTGGGGGCTGCAACAGTGTTTTCGCACTTTAGGTCTGCTCCAAAGAGTCCCGATGAGCAGGCCTACCTTGCTTGGGCGCTGTCATTTGCTTTGGAAGGTGAGATCGCAGAGCCGGACGGCCGGAGCGTAACCAAGAGCGTGCCGCCCCTCCACACTCTTTTGGTGGGCTTCGCCTTCAAGAGCTTAGGGGTTGAGACGGAGGTGGCACAGGCCGTGAGCGGCCTCGGCGGGGCGTTGTGCGTGGGGGTCTGCTTTTTGTTGGGTTACACGATCCTCGGGGTGAGGGGCGGACTCTTGGCAGCCATGTTACTGCTCACCTCGGGCAAGGGCGAGATATGGGAGTATTCCAACAGGGTCCTCAACGACATCTATTTGACATTGTGGGTAAGTTGCATACTGCTTTGCGGGGTCATGTACGTCAGACGAGGAAGTCTCTTGATGGCCCTGGCCATAGGGTTGGCCTTGGGGCTGGGAATACTTACCAAGGAATCCACGATCCTTGCATTCCCGGTGATAATCGCTGCTCTTTACATGGTGAGAAACTCCAGTGTGACCAGAGTGCTCCATTTCCTCATAGTGGTCGGCGTAGCCTTCGTGCTGATAACCCCTTGGGTCCTTCATCGACATAAGGTTCGCGAAGTTCAGGCAGTAGAGCAGGGACGAAAGTATGGCCTGAGGGCAGGTAACCTCAGCACGCTTCTTGACTCTGAGAAATGGGGATTCAGAGGGTTCGATGAGCTCGGGGACAACCTCCTCCTACGGGGAATGCCATCGGGCCCTTTCAGGGTGATTTACGGAGTTTCCCTGTTGTGTTGTTTTGTGCTTCTCTGGAGAAGAAGGGCCCCAAAAGAGTTGATCCTCCCCCTGCTGCTCATTTTGACCTGGCTCGGGGTTTTCCAGGTCTTCTTGCCTCTTCCCATGACCAGGAGGCAGCTCGTGCCTCTTTTCCCGGCTTACAATCTGCTGGGAGCCTTTTTACTCGTCAGGTCTTGGGAGTTTCTAAAGGAGCGGTTGGCAAGAGGTAGGATCGATTCCAGGATCATGGGGCTTGTGGGATGTGCTGGGGGAATCGCCCTGGCGGTTCTCAACATGCCTCCGCAATACTGGTCACAGGTGAGGCCGGGACGACTCCTGGAGAATTCCAGGCCGCTGTTTCTCGAAAAGGAGGCAACGGAGGCCTTGGCTTGCGCTCCAGATGCGGCAATGCTTGCGAGCAATTTCGATCGTGTGCTGTATTTCGTTGTCAGAGGAAAGGTACCCGTTCTGCGCATGCCAGCTCCACGAGGAAGCAAGACAAGAGGCCATGGCCGCCTCGAGCAAGAAAAGAAAAAGTTAGACACGCCTCCTTCCCCCCCACAGGAGAGGTTTCAGCTCGCATTGCCCCTGTATGCGATTACTTTTTGCCCCGGGGAGACACATTGCTCCGGCCTCGATCCTGCGATGGGCGAGCCTTGGGAATTGACCTGCCAGGGCACGGGGTTCATTGTGTCCAGGTGGGGCGGGGGGAAAGGGCCGGGATAGGGAAGTGAAGGTCAACTCATGGGCGAGGGGGTGTCGCCTCAGAACTTCAACCATTCACTGCAATCCCACCCCAAAAGCCTCTCCAGGCTCCTGATCTCATACTCGTATATGCTGTGCAAGTATTCCCTCTCCCTGTCCCCCATGCGGGACACATAAGGCCTGGAGTGCACGTTCCTCGGGGCCAGGCCACGCGGAGGGTCTATACCGAGGAACCCACATACTTCCTCCAAGAATTCAAGAGGGGAATTTCTCAGGTCCTCTGTCCTCAAGACCAGGACCTGCTCTTTGGGGAAATAGGTCCAGAGTCTTCTCAACTGTTCGGAATAGAAGCCCCGGTCCACATAGGAGTAGAGCCTGTGTTGATAGGGAAGGGCCTCCCTGCAGCGGTCCCCCTCTTTTTGGATGGCTTCCCAGAAGGGCAGGGGCTCCACATTGCGGGACCGCTGCATGTTCCAGTGGGAATAAGCTCTTGTGATCGGGTTTCGGAGAATGACTATAAGCTTGAGATCTGGGTTGTACTCCCACATTCTCCTGGGGGCCGTATACCAATACATGTAGACAGGGGTTGCCTCTCCCAGGATCCTGTGCGTAGGCCCTGGGCTGAATGCCGAGTGATAGATTGCGTAGTCAGGAGTCTCTCGGCAGAAAATCTCCTCGTTGTCGAAAAAGTGCAGCTCTTTAGCATCAGCCATGCAGACCTGGGGATGCTCACTCAAGTAGGAGGCCAGTGCAGAGGTGCCAGCTTTCTGCGCTCCGCAAATCAGAAAGCCCACCCTCTTGCCCCTTGAGTAGTTGCCTAGGACGCGCCTGCAGTTCCAACGTATTCTCAGATAAATTTTCGAGAGAAGTTTGTTCATCTCTTGTCGCCTGAGCCTAGTCACTTACACAGGTTCGGGACATCTCACGAACCGTGGAACCTGGTACTTCCGGAAAACATTATATTAACTATATCCCAATTTCCAATTCAGCCTGCCAGTAACCCTCTCGAACACTTCCAACTGCTCTTGAGTAAGGGCCTCTCTCCAGCTCTGGTCCAGCTGGATGCCGCTCACTGGTCCCTCGAACCTGATGGAAGGCGATCCCCCTATGATGTGGTTCTCACCTTTGCCCTGATGGAATGGATCATCCAAGGGAGGGATTCTCCACTTTCGCAAGAGTTCCCCGAGGACCCCCGTGGGATCCTGGCATATCTCCTCGTAACGGATGAGAACTCTCTTGGAACAGCCAGTGCGCTTGGAAAGCAGGAGAATGCTCCTGGTAGTGCGTGCCCACTGACGTGCGGCCTGGACGAATGGTGGAGGGGGTCCAGACATCCACTGCTTAGCCCGTGTGCCCCGCACCATGGAGTGAGCCACTGCTCGGCCGTCTCGCACGAGCACCACCAATCGTAAGGTCTCGGGGTTTGCCAAGTGAAGGAGCATGTAATGGTAAATGGACTTTGAGGAGTCCACCACGAAGCACGCCCCCGAGACCCTGGAGATGGCCTCCTGAAGGCGAAGGCAGTTGCCACCTATCCTAATCTCCCTCATTAGGCCGGGCCAGACGTGGGCAATGCGCCTCAGGATCGAGCCGCCCAAGGCCAAGTAGAGCGCCATGACCCATGCCCTCCAAGCTCGGCCCGCTTGGGTCCTGAACCGGGTCTCCCTCAGGGACCCCCCAAACTCCTCTTCCACCTTCTTCCAGAAGGCACACCGGATCACCGGTGCCCCGCAAGAGCAGGTAAGGGGATAGTCCTCGTCCTGTACTCCGCAAAGCTGCTTATCTTCAAGGGCGAATCCCTGTATCCTCCTCAACTCCCCGGTTGAGATCCCCTGTGGGTGACTGCCCAGCATTAGATCCAGAAGGGTCGAGCCGGATCGGGAAGCACTGGCGATGAATATCACCATGGGATGGCCCGGCTGCAGGATTCTCTTCTCACATCTGCCCATCAGTGGTTCCTCTCGGTCCTCTCTCCGTGATCGCCGGTGAGGATGAGCACTGTGTCATCCAGATCCAGGCACCTCCCCAGGGTCTCCGCCAGCACCCCATCCAGGGATCTCAGGGCCCGATCCAAGGAAACTCGCCTGCCTCCTGGGTGCTTGTCCCTGGCCCATCTCGGCTGGTGCAGTTCCCACAGGTGGAGGAAAAGAAACCATGGTCGACGGAGCCCGCCGCTGTGTATCCGCCCGAAAAGCTCGCGGCCCCATTCAGAGGCCAGATAAGAGCGCTTCCCCCTGTGATTGTATTCCAGAAAGCCTCGATCGGGTCCCAGCTCCGGATACAGGGGACGGGTAACCTCGGCGTAGGTGTTGTATCCACGTTTGGCCATTTCCTGGGCCAGGGATGGGACCATGGCATTCAGCCTCGCACCCGCCAGGGTCTTGATCCCATGCCGGATAGGATAAGTTCCCGTCAGGATGGAGGCCACGCTGGGCGACGTGGTAGTGCTCACCGAAACGCACTGGGTGAAGGAGAGTCCTTGGTTGAAAAGGGAGTCAAGAAATGGGTAACTGCTTCTTTTCGCCCCTTCCAGGAAGAACTGCCCCAAACAGTCAACAATAATCAGAATAATATTTTTCAAGATATGTACCTCATTTCTTGTCTTTTGATCCTCTTATCCGAGACATGCTAGCCTTGAAATGAATCAAGCTCAGCAGTTTGTTTTTTCCCCAAAAATTTGAGCTTTAGCTCTTGCCATAAAATCAAATCTTGTTTGTCCAGACCCCATACTATTATAAAAACAATGAGGCCTCCGACCCCAACCAAGATGCGTGCAACAAAGGCCCAACTCCCAAAAGCCTCAATCAAGCCGTTCATTATCCAAACCAGACACAACAGCCCCAGTCCAGCCGCCAGAATACCCAGGGTGCGTATGGAGAAAGGGTGCAGATTGAGAAGCTTCCAAAGGAAAAAAAGCTTGGCCATATTTACCGCGCACATGGAGATAGACGTTGCTATAGCTGCCCCAATTGCCCCGAAATTGGGGATCAGAAGCATGTTCAGAAAGATATTCAGGGCAACACATCCCACGGTAGCATACAGCTGAATGTGCTGTCTGCCGCACATCATCAAAGTCATCCCGGTCCCCCCGGTCAGCGAATTCACCAGGCAGCCTGCGGCCAAGACCACCATTACTATATTGCCTTCCTTGGTGAATTCTTTCCCGAACATGGACATGATCTCTGTTGATCCGAGAATGATGAACAGGAAGCCAGGCACTGTTGCGTATGTGACCCATCGAGTGGTTGTCTTAAGTATTCCAGCCAAGCGCTCTTTTTCTCCTTTGGCATGGAGACTTGCGGCCAGAGGGGCGTATATGGAGTTGGTGGCGTTCAAAAAAAGGGGTAGAATCATGGGGATCCGAGATGAGGCCCTGTAGAGCCCTACGGCCGAAGTGGAGCTCAGAATCCCCAGCATCAAAGTGTCCGTCCAAGCAAGCACGTAATTGAGAACCCCGATTAGCAATATGGGAACAGAGTTACCCATCAGTCGGCGCAGGTCGTACACAGGCCGCACAGAGCTGTCTGTCAGGCTTGGAAAGAGTTTCACCATGAAACGCAGTGCACATATGGCTGCCACAACGTGGGAGGCAATGAAAGCCCATATCACCCCCTTGAGTCCCTGACCCAAAAGGAGAAAGGAGGCCATAAACACCAGGTTTACCCCTGGCTCCATGAGGTTCCTCGAAAGAACTGTAAACTTGGTGGTATGAAAGCCTGTCAGAAGAGAACTGCTTACAGCCATCAAGGTCACAAAAGGTACAGCCGGGGCCAAGGCCCTGAGAACCCAAGCCATTTCAGGATTGTTAAAGATCCTTTGGGCCACAGAGTCTGCCAAGAGCCAAAGTATCAAGCCGGTTAGACATCCGCTTAGCAGGCAGATCCCGCTGGAGGAGAGCAAAACCCCTTTGACCCTCGGCTGGTCTGTACTCTTGTAAATTGAAACCAGCCTGGTGCCTCCCAGGGGAATTCCAAGTCTGGCCACAACCTCCGCAATTCTCACGGCTGCCATGCCCAGTGAGTACAGACCCAGTCCCCCCATGCCCAAGAATCGTGCCAGGAGGATCTGGCCAACCAGTTCCAGGGCTGCTCCTATTGCACTGCCCAACAGAGTGAATCCAGCACCCTTGGCTGCTTTTTTTGTGTCCGAGAGGATCCTGGAGTCTTTGCCCCGATCCGGAAGGGGGCCTTTTTCTTTCGGAAGCTCATCCACCGGGAATCACCGCTTAGGCAAGAAAGCCCCCACCGTCAGGGCCCTTGCGTGCAAGTCCAGCAGGAGCGAAAATCCCCTTGTCCACCAGCTGCCTGGCTTGCCCAGAATCCATCGGGGTATGTTTCTGGAGACCGGGTGGAAAAGCCTTGCTCCATCCGGTCTGGAAAGCTCCCTGAGGATCACTGATGTGGGAACCTCTCTTCCTACACCGTTCAGCAATTTCTTGCGGGAGGGCAGCAAACGGGTTTGAGGATTTGCAGCCCACCAGGGCTCATAAGGGTGGTCTGAGCAGATCGGAGTGCCGAAAACCCTGGCCAAAGTCGGAATCTTGTACTCCAGGAACCCGGTCTCTGGAATGGACTCATCGCTGTATCTCTGCAGAAAGGATCTAGGGAAACACACTACCACGAAAAGACAGGCAAAAATGGGCCCTTCATAGCCAAATCTGGAGCGCAGGAACTCCTTAAAAGAGTCATACTCCTTTCGCTTCACGGGATTCTTTTCTCCAGCCCAAGGCCACCAGGATTCAACTTCAGCTACCGGTCGGAATCCCGAGAGCAGGATCTGATTCGGCAGCAAGGTACTGAAAAGTTTCCCCAAAGCTGCCAGTGGAAGCATGTCCCACTGCATTATGAAAACCGTCTCCCAGTCCAAGTCTTTTCCTCTTTCCTTGTACCATCTCGCTATGAGCTGGTCCCCGTTTCTCCACTTCCATGCTGCGCTTCGCTCTTCAGGGAACACGTACAGGTCTTCCAAATGGCTCCCCAAGCTTGCCTTTGCCTGTTGCGCCTCGGACACGGGCCCACCATAAAGCCCGTAGATCTTGGCCTTGGGGTTAATCTCCCTCAAGGCTTTTAGCCTTTGGGCGCAAACCCCATACTTCTTGTAAAACCAAAAAAGCACTGCGGGCTCCATATCAGCTCCTGCGCGTTACCTCAAAGCCCATCCTCTCTACCTCTTTGACGTCCTCCTCCTCAAAGCAACTCAACTCCACTCTGCGATACCTGCCCATGGTGGGGGGAGGGTTTGGAATCAAGCAAAGCCGCTTGAAGGCGGCCTTATCCACATCCAGACCCAGGAAGGATAAAATCTTTTCCATACACTTGTCAGGATAGAGGCAAAGAAGGTCGAAATTCACGCTCAAAAATCTCTCACCCAGACCTTGACCCAACGAATCTATCCTCCGGTTGGCAAGCACCCAATATTTCAGGGATAAACGGGGAAGCTCTTCCTCTCTATCGGGCTTTCCCAATCCGAACAGGAACCCCCAGTTCATGAGCTGCTGCTGATTCCGACTTAGCGCCATGTCCAGACCGTGTCTTACTACATTAATGTACTTGAGGTCCCGAAAAGCGATGATTAGGTCCTCAAGGTAGATGTGAGTGTTGGGCTCTTTCCAACCCCAGGCCGTTGCCCCTCGCGCAGGTGTGCCTTTTCTGGCAAGCAGATTCCATGCTCTCAAGAGCGGCCAAATTCCTCTTCCACGCCCTCCCGGGCTGTGACCCCTCCACATCATGGGCAGTGCCGCACCCAGAACGCGGGCTGGATCTCCCATTTTTAGAGGCCCTGAAAGCATCGCTCTGTTGAAGACATCCATTGTTTTTATGATGGAGCTGCGGCCCCTGGAAAGGGCCGCTTTGTACCAAAGAGGCCTTTTGAAAAGCAGTGTAAACCACAGGTTATCCAGGGACTCGTTTAAATCTCTTCCCAGATAATACCCGAGCTCCAGAAGAATCCTTGCAACCAATCTGGTCCCGCTTCCCCCGACCCCGCCTATGACAACAGGAGCTTTAGCGGAAAAGCGCTCCCAGTCATCTGGAAGTCCCCTTCTCATGACTTTCACTAGAACCCAAGACTCCTTGCAGCAGCCTGAAAAAAAATTCCAGCCCGCCATTGTTCCAAATAAAACTAGCCTGGTTTATTCTCCAAAGCCCGTGACTTTGGGGGCCATGCTTCCAACCTCCCTGGTACACTTCGGTGTATTACGACTCCAACCAGGGCCAGATCTCAAACCGGAAATCAGGGTGCTTTTTAGAATTGACTGTCTTCTCTTACCATATCATGAAGCCTAGCCCTCATTACCCACCCATGGTGAGTAATGCAGGTTAATTAAAGCTCAGAGTAGCCGAGTTGTTCCATCATGGGACAATTCTTGACTCTTTGGTAAAATTCTCGCAGGGCTTCATCTTCCAAGAAAGCGTACTTTCTTGTCTTGTTTAGTCTCCCGCAAAGTCTGCTTATCCATTCCTGGTGCACATGCAAGCCACAAAAAACCGCCAGCGCGCCCAGGTTTTTTTCCGGCGCGTCCAAGAAGTCCTCGTAGCGTACGCAGAGAGTCCGCTCTTCTAAATGAGCCAGCACTTCAGTTTCCCTGGAGACGTATGTGTTCCAGAGTTGAAACCCACCCTCCAGGGTGTCGCAGCCGTATGCCCTCATCCTGTTGTAGCGGCTCAAAGGGGCCATCTGTTCTATGAATCTGTGGCAGGTCTCCAAAAAATAAAGCAACAAGGGCCTTCGACCCATCTGGAGTGTCCGCCTCCTGAATTTCCCCAGCAGGCTGTTGTCCTTCCTGACAGGATTTGCAAGCCTTTTCCCCTCCCTGAGCATGAGGCTCCTTGCCACATCAATTCCGTTTCTTACTATTCGAACCACGCGGGCCCTAGGAAAAATTTCCAGCCAAAGGGGCAAAAGAAAAGCATTTCTGGGATCTTTCCAGCCCCATGAGAAATTCGTTTTCTGCAACGTCCGAGACCTCCAGTAGAGCTTCGGACCCAGGAAAGAAAACACTCCGAAGGAAGAAATGTCCTTTTTGAGGGAGGAGATCACCTCTTGTGTCAAGGACGCATTACTCAAGATCAGATTCACAGGAAGGGGATTGTCCCATCTCCCTCCGCATATATTTATGAGCTTCTCGTTGCGTCTCCTAAAAAACAGGGCTTCCTGGGTCTCATCCAGCTCCCATCCCACAAAAAGACCGCATTCCATGAGCATCTTGGTCAGAATGGAAGTGCCGGAGCGATGCATGCCCATGATAATAATTGGATAGTCAGTCTTGGGCTTTTTGCTGTCTAAATTCATTTCTTGTTTCTTTCCCGAAAAGTCCTTTTTTTCGGGTCTCTTGCCCAATTAGAAAACATGGGCTTAAAACTATTAAGCCTCTACCCCCAAAAAAGCCTAAAAAATCCTTAGCCTAAGAAACAGGATTTCACCCCTGCTGCCTAAAGGCTTCTGGGTTAATTAACTAGCCTACTTGCTCGTTTTGTGAGCCAAACCCTTCCACATGGCAGCTTGGGGGAGGATCTTAAGGGCCCCCACTAGGTTGCCCAGCCCCAGCAACAACCGCCAAATCCTCTCGTTTTTCCCTTTGACCACCAATGCAGCCCCTAGATTCCCAAGCACAAGCCCTGTTGTTGCCCATAGGAACCTGGCCTTGTTTGCAAGGCTTTGTTCCCCGTGCAGGCGAAACAAGTGGGCGTGTCCCATAACCTGCCTCAAGCCGCGCTGAATCGCGCCCCTTGAGCTTCTTTGCGGAGGGTAGTGTGCCAGCCTGGCAAAAGGAGTTGTCTTCAGGGTGTAAGTGGCAGATACCCTCCAGCCGAACTCCACATCTTCCAGACCGTGGCGGCCTTCCTGGTTCATGTCCCAAAAGTTAAACCGGTTCAGGACCTCTTTTCGAAAACAGCTCAAACCTCCTGGAATCCACTGGACCTCTGTAACAGCCTCAGGGATGCCTGCAGAAGAGTAGTACCCCCAGGGCAGAAGCCGGCCGGGGGGGCCTTTTTCCATGAGAAAAAACTTGGCCCAGAGGCTAAACCACTTAGGCTTGGACCAGCGATTAGTTATGACTCCGCTTACCCCTGCCAGGCGCTCTGTTTCATCCTCATGGAACACCTCAAGTATTTCCTCTATAAAGTTCGGCTCCAGGACCACATCATCGTCAAGGAAAAGTATAAACTCTCCTTTGGCCACTCGAGCCCCTAGGTTGCGCGAGGCCGAAAGCCCTGGTGGGGATTTGCGGTGATACTGGAATTCCACCCCCTGCGGCACCCTGAGCCTCAATGCCTCCACATCCAGCGCCCCGTCGTCCACTATGACCAGTTCTTCCGGAAGCCGGCTCTGTGCCCAAATGGAATCCAGGCAGCGGTAAAGCTCCTCCTCACGGTCCATGGTGGCTATTATCACCGAGAGGCTGCTCACGGCCCCAGTTCTCCTTTGACACCAGGAGGCTGCCCTATCCCGCCTACGCTCCCCTGAACACCATAAGACTTAACGCGGCTCACCCTGTAGATAAGAAGGGTGTTCCCTGAGTGCTCCACACGCTCGAGCTGCTCGGCCCTAAGGCCGGATCCCTCGATGGCCTGCATGGCCTTTTCCATGCTATCCCCCTCATCCAGAACCAAAAAATCAGGCATGGTATTGGAGCCTGCCTGGAGTTCCTTCAAAGGGAGCAACACGCCTTCGGAGTAGAAGGCTACTATTTGATGCTCTGTGGCCACAAAAGGGGCCTGGAGCCCCTGGGCCTTGATCCATTCCCCTGCAACACGCCTCACTATCTTATCAGTCCTCTGGGGCTGTACCGTCCATGGGAGAGTAAGGAGCCCGCACAGGAGGAGAAGCCCCCAAGGCGGAGCCCCAAAGAGGCGGCCCCATCGCTTTTGAGCGATCCAGCGGGAAGCCTCTAGAAAACCCATTGCAGCAAAGAAATAGCCTGAGAGCACCAGGGGCCCCAGGTGTCTCCTGCTGATGGCAAAGGCCCCTGAGAGCCTCACGTATCCGAGGAGCAACCAGGCTACGAGGACAAGAAGCAAGAGCCACCAAGAGCCCTGGCCCCTCCATCCCCCCCAGGCCGAGAGTCCCAGAACGCTAAAGGCCAAAAGCGCAGGGTGGGCTGCCCTGACCCAGTGTCTCAGTAGATCCCAGGCTGCCAGAGCACGGCGGTTCTCCCAGGCGGAGGAGAAAAAGTTGCGAAGCCGTGGATGAGAGATACCCTCCAGGATGGCCTCTATTCTGGCTCTCTGTGTCTGTTCAGGCTCACGCAGGGCCATTTGAATTTGCCTCTTATAGGTCCCCAATTCCAAGAGGTCGTGCCTGTGTTGCATGCCCAAGAAAAACGGGGACATGGCCGACACAGCCAGCAGGAAAGGTGCAGCCAGAAGGGCCGCCCCCTTGAAGGCGCGAAGCAAGGATCGCGTGATGAGCCCCTTGCCCAGGAGCCATGCCGCCCCCACCCCCAGCCCCAGAAGCCCATCCAGCCTGTTGGCAACCCCTACCAGGAGAAAGACCCCGGCTACGACATACCAGATCCACCTCCTTGAGTCCTCCGCCCTCAACAGGGCCCAAAGGGCAGCGAACAGGAAAAACCATGATATGGGCTCCCTTATGACGTCCATGGAGTAATGGGTCAGGGAAGGACAGAGGCAGTAAAACACCGCTGGGATCAAAGCCAATGGCCAGGCAAGCACTCTTCTTGAGACCAGGTACAGAGGCACCACTGTGGTGAGTCCGAAGAACATGGTGACTCCCCTTGCGGTTGCCACCCAATCCCCCCCAAGGGGCTGCAGCAAGGCTATGAGCACCGGGAAGATGGAGGCATGGGAGATGCGCAAACCCTCCATCCATTTGCCATGAACCAGGGCCTTGGCTGAGCCTATATAGTCAATGGCATCTGGGTTTATGACATAGGGGGATATGAGCTGGGGGACCCGAACCGCCAAGGCCATGGCCATTAGGCCCACGAGAGCCAGCGTGTCCCTCCTGGACCATGATCTTGTTTTTTCGTGGGAAGCTTCCATGATCTCCTCACTGTCCCTTTCTGAGAAAGAGAGTGCGCAGAGTCATGACCAGGATCACGGCATCCAGGAGAAAAGATGCGTTCTGGATATAGAAGAGCTCATATTCGAACTTCTCTATCTGGGATTCCTGGCTATCGGCATAGGAGTGGTTCACCTGGGCCCATCCCGTGAGGCCCGGCCTGAGGGCGAAGCGCAGCTCATAAAGGGGGATCTCCCGGGCGAGCTGGTCCGCGAAGTGAGCTCGAATGGGACGGGGACCAATGAGGCTCATGTCCCCCTTGAGCACGTTGATGAACTGTGGGAGCTCATCCAGCCTGAGACGCCTCAGCCATTTCCCAACCCTGGTGATGCGCGGGTCATCCGGCCTCGACCAGACAGGTCCTGTTCCGCTCTCAGCCCCCACGACCATGGTCCTGAATTTCAGGCACTCAAAAGGCCTTCGAAATCTACCGAGTCTCTCCTGTCGGAAAAGTGCAGGGCCCGGGCTGTCCAGCCTTACAAGCAGAGCCACCAGGCCCATGAGAGGCATCAGAACTGCCAAGGCCAAGGCGGAGATGGAGACATCCAACAACCTCTTTGTCTTGAGATAATAGGGGTTGGGCCCACCCTGCATACCCAGATGCGACACCAACCATCCCTCATCCACGTAAGAAACGGGGACTTTGCCTGTAACACTCTTGTATAGGGTTATGAGGTCGCTTATCTCCATACCCTCGCAACTCTTGTGCAACAAGGCCCTTAGGTCCTCCCGTGTAAGCCCCGGATCCATAAACTGGAAGGCCAAGGCCTCAACCATCCGATCCCCCAAGACCTCCTTGACGTCCTTATATACGCGGGGATTCTCTGCCTCGCTGAGGCGAAGCAGGCCTGTCTGGCTGGTAGGCAACACGCCCCGCACTGCATATCGGTAGGAAAGGGTGGGCACGGCTTTTTTCAGAAATTCTGAGATCAGTTCGGAAGAGCCGATCAAGGCTAATCCTTTTCTGTTTATCCAGGATAGTCTACTCCTGTAAAACAGGGTTCTCCAAACATAAAGGGCCACCACGCAAAGCGGCACTTGTATGGTCAAGACCACCCGGCCAATCCAATAGCCCGGCACAAAGAACTGCAGGGCCATCAAAAATACCGTGGATGTTGTAACTGCCGAGAGAATCGAAAGAAATAGTCTAAGTGGCGCCCAGGGCCGAACCACAGAGTAAAGCCCGTACAGATAGAGAAAAACAACGTGGGATACGATGGACAAAAGGAAGAAAAGGTTCACCCTCTCCAGAGCTAGATCCAGTGAGATCCTGAATGTCTTCAAAGAGAATTTCAGAACGTAGCCGCCATAGATTCCCATGCACAAAAGACAGAGATCCACAGCCAGTAAGAGGAATAACTTGTGTGCAGAACGTTTTGCTAAATAATTCCACACCTAAGCAGCTCCGGCCTTATCAGCGTATGCTGGATGGAGGCTTTCTCACAAGCCCGTGCAATACCCCAAACAGACGACTGTAATTGAGCAGAAGAAAGTTGAAGGGCAGAGCTACTGGCTTGAATTTGACTCCTCTCACATGGGCCGCCCAACCCAAGGCCCCTAACGCGTAAATGATGCTCTGGGCAACGAGCGAAAAGACGTACCAGTTTCCACGGTTTGCCACCAGCAGGTTGCTGATTAGCAACAGCAAAAGCAGGAAGGGTGAGAGATGCCTCAGCAGTTTATGCGAAACAACAGAGAAGAGCACAGCAGGCCTTCTCCACAAGCTGAACTCCAAGACTCCGCGAAGAATGCTTCTAAAAGCTTTTGACGTCCTTCGCACCCGCACATGGTGAGTGGGAGCCAAGGAGGCACAAATGGTGTCATAGGCTTTAGCCCTAGGCTCATACTCCACTTTGTAACCACGGCCTGCCACAGAGAGAGTCTCCCAAAAATCCACATCATCGTGTGCTGCCTTCATGGGCATGTAAAGCTCCCGCCTCATGCAGAAGGCCGCACCTGTGCCAAAGGCCAATATGCCCAGACGACTCTCCATGGAGCGCAGTTTTTCTTCAAGCTCCCAGTAGAGCCCTGCCGAGACGGTAATAGAGGAGTCCTCAAGGTTTAGATAGTGTATCCTTCCGCTTACTGCCCCTACCCTCGGATTCTGGAACCTTGGGATTATGTAATGAAGGAACAAGGGGTCAAATCTGGTTTCAGCATCCGTAAAAACCAAAAGCTCCCCCTTGGCCTGTCTGACTGTGTCATTGTGAACCTCCGAGCGCCCTCTGGGGGTAGGGAAAGCAAACAGCTTGACTGCAGGCCATTGTTCCTGGACTCTCAGGACTTCCTGGCAGGTTTGGTCCTGAGAGCCGTCCGAACCAACCAATACTTCCACCCAAGGCAAGCCAGAGGAGAGTTCTTTCAGGTTCTCTATCCTTTCAGCAATGGATTTCTCCTCGTTGCGTGCTGCTATTATGAAAGACACGCCGGATAGGGCCGCCACTTCTGGGGATCGAATCTCTTTTAGATCCGGCTTGAGCCGGCACCAAAGATAAAGCAGGATCCAGTAAAGTCCCCAGGTGTGCGAAACACAAAGCAGACTCACCCAGTAAAGAAGTGTTGGCAAATCAAGAAGGCTCATCTAACCCGAATCACTCTCCAAAGCCTCTGACTTTGGGGGCTAAGCCCCAAACTCCCCGGTAAACTTCCACATATTCCGACTCAACCCCAGGCAAAACCTAAGACCAAAAATCAGGCTGTTTTTGACTATGTACCGTTTTCTCCAAACATGCCACTAAGACACCCCGCCTTATCCGCTGATCCTGAATAAGGCGGGCTAAATCCCTGCTGAATCGGGGGGCTAGATCCATTGGATTTCAAAAAAACTGCCTTTGAGATCCCTGGCTGCCACCTCAGCTGAGAAACTTCACCTTTTTCCTTGACCCGTCCCACCTGATATCTGGTATGAGGGCGTAGCGACGCGCCTCTATCCTGTGGCGGAAGCGAAGCAGATCAGCGAGCATCAGCCCCAGTTCCCTTTCCATGTCGTGGGTGGGCTTATAGCCGAGATCCAACAGCTTCTGGTGGTCCGGCTTGTAATAGTGCTCCTCCAGTTCCATCCTGGGGTTCTCCATGTTCCGTATGCTCACCTCCAGGCCCATGGACTCGGCAACCCTCTGGACCTTCATGGCTATCTCGGTGAGATCATACACCTCCTCGAACTGGTTAAAGACCCTGTACTCGCCCCTGGCCGGTGGGTTATCGATGGCGAGGGTCAGGCACTGCATGGAATCCCTCAGCGGAAGGAACCCCCTCTTCTGATGGCCCTTGCCGTAAGGGGACAGGGGATGACCTATGACCGCCTGAGCGCAGAACCTGTTTATGGCAGTGCCGAAGCATTGGTCAAAGTCGAACCTTGTGAATAAACGGTCATCCTCCCCCATTTCATCTATGCGCGTTCCGTAAACCACTCCCTGCATGATGTCAGTGGAGCGAAGCCCCCAGAGCTGGCAGGCCATCATCACGTTATGGCTGTCGTGGACCTTGCTTTGGTGGTACCAACTGGAGGCCTGCCTGGGGAAGGGCAGGGTGGCGCTGCGGCCTCTGAACTCTATGGTGAAAAAACCCTCTGGGATGTCTATGTTGGGAGTCCCGTATTCCCCCATGGTGCCAAGCTTCACCAGGTGCGCCTCGGGGCAGACGTCCCTCATTGCGTGAAGTATATGGAGGGTTCCCACTATGTTGTTGGTCTGTGTGAAAACAGCGTGGTTTACGTCCATCATGCTGTAAGGGGCAGATGGCATCTCGGCCAGGTGCACCACTGCCTCGGGCTCGAAGGTGCGGAAAACGTTCCAGACGAAGTTGTAATCCCTCAGGTCCCCCCTCCTGAAATTCAGGTTGGTGCCGAAGCGATCCCTGAAAGCCTCCAGCCGCTCGGTCATTCTCCTTATGGGAGTAGCTGACTGAGAGCCCACCTCCGCGACCCAGTCCCTTCGCATGTAGTTGTCAAGCCCGTAAACCTCATGGCCGCGAGAGGCCAGGTACATGGCAAGAGACCACCCCAGATAACCATCCACCCCTGCTATGAGAACTTTCATGAAACCTCCATAGATCCCTCAGCACTTCTTCTGGAAAAATCACCAACGCTCTCATCTCTATCAAAGTTTTCTACTCTAGTTGCATACATGCCCCATGTCAATCTCCTGACCTTGGGGCTCGCGCCCCTGGATCCACAGAGTTATAATGCCCGGAATCCAGCCTTGAGCCGCAGGCTCTTGAGGTGGCAAGCTCGGGCTTCTTCCAAAATCGGTCCTCAAGGCTTATGCCATGACAGGAGGTATCAGGTGATTGCAAACCAGATTGCAGATAGGGCCTTTCAGGAGCGCTGTATAAACACGATTCGGTTTTTGGCCGTGGACGCGGTGGAAAAGGCGAAATCCGGGCATCCGGGAATGCCCATGGAGGCCGCCGCCTTGGCGTACGTGCTCTGGACAAGGGTGCTGCGCTTCAGCCCCAAGAACCCCCTTTGGCCCAACCGGGACAGGTTCGTGCTTTCCGCCGGTCACGGCTCCATGCTGCTTTATGCCATGCTGTTTTTGACCGGGTACGATCTGTCACTGGAGGAGATAAAGAATTTCCGTCAGTGGGGAAGCCGCACGCCAGGGCACCCCGAGTACGGCTGCGCCCCAGGGGTTGAGACCACCACAGGGCCTTTGGGTCAGGGCTTTGCCACAGGAGTAGGCATGGCCATGGCGCAGCGTTACCTCTCCAGCATGTTCAACCGTGAAGGATTCCCGGTGCTGGATTACAGGATTTACGGCTTTGTAAGCGACGGGGACATGATGGAAGGGATATCCTCAGAGGCTGCTTCATTAGCAGGCCATCTGGGCTTAGGCAGGCTCATCTACGTGTATCTCGACAACGGGATCTCCATAGACGGGCCCACGAGCCTCACCATGAGCGAGGATGTGGGCAAGAGATTTTCAGCTTACCGCTGGCAGGTGTTGAGGGTGGACGGATACGACCTGGCAGGCATAGAAGCCGCGTTTCGGCTTGCTCAAGAAGAGCAGGGGCGTCCAAGCCTTATCATAGCCAAGACCCGAATAGGTTATGGGAGTCCCAACAAAGAGAACACCTCAGATGCCCACGGGGCCCCCCTTGGGGAAAAGGAGGTGCTCCTAACCAAACAGAATCTGGCCTGGCCTGAAAGCCCGCCTTTTCTGGTGCCTGAGGATGTGCTGGAGCACTTCAGGACTGCGGGCCGAAGGGGCAATGAACTGGAAAGGGAATGGCAAACTCTTTGGGGGGAGTATTCTCAAAAACACCAAGATCTGGTGTCTCAGTGGGAGAGTATGCAGGAGAGGAGGCCGGCAACGGACTGGGAAGAGCTGCTTCCGGTTTTTCAACCCGGCCAGGAGGAGGCCACCAGGGTGGCCTCCGGGAAAACCTTAAACGTACTGGCCCAATGCTTCCCAGGTCTCATCGGCGGCTCCGCTGATCTGACCCCCTCCAACAACACCTATATTAAGGGTAGGGGCGATTTCCTGGGCTCCTGCGGCCCCAACATACACTTCGGGGTGCGGGAGCATGCCATGGGGGCAATACTCAACGGCCTTGCCCTGAGCGGCCTGCTGATCCCCTATGGGGGCACGTTCCTGGTCTTCTCGGACTACATGAGGCCCGCCATCCGGCTGGCAGCCATGATGGGGCTTCCAGTTCTCTACGTGTTTACCCACGACTCCATAGGCCTTGGGGAGGATGGCCCCACGCACCAGCCCGTGGAACACCTGATGAGCTTGAGGGCTATTCCCAACCTTTGGGTCATCAGGCCCTCGGATGCGACCGAAACGGTGGAGGCCTGGCTTGCAGGGATAGAAAGGAAACATGGGCCCACAGCGCTGGTCCTCAGCCGCCAGGCTCTTCCCGTGATAGACAGGAGAAGGTACGCTCCTGCCAGCGGTCTTAGAAAAGGGGCTTATATTCTGGCGGAAGCCTCTGGCTCAGCCCCGGAGCTTATCCTCACAGGCACCGGCTCGGAAGTGCACCTGCTCCTGCAAGCCATGGAAGAGTTAGAAAGGGAAGGGCGCCGGGTCAGGGTAGTGGCCTTCCCCTGCTGGGAACTCTTTGAAGCACAGCCAGAGAGCTACAAACAAGAGGTTTTTCCTCCCGGGGTGCCTGTGCTGGCCGTGGAAGCCGGGGTGAGTTTGGGCTGGGAGAGGTACACAGGCTCACATTTCAGGATAATCGGGATGGATCGCTTCGGGGCTTCAGCGCCTGCCAAGGTGCTCTTCAAGGAGTTCGGTTTCACCCCTGAGAGGCTGATCCGGAAGGCCAAGGATATTTTGGCCGGGGCCTAGACTGGAGGGCCAGGCCCCACAAAAGCTCAGGACCGCTCCACGAACTCCACTATGTTCTCGTCAGGGTCTTTAACCATGGCGATCCTGACCCCAGGGCGAATCTCCTTGGGAGGTATGTGAAAGGCCACGCCTTTGCTTTTTAGTTTTTCGCATATTTCCGACAGATTACGGACCAGGAAAGTCACGTATCTAAAGCCGAGCTGGGTCTCCAGGCCTCCAGGGCCCTTGGGCGGCACGCTCCTGGGCTGGATCAGCTTGAAATCGCTGGTGCCGAACCTGAGCCTGTACATGGTTCCGAACCAAACAGGGATTTCTTCCACAAAGCTAAGCCCCAAGGTGTCCCTGTAAAAGGATAGACTGGCCTGGATGTCGCTCACCAGGACCCCCAAATCGATGGAATCTTTGGCTGGAATCATCATCTTCACTGACCCTCCTTCAATGGATTTTCTTCTGGATCCAGAAAGCCGCGGCCATGCTACCCCCAAAAGTCATGCCAAAGCTCAAGCCTCGGACTGCCCGGCTTCTTTGTACTGGTAAGGGATGGCCAGGGCAAGAATAAGACCCAGTACCGGCAGCGCGGCTGTGATCTGAAGGACCCTGAGCACACCCCAAACATCCGCCACCGAGCCCAGCACCGTGGCTGCAATTCCCCCCGTGCCTATGGCGAAGCCCACCATAAGCCCCGAGGCCATGCCCAATCTGTCAGGCAGCACGTGTTGCGCCATGACTATGGTGACCGAAAAGCTGGAGACAAGCACCGCGCCTGCCATCCCCAACAGGGCAAAGGCCGCAACCCCCTCTGCGGCCAGAAAGGCCCAGAGCAGGGGAAGGAGCAGTACCATGCTCCCCACAAAAAACCGCTTGTGACCCAAACGGTCTGCTATGGGAGCCCCTATGAGGGTGCCTGCAGCCCCCGACATGAGAAAGACGGTGACCATCTTGGCTGCGGTTCCTGCGCCGGCTTTGAGCACATCCACAAAGTAAAAAGGCACGAAAGCCACTATACCCATGTGGATAAGAGATCTCACTGTGACCGCCAGAATCAAAAGAAGGAGGGGGAACCATCTTTTTCCCAGGGGTCTGGGTCCTTGCCTGGAACCGTCTGAGATGCCGGCAAGGGCTGCCCTCTGAGGCTCAGAGAGCCATCCTAGCGATATAATTAGCATAATCCCGACCAGGAGTCCCGGCACCAAGAACACCAAGGTGCCCTTGAGCCCCATCCAGCCGTAACCAGCCACAGCCAGCAAGGGGCCTAAAGCGATGCCAACGTTGCCTCCCACTGCAAAGATGGAGATGCCTGTGGCACGCCTCTTGCCGGTGAAAAACCGGGCTGCTTTGAAGCCCTCTGGATGAAAGCTGGCCACCCCCAGACCGCTTACGAATACTGCAAGAAGCAAGGCCCAGAAGCCAGGGGCATAACCCAAACTGGAGAAGCCCACACTAGCTGCCAAGATTCCCACGGGCATGAGCCAGCTGCTTCCCCAGCGGTCAGAGAAGTAACCGAAAACAGGCTGTACTATGGAGGAAGTAAGGTTGCTGGTCATGAGCACGGCGCCGGCGGCCGCATAAGTGAGTTCGAAAGACTCCCGGATAAAAGGCAGAAGAACCGGAAGACCTCCTTGGCTCAAATCTGTTACCAGATGCCCCAGACCCAAAAGCAAAAGAGCTTTGAGCTGAAAACCTGGCACTTGGCTGCTAGAGAGTGTGGACTGTCCATTCATATTCCAAGATCTCCAAGTGGCTGACCCGATTCGGAGTCCCGAAGTTTTCATTCTAAGAGAAGAGAGAGGCTGTGGATAGGGCTTTTCCAAAGCCTTCTCGGGGCCTATTCAAAGGCAGAAAACGTTTTTTAGAAAAATCCGGCTCAGATGCAACTTAGTTAACATAAGATATATTATCAGACGTTATCAAGGTGGCCTGTTCCGCAAATCCGAGCCCGGGGGGGCTCGGTCCAGAGGGCCTTGTCCTGCTCCCTCCAAAGCGCGGGCCGTTGACAACAACCGGTGCTTGGGCTATGGTCTGTGTCCAACCATTGCGCGGATTGGGAGGAGCGAGTGACCAGCAAGCGAGTCAGGATAGTGGGGACCGGTTCATACCTTCCGGAGGGGGTTCTTTCCAACCAGGATTTGGAAAAGATGGTGGATACCACCGATGAGTGGATTTATACCAGAACAGGTATCAAGGAACGCAGGATCGCAAGAGCGGATGAGAATACCTCAGATTTGGCCTTCAAGGCGAGCCTTCCTGCCCTGGAGATGGCCGGCCTATCGGCTGAGGAGCTGGAGCTTATAGTCATGGCCACCATAACCCCGGACACCCAGTGTCCAGCGGGGGCCAATTGGCTCCAGGCCAAGCTGAACGCCCAAAAAGCCGTGACATTCGACATAGCAGCGGCCTGCTCCGGCTTCATCTTCGCCCTTTCTGTGGCCGAGCAGTATGTGAAAAACGGCACTTTCAAAAACGCCTTGGTCATAGGCGCCGAGATCATGAGCCGCACCGTGGACTACACTGACCGCTCCAGCTGCATTCTCTGGGGGGATGGCGCCGGCGCCTCGGTGGTGGTGCCCAGCCTGGACGGCGAGGGGGCTGGGGTTCTGTCCCTTTGCCTTCACACCGATGGGGCCAGCGGCGAGAACCTGCTTTTGCCCGGAGGCGGCTCCAAGACCACTCCCATAAGCCACGAGAGCGTTGAGAAAAACCTGCACACCCTAAGGATGATAGAGGCCAACCGCTCCTTCAAGGTGGCCGTCAACTGCTTCGCCGATTCCTGTCTGGAGGCGGTGGAACTGGCAGGCTACAGCATTCATGACGTGGACCATATCGTGCCCCACCAGGCCAATGCCAGGATCATCCAGGCCATGGCCAAGAAGCTGGGCGTCTCCATGGACAAGGTGGTCATGACCATAGAGAATTATGGAAACAGCTCTTCGGCCACGGTCCCCATAGCCCTGGACGACGCGGTGCGCTCTGGAAGGATCCGCAAGGGGGATCTGGTGCTGCTGACGGCCTTCGGGGGTGGACTCACTTGGGGGGCGGCCCTCATACGCTGGTGAGCCGGCAGAAGTTGCAAGGGTCCATGAAGGAGGGGGACCCGCACACGGAACAACGGGTGAACCGGACCTCAGGGGTTTCTTCTTCCTGCCGCCCTCCCCAGGCTCTTGCCAGGTTCTCGCTCTGTCTGAGGAACCCCTGGTAGAAGTTTGCCTTGGTGCCAGGCATCCAGTCCTCCAGAAGGTTGAGCACCTCTTTGTAACGAAGCGAGGTGGCCCCCCGGCTCATGGGGCATTCCTGGATGACATAGTCGATACCGCGCAAGATGGCATAAGCTGCGGTCTCCCTCTCGGTAAGCCTGCAAAGAGGTTGTACTTTGCGGGCCAAAAGATCCCCAACAGCCTCCAGAACCGGCCTTTGTTTTGAGAGATATTCCCATTGCCAATGAAGCAGGTTACCCAGAAGCCTTCCTGCCTCGTCATCCAAGTTGTGGCCGGTGGCCACAACCTTGTAGCCTCCCTCCAAGGCTGACTTGTTGAAAAAATGCCGCTTCACGATTCCGCAGACAGAGCACTCGGGCCTTCGGCTTCGCCTGGCCAGAAGGGGTATGGGTATTTGGAGTTCATCAAGGGAAACGATCTTGATGGGTAGGCCCCGTTGGGCTGCAAACCCCTCCACCTTGAACCGAGAGTGCGCCGAGTAGTCCCCGATACCCAAATCCAGGTGCATTCCGTGAGCCTGGTAGCCCAGCCTGCAGAGCAAATCCCAGAGGGCCAGGGAATCCTTTCCCCCCGAGACGCATACAAGCACCCTGTCGCCCTTCTCCATCATCCTGTGCTCATGGATGGCGCGGCGCACCTGCCTCTCTACAAACTCAAAGAAGCACTCCTGGCAAAAGGCGGTATGGTGGTTTTTCAGGTCCACCACGGCCTTTTTCTTGCATCGCCTGCACTTCATGGGCCTCAGCCTCCGGAGATCACTGGAATTATCTCCACCTGTTCCCCATCCTCTATACGGATGTCCCTTGTGAGCAGCTCACCCCTACGCATGACCAAAACGGCCCCTTCCACCAAAGACATCTCCCTGAGGAGTTCGTGGACTGTCTTGGGCCCCTTTATTTCTCTTTCCATGCCTGTTTGCCTGTTCAGGACTCGAATCATTCTTTGCTAGACCTCAACTTATTCTGTTTTAACGAGTTTTAAGGTATAGCGATGCAGAAAAGGCACTCCCATCAAGGTGTCAGCCCAGTAGCGCATGGTGCACAGAAGCCCCACTCCTGCCATGGTGGCAGCATCCGCGTAAGGAGCAAAAAGAAGGATCAGGGCTGTGTCCCTCGTCCCCATGCCTGCCAAACTTATAGGCAACAGGCCCACCAGCAGGGAAAGGGGCACATAAGCCAAGACAGTGCCAGGCTCAATAGATTGCCCCAAGCTGGGGAAAAAGAGATAAATCTGAAGCAGGTGAAGACCCCAAAGCAAAAAAGAAAGGCCCATTACGCCTGTGAGGAGAAGTTTCTTCCCACGCCAGCGTCTCAAAAGCCAGTCCCATCCCAGAAGCATCTCCCTGAGGCGCATCCTAAAACCCCTCTCTTCTGCTGCCACGGACCCCAGCCACCTTCCCATGGGGAGAAAAAGCATCAGGCTTGTGCCCCCAATCACCCCCAGTGAGATGACCCAGGCCGCTTTCATGGCTTGGGAGCCTGAAGGTGCCAAGGCGGCCCCCAGAAGCATCCAAGAGCACAGCCCCGCCAGATCCAGAATCTTTTCCATGAATACAGCAGGGACCCCTTTGGCAAAAGCCTGGGGAGCCCGCTCTTTCAGGAAATAGGCCTTACTCATCTCCCCGAGTTTGGACGGCAACAGGGCGTTGAGAGCTTTCCCGGCCATGACCATTCCAAAGGACTCCCCCCAACTCATATTGGCCCAACCTTCTCCCATTAGCCACCAACGGGTTGCACTAACCAGGATTTGGGGTAGGAAACATATCAAAGCTGCTCCAAGCCAGAGGGGATCAGCCTTCCAAAGCCTTTCGGCCATGACACGCAGGTCTATGTGGGCGTAAATAATAGCCAGAATCGCCACCGAGCAGGCCAAGGCCCCCCAACGCAGTGCCATCTTTTTCATGGGAGGCACCTGGTGAGTTTGGCGTATCCTTCCTTTTCCAAGGCTGGGATCACTTTGCTGTAGTCAGTCCAAGACAAAAGGCAGCCCGGCCTGTACATGCGGCTTACTGCCACGTAGATGGAAGTGTGATCCGTCCCTGCCCAGAGTTCCACCAATTTGGAAGGCCCCCTGCCCTGCGCTTTCCAAATCTCCTCTGTAAGGCTCACCTCTGAGTCTATTTCCACTGTCCTGGCAAACCTCATGGGGTGTTTCCTCTTGCCCACTATTAGGAGCCTCTGGAGGAGCCGCCTCACAAGATCGCTGCCCCACCCAGCCACAAGAAGCATCCCCAGGTGAAACAATGCCTGGGTAAAGGGGGTAGGGATCTTGAAGCCTGAAATCCCGAATTGCCCCCCTACCCTTATGCCCTTTTCCAGGATCCTGACCTCGTACTCGTCCACAAGATGGGTCACAAGCACCTCACCGGAGGAAAGCTTGGCTGCAAGACCGCTGTCGCAATAGGCAAGTTTTCCATCCAGATGGTAACTAAGGGCTCCTCCTTTTGCCGCAGAAACCAGCAGGTGACGATTGCTGTCTTTGTAAAGAAAAAGTTTGGCCTCAGAGAAGTACTTACTGAAACCCTGAGTGATTCTGCTTTCAACTGCATCCTCTTGGGGTAGCTCCTCCATGAAATCCAGGTAGGCTTGAAGATGATCGTAGCTAAGATGAGCACACATTCGGTCATCCTCAAGATAAACCCTTCTTCCCTTCTCCAAAGCCTTCAAGTAAAGATCCGCCATTTGAGCTGCAGCCTGAGAAAAACGGGCAGAAAGCTCAAGACCGTGAGGAAAAAGCAAGTAAGTGTTTCGGCTGCCGTATTCACCCCCGCAGGTCCCGTCAGGATGCATCAAGAAAGATAAAAATTCCAATGCCCTGTTTAGTGGCGCTTGCAGTTCCCTGCGGCCTGAGATAGTCATATACTTGGCCAGAAAATCAATAGTGGCTGTAAGGTAACCTGGGTCGCACCCTTCGTACTCAGGGAACCAGCCTTCGGAGCTTTGCCATTCCAGGAGCATCTGTATGCGGTTTTCCGCCCCTCGGAGAAACTTGTTCTCACCTGTCAAAAGAAACAGATTCTGAAGGGCTAAGGCTGCCAGAGCCTGGTGGTTTGAGAGCCTGCCCGACTCCTGGTTCTTGATCAGCCAGCCAGCTCTCTTGCAGAGAAACTCCAGGAGATCCTCATCTTGGAGTTCCAGGAGCCTGTAACTTTCTGCCATGGCGTAAAGAGAGAAAGCCGCTGCCCCCAGGGCCCTCTCATTGGGGAAGTAATCATCGCAGGAACCGTCTTTATGGGAAGAGCGGGCTGCAAAGCGGATCCCAGCCCTCACCAGCTCTTTCAACCTGGGCTGGAGGTGGAACTCCTCCCCTCCCGGGAAAGGGAATTTGAAGACCAGGGCCAAGGGAAGCACGAATTCCTGGTACATCCCACTGGGGAAGGAAGCTGTGCGGTAATGCCAGTAAGAGCGGTCGAAGCAGCCGTAGGTGGGGCTCAGTCGGTGTTTGTCCACCATACCCAGGATATGGGGGATCTGTGCCAGGCCCACCCTGGCATAAAGCTCCCTACCCTTGCGAGCCATGCCTGCCCTTCCCCTGGGCGACTATGAGATCGGCTAGAATCCCTATGGCACCCACCATGACCCCGGTGACAACCAGTATGATGTCCGACTCCTGCAAGGAGCCTGTCCAGAACACATCCACAACTCCCTTGAGGATGCCGAGGCCCAGCAATCCCAGACACACAGGCATGAAAACGTTCAAGGGGGCAAAGTAGGTGACTATGCGCACCACAGTCAGCAGATATCGATATGTGTCCCTGATGGGATGGAACTTGGACTTGCCTATGCGGGAGAAATACTCTATGGGCACAAAGGCCACGGGTAGCCCATTGGTTAGAAAGGCCAGGGTCATGGAAGAGACGCAGGAGAACCCATCCGGGACCAGATGTAGGAAGGGGATCATTTCTTTTTTTCTGAAAGCCCTGAGCCCGGAGTTGAGGTCAGGGATGGCTTTACCTACCAACATTACAGCAAGCCTCCTGATAACCTCTTTGGCAAGAGTGCGAAGCCATTTGTGGGTCCCCTTTTCCACCATCCTAGCGCCTATGACCTGGGAGAAATCCTCTAGTGGGGCTAGGATCTCGGGTATGGCGCTGGCCGGGTACGTCCCGTCAGCGTCTATCATGAGAACCCACTCCCCGCGGCAGGCCAATATGCCAGTCTTGCGGGAGGCCCCTGAGCCCCTGTTTTCTTTATGACGAACAACCCTGGCCCCGGCCTGTTCAGCTCTGAGGGCCGTATCATCCGAAGAGCCGTCGTCCACTACCAGAATCTCATAAGGATACCCGGCCCGCTCCAAGGCGGATCTCACCTCTTGCACCACCTCGGTTATGGCTCCTGCCTCATTGTAGGCAGGGATGATGGCGCTTACTTTGCAGAACTCGGATCCGCTAGAGACCTGACTCATTTCCGCTCCCATTCTTCCCAGCAAAGCACAAGGAATCGGCTGTTTTCAAAACAAAGCTTCTCCTTGGGTTGAGCAAGCAGCGCGAATTCCTTGGTTTCTTCAAGTTTCTTCTTGGCAAAGCTGTGAAACGGCTCGAGGTAGATACTGCCCTGGAGAAAGGATGGGGTGAAATGCTCCTTGTTCACAACCAAAGCCCCGATCCTGTATTTACTTACAAACTCCTCTATCTCCCCCCAGTCCCCGGCATAATAAGCCTCGAAGAAATCAAGAATCCGCTGCCTAATTTTCCTATAGTAGCCCATTTGATACGGCAGAGAAAGCTCTTGGTTTGCAAGCACTTTGCGGCGGCTCACCAAGGGTACATTGTCTGCGTCTAGGGGATGGGCAGCCACCAAAGTATCCTTGGGAAGCTCTTGCAGGAACGCCAGCATTTGCCTTTGGGATCTGTCCAGAACCGCCACTTGTGTGTCCATATTGACTATTACATGCCCTTGGGCCCAAGCATAAACCGTCAGGATAAGGGCAAGCAGTAAGAGCGCAAGCTTCCTTGACTGGAATCGCCCCCAAAACTCTCCTGCCTTTACTCTTATCCAAATCCCCTTGGTGGCTAAGAGGAAGGGGCCTGTACTGGCCCCTATGGCCAGCATGAAGGCAAGGGGCAGAGTGTAAATGGTATACCTGGATGGAAGATGCAACTTAAAAAGCAATAAATGCGCAATCCCGAAAAGCAAAAGGGAAGTCCAGCAAAGATGCACTGCTGAAGCTGGAATCCTGATAGCCTTGATTCCCCCCAAGAAGGCCATGCCCGCCAAAATCAATGCAAAGCCGCCCAAGTATTCAGCCCCTATTCCGCTTCTTCCAAGAAGCAGAAATTCCAAGGTGTTCTCCCTGAAAAAGGCGCTTCGGCCTCCTTTCCAAAATTCAGGCATGCTCTTGGCTTCCTGGAGGCTCACCTGCGGTCCGAAAAGTCTCATGTCCGAATAAACGTACACCCAAAGAAGTAAAAGCATGGCAACAGCGCAGCCCACCGCCAAGGAAATGGCCCTACTTAAGGACTGCCTACTCCACCCTGCACGCCTGAACTCTCCCAGGGCCCACAGCCCTGCCATGGCCAGAGTGTTCAGAAGGATGGGCGGGTACAAAAGCGCCTCCAGAACCAACACCAGCCCTCCCCAGAGTGTGGCTCCCCTTTGCAGGAGAGCCATGAAACCCAGCAGTAGAGGGAAAGCAAAGCTCCTTGGAAATCCACCTGAGGAGTCATAGAGGCTGAAGAACAAAAATAGCACCTGTAAGAAAAAGCGGCCCCTTGAATCTGGGATAAGGCTTTTACTCCAAAGCTCCAGGAACCAGAGGGAGAAAAGCAAAAGTAGCAGGCTTATCAGCTGGCTAAGCCTAAGAGGATTCAAAAAAACCGTGCCCAGTCTGTAAATAAACTGATACCCAGGGGGGTCCATCATTGGGGATGAGATAAACTCGGTTAGTAGATCTTCTCGGAAAAGCTCTGGATCTTGAAACTTAGCAGTCCAATAAACATGCTGACGGGCGTCATCATCGAAGACAAGGAGGTCCACCCCCGGGGGGTGATAGCGCACCCACCAGGCGAGAACGCCCAAGAGCATTAGGAAGCATAGCCCCTTGGGGAAATGGATACTTCTTAAAGACATCTCCCCCCTTCCAGTGGCTTACAGCTTTGGGCAACATCCCAGGCTCCCTTTTTCAAGTGGAGTGGTCCTTTCAAAGCTTATTGGCTGTTTTTGGGAATCCACCTTGTTCCGGAAGGGGTGTCCACCAGAAGAACTCCCATACCCGATAGTTCATCCCGAATGCGGTCCGCCTCTACCCAGTCTTGCCTCTTGCGGGCCTTTTCCCTCTTGGCAATGAGCTCCGATATCTCCCCCTCTTTTGGAAAGCAGGCTTCCAGCTCCAGGATTTGAAGCACCTTGTTGACGCCTTCCAGGAAACGAAGGGCTTGGGAGGCCTCCTCCCTACCTATGCTTCCCTCTTCAAGAGCCGGATTCAGCTGTTTGGCCAGCCTGAAAACGGCTGCAAGGGCTACCGACACGTTGAGATCATCATCCATGGCTGACTCGAAACCTTCCCTGGCCTGGGAAATCCAATCCGAGACCTCTTTCTTGCCCCCTTCCCCTTCGCTCCACCTCAGTCTGAACACAACACGATCCAGCCTGGCCAAGCTCTTCCTGGCTGCGTGAAGGGCTTGTATGGAGAAGTGCAAAGGCTTCCGGTAGTGGGTCCCAATAAGAAGGAATCTTATCTCCCTGCCTTTGAATCCGCGTGAAAGCAGCTCTTTCAGGGTCATCCGAGCACTCTTACCCTCAAGCAGCACTCGCTCGGAGTGGATCCAGTAATGGCAGAATTTCTTTCCGCTTAAGGATTCGCATATGGCTATTTCGTTTTCATGGTGCGGAAACATGAGAGCTCTTCCGCTTGTATGTATGTCTATGCTTTCCCCTAGAAGCCGGCTTGCCATGGCTGCGCACTCTATATGCCATCCGGGCCTTACCTGGCCCCAGGGAGAGGTATAGGAGATACCCTGTTTCAGCTCAGCCAGGGTGGAGCGCTTGAACAGGGTGAAATCCCTTGGATTGTCTTTTTCATAGTCGTCCAGATCCACGGTGAGGCCCACCCGGATCTTTCGCAGATCAACCCTGGAGAGGTGGCCGTAAGAGGGAAACTTGGAAATATCGAAGTAAAGCGATCCATGCTGCGCATAGGCCAGCCCTTTTTTTTCAAGGGCCCGACCCATCTCCAGCATTGCCTCCACATATTGACTGGCCCTCGGGTATTCTTCCGCCGGCTGTACGGAGAGAAAAGCCATATCCTCCAGAAAAGAAGCTATGTGGGCTTCCGTGAATTCTTTTAGGGGAATCCCTGATGCCTGGGCCCCTTGGATGGTCCTGTCATCCAGATCGGTTATGTTCATGACGTGGCGCACCTGGAATCCTTTGCACCGGAGGTGGCGCTTGAGCAAGTCTGCCACCACCGCCCTGCGACAGAAGTCCAGGTCCACCGGGCCGTCCACCGTGGGGCCGCAGGAATACATGCTGACTTTTCCTGGCTCCATGGGCTCGAAGTTCTCTTTTCGACGGCTGAGAGTGTTGTAAAAGCAAAAGGAAGGGATCTCCCTGGGAACGAACAAGGAGGTGCTAAGATATCTGTCACCTCCATCCGGGAGGATCACCACCATGAGGCCCTCCTGCAAACTCCTAGCCAGCTTAAGGGCGCCAGCCAAGGCAGCTCCTGAGCTCATCCCGGCGAAGATGCCCTCCTCCCTGGCCAGACGCCTGGCCATCTCAAAGGCCTCATCGTCCTCCACGTTGAGCTTGAGATCCATCCGCTCCTTCTCGAAAATACCAGGCACGTAGGATTCCTTCAGGTTCTTGAGCCCTTGGATCTTATGACCCGGCATGGGCTCCACGGCAGCCACCACCAGATTGGGATTCAACTCCTTAAGCCTCCTGGAAAGCCCCATCACGGTTCCAGTTGTCCCCAGGGATGCCACCACGTGAGTGATGCGCCCGTGTGTGTCCTTCCATATCTCCTCGGCTGTGCCCAGGTAATGGGCTCTCCAATTGTCAGGGTTGTTGAACTGGTCAGGTACATAGAATCTTTGCGGTTCCTCCCTGGCCATGAGGTAGGCAAGCTCTATGGCCCCGTCGGTGCCCCGTTCGGCAGGAGTCAGGATTATTTCCGCCCCAAGGGCCCTCAAGATCTTTCTTCGCTCCAGACTGGCCCCCTCGGACATGGTCAGCATGAGCTTGTAGCCCTTAACCGCACACACCAAGGCCAAGCCTATGCCCGTGTTGCCGCTGGTGGCCTCCAAAACCGTCATGCCGGGCCGCAACTCCCCTCTGGCCTCGGCCCCCTCTATCATGGAAAGAGCTGCCCTGTCCTTGACCGATCCCCCTGGATTTCGTGACTCCAGCTTGGCAAACAGGCGAACCCGCCTGTTGATCTGAAGCCTTCTCAACTCCACAAGGGGAGTGTGACCTATGAGGCCCAAAACCCCTGGCCTGCCCCTGGACATCCTGCTCCTCCCAAAGTTCAAGCAAAGTCCCAGAAAGGCAATTATGCAACATGGAGCCCAGGAGGCCAACCCTATCCCAGTTGGGCAGCTGGTTTGCCTCGGCCAGCCAAGGAGGGGCCTGTCGGGGTAAGCCCTGGGCCTTGCATTAGAAGCCAGAAGGCAAAATCCCAATCCATTCAATATAATGGAGGCCAAGGATCAAGGGGAAACATTGAAAATCCCCACCCGGGTTGGTATATTGTCACTGAGTCCCAGAGCAGATTGGACTGGTCAGGTCAAGAGGAGAGGAACACGCCCCATGGCTTACGCTTTCGAGCAAGGACCCATAAGACCACCCAGTGAGGCCAAAAGCCTTCTCATAAGGGTGACCCGAAACTGCCCTTGGAACAGGTGCGAGTTCTGCAATATCTACAAGGGAAAGACCTTTAGCAGGCGAAGCGTGCAGGAGGTAAAAGCGGATATCCGGGCGGCCAGGGCTGTTTATGATGAGATCCAAGCTCTTTCCTGGCGCATGGGCTTGGCCGGTCGGGTGGAAGACGGCCTTATTCAAGTCATCTGGAGTGATCCCCGCCGCTACGGGGAGTCTCATAGGTCCATAGCCGCTTGGATGTATTTCGGGGCCCAAAGCGCTTTTCTTCAGGATGCCAACAGCCTTGTCTTGGAAACCGAGGAGCTGGTGGAGATACTCCGATTCCTAAGGCAGAGTTTCCCTACCATCCAGAGGGTTACCTCCTACGCCCGTTCTTCTACCCTTAGACGCAAGAACGTGGAGGAATTAAAGGCCTTAAGAGAGGCAGGTTTGGACCGTATCCATGTGGGAATGGAATCCGGATTTGATCCCCTGCTTAAGTTCATGCAGAAAGGAGTCACTTCCCAAGGGCATGTGGAGGCAGGCAGGAAGGTGGTGGAAGCGGGGATTTCCCTGTCGGAGTACATGCTTCTGGGCTTGGGGGGAAGGCGCTGGTGGAAAGAACATGCTGTAGAGAGTGCCAAGGTCATCAACCAGATAAACCCCCACTTTATAAGGATAAGGACGCTGACTGTCAGGCCTGGGATGCCCCTCAACGATAAGATCCTCTCTGGTGAGTTCCAGCTCCAGTCCGAGGAGGAGATTGTGCGAGAGGAGAGGCTCTTCATAGAAAACCTGGAGGGGATCACAAGCCAAGTGGCCAGCGACCACATTTTGAATCTCTTGGAAGAAGTGGAGGGGAAGCTCCCGCAGGACAAGGATCGCATGCTTCAAGTGATAGACGAGTACCTGGGCCTTAGCCATAGGGATAAGTTGGTCTACAACTTGGGGCGAAGGGGGCATGCATACAGGAGCGTGAAAGACCTGGCAGACTTGGCCTTGAGAAGAAAGGTGGAGGCGGCTCTGGAGAGGTTCATGAAGGAGAACGAAAAGGACTTGGACTCAGCCTTTAACCAGCTAAGAAACGAGTTCATATAAGAAGGACCCCTTATTGCCCAAACGGGCGGATGGAAACAACTGCGAGTGAATACCCAGACCAAGTCCTACCCTTCTTCTCCCAATCGTTATAGGGAGCTCAGCGGCTTTCTTCGCCAGAGGTTTGGCTTCAGGGTTAGGAAAATTCCCCTGGATGCAGGCCTGGGCTGTCCCAACAGGGACGGAAAAAAAGGAAGCCAAGGATGCTCTTATTGTGACGCCCTGGGTTCAGGCACCGGAGCATGGGCCCGGGGCATGGGGATAAAGCAACAAATCCAGGCTTATCTCAGCGGACCCCGCAGGGGGAAGGCTGGAGGCTATTTGGCCTATTTCCAGTCTTTCAGCAATACCTACGCCCCGATGGAGAGGCTTAGGGCCCTTTACGAAGAGGCCATGGGCTTTCCAGAAGTGGTGGGTTTATGCATAGGCACCAGGCCGGACTGTTTGGATGAGCCCGTCTTGGACCTCCTGTCTGAAATAAATCTTAGGAGCATGGTTTTACTGGAGCTTGGGCTCCAAAGCGCCCACGATGAGACTCTCAGAAAAATCCGTAGGGGACACGACTTCAGTTCATTCCAAGACGCCGTGGAAAGGGCAAGTGCAAAGGGACTTCTTGTGTGCACCCATCTGATCCTCGGACTGCCTGGGGAGACCATGGAACACATCAGGGCCACAGCCAGGAAGATCTCCCAGCTGCCTATCCATGGTCTCAAACTCCACGGGCTTTACGTGGTAAAGGGCACACACATGGAGTCCCTATACAGAGAGGGCCTCTATACACCCTGGAGTCTTGAGCAGTACGCAGACGGGGTCTGCGATGTTTTGGAGCTGATTCCCGAGGATTGGGTGATCCACAGGCTTTGCTCTGATCCTGATCCTGGGAGCCTGATAGCCCCGGAGTGGATGCTTCAGAAGCAGGCCACCCTGGAGCGGATTCGCCTTCGGATGCTTGAGAGGGACACTTGGCAGGGAAGGCTATTTTGAGTCGGCATTTTGAAGGCTTCCCCTTTTTTCCAAAAGCCACTCTATGAGGGTGCGCTTTTGGTTCAGCTGAGGCTCGGAAAGCACTGCTTGCTGCATCTGGGCCAGGATCTCCCCTACCTTGGGACCAGGCGAAAGCCCCAAGATATCCATCACCTCCCTGCCGGTCAAAACAGGGCGCATTTTACTTAAGGCTTCCGAGTCGGACAAGATAAAGAGAAGCTTTCCCAGGAGCTCCTCCAAACAACAAAGCGCCTCCTGAGGCGCCTCCACGGCCTGAAGAGTTGCTTTTCTCAGAAGAATCGCATCCTGGGCCACTTGGGGCCCGGCCTGAAAAATGAAGCTTCGCACCCTGGCTTCATCCCAATGGAGCTTGTAAGAAACCGCATGATGATATAGCGTCCGAACCATCTGCTCTGCCTGCCTTCGGCTAATCCGAAGCCTTGGGAGAACTTCCCCTGCCCTTTGGGCCAATGACTCCTGGGGTCCTTCCCTAAGAAGAGGGGAAAAATCCCTCTCCACCCCCAAAAGCAGTGCGGCCCATCTAAGAGATGCCCGCCCGGGTAAAAGCCCTACAGTTTCAAAGAACCATGAGCTATGGGGGAAGTCCCCGGCTTGTTCCAACTCAGGCAGGATCTCTTTCATGAGACCGGATTCCACAAGCAGCTTCAAGGCCCACAAGGGGTTTTGCACAAGCAGGATCCTCTCCAGCTCCTGTCGAATCCTCTCTGAAGCCACCCTTCTAAGCCATGGAGCCGCCTCTCCAATGGCGCAAAACAGCTCCTCCTCCAAGCTTAAGTTCAGCTCGGCTGCCAGGCGAACTCCCCTCAAGGCCCTCAAGGGATCCTCTGCCATTCTCTTGGAAGCCTCTCCAACTGCCCTTAGGAGCCTCTGCTGGGCGTCTAGCTTTCCCCGGTACGGATCCAGAATGGAGCCTGATCTAGGATCATAGGCCATGGCATCCAGAGTGAAATCCCTGTGAGATAGATCTTCCAGTATGGTTCTCCCCCTGAAGCTCGTAACTTCTATGCTTTGGCCGCCCAGCCGCACCGTGACGGTGCCGTGGCGCGCCCCGGTGGGGATCACCCTGGGAAAAAGAGTGGAAACCTGAGAAGGGGAAGCGCTGGTGGCCACGTCCCAATCCTGGGCGGGTCTTCCCAGGATGAGATCCCTGAGCGCCCCTCCCACAATGAAAGCATCGTGGCCTGCCTGAGCGAGTCTAAAGAGTACCTCCTGCACTTGGGCCGGAGGCTCAAGAAAAGATTCGTTTCCTATCAAGATTTCTTGCGTGCCTTTGAGCGCTTCACAAAACCAAGGAAATTCTCCCCCCACAGCAACCCGTACATCACCGCCAGGGGAACCAGCAGAAAAAGGAGCCTCCAAAAAACGGTCACCCCGGCAGGTCTTCCTTCATTATGTAAAGGATCAGGGGCCAAAACTCCTATGAGGAGGAAAAGGCCCAAAAGCCCTCCCATCAAGCTTGCCACCACCAGCCTGGATTTTCTATCCATTCCTTTGGCTGCCCCGCTTGGGGCAGGCTCCCTGGCGGCGGTTTCAGGGGAAGTTTTTTTTCTCTCCCCCTTCCCTGCCCCCCCAACTCCACCCTTTCTCCTCATCCTGGCCATTGTGCACCTCCAAGCAACTGCTCCCCCACCAGCTCCAGGATTTCATCCCAACCCTTCACGCTTCGCCAGGGGTGAAAACGCAGGTTCCAGGGCTGTTCAAAGACGATGGGCACGATCCCGTTTTGGGCGAGGATCTCACAGGTCTCCAAACGGTCCTCCACGAAGTGGGTTATATTCCATTGCTTCAGGGAGGGCAGCTTGGACTCCGATATACCCACAGCCTTCACCTTGATACTCTCCTTGGGGACCCCTTTTAGTTTTTCTTGCAGCCACAAGGAGACACCTTCGGAATCCGGCCGGGCCGTCACGAAATAAAGGGGCTGAAACTCTGAGATTTTCCTCAGTACCTCCACTGCACCTGGATATGGTTCCATCTGAAGGGTCCAACGAGGCTCCAAGGCCGCGGATATCCACTTAAGGATGAAGTCCGCCTCAAAAGGAAGGCAGTTCTCCAACTGGAAGTCCGTGAATTGGCTTCTGGAGACCCTCACCCCGAACTCCTCCCACGCCACTCGCTCCAAGATGCCCGAGAGGTCTCCCACCACGCTGTCTACGTCAAAACCCCATCTAACAGGTGCTTTCAAGTCGCGCCCCCGGCTTCTCCAGCTTTCTGCTCCAGGGCCCGGATGCGCTCCCTCAAAAGGGCCGGAGTGGTGAGAATCCTGCCCTCAGGATCCACGAAGGCGTGGACCGTGTAACCTGTTGCCAGCTCGCTTCCATCTCCTTGCGTCAAGATACGGTAAAGGAACTTGATGGAAGCCCTTCTCAGGTACTCCACATCGGTCTCAATACATATGAGATCGTCATATCTTGCAGGTCTCAGATAATGGCAATAGGCCTGGGTCGTGGGAGCCCTGACCCCCAAGGATTCTATCTCCTTGTAAGTGAAGCCGATAGATCTGAGCCATTCATTCCTGCCCATTTCGAACCAGCGAAGATAGTTGGCGTAGTAGGCCACTCCCATGGCATCGGTGTCCCCGTAGATCACCCTGTAACTTGTTAGGACTTTTTTCATCCCTGCTTCCTCACCACCATCTGCCTTTCACAAACCGCTCCAAAATTTCCCTTCCATCCACAATCTCCCGAGAGCTTTGCTCTGCCGCAGCCTCACAAAATCGTTCCCCCCCCCAATGCTCTCCTTTGGAAGAAAGCATGGCAAAGGGAACAGGCTCGCTGGAGTGGGTCTTAAGGCACAAAGGGGTGGCATGGTCTGGAAGCACAAGCACAGCCCATTCCTCCCAGGACCTGATCCCCTCAAGCACCTGCCCCACAACATCCCGGTCAAAGGATTCTATGGCTCGGATTTTTTCCTCCAAAGAGCCCTGGTGTGCAGCCTCGTCCGGGGCCTCAACATGCACGAAGACCAGATCCTCCCCCTCCTCAAGCGCTCTCAAGGCATATCTGCCTTTGGCCGCGTAATCGGTGTCAAGATAACCTGTGGCTCCCGGCACATCCAGGATGCGAAAGCCAGCATAGCGGCCCAGTCCTTTGAGGAGATCCACTGCTGTTATCATGGCTCCTCTTATCCCAAGTTTTTGTGCAACTGGCTCAAGGCAGGGGGCCGCCCCCTGCCCCCAGGGCCAAATGGAGTTGGGAGGGTGAAGGCTCTCCCCTCCCAGAACTTCCAAAACGCTTTGACTCCTCAAGGTTTCCTGGGAGAGTTCCATCAACCTGAGAAGTTTATCCGCCCCTTGGCCTTGGGGCAGATGAGGTTCTATTTCCTGGCCTGTTATATCGTGAGGGGGAACTGTCTTTAGCCCCAGGGGCCCTTCCCTCCACACCATGAGATGCCGGTAAGAAACCCCTGGATGAAATCTTATCTCTTTTTCCGAGAGAGCCTTGTCCAGGATCTGAAGCAGGACTCTGGCCTTCTCTGTGCCAATATGACCTGCCGTGAAATCCACCATTCGGGGCTTAGGCTCTCCAAGGGAAAGATGCACAAGGTTGCACCTGTAGGCTACATCTCCAGGGGCAAGCTCCACCCCCATGCTGGCCGCCTCCAGGGGGCCTCTGCCGGTGTAGTGCAGGGCCGGATCGTACCCCAGGATGACCAGGTTGGCTATGTCGCTGCCTGGGGAAAAGCCTTGGGGTATGGTATTTACCAATCCCAGCACACCTTGAGAGGCCATAGAGTCCATCCAGGGGGTGCTGGCAACCTCCAAAGGAGTTTTCCCGCCAAGGGACTCCAAGGGCCGGTCGGCCATACCATCGCCTATCAATATGGCATACTTCATCTCTCTGAGTCCTTGAGGCTTTCGTCCTCTATTCTTATCAGTTGAGTCCTTCCCACTGTCACAGGAAGTGCTTCTATCTCCTCTATGGCCCGACGCACGCCTCCTTCGCGGGCCTCGTGGGTCATCATCACTATGGGCACCCCGGGCTTGGCCATGCGACCCTTCTGCACCACCGAGAGTATGCTTATATCGTAACGAGCCAAAACACCCGAGATGGCGGAAAGCACCCCCGGCTTGTCCATGGCTGTGAATCTAAGGTAATAATTGGTGGTCACCTCCTCCATGGGACGGATACGGTGCTCTCTTAGCTGCTCCCATGGAAAGGCCAGGCAAGGAACCCTCTGGGAGATCCCCTTGAGAAGATTGCGGGCCAGTTCAATTATGTCTCCCACCACTGCACTGGCAGTGGGCATCATTCCAGCCCCCAGGCCGTAAAAAAAGGTGGAGCCCACCGCATCCCCTTCTATCTGAAGGGCGTTGTACACCCCTTCCACTGTGGATATGGGGGAGCCCATGGGCACCATGGCAGGATGCACCCTTGCCTCCACCTCCTGTTCCTCGCATCTGGACAAGGCCACCAGCTTGATCTTGTATCCCAGCTCCATGGCAAAGGCTATGTCTATTGGCTGGATGCGGGAGATGCCCTCCACATAGATCTCCCTGAAGTGGATTCTGGTGCCATAGGCCAAAGCGCTCAGAATCGCCAGCTTGTGAGCAGCATCGATCCCCTCCACATCCAAGGTGGGATCCGCCTCGGCATAGCCTAAAGCTTGAGCTTGCGAAAGCGCGGTTTGGAAATCCTGCCCCCCCTTTGTCATCTCAGAGAGAATGTAATTGGAAGTCCCGTTCACAATCCCCCTCATGGCCCGTATGCGGTTGGCCGCCAGCCCCTCTTTTATGGCTCTTATAACCGGAATGCCTCCGCAAACAGCCCCCTCAAAAGCCACATCCACCCCCCGCTTGTGGGCAAGTTCAAAGATCTCGTTCCCATGTGAGGCCAGCAAAGCCTTGTTGGCCGTTACCACATGTTTCCCGGCCTCTATGGCCTCCAGGATCAGGCTGCGGGCAGGCTCTTCCCCCCCTATCAGCTCCACCACTATGGAGATCTCAGGATCTCCCAGGATATCTTGGGGCTTCTCAGAGAGAATCTCCCTGGGGACGCTGACTCCTCTGTGCCTTTGCAGATCCTGATCCACTATGCGCCTCAGTACAAGCTCCTGGCCCAGCCGCTGCCGGATCACATCCCTGTTTTCTTGCAAGACCCGCACAACCCCGCTGCCCACGGTACCAAATCCTATGAGACCCACGTTCAAGGGTTTCATCACCTGCTCCTACTTGAAGTTTCTCAAAGCGCCTTCCTGATACCTCTGACCGCCTGGTTTATCCTGTGCTGATTCTCCACAAGAGCGAAGCGTACGAACTCGTCCCCGTACTCCCCGAAACCGATTCCTGGAGAGACAGCCACTTTGGCTTTCTCCAAAAGCAGTTTGGAAAACTCCAGAGAGCCCATGGCCCTGTAGGGCTCGGGGATTCTGGCCCATACAAACATGGTGCCCTTGGGTTTCTCTATGTGCCAGCCTGCCCTGGCCAGGCCGTTTACAAGAGTGTCTCTTCTTTTCTCATAGGTTCGCACTATTTCTCCCACGCAGTCCTGATCTCCGTTCAGGGCGATTATGGCGGCGATCTGGATGGGCTGGAATATGCCGTAGTCCAGGTAGCTCTTTATTCTGGCCAGAGCGTGGATCAAATCCGGGTTGCCCACTGCAAAGCCAACCCTCCAACCTGCCATGCTGTAGCTCTTGGACAGGGAGAAAAACTCCACCCCGACTTCTTTAGCTCCCTTTGCCTGCATGAAGCTGGGGGCCTGGTACCCGTCAAAGCAAAGGTCAGCATAGGCAAAATCATGAATCACGATGATCCCGTGTTCCTTGGCGAAATCCACCACCTTCTGGAAGAAATCCCTTTCCACAACTTGGGTGGTGGGGTTGTGGGGGAAAGAAATGATCAGCATCTTGGGCTGAGGCCAGGTAAGTTTTGTAGCAGTGGTCAGATCCTCGAAAAAATCCCGCCCCGGGTTCATGGGAATACTGCGCACATCTCCCCCAGCTATTATCACGGAGTAAGGATGAATGGGATAGGTGGGATTGGGCGAGAAAACCACATCCCCCGGCCCCACAACAGCCAAAGCCAGATGGGCCAGACCTTCTTTGGCTCCCATGGTGACTATGGCCTCCTTTTCCGGGTCCAGCTCCACATCGTAACGCCTTCTATACCAATCGCAGATGGCCAGCCTTAGTTTTGCAATGCCCCTGGAGGCTGAATAGCGGTGATTTCGGGGATTTCGAGTGGCTTCTATCACCTTTTGAACTATGTGCCTGGGAGTGGGAAGATCCGGGTTGCCCATACCCAAGTCAACTATGTCTTCCCCCCTTCGGCGAGCCTCCTGCTTCAGCTCATTGACAATGGCGAAAACATAAGGAGGCAGTCTTCTTACGCGGTGAAAAGGATCCTGGTCTTTTCTGGACAACTTATTCCTCCTCACACTGGATTTACAGGCAGGAAATACTATTCCCTGAGTCCATTGATTGTAACATTTAACGACAAGAGAGCCTGGATGTCAAAGAGGCTGCCTCCTTGGGGGTAAAAGCGAAATGGCTGGCCTGGGCAGCTTTGTTTGACTTAGTTGAGCCCATGGAATAAGGTGGATCTCCAAGACTTCCCACAGAGGCGGGAAGATGATGGCAAGCCTTTGGAGGGGAGAATCCAGGTGCCTCATGAGAGAGGGAGGTTGATGCAGGGCCATGGCAGCTTTGGACTATAAAGGGGCCGGGGTGGATATAGATGCAGGAAACGAGTTTGTAAGGAAAATAAGTCCCTTAGCCCGTGAGACCTTCAGAAAGGGTGTTCTGGCAGGACTAGGGGGATTTGGGGCAATGTTTTCCCTGTCCGAGTTCAAGTTCAAGGAGCCTGTCTTGGTATCCTCCACCGACGGGGTTGGGACCAAACTCAAAATAGCTTTTCGTACAGGGCTCCATTCCACTGTGGGCATAGACCTGGTGGCTATGTGCGCCAATGACGTGGTGGTGCAAGGGGCGGAGCCTCTTTTCTTTCTGGACTACCTGGCAACGGGTAAGCTGGATCCAGCAGTGCACGTGGAAATCCTGCGGGGTGTGGCAGAGGGTTGCAAGCAAGCCGGCTGCGCCCTTGTGGGAGGAGAGACGGCTGAGCTGCCGGGCATGTACCGCGCCGGGGAGTATGACCTGGCCGGTTTTTGCGTGGGGATAGCAGAGCGCTGCGCCCTTTTGGACGGATCAGGAGTAAGGCCGGGAGACGCCCTTTTAGGGCTCGCCTCCAGCGGATTGCACTCCAACGGTTACTCGCTGGTTAGAAAAATTTTTTTGGAGCGGCTTAAGTGGAAACTGGACAAGTACGTCCCTGAGCTGGGCCGAAGCCTGGGGGAAGAGCTTTTGATCCCTACGCGGATTTATGTAAAGAGTTTGCTTCGTCTCATGGGACGAATTCCAGTGAAAGCCCTGGCCCACATAACCGGAGGCGGGCTTTTGGAAAACCTGCCCAGGGTGCTGCCCAGGGGATGCCAGGCAGTTCTTCGAAGAGGAACCTGGGATGTGCCTCCTGTGTTCAGCTTGATTAAGGAAAAAGGCAAGGTTTCCGAAAGGGAGATGTTGAGAGTCTTCAACAACGGGATAGGGATGGTGATTGTGCTTGAGCAGGGGGCTGTTCAAGAGGCCATGGTACTCTTGGGGGAGTGCGGGGAGACACCGTTTCTCATTGGGTGGATAGATGCCTCTGAACCCATGGGAGCCTCGCAGCTGAGGTTGGAGTGAACGGGCTTGCCAAGAAGCCCTTGATAACCTACAATAGCTGATAATTACTCAGCGTGGGGAGCCGTGAGATGTCAAGAAGGTGTGAGATCTGTAGCAAGGGTATTCAGTACGGGAACAACGTCAGCCATTCCAACAGGAAATCCACTCGCATATGGCAGCCCAACCTCCAGAAAGTACGCGTGCTGCAAGGCGGAAGAGTGAGACTCATAAGGGTTTGCACCCGCTGCATCAGAGCAGGGTTGATCCAAAAACCAGCCTGAGTCCATAAGCCCTCCTTAGCCCGCATTATTCAGGATGAGTGTATAATGCGGGCTATCTTTTTGATACGTTAATAAGATACAGCTTGATTCCCGGTTCAGACTTGGCCCTGGTTTGAGTCCGGATATTACAAAGCGTGGGCGGGGTTCGGGGGCTTGAGCCACCTAAGTTCCAGGCTTTGGAGACTGATCCGTCTTTAGGCTTTCACCATCCCAAGAGGCCTTGTTTTTTTTCCATACGGTTGTTGGATCTGTCGGACTCCTGAATCTGCCCCTCGGGATCCAGGTGGATCACTACAGAGCGGTCCGAGGGGGTTCTTTTTACATTGAACCGCACAGTCACTTCCTCTCCGGGCTTAAGCCGGGGAAGCACTGCCTCCATGTCCCTGCTTGTGTCTGGAAAGCTGAGCTTTACCTTGAGGTGTTCCGCTGTGAGGCCTCCTTGATTGCGCACATCAATGCTCATCCTACCCTCGTGGAACCTGACTTCCGAGATGCTCAAGTCGGATTTAATCACTTCGTGTTGCTCTATGGGGAAATAGCGAACCCTGGCGCTTTGCACCCTGGCCAGTCGGAGAAGACCTCCGTTTAGGCTTTCCTTATTGTAACCAGCCAAAAGCAAAGGTTGTCCTGGTGGAACCCCACAAGCCGAGGCCAGGGATTCGTCCACGTATATCCCGTGGAAGACCCAATTGGCTTTACCTTCCTGCTTGAAGCTTCTCAAATATTCTGCCTTCCCGGCCGGCACCGAAAGGTCCAAGCCGGTCTTGGGTATCCTGTAGGTAATAGTGTATTCCACCAAAGAGGTGGTGGCCTCTATGGAAAGGGCACACCTGTCTATCCCGTGCTGTCTAAGTTTCTCGATTAGGGTTCCGTGTAAATCCTGGGTCTTCTCCAGGGACCACTCAAGCCCGCTTTTGGGATCCACTACACCCAGCTGGATCCAAGGGAAAACCCCCTCTTTGATGCTCTGCACGCGGTAAGGGTATTCAGGATTGGCCCACTGAAAAGTCGTCTCAGCCACGCTACCTGTGACCAATACCTCTCCCATGCGTTCGGGCCAGTTGGTGGTACCCAGACCTATGACCAGGAACCTCTCTGGATATATGTAAAGACGGCTAAGCAGATCCTGTTGGGAGATCCACTGCCAAAGATCTCCCCTTAGCAAGTCGGCCAAGGTGTTGAAAAAAAGGAGCCTATTGGGGCTTTGGGCCAAAGCCTTGGATTCTGCAAAGATCCACACGCAAATGAGCATTGCCAACGCAGAGCCCAAGATCCTGAATCTGATTCGCCCCATTTCACCCCCAGGATTCCATCTCTGTTGGGAACTACCCCACTATAGTACATACGTCTCGCCTGCTCTGCTCAAACCCTCAAGTGCTCTTGTTGAATGTTTTCAGAGCCACCTTGTCATTTACAAACTGTATGTTGATCAATGTCTTCTTATCTTTCCAGGTGGCCGAGATCCCGGAAAAAAGTCCCACCCCCACGCTCTTGGTCTCGGTGGGCTCCCCTAGGATCGACTTTACCTGTTCCATGCTCATTCCGTTTTGAACTTTGTCGAAATTCTCCTGGGTAAGCTTGGAACCGCAACCCAGAAGGGCCACAGAAAGGATCAAGGCAAGCCCAAGGATTCCTATGTTCTTTGCATGGAAATTCGGCATCTCAATCCTCCCCTCTAAGAGTGAATCTGACCCCTCTCTTTCTAAGCAGATCCAAGGGGAATTTCGATTCCGGATTCTCTCATATATCTTTTTGGGGGTCCAGGATTCAATGCAACAGGATTCTGGTCCCCTTGGCTTTTCTTGGCGGCTAATGCAGACTCAAAGAATTAAAATGTCTTAGCCCCTCGGCCATGCAGGCTTCCCAAGCAAGGGCTGCAGTGGCTCTGGGGTGGCCATGGGTGCTAGACTTGTGGTGGTGAGCTGTTGGGGGAAGGCCGAAAGTCCTGACCCAGAGATCATGAGCCGGGGAGAATTCTTAATGGATACACCCTCTGAAGTGTTGGTGGTGAGTGCACATCCAGACGATGTGGATTTCGGATGTGCCGGAACAGTGGCCTTGTGGAGCTGGGCAGGGGCCAGAGTCAACTATCTGATCTGTACAGATGGAGAAAAAGGCGCAGAGGAGGCTTCCTACAGGCCTCAGGAAATAAGGGCAGTGCGAAGGCAGGAGCAGATGGCGGCAGCCCGCGTGGTGGGTGTCCAAGATGTGGTTTTCCTGGGCTTCCCAGATGGGGAGCTGGAGAACAGCCAGGGGCTTAGAAAAGAACTTGTAAGATGGATAAGAAAATTCAAGCCTGAGGTGGTCTTTTGCCAGGATCCTGCCAACAGGGTTTTTGAAAACCCCTATGTGAGCCATAGGGATCACCGCATGGCAGCAGAGGCTGTCTTTGATGCGCTCTACCCTGCCTGCGGGAATCCCAACTTCTTCCCTGAACTCCTCAAAGAAGGCTTGGAGCCCCACAAGGTAAAAGAAGCCTTCTTTTTCGGGACCCACTCCCCCAATCACTGGGAGGACATATCAAGTGTGATGGAACTCAAAGTGAAGGCTGTCCTCTCACACAAAAGCCAACTTAAGGATCCATGTTCCACTGAGAAGTTCCTGCTGCAACGCTTCAGGGAAATAGGAGAACAGGTTGGGGTTATGTACGCGGAGCCTTTCCGCAGACTTATGCTTCCACTTTGAGTTAAGCTGGGAGGTTCCCCAGATTGACACTTTCGAGGCGGCAGGGCTATTATGCCACCAAGGATATTGATTCTGGACTATCCAAGACCGCCTGGACATGCAGAACAAACAGGGGGCTGGCTGGAGGCTTTGGAAAGGGTTTGTCTTGGGCTGCACCATGTTTAACCACCGTAATTCAAGACAAGTTGATGATGGGGGCTGTCTTTAATATGTTGGCGAGAACCGACCAATGCTGAAGGGCAGCTAAAGCCGAACGCCTAGGGCCGAAGTTGCAAGGGTCTTAAGCGCTCACCCCTGTGACCAACTACCAAGACTCGGCGTAGGATAATGTTGGCTTGATGGCACTTCACATTTACAACTCTCTTAGCCACAGCAAAGAGCTTTTCGAACCCGTGGAGCCGGGTCATGTACGCATGTACGTATGCGGGGTGACCGTGTACGACGAGTGCCACGTGGGGCACGCCCGCTCGGCAATAGTCTTCGACGTGATTTACAGATATCTTAGGCACATGGGTTTGAAGGTAACATATGTGAGGAATTTCACTGATATAGACGACAAGATCTTAGACAGAGCCCGCAGGGACGGGCTTGCTTGGGATGAGATCTCCAAGAAGTATATTGCCGCCTTTCGGCGGGACATGGAGTCCCTGGGAGTCCAGCCTCCCACTTTGGAGCCCCTTGCCACAGAGCACATACCCGAAATGATCGAGATGATAAGGGCCCTTGAGGAAAAGGGGGTCGCTTACGCTGTTGATGGGAGTGTTTATTTCTCGGTTTCCAGCTTCCCGGGGTACGGGAAACTTTCCCGTAGGGATAGGGACCAGATGATGGCAGGGGCCCGGGTGGAGCCGGATGAGAGAAAGAGGGACCCATTGGATTTCGCCCTATGGAAAAGAAGCCGGCCCGGAGAGCCGGCCTGGGAAAGCCCCTGGGGGCCGGGCAGGCCGGGTTGGCATATAGAGTGCTCTTGCATGAGCCGGAAGTATTTGGGACAACCCCTGGACATTCATGGAGGTGGTCTGGATCTGGTTTTTCCCCATCACGAAAATGAAATAGCCCAGTCCGAGGCTTTAACCGGGAAGCCTTTGGCCAACTTCTGGATTCATAACGGGCCCCTGACCAGGGAAAAAGTTAAGATGTCTAAATCCTTGGGAAACATCCTGAGCATTCGGGAGGCCCTGGAACGTTACCATCCAGAGGAGCTCAGGCTTTTCTTTCTCATGACTCATTACCGGAAACCCCTTGATTTCACCGATTCTGGCATGGCAGAAGCCCAGACCGCTTTGGATCGTCTTTACAGGACTTTGGAGCGGATTGAAAAGCTGGGGGGTGTCCAAGAGACAAAGGAGCGCTTGGCTGATCAAGAAGCCCCTGCGGTTGACGTGGAGCTGCCTTCTCCCCTGAAGTTTTTCAGGGAAAGGTTTCAGGAGGCCATGGAAGACGATTTCAACACCCCCAGAGCTTTGGCAGGGCTCTTTGAACTTAACAGAAGCCTGAACCAATGGCTGGATGACCCATCCTTCCAAAACGGACCAAGGGTTGCAGGCTTGCTTTGTGCTGCTAGAGCCTGCTATCAGCTGGCCAGTGACTGCCTGGGAATTCTCTGTTCCAGCCCGGCGGAGTTCCAGGCCCAAAAAGAGGATCTTCTGCTTGGTCGCCTGGGTCTAAGTAGAGACCGGATAGAATCGCTTTTGCACAAGAGATTCCAGGCGCGAATGGAGCGGAATTTTGCCGAGGCAGATAGAATCCGGGAGGAGCTTGCGCAGAGGGGGATTCAGCTCTTGGATTCTCCTCAGGGTACGACTTGGAAGATAAAGCCCGGAGCTTTTTGCTGAGCCGAATCAGAACTGCAATCATGAGAATTCCTGACATCTTGGGGCTCTTGATGAGCGTTATGATGTTGGCGGCTCAAGCCGCAGGGGAGGTGCGGGCAATGCAACCAGTCCGGGAGCCTGCGGTGGCAGGTCAGTTTTATCCTGATCAAGCTGAGTTGCTCAAGAGAAACATCCTGAGTTTCCTGGAAGCAGCCCCATCTGGCTCGGGCAAGACCCCTCCCATGGCCATCCTGGCCCCCCATGCCGGGTATATGTATTCCGGGGCTGTAGCCGGCTGGAGCTATGCCCAGGTCAGAGGGCAAAGCCTGGACACAGTGGTGGTCTTGTCTCCAAGCCACAGGGTGAGGTTTCCAGGCGTGTCGGTTTGGCCGAGGGGAAGTTATCGAACCCCATTGGGTGCGGTAAGTGTGGATGAAGAAAGATGCACTCTTCTCATGAAAACCAGTTCCATGATCCGGGACCTGCCGGAAGCACATGGCCGAGAGCATGCCTTGGAGGTGCAGATTCCCTTTTTGCAGGAGAGTCTCCCAGAAGGTTGGAAGCTGATTCCATTGGTCATGGGGAGCCAGGATCTGGACACTGCCCGGGAATTGGCCGGGGCCTTGGAGAAGGTCTTGGCCGGAGCCAGGTTCCTGGTGGTAGCCTCCTCCGATCTGTCCCATTTCCATCCTGCCGAGGCTGCAGAAAAAATGGATCAAAGGGTTTTGCAATACCTGGAAAAGGTGGATCCTGAGGGCCTCTGGGAGGAAATTTCGGGAGGCAGGCTGGAGGCCTGTGGAATAGGGCCCATTTTGACCGCCCTTTGCATGGTGAGAAGCGCCGGGGTGAGTCGTGGGGAAGTGCTTGGCTACTCTCATTCCGGGCATGTTTCTGGAGATCGTTCCAGGGTCGTGGGTTACGGGGCTGTGTGTTGGAGGAGGGAAATGGAGCAACACAAGGAGCAATCCCCCAAGGTGGGAGTGGATCTGGGACTCAACCCAGAGGAAAAGAGACTCCTCAAGGAAATAGCCCGGCAAAGCATAGCCTCGGCTCTCAAGGGGAAACCAGCCCCTGAAGCACTGGATGTTCCTCCCAAGTTGAAGGAGCATAGGGGAGCTTTCGTGACTCTGGAGAAAAACAAGAGGTTGAGGGGCTGTATAGGGTTCATTCAAGCCTCCAAACCTCTTCATGTGACAGTGCGAGAGATGGCTAGGGCGGCTGCATTTGAAGATCCTCGCTTCCCTCCCCTGAGCCAGGAAGAGTGGCCCAAGGTGGACATTGAGATATCGGTTCTAACCCCCATGCAGCGGGTTACGGACATCTCCCAGTTGAAAGTAGGCCTCCACGGCCTTTACATGGTGCGAGGAGCCAGAAGAGGGCTCCTTTTGCCCCAGGTGGCAACTGAGAACGGCTGGGACCTGGAAACCTTCTTGTCCCAGACCTGTATAAAAGCTGGCTTGCCCCCGGATGCCTGGAAAGATCCTCAGACGGAAATCTACGCTTTTTCGGCCGATGTATTCTGAGACCCGCCAAACCCTAACCAGGAGGCTCTTTATGAGACTCCTTGGGGTCTGGAGCGGACTCGGCATATTGGCTGCTGGGAAGCCTTCCTGGGCAGGGCAGCCTCCCCCACCCAGCATCAGGGGCAAGGTGTGCCTTGTGCGGGAGCCTGGGCTGACTGCAAGAGAAAAGCCAGCAAAGCCGCTCCTTATCCGATCCTGGGTGAGAAGAAGCCTGCAAGAGCTTACAGGGCAGCGGGAGGGAAATGTTTGGAAACTCTTTTTCAGCCCTCAGGACCGCATAGCCATCAAAGTTAACGGGGTTGGAGGCCCTGCAATAGCTACACGCCCCGACTTGGCGATGGCCTTGGCCGAGGAGCTGATGGATGCCGGGGTGCCAGGCCATCATATCCTTGTCTTTGACCGCACAAGCCGTGAGCTGAGCTTGGCGGGCTACCAGCTCAAAGAAGAGGGAGAGGGACCCCTTTGTTTTGGAACGGACCGATCGGGATACGAGCCGCTGCCCAAGGTGCACGGCACCATAGGATCCTGTTTTAGCCGGCTGTTGACCCATTGGGCCACAGCCCTCATCAATGTGCCGGTCCTCAAAGACCACGACTTGGCAGGGGTTAGCCTTTCCATGAAAAACCTCTTCGGAGTCATCCATAACCCCAACAAGTACCATGACCAGGCATGTGCACCTTATCTGGTGGATCTCTTGGAGCATCCTGAGGTGCGAACAAAACTGAGGTTGATAATTTGCGATGCCACCAGGGCTCAATGTCACGGTGGGCCAGCCTATTCCGCCCGTTGGGTGTGGCCCTTTGGCGGGCTCCTTGTGTCTTCTGACCCGGTGGCTCTAGACAGGATAGGCGAATCCATAATTTCGGCCAGACGGAGGGAGTTGGGGCTGCCTTCTCTTGAGGAAGAAAACAGGCCCCCAAGCCACATTTCCATGGCCGGGCAAAGGGGACTGGGAGAGGATCGGATGGGAGCCATAGAACTTATAGAACTGGGGGGTTAAGGCCGCATTCGGTCAATGGCGGATCTGGTTATGCCAGGGGGCTTTTCAGAAAGCTCCAAGCAGGGGGTGAGATTCATGGGAATGGACAGAACGGTCCTTGCTGAAATGCAAAAGAAGCTCCAAAGGGAATTGGCTGAAAGGGAAAGGAAGACTCTGGAATACTGGCGTGCGGAGATGGAGAAAGTCTACAAGAGGCGTCATGAGAACATGGCCTCACTGCAATTGGAGCTTAAGAACCTAATGGATAGGATGGACAACAGGATGCGGATTCTACGCAAAGAGGCCGAAATTTGAGGAGCATTCTAAGAACAGCCCATGGCGCTGCATCCAGGAGTTGAAGGCTTAAAAGAGCAGGGAGAGAGTGCGATGAAAATCAAGGTATACGAAGACCAGATGACCAAGGCCATCAAACGGCTGGTGGGGATAGAGGTGATCATAGACACGGTGGAGGAAGCCAGGAAGGGACTGGCCTTGATCCTGGAGCGTACCGAGACTGCCAAACGGCAGGATTACAAAGGCCTCAAGGATATCAAGATAACCCAGAAGGTGGAGCACCCCACAACCGCGGTGGAGCACAAGCTGACCTATATCTTGGAGTTCATCCTGGAGGACGACTCCTATCTTCCCATGGAGATCGCGCTGATCCAGGAACTACAGAGAATTTTCCAGCAGCAAAGCCTCTGAGGGGAAGGCTCAGAAGCAAAAACAAACCCCCCAAAAGGGCTTCTACCCTTTTAGCCCGCGTTATTCACAATCAGTGGATAATCCTGGCTATCTAAATGACATATTTGGACAAATCGCTCCATACCCAAGAACATCCTGATTTTCGGTTTGGGATTCGGTTTTGCCCTGGGTCGGGGTAGAGCAAAACTTGAGCAGGGGCTTGGGAGGGGGGAGCTTAGCCCCTAAAGTTAGAGGCTTTGAAGAATATTTTGTCCAGAGCTATTTGAGGCTTGAGAGCCCTTGAGCTCAGTTTTCTTGATATTCCCTTACCGCTAGTTTCCCTTTTTGAAATGCCGCCAGGTTTTCCTCCATACGGTGGGCGGACATGAGTCTTTGGGCCACTGAGCGAAAAGCCTCCTGGTCCATAGGCAGGAGATCCAAGGCCGACAAAGCACCCAGCATGACTATGTTGGAATACAGCGGGTCTCCCATTTCCAGGGCTATTTCAGTGGCATTCAAAATCCAAACCCTGGAGCTCAGCTTCTTGAGCTTCTTCAGGACGTCCTGCAACTGTGGGTAGCGGCTCTCGCCTGCTATGACATCAATGGGATGAATTGGGCGAAGGTTCACCAGGGCCATTGTACCGGGGTTTCCATAGGGGGCCAGGACCCTTAAGACCTCGGTGGGCTCCAAGCCTATCACAAGGTCTGCCTGTCCTTCTGGAATCAGAGGGGAGAACTGATCCCTTGTGGAGACCCTCAAGTGGCTCATCACAGAACCGCCTCTTTGGGATGCCCCGTAGGTCTCCCCTATGGTCACCAGATATCCCTTGTCCACCAACATTTGGCCCAGGATTTGGGAGGCCAGGACATTGCCCTGACCACCCACACCTGTGATCACCAGGTTCCAAGGATCCTTCTCCAGAAGCATTCTCAACTTGCCTCCTTCAGGATTGCCGAGGCCGGGCAGATACTTGCGCAAACCCCGCATCCGGTGCAAATGGCTTCATCCACCCTTGCCTTTCCGGATGATCCATCCCAAACCAACCCAGGGCATCTAAAGACCCTCGTACAGAGGCGGTTGCAGCCGCATCTAAGGCCCAGGCAACGATCCTGGTCCACCCATACCTTAAAGAGTCTGCCCTGACGCTTTCCTCTCACCAGCGCGCACTCTTGCCTGAGCACCAGCACCCTCACCCCTTTCTTCTCCTGAAGCAACCCACTTAGAATCTCCACCGTCTGATCCAGTTCAAAGGGATCCACCGTGTGCACCTCGGCCCCAAGGGCTTTGCAAAGCCCCTCTATGTCGATGGGATTAACGGTTCCCCCCATGGCTGTTTTGCCGGTGCCTGGGTGGGGCTGGAACCCTGTCATGGCAGTGGCGCTGTTGTCCAATATGAGCATCAGGAAATCCGCCCCATTGTACCTGGCGTTGACCAGTGCTGGTATGGCCGCATGATAGAATGTGGAATCCCCGCAAACAGCCAAGACCGGCTGATCCAGGCCGAACCTTCCCAACTGGCCGAACCCGTTGGCCAAACCTGCTCCGGATCCCATGGCATGGAGGGTCTTCATCTGGAAAAACCCGGCCGGCCCCATGCCCAGGGAGTAACAACCTATGTCCCCCAGCACAAAACCGTCGCGACCGTCCAGGGCAAGGGCTTTCTTGACAGCCCAATAGGTGGCCCTGTGGGGGCAGCCTGCGCAGAAACCCAGGGTGCGTGCTGGTGCTGCTTGTGAGGCTGCCTCCAGAGCTTCCTGGATGTAGGAGGTGGGTCTGGGCTCATAGCTCACCTGAAGCTCTTCTTTTAGGAGCTTTATGAGATGGTCAGGGGTCAGCTCGCCTATGTCTGGAAGAGTTCCGCTGCCCTTGCCCAGAAAGAGTTTAGGGCCTATCTCCTGCTGCATCTGGGCTGCAAAAGCTTTCACATTGGCCTCTAGAAAAGGATCCACCTCCTCCACGAACAACACCTTCTGGGACTTGGCCAATTGCTCCTTCAAGAATCCCTCAGGGAGAGGCCATGTGGTTCCCAACTTGGCTATGCCTACACGATCTTCCAGACCCAGATTGGAGACCGCTTCCAAGGCGTACATCCATCCGGCTCCACTTGTGAGGATAAGAAGTTGCGGCCTTTGGGGGCCTCGGTACAGGTTGAAGCTGCTTGCCTCGAACCTTTCCTTGCATTTTTGCAGTTTCTCGTGAAGCAGCTTATGAGTCCAGATAACAGGCACAGGCAAAATGGGTTTGGAGGTGTCAAAGCGGGCCAGCCTTTTTTCTCTTGGCAGCTCTCCCAGCTCCACGTTTCCCCTGGCGTGGGAGACCCTGGTTACGCTTCTTATGAGGCAAGGCAATCCCAACTCTTCGGAAAGTTCAAAGGCCCAGCGGGTCATCTCCTTGGCCTCTTGAAAGCCCGAAGGCTCCAGCAAAGGCAGATCCGCCAGCCTGGCAAAGGCCCTGGAATCCTCCTCGTTACTGGAAGACAAAGCAGAGGGGTCGTCGCATACAACCACCACCAAGCCCCCTTTGGTGCCGGTCAGGTTAAGGTTAAGCAAAAAATCTGAGGCCACGTTGAGTCCATTTTGTTTCATGGCCGCAAGCCCCCTCAAGCCGGCAAGGGATGCTGCTGCCGCAACCTCCAAGGCCACCTTCTCGTTGACGGACCATTCCACATAAATGTTCAACTCATCCGCCACCTGAGAAAGGGAACCTATTATCTCGGAGGAGGGGTTCCCCGGATAGGCGGCGCAAACCTGAACCCCTGCCTCAAGAGCCCCTCTTGCAATGGCCTCATTGCCCATAAGAAGGAGTTTGCGGCCGGGGGCGTCGGTTTTAATAAGGCTCATTGCTGTCCCCCTTCAGTCCCAAGCCTGACTCTCTCAAGCCACCTGGAGTCAGCAAGAAGATAGCTGCACTGCTTGTCTTCCATATTTTTTAAAGCCTCCAGAGCCCTTCTCTTTTTCAACATGGAGGCCTGGACCAGATGTTCCGCATGTGCCGGCGGGAGAGGCTTCACCTCTAGAAGCCGCTTGGCAAGGGCTTTTCCCAGTAAAGACTCACCGGCCTGTGTCCTTAGAATCAAGGTGTTCCAGCCCGGCTCTCCTTCAACTGTTCCCACAGAGAGGTCCGCCAACTCAGATGTCATATCCGCACACAAAGCACAGGCCGGCTGAATAAAAGGGCGGATCTCATCCACTGAAATCTCCATTGTGTCGCTTGATGTCCTGATCCTAAGGATCCTCTCAGGAGGAGGAGTGATGTCCATGCCTTCCACGACCTGCGAGGGGAGCTTCTGCTTCAAGAATGCAATAAAGGGTGCATAGCTTAGGGCCCAGGTGCAAAAAAGGCCGATGCTCAAAACCACCCTTCTTGCAGCAGGGGTGTCTTGGAGCAGGTCGCACGATTTCATCTTTTCCAGGGCCGAGATTTGACATGGAACCCCCACCACCGCTATGCGTTCCTGTCCATTCCATGGTCCCTTGTTCAAGGCGGCCAAACTGGGAGATGCCACATAACTGGAACCTGCGCAATCCAAGACCTGTTCCCTTGATGTGACTATCCTTCCGGATGGAAGCAGATCCTTGCCTCTTTGGGTGAGCACCGCTGCATCAATGAGGCCCTCCTCCAGGGCCGACACCACAAGGGAGGAGACAACCCCCCCTGTCTGGGCCCTTTGCAAGAGCTCTGGATCCAAACTTCTTGCCATGAGGATCCTGTTTTGGAACCCCAGTTCCACCGGGATTTCTTCTGAATTGAAACGATTTCGATTGAGGGCTGTCAGGTCAAGAGCTGTCCTGGGGCAATGGGCATAGCAACGCCCTTCCGCCAAGTCGCAGTCGTGCAGCTTTACTATGCGTCCCTTGAAAGCCTCCAGGTAAGGACACATCCCGGCGCAGGCCCCGCACATGGTGCAAAGACCCGGGCTCATAACCAGGCTTTCCAACCCCCTCAGTCCCCTGTTCTGATCCATGCACTCCCCCTACCATAAACCCGCATTACTGACAAGAATCCCCCCTTGAAGGATGAGCCTTCTCATGTCCCTGAGACTCTCTGAAAAGCCCCCGGGTCTATTCCCACCCGTACACGTACTTGTCTTTGGGATTCCTTATCACAAACACAGGGCAGGGAGCATGGCGGATCACCTTTTCTGCCACGCTTCCCAGCATGACGTGGGCCAGGCCCGTGCGTCCGTGGGTGGCGATGACCACCACATCCACACCCAGCTCTTTGGCTTTTTCCACTATGAGATAAGTGGGGTTGCCAATTTCCAGGATGAATTCCACAGGAATCCTGTCCTTGACGCTCTTGGGAATCACATTTTCAAGATCTTCTTTGGCCTGAGCTATCATTTTCTGCTGAAAGGCCTCAAAGTCTGCTATATAACCCCTAAGAGATGGATGAACCGGCTCCATTACGTGGAGCACGTAAAGCTTGGTCTTGTACTCCTCTGCCATGGAGGCACCGAATTTGGCCGCAAGAAGAGATTCCTTGGAGAAATCCACCGGAACAAGTACACCCTGAATGCTGATCATGTCGCACCTCCTCCCCTGGGATCAGTAAACTCCATCCGGAAAAGTATTCACTTCTGCCCTAACCCCGACCTGTTTGAGCATTGTAGGTCTTATCCATGCACGACCCAACACCCCGTCATGAACAGCCCAGCTTCTCCCGCGAACGGTTTGTTCCATCCCAGGCCTGCGAAAAGGGGTAAGGCCGTCCAGCTTCCTGTACAGCACTCCGTAAGGAGGCCTGAACTCGGCGTCTATCCAGCGCATCTCGTCTTCCCAGGTGTGAAACTGATATCCAAAACCGTGTCTCTCATATACTATGGCATTATGGTAAGCCATAGCCTCGCACCAGATCCAGCTCTTCCCAAGGCTCATAAGGAAGTCCTCTATACCCTTCAGAGCCGCCCCGGTCCAGCGAAGCCCCCTTCTTACTTGCCCAGGGGCCAGCCCAGCATGCATGGCCCTTATTTCTTCAGGGATGTTTCGGCGACCGGAGACCAGGTCGGCAGGGATACGGCCGTATTCGTCCACATCCACCTCGAAACGCTCTGAAGCCGGATCGTTTATGTTGAGCCCTAAAACCTCCACCCCTTCTTCCCCATACTCCTGCATGAAAATGGAGTAAATAGGATCCATCGGGTCGGCTGGATTTGTGATCCTCACATTCAGGATTCTGCCCTGGTCCCTGTAAAGAACCCGTAAACGTAAACGCCCCTCTGAGTCCTCGAAGCTTTCAGGATCGATATTGAATTGCCTGAAACACTCCTGGGGGATAAGGCGTGCAAACAGATCAAACCATTCAGCCTCCGGGAGGGCCTGAATCTGGGGAATCCACATGGGTTCTGCTCTTCCATCTTCCGGCACACGGTCATCTCACCGTAACAGATGGGTCAACACGGTGTCAATGGCAACCCTCGGCAAATCCAGCCCCTGTAACCCTGGCCGAGAAATGCTCAGCCCTGCTCCACCCTTCCTGATCCCCAAAGCTATTACATTGCATAACCCGCTCGGCCTGAGGCCCATCCCCCTACCCACTTCTTGTGAATTGGGAGATACCCTCTTCTCTGAGATGACGCCACCTTTGCATCAGGAGGGCTAGAGCCCAGGCCATCTCATCCAAGCGCTGGTAAGTGCGGATTTTCTCCAGATTCAAATCGCAGACCGCCTGGCTTTCCCAGGGGGAGAGGCAACAGCCCAGAAGCACGGGTTTGCCGGTTTCTTTTTCCAGGGCCTGAACCTCCCTCATTAGACTCACCTCCACTTTCAAGAAAACACCCCTGGCCCTATCTGCTTCCCTCTGCCTTGCCAGCCCGGGTCGGCCCAGGCCGTGGAAAATGAGCCCGTCCAGCTCCTCTGAGAAAAGCATTTCCCTGGCCATCTGCACTACGTTGCTGGGCGTCAGGTGGTAGGATATGCCTGCAGCCCCTATGTCCACCGGGTTTTTGGTGGAGGCCCTCTCGGGCATTCCCAGGCTCCTCAAGCAGCGCTGCAATCCAGGGCTCAGCTCAGGCACCAGCATCCCCCGCCTCTCCAGCTCGTCGGTAAGGCTCACCCCCCAAGAGCCTCCCATGGTCATGATCCCTACCCTATTGCTTTTCATAAAAGGTCTTTCCACAAGGACATGTCCCAAAGACAAAAGCAGCTCGATGGCTGGGCACATCAGTACCCCGGCCTGTCTGAAGGCCCCGGTGTAGATCCTTTCCTCTCCTGAGAGGGCGCCAGTGTGGCTTTGGGCTGCCCTGGCCCCACCCGATGTTGCTCCAGCCTTGAAAACCAGGATGGGTTTTTCCATGCTGAGCTCTCTTGCAACCTCCATGAACCTTCTTGGGTTCCTGAGGGCTTCCAAGTACATCAGGAGCCCTTTGACCTGGGGATCCTCACCCAGAAGCTCCAGAAAGTCGGTCACCTCAAGGTCGCACTCATTTCCGGTGTGGACGAACCATCCCACACCCATGTTTCTCCCCCCGCCTGCAGCCAGCAAGTCATAAAAGGCGTATCCCCCCTGGCAAACCGCGGCCAAAGGGCTTGGCACCAGTTGTCTGGCCGGAGCCCCGGAAGCATTGAATCCAAAATGCAAATTAAAGGTGCCGCTCACATTGGGGCCCAACAACCTCAAGCCTAAAGAAGAGGCCAGATCCCGCAGATACTTCTCCCTGGCCTTTCCTTCCCTGTCCACTTCCCCGAACCCTGCGCTGATAACCGTGACCCCCTTCACCCCCCGAGAAGCGCATCCTTTGAGAGTCTCCTCCAAGACTTCCTGAGGCACAGCCACCACGGCCAGCTCCACCCCCTCTGGAATCTCCCTGACATCCCTGTAAGAGGCAATGCCGTATACCAGGTTTCCGTTTCGGTTAACCGGGAATATCTTCCCCTGGTACTTCAAGGTCAAAAGCCCCTCCATGATAAAGGAGCCCCAAGTGCCTGGGGTGTCTGAAGCCCCTATCACCGCTACGCTTTGCGGCCAGAGGAAGACCTTGAGTTCCTTCTGACTCATCCCCCTTGGATCCTCCCTCTGCCGGGCCATATGGCCGCTTTTATTGCTTGTCCATGCTCCATGAGTTCAAAAGCTCTGGGAAGATCTTCCAGAGGGAACTGGTGCGTGACCAGATCTTGGGCCCGGACCACCCCAAGGGCCAGAAGCCTCAAGGCAGTGGCCACGAAATGAGGAGTATGGTGAAACACGCTTATGACCGACTTCTCCTCATAGTGAAGAAGATGCGCATCCACCCTTGCCACCGTGCCCCTGGCACATCCCCCGAAGAGGTTCACCAAACCCCCCTTCTTAACCAGGTTCAAGGCCACTTCCCACACCTGGGGCATTCCAACCGCCTCTATCACCACGTCAGGACCCTTTTCCCCCGGGGTAAGCCTCCTGATTCGACTCTGCAAGCTTTCCAGATCCCCCATCTCCACCTGGTGGGCAGCCCCCAGTTTGAGAGCTTTCTCAAGCTTGGAGCGGTTCCGCCCAACTGCTATTACAGAAGCTCCCTTTTGTGCAGCCAGGGTCACAAACATGAGACCAATTGGCCCCATGCCTATGACGCATACACTTTGTCCCATCTCTATACCGGATCTCTCTATGCCGTGGAGCACACAGGCAAGAGGCTCTGTGAGGGCAGCTTGGACCGGGTCCAAGGATTCCGGTAGCAAGTGAAGGTTGCACCGCACGATCGAGGCCGGAATCCTTATGAATTCAGCGTAGGCCCCGTTTAGAAACTCCAGCTCGTCACAAAGATTCGCTCTTCCGGCTTTGCAGTAATCACACCTACCGCAAGGAGCCGAGTTGGCCGCCACAACCGCTTGGCCGGGGCGGAAATCCTGCACCCCCTCACCTGTCTTCTCCACGACCCCTGAGAACTCGTGCCCAAAAGGAGAAGGCAGGCTGGGGATCATCCTATGCATACCCCTTTTGAGGGTCTTAAGATCAGTGCCGCAGGTAAGGGCCACCTTTACCCTTACTAACACCTCCCCTGGCCCGGGCTCAGGCACTTGCACCTCTTCTATTCGCAGGTCCCTGGCCCCCCAAATCAGAGCTGTCTTCATACTGCTCGGGGTCTCGCCCATATTTCAAAACCTGAGCATAGCCTTGAATCCCACCTTGTTTTCAGCAAGCTGAACGGCCTGTTCAATCTCCTCGATGGGAAGCTCATGGCTTATTATGCCTTCCACATCCAAGAGTTTGGCCTCCAAAAGAGATATGGCCTTGCGCATATGATGGGGTCCGGTGGAGTAAGATGGCAAAAGATCCACCTCTTCCTTGTAGAGTTCCTGAAGCTTTAGCTCCACGGGCTCTCCCCGGCTCGGACCTGCAAAAAGCCCTATCCACCCACCAGGCTCTACCACTTTAAGGGCCAGCTCCAAAGCCGCCCCATTGCAAGCCGTGAGCACAACTCCTTGAAAACCTTCCTGATCTTTAGCCTCAGACGGCGCGCAGGTGAGGGTGCAGCCCTTCCGGGTTGCTGCTGCCCTTCTTTCCTCAAGAAGGTCCACCCCTACCACCTCCACCCCCTGCCTGGCCAAAACAAGACTCATGATAAGCCCCATGGGTCCCAGCCCTATCACCATGACTCTTCCCCCAGGACCGGGTTTCCACCTCTCCAAGGCCCTAAGGCAGCAGCCCAGAGGCTCGGCCAATAAGGCTTGGGAGTCACTCAAAGAATCCAAGAGGGGAATCACCCCCTCAGGCAAATGAGAGCTTGGAATCACTATGCGCTCTGCAAATCCTCCTGGTCTTACATTGGTGGATCTGAAAACCGTACAGCTCGAGATCCTACCCTTCAAGCACCTGGGGCAGGTCCCGCAAGGCACGTGATTGGACACAGTGACCCTGGTCCCAGGTGGGAACATGTCCCAGAATTCTTGGGGCGGTTTTTCCACAACACCCACTATCTCGTGGCCCAATACGGTCCCCGGGGCCACTGTATTGTTTCTCATCTTATAGAGGTCGCTTCCGCAAAGCCCTGCGCAGACAGTTCTTATAACCATCTCATCGGGTTCTGCCACGGGCTCCGGCACTTGAAGAACCTCAAGCCTTCCCCCTGGCCTCATGAGCGCCGCCCTCACACCCTGTCTCCTTTCCCCCAAAAAAAAGGAACTTCAAGCCAACATAGTTCCCCGAAGCAAAAGGTGTCAAGAGCTTCTGGGCAAAGAATCTGGAGAGCTTTTTCAGCTCGTTGACATTCCCGGAAAAAAAGCTAGACTTGGAAAAACGGTTTTGAGCCTGGGAGCAGCCTTATGGAGGAGATACGTTTCGAAGAGGCCCTCGAGGAGCTCAGGAACATAGTGCAGACACTGGAACGGGGCGAAAAGCCTCTGGAGGAGGCCTTGGCGCTCTTTGAGAGGGGGATAGCCTTGGTTTCCACTTGCAGCAAAAAGTTGGACGAGGTGGAGCACAAGGTGGAGATGCTGATTCGAAATCAAGCCGGTGAGCTTGAGCTATGCCCCTTTGAGGAGCCCTCCCAAGCCGGCGGGTGAAACAAGTATGGATCTCAAAGCTTATCTGGAAGCCAAACGTGCAGTGGTGGAGAAGGCTCTGGGAGTCTACATCCCTTCCCAAAACGGGCCTGCAGCCTTGCTTGGGGAGGCTATGCGCTATTCTTTGCTGGCCGGAGGCAAGCGCATAAGGCCAATTTTGCATTTGGCCTCAGTTGAGGCCTGCGGGGGAGACCCCGAGAAGTGTCTTGGCTTTGCCTGTGCTTTGGAGATGATACACACTTACTCCCTTATCCACGACGATCTGCCGGCTATGGACAACGATGAGCTCAGAAGAGGGAAACCCACCAATCACGTTGTGTTCGGAGAGGCCATGGCTCTTCTTGCAGGAGACGGACTTCTCACAGAGGCCTTCCGGGTGATAGCGCAAGAGGCCCTGGAGAAAGGCCTGGAGCCTGTGGGAGTGCTTCGAGCAACCCTGGAGCTGGCTTCGGCGGCCGGGGCTCATGGCATGGTGGGGGGTCAGGCTGCGGACATCCTGAGCGAGGGGAAAGTTGTGGACGCCCAGACCTTGGCCTTTATCCATAACAAGAAAACAGGTGCTCTTATAAGGGCTTCTGTGAGAACTGGTGGAATTCTGGCCGGGGTTTCTTGGGATCTCCTGGAGGGGCTTGGAAAATACGGTGAGGCCCTGGGCCTTGCCTTCCAGATCAGGGACGACCTTTTAAACGAGGAGGGAGATCCAGCCAAGCTGGGCAAGGCAATCAAGACAGACCAGGCACGGGGCAAGGCTACCTATCCGGGCCTTTTCGGTGTGGAGGAAAGCAGAGAAAGGTTGGAATCTTTGGTACATCAAGCTGTGGAAGCGCTTGAAAGATTCGGGCCTGAGGCCGAACCTTTGCGGGAAATAGCTCTTTATGTAGCCCGCAGAGATCATTGAGGGACGAAGGGAAACTGAAAGGATGGATGGAGGTCTGCTAGCCCAGATCCGGGATCCTTCCCAGATCCGGAAAATGGGGATTGCGGAACTAAAACTTCTTGCCGAGGAACTGCGCAGGGAAATAATTGCCACTGTGGCCAAAAACGGGGGCCACCTGGCATCCAGCCTAGGGGTGGTGGAACTGACCATTGCCCTGCACTTTGTTTTCGATACCCCCAAAGATCTTATCGTATGGGATGTGGGACACCAAAGCTATGCACACAAGCTGCTTACAGGCCGAAGGGATTCTTTCCACACCCTCAGAAAGCTGGGCGGCTTGAGCGGTTTTCCCAAAAGACAGGAAAGCATTTATGACACTTTTGGTGTGGGGCACAGCAGCACCTCTATCTCGGCAGCCTTAGGCATGGCCGAGGCCCTATCCAGACAAGGCCGCCGGCAGAAAGTCATAGCGGTAATAGGAGACGGCTCTCTGACGGCAGGCATGGCTTTTGAGGCACTGAACCACTTGGGGACCCTGGACAGGGACCTAATAGTGATTCTAAATGACAACGAGATGTCCATTTCCCCCAACGTGGGGGCTCTATCTTCTTACCTCAACAGGATCCTGACAGGCCAGCTCTTCACCCGCTTGAGGGATGACATGAAGGCCTTCATCCGCACTTTGCCGGGTGTGGGGGAACCTGTCAGTCGCATAGTCAAGAAGTGGGAGGAGTTCGCCAAGGGCATGATAACGCCCGGGATTCTCTTTGAGGAGCTGGGTCTAAAGTATGTGGGGCCCTTGGACGGACACAGGTTACGCCTGCTCATTGAAACCCTTCGCAACGTAAAGCAGCTTCCGGGGCCGATCCTGGTACACGTGGTGACCAAGAAGGGCAAAGGTTACGGGCCTGCGGAACAGGAGCCCACCAAGTTTCACGGGATAGGGCCCTTTGACCAGGAGACTGGCAAGCCCATCCAGAAGGATTCCAGGCGTAGTTATACCTCGGTTTTCGGCAAGACTCTGGTTCAGTTGGCAGCCGAGGATGCCAGGATTGTAGCCATAACAGCCGCCATGCCCCAAGGCACTGGTCTGGAGGAGTTTGCCAGGCTTTATCCAGAGCGTTTTTACGACGTGGGGATAGCCGAGCAGCATGCGGTGACTCTGGCTGCAGGCTTTGCAACCCAGGGAATGCGCCCGGTGGTGGCAATCTATTCAACCTTTCTCCAGAGAGCCTATGATCAGGTGGTTCACGACGTGTGTCTGCAAGGGCTGCCTGTAACCTTCGCCTTAGACCGAGGGGGAATAGTCGGGGAAGACGGCCCAACCCATCACGGGCTTTTCGACCTTTCCTACCTACGGCACATCCCCAACATGGTGCTCATGGCCCCCAAAGACGAGGCCGAACTTCAGCGCATGCTGGCCACAGGAGTCGGCCTTGGGGGGCCCTGCGCCTTGCGCTATCCCAGGGGAGCCGGACTGGGGGTGGAGCTTTGCCAGGGTGCTATCACTCCCTTGCGTTTGGGGGAATGTGAGGTATTGCGAGAGGGGGATGATGTTTTGATATTGGCTGTGGGGGCTTGTGTGCAGCCGGCCATGGAAGCCTCGCTGATTTTGGAGGAGCATGGTTTGCAGGCCACGGTGGTAAACGCAAGGTTTGTGAAGCCGTTGGATAAAAACAGGATAATGCCTCTGGCGCTTCGCATAGGTAAGGTAATAACCGTGGAAGAGAATGTGCTGGCCGGAGGCTTTGGGAGCGCTGTGCTGGAGATGCTTCATGAATGTGATGCAGCAGATCATCAGGTCAAGGTGAAAAGGCTAGGGATCCAGGACGTTTTCGTGGAGCATGGAACCCAGGAAGAGCTCAGGCTTCGCCACGGGCTTGACGCCCAGTCCATTGCCCAAACAGCCTTGCAATGGCTGGAGGCACCTTCTGTGGTGGCTCTTCAAAGAAAAGGACTCGCCGGTTGAATTACCTGTTTTTGGGAAAGGCAGCCTGAGTTTTTTTGCATTCCCAAAGCCCCATTACTGATTAGCATTATTCACCATTGGTGCATAATTCGGGCTATCTTAATGACATGTTTGGGCGAACTGGTGCATACTCGAAAACCCCTTGAGTTTTGATTTCAGGTTTTCCCCGGGGCTGAGTCTGAATATGCAAAAATGTACCGGGGGGCTTAGGGTTTAGCCCACAAGCTCACAGGCTTTTCAGACTAAACTAGTACCGCCTAAGGGCGGTAGGTTTGGCGGCCTAAACCTGCCCGGTCGAATGAATTCTACTGGGCAGCACCCCCACAAACCACCGGCTTCAGACGGTGGTTGTTGAGTCGTAACGGGTAAAACCGCCGACTTCATGCGGGGGATGTCCGCACCCTGCGCCTTCGGCGCATATTCGCCTAAAGGCGGGATATTTTTTCCCAATTCCCCGACTGGGGCAATAATTCCGGGTTAGCCCATGTGAGCCATGCAAAGGAAACAAAAACGGGAGAGGCTTGATCTTCTCATGGTGGAAAGGGGGCTTGTGGAGTCCCGCCAGAAGGCCCAAGCCTTGATAATGGCCGGAGAAGTGCGGGTGAATGGCGTGGTTTGTACAAAGGCCGGTCAGGCGGTTCCCCAAAGCGCTGAGATCCGGGTGCAAAGCCCCTTTCCCTATGTCAGCCGAGGCGGTCTCAAACTCGAGGCCGCCTTGGATCACTTCCAGATCCTGGTGGATGGGCTCTTGGTCATGGATGTGGGGGCCTCCACAGGAGGTTTCACCCACTGTCTTCTACAGAGGGGAGCCAGAAAAGTTTTGGCTGTTGATGTGGGACACGGCCAGCTGGACCTCAAGTTGCGGCAGGATCCTAGAGTTGTGCTCCTGGAACGCTGTAACATAAGGTATCTTACCCCTGCACATTTGGAAGAGCTCCCTCATATGGCCACAGTGGATGTTTCCTTTATAAGCCTGCGCTTGGTGCTCCCGGCTGTGGCGGGATTGCTTGGAGAGAACAGAGTGGGAATCCTGGCTTTGGTAAAACCACAGTTTGAAGTTGGGAAAAAGCACGTGGGCCCTGGAGGGGTTGTGAGAGACAAGGAGCTACACAGGCTGGTTCTGGAGGAGATAGCCGGTTTGGGCCGTTTTTTGGGATTTGAGGCCTCAGAGCCTTTCCCCTGCCCGTTGCTGGGCCCCAAGGGGAACCAGGAATTTTTTATCTGGTTCACCGGGTGAGAGGTGTTAGGCCTAAGCTGAAACAGGGTTGGTGAGCAGTCTCACTGTGGAGGGAAATGTTTGCGAAAAACCTTTTTTACTTCTAAAGTGGCCTCTTTCTCAAATAACTCGAAACGATTAAGCAGTTGAGCTCCCTGCAAGGTCAGGCCAAGTCTGCGGGAGCCCTTCTTGTTTTCTACCAGGGGCCAGCCCAGAAGTTTTTCTGTCTCACGTATCTTGCCCCAGGCAGCCCTGTAAGACATGCCCAGCTGCTTGGCGGCCCTTCGCAAAGAGCCCAATTCCGCAAGAAGAGAAAGCAACTCCTTTCGCCCCTTGCCCAAGATGAGCTCCCCGTCCTTCTCAAGCCAAAACTGCACCTTTACTCCCATTCTTGCCATCCTGTCCCGGCTTATATCATGCAGCGGCCTTTGGGGCAAGAACTGGGTAAAAAACTTTCCATGTAATCCTGTGCAACCCCTTAAGCGTCCCAAAAAACGAAGGTCTGTTGCGGCAGGAGGTCTATCATGAAAAAAGCAAGAGTGCTCATGGCGGTTTTTTTGGGTGTCCTGCCCTTTACATGGGGATGTGCAACCTATGACAGCAGCGTTCCGGCTAGCACCGGTATAGGTGCAGCAGGAGGAGCGCTCATTGGTTACGGACTCACCGGTACGGCTGCCGGAGCAGCTGCCGGAGCTGGGGCAGGAGCTCTGGCCGGAGCTTTGACCGGGGTGGCCATTGATGAGAGCAGAAGGGCCAGTGCAGCGGCCCCAACCCCTTATCCCCCGGCTGCCACCCCACCTCCCCCGAGGTATGCAGCCACTGTGGATCCAACCCGGGGCGAGCTGCTGAATCATACTGGGTGGAGACTGAAGGTGTATGTTGATGAGTCCACAGAGCCGATTTGGATTGAGCCTGGGAGCAGAATTCCATTGGATCTGGACGTGGGCAGTCACGACATAATGGCCACAGCTTATGTGGAGACCAAATTTGGCGAGAGGGTGGTTGGATCATACAGACGCCAGATCGAGGTGGATCCCAGGGGATCTGGCTGGAGCCTGAGACTGGAAGAAAGGATGTTCCGCTAGCTCTAGGTTTTTCTCCAAAGAGGAGGCTTGGGGGGCTTGGGCCTCCGAAGCCTCCAACTTTGGAGTATTCTTCAAAGCCTTTGACTTTGGGGACCGCCCCTCAAGCCCCTGGTCAGGCTTTGGCATATTCCGACTCAAACCAGGGCCGAACCTGAAACCAACCTGACTTCCCCCTCCTCGGATTTGACACTCTTTGAGCAGCCGGTTAGAATGCCCGCGGTGGTAGCCAAGGGTCGACCGACTAATCAGTGACTGGGAGGAGCGCTCATGCTTTTGGAGGGGAAAAACGCTATTGTCACAGGCGGGAGTCGTGGAATAGGAACTGCCATATGTTTGGATCTGGCGGCCAACGGGGCCAATGTAGCCCTCAACTTCCGCAAGTCGGCCACTGAAGCCCAACACGTTGTGGATGAAATCAAAAGAATGGGGCGCAAGGCCTTGGCCGTTCAGGCGGATGTCTCAAGTTTCGAAGACGCCCAACGCATGGTCCGGCAGGTCATAGAAGAATTCGGATCCTTGGAAATCCTGGTGAACAATGCCGGCATCAACTGGGACGGGGTCATATGGAAAATGAGCGAAGAGCAATGGGACGCCGTTATAAACATCGACCTAAAGGGGACCTTCAACTACTGCAGAGCCGTAGCACCTATTTTCAGGGATCAGAAATACGGCAAGATAGTGAACATCACCTCCATAAACGGGATGAGGGGTAAATTCGGCCAGACCAATTACTCTGCAGCCAAGGCCGGGGTTATCGGCTTCACCAAGGCCCTGGCCAAAGAGTTGGGCAGATCCAACGTGAACGTCAATGCCGTGGCCCCGGGCTTTATTCTCACAGAGATGTACGAGACGGTTCCAGAGGAGGTAAAGCAACAGGCCCTGGCCGAGATAGCACTGGGCAGGGCCGGAAAACCTGAAGAAGTGGCTTGGGTGGTCTCTTTTCTCTGTTCCGAGAAATCCCGCCATATAACCGGGGAGTGCGTGCAGGTCTCAGGTGGGCAATACATCTGACTCTCCATAGGGGCACGTGGGGCCGACTAATCCAGGCTATCACAAGGTGATGGCATTTCCTGGAGCTGCTTGCCCTCCCCGCTTGGAGCAGGAAGGGTGGAGGCGTCTCCATCTTCAAGGATTTGGACCTGGGGCTTTCTCACCTGGGGAGGGGTGAAGGGGACAGACTGAAGTGAAGAGAAATATCCTCACCCCCGTGACTAACTGCAATTCAGGGACACCTCCAGCCCGCATGATTCACGATTAGTGGATAATGTGGGCTATCTTTATGACATGTTTGCATACTCAAAAACACCCTGCCTTTCGGTTTCAGCTTCGCTCGTGCTTTGAATCAGAATGTGTCGAAGTGTACCGGGGGCTTGGGGGTGCGAGCCCCAAAAGTTGAGAAACTTAGAGAATGATCCGGGCTGGAGATTCAAAGCTCAGGGGCCAAGCCCCTTCTATTCGGCTAATCACCTTTTGGGGGAATAATATGCGACCGAGTGTCCGGGGCTTCGGCCTGGTTGGGGTGCTTTCTGTTAGGACTCGGGTGAGTCATACAGGGTAGCGGTATGGGCTTGGAAGGGGCAGGCCCTAAGCAAGTGGGCCGTGTCTTGGTTAGAAGGGTCTGTGGGCTGGGAGACTTGATTCTGACCATCCCCTGGCTCATTGCCTTAAGGGGAGTCCACCCCGGGTGGTCCATACATGCACTTTGCAGTGCCCAGCATGCCGAGTTCCTGAAGGACATGGGGATTCTCCATGAGGCCTTTCCAGAGGAGGGCTCGGGCTGGCACCATCTCTTCTCTGCCCAGGGTGATGGGCCCACATGTAAACTAAGACCAGACCCATCCTGGTACGATCAGATTTACCTCTTTCTATCAGATCCTCAGGCACCCCTGGCCCTGGCCCTGGAAAAGCGAGTGGGGAAACGGGTCAGGGTGCTTCCTGCCAGACCCTCCCTGTCTGATCCCGTTCACGCCTCTCTTGTGCCCTTTAAAGCCATGGGGATGGAGTTCAAAAAAAAGCTGTCAGTGGGTTTGGGGAGTCACATAGCTGAAAGGAGTCAGGAGTGCTTCCTAGTGCATCCTGGGAGCGGTTCCAGGCTTAAGAACTGGCCCCCCGAGAGGTTCGCCTCCCTCATGGAAAAGATCTCCACGGCCTGCCCATGGGCTCATTGGAGAATCATCCAGGGCCCAGCAGACCAGGAGCCCGTTGGGCGGCTCTGCGGGCTTTGGAAGGGCCCTGTGGAGATTCTCAGGACATCCAGCCTCTCCTGGCTGGCCCGGCAGATAGAGGGGAGTTCTCTTTTTGTGGGGAACGACTCAGGCGTGACCCATCTGGCAGCCTTCCTAGGGGTACGCACTCTGGCCATTTTCGGCCCCAGCGATCCTGACAGGTGGGCTCCCCTGGGAAGCAGGGTACAGGTGGTCTTCAGGCCGGAGCATTGCCGGCCCTGCCACCAGGCCAGGGAGCAACCCCAGTGTGCCCCACCATGCCAGCGGTTCCCGTCTGTTGAAGAGGCATGGGAAAGGTTCCTCTACCTGGGGCTCTTGCCCGGTTCCGGGCCGTAGGGGCTGCTTTCACATCCCCCTGCAATGGGTTTTTGGCCTTTGGTTTCGATGGGGCCCATTTTTTTATATGCGCCCGTAAAACCGGGCGAACCCAAAACCTGACGGGAGGGGATAAAGCTTGTCTGGTCTATTCCGTCTATTCGGCCTGTTCGGTCTGTGCGGGTTTCGACGGGGCAGGGTTTACCCGAGCCGGTAAAACCAAACCTCCAACCAAACGCATCCCCAATGCCAACCCCCACGGGAGGGGTTAAACCCCTCCCCTACGTGGCCCCAACAATTTCAATTGGTTGGAGTGTAATTTCGACGGGGCGGGGTTTACCCCAGCCCGTGAAACGGGGCAAACCAAAAAAAACATGGCCGGGACAACCCCCGCCCCTACAACAACATCTTCTGATATCAATGGGTTGTACGTTTACTTTGTTGGGGGCTGGATTTACCCCGCCCCCAACTTCCAAGAAGCTGCTATTTGGCGACTTGCTTTTTTCTGTACTGGGCGTATGCGTCCTTGACCGCCTCATAAGGGTCCAAGGCCGCTTTTATAAGGTCCTCATACTCCCCGAGTTGCAGGGATTGCTCGTTGGTGTACCTGGTGGCGCTGGCTGCAAGCACCCACTCTGCCCCAGGAAGAAGCCAGTTTACTGGGTTCATGAAGCTGTCGGCGGCCATACCCACCGTGTCCCTGGCAGAGGACGCCCCGAGAAAGGGCCATACGAAATAAAACCCGTGGTCCAAGCCGTACCAACCCAAGGTTTGACCAAAATCCTCCTCGCGGGGTTTGAGGTTTATGTAATCCGCCGCATCCACCAAGCCCCCGAAACCAAAGGTGGAGTTTATAAGGAAACGGGCCAGCTCAATGCCTGCATTTTCAAATTTCAGCTGGAATACATTGTTCAGGAACCTGACGGGCATGACTGCATTGTTAAAGGCATTTCTAAAACAAATTCTAAAATCTTCCGGTATAACTGCGTTAAAACCTGTGGCAAAAGGTTTGAAAACCCAAAAGTAGAATCGATCGTTGAAAGTGAACATGGCCCTGTTCCAAGGCTCCAATGGATCCGGGATCTCCACCTCTTCTGCCTCTTTTAGGGGACCAGCCTTTTCCCGGGCGCCGCTTTGGGCAAAAGCCGCTATGCCTGCCCCAGTGTTCTCAAGAGAGCCTGACTCAGTGGCGGTAGCCAAACCCTGCGCCCAAGCCCCGCCCAGCAAAAGAATCCCCAAGACTCCCCCAAACCAGATGCCCAAGGCTCTTGATCCCATTTCCCCTCCTTGCTGTCTCGGCCTCATCAAGCCGCATTATTAAAAGCTCTTGTGGCCCGCCCCTGCTGAGCGAGGCAAGCATAAACTTATTTGAAAAACATCTCAAGCTTTTTTTCGGTTGCATTACAAAAAACTTGAGGGAATCCTGTCTGCTTGTTCTTTTCACTCAAAGTCCCAGATAGGCCTTCCGAATATGATCCTCCCCAAGAAGCCCCTCTCCTTCCCCTTCCATGAGCACAGAGCCGTTTTCCAACACGTAACCCCGGCTGGAGAGTTTGAGGGCGTGAAACACGTTTTGTTCTACCAAAAGCACCATGGTGCCGGCCCTGTTGATCCTGGCAACGGTCTCGAAAATCATGGAGACCAGAAGTGGAGACAGCCCCAGGGAAGGCTCATCCAGCATCAGGAGCTTAGGCTTGGACATGAGACCTCGTGCTATGGCCAGCATCTGTTGCTCTCCGCCGCTTAAGGTTCCGGCCTTCTGGGAAAGTCTCTCTTGGAGTCTGGGGAAAAGGCCGAATATTTCCTCTAAGGTCTGAGCTCTAAGCTTCTTGACCCTGGGGAACTGAGCCCCCATTTCCAGGTTTTCCTTGACTGTCATGTGGGGGAAGATCTGCCTTCCCTCGGGAACCTGGCTTATGCCCAGTTCCACAACTTGAGAGGGGTTCAGGCGGCACAGATCCTGTCCTTGAAATTTGATGGATCCCCTGCGCGGCCTTAGAAGACCTGAGATGCTTCTAAGGGTGGTGGATTTGCCGGCTCCGTTGGAGCCGATGAGGGCCACCATCTCGGCTGGCAGAACCTTGAGACTAACCTGCCGTAGGGCCTGCATGTCCCCGTAGAAAACATCAATAGCTTCAATTTCCAGCATCCAAGAACTCCCTGCCCAGGTAAGCCTCCACCACCTGGGGATCCCTGACCACTTCCTGCGGTAGACCTTCAGCTATTTTCCTGCCATAGTTGATAACCACAACCCGCTGGGCCAGGGCCATGAGGCCCCTCATAACGTGCTCTATCAGCAGGATGCTCACTCCCCTTGCATTTATTTCTTTGAGCAATCTGACCATCTCGTCCACGTCAGATGGATTTAGACCCCCCATCACCTCGTCCAGCAGAAGGATCTCCGGCCTGGTGGCCAAGGCTCTGGCCAGTTCCAGTCTTTTCCTGAGGGCCAAGGGAAGGCTTCCGGCTTTTTCTTGGGAAAGCTCTGCAAGTCCGGCGAACTCCAAGGTGGATTGAGCCAATCTGCGGGCCCCTGTCAGGGAGCTCTCTCTGAGCATGGCTCCCACCATAACATTATCCAAAACGCTCACATTCAGAAACGGTCTTACGATCTGAAAAGTGCGCGCCATGCCCAGGCGGCAGATCTGGTGTGGTCTTAGACCCTTTACAGATCTGCCTTTAAGGCTAACCTCCCCTTTGTCAATGGACAAGAAACCAGTCAGGCAATGAAACACCGTGGTCTTGCCTGCCCCGTTGGGCCCTATAAGACCCAGGATCTCACCCTCTTGCATCTCGAAGGAGAGCTCCGCCACAGCGCAAAGCCCTCCGAAATGCTTTTCAAGCTTTTCCACCTCAAGCAGCTTCATGGCTCCAATCTCAAAACAGGACCGATGGCCTTTTTGAGGTATACGAGTATTCCTTCTCTCATAAACAAGACCACCAGGATGGCCAGCACTCCATAAAGAATCAGGTGCAATCCCTCAAGACCTCCCCTTGCGAAGTAGGCCCTGGATATCTCCGATAGGGGAGTCAGCAGGAAAGAGCCCAAGACCGGCCCCAAGGCCGTGCCCATCCCACCGATGATGGGTCTTAGGATCAATTCTATGGAAAGCCCCATTCCCAGAACCGAGTTGGGGTTTATGTAGAAGATGTAGTTTGCGTAAAAAGTGCCTCCCAGAGATGTCATAAAAGCGCTTAGAGCTATGCCTACCATGGAATACTTGAAAGCATTCACACCAAGGGCTTCGGCTGCATCCTCGTCCTCTCTAACGGCCACCATGAATCTGCCCGCCCTTGAAAGCTCAAGAAGCCTGGCCACTCCCACAGATGCCACCATGAAGCCCAGGGAAAGGTAATAGTAGGCCACGTTTCCCCTGAACTGGAAATTCCAAAAGGAGGGCTTGAAGTCCAAGAAAATGCCTGCAAACCCCCCCAAGCTGGGAATGTGAGAGACAACCAGGCGGGAGATTTCGGCAAAGGAAATCGTAAGTATGACGAAATAAACCCCTCTCAAACCAAACCTGAAGCCCAGAAACCCTATGACCAGGCCCACCAGCATGGCCAAAAGCCCCCCCACCCACATCCCTATCCAGGGGGAGATGTTGTGGTTCATGGCCAGGTAAGTGGAGGTGTAAGCTCCTATTCCGACGTAAAGAGCGTGGCCCAAGGATATATGGCCTGTGTATCCGGTTAGAAGGTTCCAGGATTGCCCCAGGTAGGCGTAGAAAAAAATCATCACGAATATGCCCAGCAGGTACTTGTCCAGCACAAGGGGCAAAAGCAGCAACACCACCAGGGCTGAACCCAAAATTACGTAAAGCCTCTTCATGCCTTGCCCCCGAACAGGCCCTGAGGTTTGAACAGCATTATGGCCACCAGCAGGCCGAAGCTCACCACCTGCTTCATGGTGGCTGGCACAACCAAGGTGGAGACTGATTCAGCCACCCCCAATATCAAACCACCCACAAGAGCCCCAGGGAGGCTCCCCAACCCGCCCAGGATCACCACCACAAAGGCGGTCATCGTGAAGTCGTGGCCCAGGTGGGGGGAGGTGGCCATCAAGGGAAGAAGCAGGGCTCCGGCAGCCCCTGTGGTGGCAGCTCCCACTCCGAAGGAGAAGTTGTTGACCCGGTCAACTCGGATTCCCACCAAAAGAGCCCCAACCCTGTTGTCTGCAGCTGCCCTAATGGACTTGCCCACATCCGAATATTTCAGGAACAGGAAAACCAGCCCTGTGATCAAAACAGCCAGGGCAAAAGCCAGAAGCCGCGAGACATCTATCATCACAGGACCAAGATGCAAGGTGGCCAGACCTAAAGCAGTCCTGGGGCTTCGCGGATCAGGCCCAAAGCCCAAAAGAACCGCATTTTCAATGATCAGCCCTGTGGCCACCAAGGGAAGCACCTGCATGGCCTCAGGGAAATCCAAGATGCGGTTCACCACCGTGGCCTGCACCAGATAGCCCAAGATAAACAAGGCCCCTGCAACCAGAAGCAGAGATACATAAGGGTCCAGCCCCAGCAGCACCAGGATGCCGTAGGCTATGTACATGCCTAGAACCATCATGGGGCCGTGGGCAAAATTGATAACCCCCATCACACCGAAGATGAGAGAAAGCCCAACAGCTATGAGGCCGTACACACCCCCAAGAAGAATACCCTGCACCACCAGTTGAAGAGGCAACTCGTATTTCATAAGACCACACTCGGTTCTTTAAGCCTTCTTGCCCGCCTCCCAGTTCAGTCCAGTTAGCATAGACCAACAAAGGGCCGGCCTACTCCCTTGGAAGCAGACCGGCCCTTTCTAAAGCTAACCTCATCCTCTCTCCCAAAGCTGGGGGGCAGGGAAAACATAGGGGGCTTGGGCGAATTTTTTGGGCAACACCACCTTGGTGCGCTTTAGAGGATCCGGATCCGGAAGGATCTGGATCATGGCTGTAGTGGCGTTGATATTGTCACCATTGGGGGCGAACTTGATGGCCTCCCCCACCATGGGATGATCCTTGAATTCGGTCTTCTTGAAGGCCTCTACTATCTTGTCAGGGTCAGTGGATTTGGCCCTTTCCAGAGCGTCGGCCACAACCAGTATGCCGGTGTAGGCGTAGCCGTTGTTGGTCTCCAAATAGGCGTTGTAGTTCTTCAGGAAGAGATCATTGGCTGCCTTGTACACCGGGCTTTCAGGGTTGACCCAAGGCACGTTGTCCATAACGTAGAATATGAGCTTGTCCAAGTCCTTGATGACCGAAGGCTCATACCACCCTGGGGATCCTGGGCTTATTATTCCCATCAGCTCCACCCTTTGTTTGAAAAGCTCCCTTGTCAAAAGGGTTGAGTCCCCGGGCCTGCATATGGGGAAAAGGATATCCGGCTTGGCGGCCTTTATCTTGGCCACCTCGGCCGAGAGGTCGGGCACCCCGAGGGGATAGCTTATCTCTTCCACAATCTCCATGCCCAGGCCGGAAGCCTTGAACTCTTTTATAAAAAGCGCCCCTTGGGTTTTCCCAAAGGCGTCTCCCACGTAAGAGACAACGGCCCTTTTGGGAGAGACTTTCTTCTCCTCCAAGATGGTCTTGAGGAACTCCATCATGCGCTTGGCGAAGGTGGTGGAAGTGGGAAAGATCCTGAAGGTGTACTTGTATCCCTTCTGGGTGATGTCGTCCAGAGTGGCCACGTCGCACAGAAAGGGCACACCCCTTTGCTCGCACAAGGTAGCTATGGCCATGCCGGTGCCGCTTTCGAAAGCCCCGACTATCACCTTGGCCCCCTCCTTGATGAGCCGGTCCGCCTCTGAGCGGCCCACCTCGGCCGAGGTTTGGCTGTCCCCCAGGAGCAGCTCCAGTTTGGCCCCTCCCATGGACTTGATGCCGCCCAAGGAGTTTATGTACTCCACGGCCATCTGGGCGCCTCGGCGTTGCCCCTGACCGATCACCGCCAAGGGACCAGTGACCGGTTGCACGGAGCCTATCTTGATAGTGGGGGGCGTTGCCCTGAGCACCGTGGGAAACCCGCCCACGGCTGTGGCGGCACCCGCAGCCGCTGCTGCCTGAAGGAAGCCCCTTCTGCTTATAAGATTTCGAGACAGGCCAGGCTTTCTTTTCATGGTTCCCTCCTCATTTCGTCTAGTTGGGCATTGGGGGTGATCGCTTCCCATTTCGTTGTGTAACCAAAGTTAAAATTTCTCTCCTCAGGCCTTGCCGCAAAGTTTATTTCATATACGGGAATTTGAGCCTGTTTGTCAAATCAAATTGCACGAGCCGTCATTTTTTTGTCGATTCCCCGGGGGATATGGATTCCTCTTGAGCCTCACCAACACTGGACCCATTAACCTGTATAGCACGCATGATTGGCCAAGACCAGTGTCTAGGGAGCCCAAGCTGGGAAACCTCCTGTGAGTTTGACGCGGGTTATCCAGTAAGGCTTTTGACTCTGGAGGCTAGGCACCCAAGCCCAGGCGGATCCAGCCCCCCGACGGTTCTATTCAAGGCCGGATCTTGGGCGATACACAACAGGGGGGGATTTGAGCAAGAGCGGTTACAAAAATTTCTTTGATCGCGTAAAGCCGGGAGGATATCAGGAGCAGGGCCGGCTTGATATGAAGGCAAATTACTAAATCGTAATTTTTTAGGTAAAAGCGTTTTCCCCCAGGGTTCCTGATAAAGCAGACTTATCGGCTTATCACATAGTTACCCTCCCAGGATTCCTTTGTGGGCCTGGCATATTTGTTGCTTTTAGGAGTTTCGAGAGGAAAATCCGTGGAATCTGTCAGGGAGGTGACGATGAGAAGGGTGAGGCTTCAAAGGATAGTCCAGGACGGCACAAAAGAGTTCGTCACCCTGGGGAGCGTTTTCGAGGGGCTGGAGCCCCTCAAGCCAAGAGCCGGCCAGGAATACCTGATGTTCGACGACTCCGGAAAAGTTGTGCGCACCTCCCCTGTGGTGAGAGTTCACGATGGTTTTTTTGAAACCCAAAACTCCTTCTACAAGCTCACCGTTTTGGAGGAGGAGCCCTTTGACTTGGGTGGAGAGGAGACCCCTGGGAAAACACAGGAAATCAACCTGGCCAAGCTGGCCAACACATCCCGCTAAACCCTTGCCTTCAAGGACCAGGGCTTGGGCTGGGGCCGGCCTTTTTTCTCACAAATTCAAGCCAAGCTGGTCCACCTCCGCGCAAAGACCTACCTAGGCCCTTTTTGAGACAACCTGCCGCAGCTCTTCTGAGGCCTGCCTTTAGCCCGTGTTATTCACGATAAGCGTATAATGCGGGCTATCTTAATTACATGTTCGGACAAACTGGGTCCCTACTCAAAAGCACCCTGATTTGGGTTTCAGACTTGGTCCCACCAGCCCCCCCGGCTAGGGGCTCTTACCTGATGATGCCTTGCTCGTGGTTGGCAAGCATTTGCCCCCAGGGATTCCTCTGATTATCATAGACAGGGTCGGCTTATTGGCCAAGGCTAGCGGGGTTGGGGGACTGGGTCCTCAACCTCCCGGTACATTTGGCCGTTTTCATATCAAAACCAGGGCCTGACTTAAAAAGAGCGAGTTTGAGTGTGAGCCGGAGGGAATGGCCAAGTTACCCCGCATTATCCACCCAGGGTGAATAATGCGGGCAAGACAGCTTTTTTCGGGGAGGCTTTGCCGTGGAGGTACAACCGCTGAGCGGCTTTGCGGGGGTCAGGAAGATCAAGCTTTTCATGGCCTTATCCAGGACGCCTCATGGCCTGCTGGACATGGCCACCCCGGCCTTGTCTGCGCTATTGGCTTTGGGTTCTTTTCCAAACGGGCGAGTGATTCTTCTGGGGCTGCTTACAGCATTTGCCGGTTATACGGCGGTTTACGCCCTCAACGACTTGGTTGACTACCGCAGTGACAGGGAAAAGCTACGCAGTATGAGGGAAACCGGGGGCTCAGGAGATGTGGATGCTGTTTTTATGAGGCATCCCATGGCTCAGGGTTTGATCTCAGTCCCTCAGGCCATAGCCTGGACCATGGGATGGGGCCTGGTGGCCTTTTGGGGGGCTTATTCTTTAAGACCTGTTTGTGCAGCGATCTTTTTTTCTGCTTGCTGCTTGGAAGCAATCTATTGCACTTTGTTGAGGGTGAGCTACCTTCGCACTTTGGTGAGCGGTTTGGTTAAGACCTCTGGGGCCTTGGCCGCTGTCTTGGCGGTGGATCCGGACCCAGACCCTTTTTTTGTGGGATACGTGTTCACATGGCTTTTCCTGTGGGAGATAGGCGGGCAGAACGTTCCCAATGACTGGTCAGACTTGGAAGAGGACGAATCCCTCAGCGCCAAGACGCTCCCGGCGGAGCTTGGCCCTGAAAAGGCGGCTTGGGTGGTGATGCTCTGCCTTTGCTCCTCAGCACTCTTGGGAATTGGCCTCTTCTGGAGTTCACCTGGCAGCCTGAGTCCTGTTTTTCACCTGGGAAGCTTGGGGGCTGGATGGTTTTTGTTGATAGGCCCTGCAGGAAAGCTTTTCAAGGAACGTAGCCTGGATGCAGCAGGCCGTCTCTTTAACAAGGCCAGCTATTACCCTCTGGCCGTCTTGGCCTCCACCTTGGCGGCTATGATATTTTGAGCCCAAAAGTTCTGCCAGGCCAATCATTTTCCCTGGGACATGCCATAGTTAGCCACCCCTAGGATTCCCAACAAGGGATGTTCCAAGACCTTCCGCAGCTCAAAGCCGTTTAGCCTCAAAGCCTGGCGCCAGGAATTTGCCTCAAAACGCTCCTGTTTTGGGTGGAGCAGTATTCTCTTGGTGAGAAAGTTTGCGTACAAAGACGGGTAAAGCTCTTCCAGGAAATAAAAGCCTCCTGGCCTTAGAAGCCGGGCCAGCTCTTTGAGAGCCTCCCTCCAGGCAACCACATGATGTATCACGCCAAAGCCGAAAACAGCATCAAAACTTCCCGACGGATAAGGCAGCAGGAGAGCATCGGCCGCCACGAGCCTCACCCTCTCATGCCTGCCCGGACCGGGATACTTCAGGGATTTCTTGAGCATTTCAAGATCCAGGTCTGTGACCTGAATCCGGCTGGGTCCAAACTCCTTTAGAATGAGCCTGGCCCCAACTCCCCTTCCACAACCGATTTCCAGCACCGAGGCCTTGGGCGGGAAGTCCATGGCAGCGCGGCGCATCCATCTTATTTCCAGAGCCTGCTGAATCACCCGCAGGGGATTGTTCACGGCCCAGCGCTCCGCCCAGTTGAGCTTCATGAGGGCTTTTTCCCCAAATGGATGACCGCTATGCCGTCGGTGAGTCTTCTGTAGCGCACTTCCTGGAATCCTATTTCCATGAGACGCTCGGCCAGCTCCTCAGGCCCGGGGAACACCCGAATGGACTCGGGCAGATAAGTGTAAGCCTGCCTGGATCCTGCGAGCAGCTTGCCTAGCCCGGGCATCACGTGAAAGGAATAGAAATCGTAAAGACGCCTGAACCATGGGGTGCGGGGGGTGGAAAACTCCAAGCAGAGCATGGTCCCACCGGGTTTGAGCACCCTGAACATCTCTCGGAATCCTTGCTCCATTCTAGTGAGGTTCCTAATGCCAAAGGCCACAATGGTTGCATCAAACACACCATCTCTCAGGGCCAGCTGCTCGGCATCTCCTTGCAGCATGCTCACCACTCTTGAGCCCCCTGCTCGGGAGAGCTTCCTGGAGGCCTGCTCCATCATGGCCAGATTCATGTCGTAAATCAGCACAAGGCCTGAAGGGCCCACCTGCCTTGCGGCCAAGAAAGCCATGTCCCCTGTGCCCCCGCAAACGTCCAAGACTTTCTGCCCGGCTTTAAGCCCCAAGCTCCTTATGGCCCTTCTTTTCCAAATCAAATGGGCCCCCATGCTCAAAAGCGTGTTCATGAAATCGTACTTGCGGGCCACAGTGTCAAAGTGTCTGGAGACCAGCTTCTTTTTTTCTTTCAAAGGCACCAACCTGTAACCGAAGTGCACCTTTTCCTCCTGCAGGCCTTCTTCGGGCTCAGCATCCTGCACTCCGGCCCGGGCTTTTTCCAGATTTTTCATTGGGGCCACCCTGCTTCCTCAAGGATCGGCTTCAGGTAGGCCAACCCCTTTCTTCCGGCCTCATCCGGCATATCCACGTAAGGGTAGAGCTCCAAGCTCATATCACCCTTGTAGCCCAACCTGGCCGCCCTTTTTATCAAGGACCTCAGGTCCATCCCACCAAGCCCTGGGATAAGGTGACGGTGCTCTCTGCCGGAGCCGATGTCCTCCAGATGCATGTGGCCTATCCATCCGAAGAGTTCCTCCATGGCCTCCACAGGATCCTGCCCCACGCAAAAGAAATGTCCTGCATCAAAGTTAAGCCCCACCATGGGGGAAGAAACCGAACGGATGAACTGGCGGAACTGGCGGCTGTTCTCTAGTAGGAGCCCTGGCTCCGGCTCCACAAGAAGGCGCACTCCCAATTCTTCGGCCAAGGGCACCACTTCCTCCAGGCCTTGGTGAAAAAGACGCATGGCTCGGCCTCGGCCCATACCCCTCAGAGGTCCGCCCGGAGGCACCGAGATGTTTGAGCAATCAAGAACTGCGGCTGCCCGCACACAGCTCTTGGTGTGCTCTATTCTAATGTTTCTCAAGACAGCATCTTCCTCAATCCAGGAAGGCAGATAGGTGTCTCCCACGGCAAAGAGAGTGAAGCTGTTGACGTTTGTCACCTTAAGAGCCTTTTCCCTTAAGCTTTCCCTCAGCCTGAGCATATCCACCTGGCTGAAATCAGGAGGGTAAAGGTGGGGCCTGTCGCCCATGATTTCCACACCCCTGAAGCCCAGCTCAGCTATGTGATCTAGAGCCTCCCACAGGGTGAAGCGGGTATAAGCATTGGTGCTATAACCTAGAATCACCTCAAAATCCTCTCATAGTGAATTCTCTTTCCAAGAGCTCAAGGGCTTTCAATTGCTCCTGGAAGGCTCTGGGGTGTCCCTCGCCCAGGGGCCTCTTGAAATAGAAGCCCAGATCTGCAACCAAACCCGACCTTCCAAGCTTTTTGAGCCCTGCCATCCAACCTGCCAAGTCCACCACCAAGGGAGCTGCCAGAACCGAATCCCTGGCCAAAAGGTTCAATCTAAGGCTCATGGGAAGTCCGAAAGCTCCCGAAAAATCAACTACATCCCAAGCTTCCTTGGCGTCTCCCCTGGGCGGATAATATGCTATATGAACCCCGTGGCTGGTCTCATGGGGGCTTTCCCCCACATGGTAGCCCAGCACCTCTTCCAGAACCTCTGTCTTATTGGCTAGTTTGGCAGCCGCTTTGGAGGGATTGGAGAGGTTTCTGCCGTCCTCATTCCCCAGGATGTTGAGGCTGTACCAGCCGGTCACCTTCAGTTTCCTGGCTTTGAGGGCCGAGGCCAGGACAACCTTGAAAAAGGTCTGCCCTGTCTTGCCATCCCTTCCGCAGATGGGCACTGCCCTGTGGGAGGCTTCGGCGACGAGCAAAGGGTGTTCCACCTGGTTGGAGGTAAAGTTCACAAAGGGCACCCCACAGCGGAGGGCAGCCGAGGCATAGGCCAGATCCGGAGGGAGTTCACCCTTGTCCAGGGCCAGGAGTTCTTCCAAAGAGGCGCAATTGGGAAACGAGGGGCCCGCGCAGGCAGGAAGCAGATCCACCATCACAGGGCTGGCCCCTGGGTGCTCTGAAAGGAGTTCTTTTATCTGAGCGCATAGAATTTCGGTCTGCTCCAGAAGCGGCCCATCGGGGGCTTTAAGCACCTTCATGTCCTGGATTTCTTCTTGAAGGGGAGCCCAGTTCTTCTCCAAAAGCACCCTGTGGCTCCTTAAGGCTTCCAGGAGGCTTTCCGCTTTGGAATCCCAACCTGCAAAATAAAATTGCCCTTTCCTTAGGATTCCTGAAAGACTCTTGGGGAGTGTAAGCCAAGGGAGCACCTCTTGGGGGTCATGCCTCAAGGTTGCCACCAAGGCCGCCACCGTGCTGCCCACAGCCCCTTTGGCCCCAGCAGCCAGCAACAAAATGGAATCCCCCTCAACCCTCTGTTTTTCCCACGTCATGCTTTCAGATTCTTTTTTGAAAGACCACCACCCGATTGGTGTTGGTGCCTTTCCTGGAGTTCTCCACACCCCAGATATTGGAGGTCTTGGTGAAGCTCTGCTGGTTTACCACCACCCCCACACACGAGAATCCAGCCTGAAGGCCCAGGGGGACTATTTCCTCATCCAACTTCAGGGAGCCCCCCCTCACCTCCCCCACCTCGAAAGCAACCCATCCCCCGGGTCTGGTGATCCTGTGGAGTTCCTTGAGGGTTTCTGCCATGACTTGACACCATCGGGAGAGGCTTCCGGTTTGAGTGACAGCGGATTCCACCCGTTCTTGGTCAATACAATTGAACCAGCACCTAAGCCAATTGTCACCCCCATACTGGACCACATCCAAGAAGGGCGGGGAGGTTACAGTGAGATGCACCGAGTCTGATTCTATCTCAGGGGTGTGCCTGGCATCTCTGGTCAAAAAGAGGGCGGTTTCCGCGGCCTTTCTAAGGGCCTGGATCTGCTCTGAAGTCATGTTTTTCAGAAGCCTGCGGCTTTTCCTGAGAATTATCCCCTTGGTGTTCCTATAAGGGGGGCTCTGCCCCAGCCTGAGATTGATTTGCCTTTGCCTTTCTGGGGATACGGCCTGGTTGGGCGGGAGGGTGTAAACCGAAAGAAAACCCGAGGAGTGGCCTGTTAAGCGGTTTGTGGCCACCATTCTGATCCAGCTGTCCAGATCATCTTCCAGGCCGGAGTTTCTTCTTTGCTCCAAGTAACGGCGAAGGGAGACGATCTCCGCCTCGGTCCTGGGGTGGAAGAACATGCTTAAGTCCAAATCGGCCTTGGCCTTCTCATCAATGGGTATATCCCTCAGCCTCCCGGCCACCTCATCCAGAGGCGGCACCCTTAGGCGCGGCAGGCTCAAGATACGGCTTAGGGGATTGATGTCATTGGCTATGACCTGCCTTCCACACAAGGCCCCCTCCAAGGCGGTGGTGCCCCTTCCGGAGAATGGATCATAAACCCTCTGGCCCGGCTCTGTGAGAAGCTCAATGAAAAACCGCGGAAGCTGAGGTTTAAAACAGGCTCTGTAGGATATCTCGTGGATGGAAGCAGCCTGCCTTTGTTTTGAGGTCCAAAACTCATTAACATACCTTGTGACCTCAACCAGGCCTGACCTGAAGCTCTCCACCCTGCTGGGCGATTCCCCGCAGTGGAATAAGCTTTTTTGAGGGGCAAGGCAGTAATTTTGCAAGTAAGACCTAAGATCTGCTGGAGACTCCAGGGAAGGGGTCATAGGGCAAAAGACCTCATTTTTGAAGATAACATTTTGAAATCTATAGATAATCTCTTAACCAGTATAGATTCTGCCTTTTCCCAAGTCAAGGCAGGCATGAGGGAGGCTCTCCAGGATCCCGGCCCCAAGACCACAAAGGCACCCTGAGATCCCAAAAAAACTTTTTCCGGTTGATCATATCCGGCTTTTTGAGGTACCTTGCTTAAACACGGAGAGAAGCAGCCATGAATGAACCCCTCAAGCCCCCCCAGGATTCTTCCCCTGGGAAAGATCCCGCCGAGTCTGCGGCCCTGAGCCCCCAGGAAGGGGGCAGGAAGGTTTCCTTGCACATGCGGCAGCTTATGGCCTGCCTTGAAATCGGCAAAGCCCTCACCTCCACTTTCGACATGGAGGAGATTCTCCACACGGTGCTCTCTAGGCTCTCCCTTTTGGTCCCTGCCAGGAATTGGTCTTTGTTGTTGGTGGATCAGCCCAGCAGGTCCCTGCGTTTTGAAGTGGCAGTAGGGCTGGCCCCCGAGCTTCTCAAGGAATTGAGGATTCCTTTGGGAGAGGGCATAGCAGGCAGCGTGGCCCTGAGCGGGAAGCCGATTCTTGTGGAGGATGTCAGCTCTGACCCCCGCTTCAGCGACAAGGTGGACAAACTGACGGGTTTCAAGACCAAGGCTGTAATATGTCTTCCCCTCAAGATCCGGGACTCCGTGATAGGAGTTGTGGAAATAGTAAATCCGCAGGACTCATGCCTTTTCAAACCTGAAGCCGTAACCATCCTGTCTATATTGGCCGATTATGTGGCCATAGCCATAGGCAACTCCCTGAACTACAAGAAGATCGCAGCCCTTTCCATGACTGATACGGTCACCGGATACTACAACACCAGGTTCCTCCACGAGTTCTTGGAGAACCTGCTGGAGCCGGGCCCAGGCCAAGCCAAGGAGGTTTCCTTGGTCTTTGTGGATATGGATGAGTTCAAGGCCGTGGTGGACGCGCACGGACATCTCTTGGGCACCAAAGTGCTCAAGGAAGTGGCCGATGTGATGGCTTCCCAGCTGGGCCCCAAGGACCGATTGGTGCGCTACGGGGGAGATGAGTTCGTGATTCTGATGGAGGACTGCAGCAAGCAAAGCGCCCTTGAAAGGGCCGAGGCAATAAGAAGGCGCTTGGCTGAAACCTCTTTCCTGAAAGAAATGGGGCTGTGTGTGAAAGTGACGGCCAGCTTCGGCCTGGCCACCTACCCCCATGACGCATCCACCAAGGATGAGCTGATGCGCCTGGCTGACCAGTGCATGTTCTTCAGCAAGGAGAGGGGCAAGGACAAGGTGACTGTCTATGTAAATAGCTGAGTCTCTCTTCTTCCTGGCTGCCTGAAGCCGCCCCCGGGAAGAAGGCCTGTGGCAGGTGCCTGAGCAGGATTTTTCTTAAAAACCTCTGACTTTGGGGGCTCAAGCCCCTAAAGCCCCCGGTACACTTCAACATGTTCCGACTCAAAGCAACATAAAGTCTGAAACCGAAAAGCAGGCTGCTTTTGAGTATGGACCGGTTTTTCCAAACATCTCATAAAGATAGCCTGCATTACCCACTGATCGTGAATAATCCGGGCTAAAGGGCTTTCAGGCCCAAGATGGCTCTGGCCTCATCAGGGCCGGCCACTTCCCTTCCCAGCTCCCGGCTCCATTTGGCCACCCTACTCACCAATGCCTGGTTGGTGGCCAGCTCCCCCTTTCTCATCAGCAGATTATCCTCAAGTCCAACCCTTACATGACCGCCCATCAGGATGGCATGCAAGGCCATGGGAAGCTGAGCGGCAGCTATGCCTGAAACAGTCCATGTGCTTTGAGCCGGTAAAGACTGTTTCATGTGAACCAGGTGCTCTACAGAGGCTGGCACAGCTCCCTTTAGCCCCATCACGAAGTTGAAATGGAGGGGCTCTTTTGCAAGACCTTTTTGCGCCAAGGCAACCGCATTGGGAATCATGCTCAGATCAAAGACTTCCATCTCGGGCTTGATTCCCAAACGCAACATTTCTTTGGCCAGCCCCTCTATCAGCTCAGGAGGATTGGCGTACACGCTGGTGGGGAAATTCACCGAGCCTGTGGTCAGGCTGGCCATCTCGGGCCTTACCTGCAAACGCTTGATGCGGCTTTCCAGGCCTGTGCCGGCCCTGCCCCCTGTTGAGACTTGCAGAATTAGCCTGCTTCTTCCCCTTAATCCCTCCACCACCTCCTGGAAAAAGGAAGGTTCGTCTGAGGGGTTTTCCTGGGCGTCCCTGGCGTGGATATGAAGTATCGAGGCCCCCAGCTCCTCACAGGCCAAGGCGCACTCGATCACCTCTTTGGGGGTCACAGGCACGTGGGGATTGTCTTTTTTCTTGGGCACAGAGCCTGTGGGGGCAACGGTTATGATCAATTTTTCCATGAGACTGTCTCTCCTTCCCTGTTCCAGATTGTGCCTCCATACCCCAGAGAATGGAAGAACCCTATGGGAGGGGGTAAACCCTACGGGAGGGGATGAACCCCACGGGAGGGGATAAACCCCTCCCCTACATCAACCCCTTGTAATTTCAATAGGTTGGGTATTGGGGTGGTAGGGGCGGGGTTTACC
>CAYPWF010000001.1:120910-130561 GCA_964414345.1 uncultured Desulfarculaceae bacterium
CGGGAGGGGGTAAACCCTACGGGAGGGGATGAACCCTACGGGAGGGGATAAACCCTACGGGAGGGGGCAAACCCGACGGGAGGGGATGAACCCCTCCCCTACGGGAACCCCTTGCAATTTCAATAGGTTGGGTATTGGGGTCGTAGGGGCGGGGTTTACCCCCGCCCGTAAACAAAGGCCTGCTAACAGCTCAGGCCCGACATCCCGGGGCGCCCACAACGCACCTCGCCGCGGCCCCTGGAGGGTCTCACCAAGGCTTGCCTTCTGTTGGAAGCCTCTCTGCCTCGCCCAGAACCCCCATTATCCCAGAGGCCACATCCTGGATTCTGAAATCCCGCTTGGGAAGCTCTCCAGGATACCTCAGCAAAAAGGCGTCCTCCAAAGTGTGCATGCCTTGAATGTGTCCTTTTTGGGTTATGGAGGCTGCGTCGGTATTCCCCTTGGGGTCGAAACCGTCGTGGGGCTCAAGAACAAGGTCTGCGGCCCTGTCCAGAAAAGGCCCCCTGTAGATCTCCTCCCTGAGGTGAACCTTTTTCACCATTGGTTTCCCGCTCAAGGGATCCCTCAACTCCAGGAGGGCCTCTGCCAACTCCTGCCTCAAGCTTTCATACTCGGCTCCAGGGGCCACAGAGCCCCTGTCCTCGCGGCCCTTTAGGTTAATAAAAATTCTGCCAGGTATCAGGCTGTAGGCCCTGGTCTTGGGCGAGAACTGTGGGAGCTTTTTTCCCCCATTTCCTTCAAAGAAGAGGTAGCCTTGCTTCTCCAGCCAGAAGTTGACTTGGAACTCTTCTTCCAACCTGCAAAAGCCGTGGTCGGACATGAGGATCAGGGTCAGTTCCCCTTTTTCCATCAGCTCTTCCAAGCTCTCCAAGAGTCTTCCAAGCCAAGAGTCCAGCCTGGAGTAAAAAGCCTTGAACCTTGTGCACCAAGGCTCCTCTTTCTCCTCCCACAAGCCCAAAAGGAAGTGATTTATCCTATCGGTTTCCATGATGTGAAGCTGGAAAAAATCCCATGGCTCCTGATCCATGAGGCGGAAAGCCACCCGGAACCTGCTCTCCAGGATCCGCTCCAGATCCGCCAGAAAACCCTCCAGGTCCTCCCTGGCCTTCCAGGCATCCACGTCCAGGGAATATCCCATTTCCTTGAGCAGGGGCAGAAGGGAGGGTGGGTGCACCGCTTTTTCCAGGCTTGGGGACAGGAAACAGCCTACCATCACCCCGTTTACCGGCTTTGGGGGATAAGAGACAGGCACGTTGAGGCTGATCACCCTTTTCCCGGCGCGGCTTAGAGCCTCCCAAATGGTGTCGTGCTTCAGGTGTGATGCATTGGGTATGAATATGCGAAAGGGATCCGGCTCCCGGTCCACAAAACCAAACAGGTTGTGCATGGCCGGATTCACGCCCGTGGCATAAGAGGCCCAGGCCACAGAGGAGACCGTGGGTATCACGGAACGCATCCTGCTCACAGCGGCCTTTTGCATTAATTCAGATAGCACGGGCATGGCCCCCTGGGCCAAAAGCCTATCCAGAAGCTCCATGCCCAGGCCGTCCAAACCCAACACAAAACATCGGTGGGCTTTTTTGGAGTTCTTTGTTCGATTCGGCTTCCAGAAAACCATTTTCTTCAACCCAAAGGTTTGGATTTCTCCTTCATGCTATCCCCGCAGGCATGGGGGCTAGATGTATCCCAGCTCTGAGAGGCGTTTCTCCAGTATGAGCCTCTCCTCTTCGCTGTAGCCCGAAGAAGAGGCAGCCCTGGGGGCTATGTAGCCCAGTTCCTCCAAGGCTGTGAGAACCTTGGCTGCGGATTCTTCCGCGGTCTCCTGGTCTGTCCTGAGGATCACCTCCGGGTTTTCGGGCTCTTCATATGGGTCGTCCACCCCGCTCACCCCTGAAATACGGCCCTCCTGCACCCCATTGTAGATGCCCTTGTAATCCCTCTCGCGGCACACCCCCAGGGGACATGAGACATAGACTTCCACAAAATTGCCTATCTCGGCCCTAAGCCTCTCCCTGGTCTCTTTGAAAGGCGAGACCGCTGCCCCTATGGCCACAATCCCGTTTCTGGAAAGAAGCTTGCACACGTATCCAATGCGAAGCACATTCCTGTCCCGGTCCTCCTTGCTGAATCCAAGTCCCTGGCTTAAATTTTTCCTCACCTCATCCCCGTCCAGTAGCTCCACCTTGAAACCCCTTTCCAGGAGCTCTCTTGCAACCAGGCGGGCTACAGTGGTCTTGCCCGCTGCGGTCAATCCGGTGAACCAAACCGTGAATCCTTCCTGCATGGCCTGCTCCTTTATGCTTTAAGCTGCTCTGAGCCTCTCTTGGGCCTTGGGGCCAAACCTCCCGGATCAGCCGGGGTTCAAGCCAATGAGCCTGGCTGGCCGCCTATTGCCCTGCCCAGCATATCCTGGGGTACTTCCAGCCCCAGCCTGTCCAGCACAGTAGGGGCCACATCCAGCAAGTGGGCCTCCCTTTGCCCGTCTGAGGGGCCTCCGGATCTCCATGGTTCGTAAAGCAGGTATATTCCCAAGGGGTCGTGATTGGCATCATCAGGGCCTGTGTCGTTCTCGGAGGTAAAGAGCTCCCCATTACCAACCGTGCCTATGGAGCGGTAATCCAAGTCACCCAGGTAGACCATGAGATCCGGGGCCACCCCCCGGCAGAGCTTGTAGATCTGCTCCGGGAAAAGCACTCTGTTGCCCAAGGGCTTGGAGTCGGGCCCTTTTATCTCGCGTATCTGGCAGGCTAAATCCTCTCGAAATTTCTCATAATCCGAAGCCTCAATTCTGCCCATGGGTTCCCTGCCTTTGACGTTCATGAAGACCCTGGCATAGTAGCCGCCTTCTGACCAGACCCTGGTTTCGGCCCAATCCACCATGGAGGGCTCCAAAGCTGTGGGCTCTTGGGGCTCCCCTTTGAGCTTCAAGAGGGACCTGCGGCGAAGCCACTCGTTGATGCGCAGCCCCCCCAGCATTGGCCTGGCCCCGTGGTCTGAGACCACAAGGAGCGTGTCTGAGGGGTCCAACAGCTCCAAGATACTCTCCAGCTCTCTGTCCAGGAGCATGTAGTAATTCTTGAGGGCTTCCTGGAAGGGATTGCCTGGCTCGTGGCCCGGATGACGGGAGTCAAAGAATTTCCAGAATCCGTGGTGCATCCTGTCAGGCCCCATCTCTACCAGCATAAAGAAATCCCAGTCCTGGTTCTGGATCAGGTGGCGGGCAGCTTGGAAACGTTTCCTGGTCATCTCCTCAACGGTCTTTAACAAAGCCGATCGCTCCTGGAGGCGGAAGGAGGGCACATCTATCATGTAGCCGTTGCAGATCCTGTCCAGTTCTTCTTTGAAGGAGGCAGGATAGGTAAAATCCCTTTGCTCGTCGGGAGCCAGAAAGCCTGCGGCCAAAAGCCCCCTTAAGGGCTGAGGGGGATAGGTCTGGGGCACTCCGATAAGTATGGAGCGCATGTTTTTTCTGGAGAGGATCCTCCAAAGGGTGGGTTCGGTCACCAAGGTGGAGTCGGCCAGCTTCATGGGCCTGTAGCTGTGGTCGGGCCTGTTTCGGAATCCATAGCAGCCCAGTTGCCCTGGGTCTTTGCTTGTGACCATGCAGCTCCAAGCAGGCACTGTGATGGGTGGATCAATGCTGCGGAGCGGACCATGGAGGCTGCAACCTGCAAGCTTGGAAAAGGTGGGCAGCTCCTTGCTCCATCTCTGGAAAAGCAGCTCCGGCGGCACACCGTCCAACCCAAGGATGATTACCCTGCGGCTAGCCCTCATCCAAGCCCTCTCATAGATAACCCAGATTGCGAAGCCTTTGCCTTATGGCCTGGATCTCCTGGGCCGTCAGAGGGGTGGAATCCCCCTCCTCCCGGGCCTGGGCGGCCACAAGATCCCTGAGCACGTAGACCACAAAATCTGTGACTGAATCGAAACCGGAATCCTGAACTATGGCCCTAAGCCTCTGATAAAGGCTCCTAGGGATCTTGATGGTGACCTTGTCCCGGGAAGAGGCCCCTGATGCCATTTTTTGAGGCTCCAATCACACTCCAATTGGAGTGTAGGATATGCTTGGAGAATCCAAGTGTCAAGGGCAGGGGCTGCGGGCAGCCCCGGCTCGGCAGGCTCCGGCCAGCTGTGAGGCCCGCTCGAATCACCTTCTGTCAGGCACGATCTGGGCCTGGAGTCGCTCTTTTTCCAGCACTTGTTTTCTGAGGGCTTCAGCTTCTTCTTTTTTCTCAAAGCTGCCCACAACGATCCTGTACCAGGTGCCTTTTCCAGGCACCTCGGCCTGGGCGATCCTCACAAGGGGGTATCCCTTCCCGTTAAGCTCCCGCAATATTGCTTCCGCTTTCTCCCTGCTTTGGACGGAAACCACCTGAAGGGCAAAACGGGAGCCTCCTGGCGCAGAAGCCACAGAGGGCGGCAGGGCAGGCGGCTGTGGTTGCCTGGGGGGTTGTGAGGGGCTTTGGGCCTGCACTTCTTGCTGGGCTCTGCTAGGGGACGCTTGGCTTGAGTTTTTCTGTGGCTGGCTTGGGGGTTTGGGCTTGGAGGCATACTCTTTGCCCTCCTTGGCTGCTGGAGAGGGCGGCAGCACTGAGGAGGGATTCTCCTGACCGGTTAGGATCTTCCAGACCCTTGCCTCCTGCCCCTCACTTGAAGCTGTCTCCTGCTCAGGCGGGCTTACCTCCACCTGGGGAGGCACCGGCCTTCCCACCACCACCCTTTCGCTCTCAGCGGCTTTCTGCTCGGCCCAGCGGCTTCCTGCCAGGAACCCAAGGCCGAACATCAATACCGAGAGGGAAACCGCCCAAAGCATATGGGCCCATCCCCAACCTGAGGCCTCCCGGGTTTCCTCCTTTAAGTCAGGTTCCTGCTCGTTCATAGTGTCCTTTCACATCTGCTCAGGAGCGCTTACTCCCAGGAGCTCCAAGGCGTTGCTCAGGATCTGTCTTATGGCGCTGACCAGAACAAGCCTAGCCTTGGTCAACTCAGGCTCTGCACAAATCACCCTCGCCCGTGGGTCTATCCAGCCCAGGTTGTAATAAGAGTGGAAATCCGAGGCCAAGGAATCCAAAAAGTAGGTGATCCTGTGGGGCTCCAGGGAAAGGGCGGCCTCCTTCACCACATCCGGATAACCCACCATCTGCTTGACCAGCTCCCACTCCTCAGGCAGCTCCAGGAGTCTCCAGTCTGCCTCCTGAGCCGAGGGGAGCTTGATGCCCCTCTCACCGGCTTCCCTCAGAATACTGCATATCCTGGCGTGGGCGTACTGCACATAATAGACAGGGTTCTCTTTTTCCTGCCTCTTGGCCAGCTCCAGGTCGAAATCAAGGTGACTGTCCGGGGTCCTGGTAAGGAATATGTAACGGGCCGCATCCACCCCCACCTCTTCCATGACTTGCCTCAAAGTGGTGAACTCCCCTGCCCTGGTGGACATGGCCACAGGCACCCCGTCCCTAACCAGGCTGACCATCTGAACCAAGATCACATCCAAACAGGCCGGATCCCTCCCCAGGGCCTCTATGACCCCCTTCATCCTGGGCACGTAACCATGGTGATCAGCCCCCCAGATGTCTATCAGCCTCTCAAAACCCCTGTCCAGCTTGTCCGCGTGGTAGGCAATGTCTGAGGCCAGGTAGGTGGTGCGCCCGTCCCTCCTTACCACCACCCTGTCCTTCTCATCTCCGAAATCGCTGCTTTTGAACCAAAGCGCCCCGTCCTGCTCGTAAACCAGCCCCTTTGCCTTCAGGCCCTCAAGGTAATCGCTAACCTTCCCCAGGGAGTGAAGCTCGGACTCGTGGAACCAACGGTCGTAGCCTACCCTGAAGTCCTCCAGGTCCTTTCGAATCCCCTCCAGGATCCTCCTGGAGGCAAACTGGGTGAAGGTGGGCAAAGCCCGGGCCTCGTCCTTCAGGGCCCAGTCATCTCCGTGGGCGGCCCTAAACTCCCTGGCCAGCTCCACCATGTAATCTCCCCGGTAGTGGTCCTCGGGGAATTCTATTTTCCTTCCTGTTTCCTCCAGGTAACGCAGGAAAAGGGAGCGGCCCAGAATCTCCATCTGCCTTCCTACGTCGTTAACGTAATACTCACGGCTCACCTGAAACCCCGCGGCCTCCATCACGTTGGAGAGCACATCCCCAAGGGCTGCCCCGCGGCCGTGCCCTATGTGAAGGGGGCCTGTGGGGTTGGCGCTCACAAACTCCACCAAGACCCGGGTGTTGGCCCCAGCCTGGGAGCGGCCGTAAGCTCTGCCCTCCTGGAGGACTTGGGCCAGCACTTCCATGACCCTCTTTCTGTTCAGAAAAATGTTGATGAAGCCCGGGGGGGCGATTTGAGCCTCTCGGATATAGCCTTGGGGGTCCTGTAGGCGCTCAGCTACAAGTTGGGCCAGCTCCATGGGTTTTCTGCCGAACCTGGAGGCCAGAACCAAAGCCGCGTTGGTGGCGTAGTCACCATGGTCGGCCCTCTTGGGGATCTCAACCACCCATTGTGCCTTACCCAAATCCTGTCGGTGTTCCTTCCCCAAACACTCCAAAAGTGAATCCAGGATTATTCCCCGAAGGATCTCTCGCAAACCGCCTCCTCCCTGAAACAGTCTGGCCCGGGCAGGTTATCAACCCCTTCTGGCTTTGGAAACCATGGCCTTGCTCCCAGCCGGGAACGCTTCATGTTATCTGGGGGAGTTCCACCCCGTCAAGGAGAGGCCTGGACCGCTCCTGAGAAGCCATGGGCTATTGGCCCCCATTCTTTTCCCACTTGGGCTAATGGGAGAAAAACCCGCGCCTTGATTTTAAGATTTTGGTATCCGCCAAGAACCGCCTGGGGAGATGAGCCGGCTAAAGCCAAAGGCTTTGGTGCAGTGAGGCCACACGGCTATACCAGGGGACTCTCTTACCCAAAAACGGTTTGACCGAAATTGGGTAAATTTACCCAAAAGAGGTTTGACCTGAAATGGGTAAGAAGGCTTAATGCCTGAGCCCGGCTTATTCTTAGGAGCCCGTGACTTTGGGGACGTAGCCCCCCAGATGAAGGGTCTTGTAGAATAGTCCGGGCTGGGGAGAATATCCCCGGTCTACTTTTTGACCAGGGTATCAGTTTTTGGGGAGTTGAATCCGGGTGAGCTTGCTTAAGGTGGGGATCAGGTACTGCGGAGGGTGCAATCCTACTTTTGAGAGGGTAGAGGCGGTGGAGACCCTTTTCCGATCATTGGAAGGCAAGGCCCGGGCAGTGGGCTACAGGGAAGAGGGTATTCAAGCGCTCCTGGTTGTTTGCGGCTGCCCCACAGCCTGCCCTGCCCAGGAGGAGATCCCATTGGGGCTGCCCGCTTTTGTTCTGCACTCCCAGCATCAAATCCAGGAAGCCTTTAGCTGGATCATGGGGCTCCTGGATGCCTAATCCACCATAGCGCATAGTTGAGCTTTTGTTTCTGTTCAAGCCCCCTTGCAAATCCCGCAATCACTTCCTCACCGCCTGGAGGAGAAGCTCCACCAAAGCGGTTCAAAAGCTCCCATTTAAGCTCATACCACACAGCTATAGCCGAAAGCAGCTTGACCTAAATTGGGTGGACTTGCCGACGCCCCAGAGCCACCAAGGCTCATCCATCTTCCACCCCCGGGGCCTGGCCGCTTTCCCCCCTCAAAGCCATCTCCTTTTCCTTCAATTTCAAGAGGGTGTCCCCCACGGTGCGCCTTAGGTGCTCTATCCTTCTTAATGCGTGACGGGGAAGGGGCTTTCCAGAGAGATCTTTGGCAAGGCACATAAGCCCCAGCTTGGTTTCCCCCTGGCCTAGGGGCAGGGAGATGAACATGGCCTTGGCCGGCTCGAAGCGATCCGAGGGATCCTGGCCCTGCTTGGCCTCCCACAGGCAAACCTGCCTGTGAGTCAAGGGGTCTTTCCCATCAAAGACCCTCATCTCCACGAAGTCCATGCCCAGGTGCTCGGCCGCCCCCAAGACTCGCTCCCACATCTGCTCGAGAGAGTTGGATTGGTAGATTTCCACCTGCTTGGCCAAGAAGGTCCTGCGGTCTTTCTTGATCCCCATTTCGTCGGAGAGGTCATCGAACCATCCAATGAACTTCTCCGCGGCCAAGTATTCCAGGTAACCCAACTTGCGTATGGCAGCCACCGCCACCATGCCGATGAGAAGAAGCAAGACCCCCGCCCTAAAGTCCCTCATATAGACCATGGCCAGGGACAGAACCCCGAGCCCCAAGCTCGCCCCGTACATGATCAACACTGCCCTTCGCTGGGTGAACCCCATGGCCAAAAGGCGATGGTGGAGATGATCTCGGTCCGGGTGGAAGATGCCCAAACCCAGGATGAACCTGCGTACAGTGGCCCATAAGGTATCCATGAGAGGCACACCCAGCGCCACAACGGGGATGAGCAGTGCAACGGCTGTCTGGCTTTTCATGGAACCAAGCACGCTCATCCCAGCGATGAGATACCCCAGGAAGTAGCTCCCCCCGTCCCCCATGAAAACCGAGGCAGGGTTGAAGTTGTACCTCAGGAAACCAAGGCAAGCCCCGGCCACCGAGGCAAACCCCAGAGCCTCCACCGTGCGGTTGGAAACCAGGCACAATGCGCCCAGCACCATGCAGGCAAACAGGCTCACCCCGGCGGCCAACCCATCCAGGCCGTCGATGAGGTTCATGGCGTTCATGAGAAGCACGAACCAAAAGATGGTGCCCGGCAACGACAGTGCCCCGAGGCCCAACTCCATCCCCCAGGGAAAAAGAACTCCCTGGATCCGCACACCCCCGGCGTAGGCCACAAGGGCCGCCGCCACCTGCACAACAAACTTGAGCTTGGGAGACAGCCTCCGCACATCGTCTGTCACTCCAAGGCCCAAGGCCACAAGCGCCCCTGCCCACATGGAGACTCTAGGCATGTCCCAGGCAACGAGATTCCCCACAGCCGTCCCGTACAGCAGGACCAAAGCCATGGAGATACCCACCCCAAGGAAGATGGCCACCCCGCCTGCCCTGGGTACAGCTTGTTGGTGCACCTTGCGCTCCGAGGGCCTGTCCAGGATTCCAAGAGCCCTTGCCAGGGAGCCCACAGCCGGTGTTGACACCAAAACCACCAGGGCCGCAACGAGAAATGCCACCGTAATGCTGATCATCTCCCCCTCCCCCGTACCCCGAAGCCGCGCCCTTCCAAACTACCCATCTCTGGTAGGAGTGCTTTGGGGCAAATTGGCCCCCCAAAAAGGCTCTTGATTCTTTCCCAGGCCCCTGTCTAGTCTGTTCAGACTATTTGGTCTATTTGGTCTATTCGGTCTGTTCGGTCTGTTCAGTCTGTTCAGTCTATTCGGTCTGTTCCGTCTATCCGTCTATTTCGTCGGGGCGGGGTTCACCCCCGCCCGCAATAGGTCTGGCCCTTGGTTTCGTAGGGGCGCATTTCATATGCGCCCGCAAAAGGGGCCAAACCAAAATCACGGGAGGGGATAAACCCCTCCCCTACAACAACCTTGTAATTTCAATGTGCTGCATTTTGGGTTTCGTAGGGGCGGGGTTCACCCCCGCCCGTAAAACCAAACGTCCAACCAAACACACCCCCAATGCAACCCAATCCAATCCAACCCAACCCCCAACGGAAGGGGTTAAACCCCTCCCCTTGTATATAATAGTGTTGCTGTTGGGTGACTCAGTG
>CAYPWF010000002.1:0-109863 GCA_964414345.1 uncultured Desulfarculaceae bacterium
CCCTTAACTCTTAACTCTTCACTCTTCACTCTTAACTCTTCACTCTTCACTCTTAACTTTTCACCCCTCCCCCCTCCCCTTGTCTACTTCTGGCTTCTTTCCTTTTCTCAAACTTTCCCCACTATCTGCCTTCCCAGGAAGTCCTTGAGGATCTCATGGGTCCCGCCTCCGTAGAGCAGAAATCTGGCATCCCTGAAATGACGCTGGGGGGAGTATTCCTGGGCGAAACCATTGGCCCCGTAAATCCTGGTGACCTCGTCCACCACCTTCAAGCAAACCTCTGTGGCGAACATCTTGGCCATGGCCGCCTCGTTTCTGCTTTCCACTCCCTGGTCCATAAGCCATGCTGCGTAATGCACCATGAGCCTGGCAGCCTGCATCTCTGTGGCCATTTCCGCTATCTTGGCCCGAATTAGCTGGTAGGTGCCTATGGGATTGCCGAAAGCCATGCGCTTGCGGGCGTACTGCAGGCCCTCTTGGAAAGCAGCCTTGGAGATACCCAAAGCCATGGCCCCGGTCATGGCCCTCACCTCGTTGAGGATCTCACCCAGGTAGACCATCCCCTTTCCCAGCTCATGGCCCAGGAGGTTCTCGGCGGGCACACGCACCCCGTCAAAGACCAGCTCCCCTGTTATGGTGCCCCGGCACCCCAGTTTGTGGATCACCTGCCCTGGGGAGAACCCCGGGGCGCCCTTTTCCACCAAGAAGAAATTGAGCCCTTTCATCCCGGCCCCGGGCTCTGTGGTTGCCAGCACCGTTGCAAAGTCGCAGATGGGGCCGTTTGTTATCCACATCTTGGTGCCCTGTATCACCCAGCCTTCCCCTTCCCTGGTAGCCGTGGTCCTGGTGGCGGCAAGATCCGAACCTGACTGATCCTCGGTGAAACAGATGGTGGCTATTTTCTCTCCCCTTATGGCTGGCAGGAGACATCTTTCCTTTATGCCCGGGCTCCCAAATCTGTAAAGGAAGTGCGTGCCCATGAGCCCGTTCATGATCACCGACTGGGCGAATCCCACAGAGCCCCTGGTGAGCTCTTCATAGAAGATCATGCAGCTCACCTTGTCGGCGTTCATGCCTCCCAGCTCCTCCGGGTACCTGAGCCCCAAATACCCTAGGGCCGCAAACTCCCTCCAGAGCTCCCAGGGGAACTCATCGGTCTCATCTATGCGTTGGGCCATGGGGACCACCATGCGATCCACCGTCTCTGCCACGATCTTCTGGAAAAACTCCTGCTGTTCACTCAGTCGGAAGTCCATTCTCTTTACCTCCCATAGCCTCCGTGGAGGGGCCGTCTCCTCTATGCCTGCCCAGGAATGCCGCCTTCACTCCTTCGTCCTGTGCCAGGCTCCTGGAGTCTCCCTCCATGGTGATGCGACCTGTCTCCATCACGTATCCCCTGCCTGATATCTGCAAGGCTGCCCTGGCGTTTTGCTCCACCAGGAGCACTGCTGTGCTTCTCTGGGGCAAGAGCCTGATCACCCCGAATATCTCCTTCACGATCAGAGGGGCCAGCCCCAAAGAGGGCTCGTCCAACATCATGAGCCTGGGCCTGGCCATGAGGCCCCTTGCCAGGGCCAGCATCTGCTGCTCCCCCCCGCTCAGGGTACCGGCCATCTGGCGTCTCCTATCAGCCAGGATCGGGAAGAGCCTCCATATCTCCTCCAGGTCCTCCTGGATGGCTGCCTTGCCCTGTTTGCGGATCCTCAGGTAAGCTCCCATCTCCAGGTTCTCCATCACCGAGAGATCGTAGAACACCTGGCGGCCCTCTGGGACCTGCACCACTCCCAGGGCCACCACCTGTGGAGGTGATTGCCCCCGCAGGTCCCTGCCCTCCAGAAGGATCCTCCCCCCCGAGGATCGCACCACGCCGGACAGAGCGTTGAGCAAAGTGGTCTTGCCTGCCCCATTGGCTCCTATGAGGCAGACGATCTCCTGTTCCAGCACCCTGAGGTTGATTCCTTTTAAGGCCTCCACCATGCCGTAGTGCACGTGAAGATCCTGGACCTCAAGCATGGGGGAGCTCCCCTCCCAGGTAGGCCTCCACCACCCTGGGATCTGTTCTCATCTCCTGTGGAGAACCCTCTGCTATCTTGTGCCCATAGTGCAGCACCACCACCCAGTCGGAGATTCCCATGACAAGGTTCATGTCGTGCTCCACCAGGACTATGGTTGTGCCCTTCTGTTTCAACTTCAGGAACGTCTCCTCAAGGGCTAACCTCTCGGCCAGGTTCAGGCCCGCTGCTGGCTCATCCAGCAGCAGCACCCTGGGTTGGGCCACCGCGGCCCTGGCTATCTCCAAGCGTTTCTGGTCCCCGTAGGGAAGGGCCCCGGCAGGCCAGTGGGCCTTGGCGGTGAGCCCCACCAGCTCAAGGGCAGCCATGGCCCTCTGTTCCACCCCGCTCTCCTCCTTTCTCATGCCCGGCCAGCGAAACATGGCCCCCAGAAAGCCGGTTCTGGTACGGCTATGGAGGCCCACCTTAACGTTCTCGAGCACTGACATGTGCTGGAACACCTGCAGGTTCTGGAAGGTGCGGCCCAGGCCCATGGAGCAGAGCTGGTAAGGCCTCAGGCGGGTGACAGGCTCGCCGGCCAGCATCACCTCGCCCTTGTCAGGGAAACGCACCCCGCTGATCACGTTAAGAGCCGTTGTCTTACCAGAGCCGTTGGGCCCTATGAGGGCCGTTATCCGGGCCTCCTGGGCCTGAAAGGAAACCCCTGAGAGGGCCGCAAGCCCACCGAAAAAAACGCTCACCTGGACCACTTCCAGCATAGGGGCCATATCTCCGGGCTCCTGCGATCTATCCATCACGCAGAGCATGGCTCACCTCGGCTGGGCCAGGATCTTGCGCAGCCTCCTGGCATGGTACCATGAACCCAGACTCCCTCCGATCCCCCTGGGCAGGAACATGAGCATCACCACCAGTATGCCCCCATACAGGATGTCCTTATATTCCTCGAAGAAGTGAAGCACCTGGGGAAGAGGAGTCAGGAAAGCCGCCCCGAAGAGGGCTCCCCAGAGATTCCCCATGCCACCCACTATGACCATGGTCACCAGCTCTATGGAAAAGAATATGTCGAAACTCCTGGGGCTGATGAAGCCTATGTAGTGCGCGTAAAGGCTACCTGCCAGGGAGGCCATGGCAGCGGAGAGCACGAACACGACGCTCTTGTACTGGGCCGTGTTCACCCCCAAGGTGTTGGCGGCCAGCTCGCTTCCGTGTATTGCCCTCAGAGCCCTGCCCACTCTGCTGTCCACCAGGTTCACACAGGCTGCCACTGACAGCATTGTGAAAAACCAGATCAGATAGTAGTTCTTCAGGTCAGTGTCAAAGCGCACTTCTCCTATGCTCAAGGGCGGAATGCTGGCCAGCCCTGATGGCCCCCCTGTCATGCTTTCCCATCGCACCATGACTATGTTGAGGATCACGTTGAAGCCGAGGGTAGCCATCACAAGATAGTGGCCCCTGAGCCTCAGGGTGGGCACTCCCACCAAGTAGGCCACCAGCGAGGATGCACCCACGGCCAGGCCCATGGCCGGCCATGGGGACCACCCGTACGAGGCCGTGAGTATCCCGCTGGTGTAAGCCCCCAGGCCGTAGAAAGCAGCGTGGCCCAGGGAGATCTGGCCTGCGTATCCTATGAGGAGATTCAAGCCCACCACCATCAAACCGTTGAGCCCGACTATGTTCAGGACGTTGAGATAGAAAGGGTTTCTCACCAAAACAGGCAGGATGCCAACCCCCAATGCGGTGGCCAGCAGGATCAGAAGCTGTCGGTTCCTCTCCATGGGTCCCTCATCAAACCCTGCGGGCTTCCCCGCGGCCCAGAATCCCGGCTGGTCTCACGAACAGGACCATTAGAAGGATCACGAAGGCTATTACGTCTTTGTAGGCCGAGGAGACAAGGCCTGCCCCGAGGGCCTCCAGCACCCCCAAGAGCAGCCCTCCCAGCACAGCTCCAAAGAAATTCCCGTATCCCCCTAGAATTGCCCCGGCAAACCCCTTGAGCCCTATTATGATCCCCACATCGTACGCCAGAGTTGTGATGGGGACTATGAGGACTCCTGCCACAGCCCCCAAGGTGCCGCTTAGGGCGAAGGAGAGCATCACCATGCGGTTGGCCTCCACGCCCATGAGATTGGAGGCCAGGGGATTGGAGGCTGTTGCCCGCATGGCCTTGCCCGTGAGTGTCCTTGTGAAGAAGAGGTGGAGCCCCCCCACCACTGCCAGGGTTATCCCCAGGATCCAGAGGCTTTGAGGCAGCACAGTGGCTCCCAGCAGCCTAAGAGGCTCCTCCCCCGAGATGTGGGGCAGTGCCATGGAGCTCTTACCCCAGATCTGCTTGATCCCACCCCTTAGCACTATGGAGACCCCTATGGTGATGAAAATGAGATGGATCACCTCCTTGGAGCGGGAAGGCTGTATGGTGAGCCTTTGGACCAGCGCCCCTACCAGGGCCACCGCCCCCACTGCCAGGGGAAAGGCTGCCAGCTGCCCAAACCCCAGCAGGCGAAGCAGGCTGAACATAACCATCCCACCCAGGGTGATGAAATCCACCTGGGTGAAGTTCACGATCCCTGTGGCGTTATGGATTATGCAGAAACCCAAGGCCACCAGGGCGTAGATGCTCCCGGTGGTAAGCCCTGAAAAGAGAAACTGGGAGATTTGCTCCTGGAAACTCACCTGGGTTCTTCCTAAGAAGGGCTAGAATCTTTCAGCCCCCGGCCTGAGCTGAATTATCCGCGAGGCAAAGAGCCTCTGGGTCTCAATGCCTGAAATCCTCCGGACAGTTCGGGCCCCCCTTTTCAATGTGTTATACAGACCTCCCGAAGCAGGGTGCTTTGCCTTGCCTGCCACGGCCTTGGGGGCACGGCTCATATGATTCCCCTTTGCCTCAGTTCCTCAAGCTGCTCCCCGCCCATGCCCAGCCTTTCCCCGAAGTAGAGCTCGTTGTGCTCCCCGAAACGGGGTGGGAAACTAAGAATCCCTCCCCTCTCACAAAGAAAATCGGTTCTGTAAGGAGCTGGGGCCAAGATGATTTCAATCCCAGTGCGGGGGTCTTTAGCCCTTAGCAGCCGACTGCTCACAAGAGGGTCCTCCAGCACCTCCTGGATGGACTGGATCTTGGAGGCGGGAACTGTGATGGACTTGAACATCCGGAGCACCTCTTCGGTCTTAAGCTCTTTGAAGACACTCGAAAGTCGGCGGTTTAGATTCTCCACGTCCTTGATCCTGCCCTCGTTTCGCTCGTAGGCCGGATCCCTGAGCCCCCGGAAGGGCTCCAGCTCAGTAAGGGAAGCCCATTGCCTGTCGTTTCCCACAGCAATGTACACAAAACCGTCCCTGGTCTGGAAAACCGACACCGGTGCAAAGAACTCGTGGGTATTGCCCCTGCGGGTGATGCGCTGCCCGAAAGAACCCGTGAGGGTTATGGGCACGGTCAGCCAGGATACCGTGCTTTCGAACATGGAGAGGTCTATCCTGGAGCCCTTGCCTGTAGCGGCCCTCGTAAAAAGGGCCTTCATGATCAGCCCGTAGCCATGCTCACTGGCCCCCATGTCTGGAAGAGGTATCCCCAAAACCTGGGGGGAACCCGTGGGCTCCCCTGTTAGCTCCATAAGACCGCCTCTGGCCTGCAGGATGGGGTCATAGGCGGCCTCGTTGGAATCCGGGCCGAAACCCGTTACCCCCAGCCAGATTATGTCTTCCTTTATGGAGCGAAGCCTTTCATAGTCTATGCCCAGTTTCTGGTAATTTCGCGGGAGCTGGTTGGTGGCAAACACGTCCACATCCAGCTCCTTTATGAGTCTGGCCAGGAGCTCCTGACCTTCTTTTTCGGCCAGGTTTAGAGTTATGGCCTTCTTGCCTGCATTGATGCACAGATAGTAGCTGTTCATCCTCTCTTCCCCCAAACGGTTTTCACCCACAAACCGGTTGGGGTCTCCATATACCGGGTGCTCAATCCGGATGACCTCGGCACCGTCCATGGCCAGCCTGTAAGTCAGGTAGGGAAGGACGGTGGCCTGCTCCAGGGAGAGGATCTTCAGGTTTGCTAGGGGATTCATTGCCGCCTCCTGGCTGGATCCGGTCATGGCCCTTCTATGTGATGAAGAGCACCCACGGGAGATCGGGACTCAGCAGCCTCCCGTATGAGGAACCGGCTCCTGATGCTTGACTATGCCAGCCTAACTTTGTATACAGTGTCCAGACGCGCGGATTATAGGGCGGCACCTGTGCGGTGTCAATGGTCTTGTTGGGCGGATACGCCGTGAGGGCCGGCCAGTTGTGTATGGCGGAGTCCTAAAAGCCGGATCGAAACAAGAGATAGAGGTGAGGAGGAGATCGTGAGGCTTCCCAAATTCCAGTATTTGGAGCCCAGGGAGCTGGAAGAGGCCCTGGAGATGCGGGCCCTATACGGGGCCCAAAGCGCTCTGCTGGCAGGGGGCACAGACCTGTTGGTCAGAATGAAACAGAGGTTGATGAAACCCTCCTTTCTCATCAGCCTGAAAAACCTTCGCGAGCTTTCAGGTATTCGAATCCAGGGGAAGGAGATGCTGATAGGAGCCGGGACACCCCTAAAGGAGGTGGCAGGCTCGGCCTTGGTAAATCTCCATTTCCCGGCCTTGGCCGAGGCCGCTCGAGCCGTGGGGGCTTACACCATACAGCACGTAAGGGGCACCATTGGAGGGAATCTTTGTCAGGATACCAGGTGCCTTTTTTACAACCAGTCGGCCTTCTGGCGCTCTGGGAGACAGGCTTGTCACAAGGCAGGGGGCAAGATCTGCTATGCCAGGGAGGGCTCGGACAGATGCCGGTCCACCAACCAGTCGGACGGAGCTACGGCCTTGATGGCCTTGCAGGCCAGGGTCACTCTGAGAAGCTCTCAGGGTCTAAGGGATTTAAGCCTTGAGGAGTTTTTCACCATGAAAGGGGAGACCCCCTTGGATCTGGCACCCAATGAAATTCTCACCCAGATCAGGCTTCCCATGAACCGACCTGGAGGGGCAAGCGCTTACGAAAGAATCGCCTATCGCTCGGCCATCGACTTTCCGGTGGCATCGGCCGCAGTTTGGCTGGAAAGCCAGGCAGACACTATAAGCAAAGCCCGCATAGCAGTGGGTTGCATGGGGAATGCCCCTCTTTTGATTCTTCAGGCAGCTGAATCCTTGGAGGGCAGGCCTTTGGAGGATACCCAAGCCTTGGCCAAGGCAGCCCGGATTGCAATGGATCAGGCCTCGGCTTTTGCTGTGGAGAATGTTGGGGCAACTGTGGAGTATCGAGTGGAGATGGTCTCGGTACTTGTGGAAAGAGCACTTCACAGGGCCTCGGCTCGCGCCGCCGAGGAGAAAAGGGGGGAGGGTGCATGAGCCGGGTGCCCCTTAAACTTAAGGTGAACAACGAGGAGTTGGAGCTCTTGGTGGAGCCCCATTGGACTCTCCTGGAGGTTCTCAGAGAGGAGCTTGACCTAACAGGTACCAAGGAAGGCTGTGGGGAGGGGGTCTGCGGGGCCTGCACAGTGCTTCTGGACGGAAAGCCGGTCAGGGCCTGTCTGACACTGGCCCTGGAGGCCCAGGGATGCAGCGTGACCACGGTGGAGGGTTTGGCCGGAGAAAAGGGCCTTGACCCTTTGCAGGACTCCTTCATCCGACATGGGGCAGTTCAATGCGGATTCTGCACCCCGGGGATGATCATGGCCGCCAAGGCCCTGCTCCTGGAAAACCCATGCCCCCAAGAAGAAGATATACGCAAGGCCATCTCTGGGAACATATGCAGGTGCACGGGCTATGCCAAGATAGTGGAGGCCATTGCGGCTGTGGCATCACAGCATGACCCTGCTGCAAAGGGCTCAGTTGGAACACTGGAAGAGGAGCCAGCATGAGCGATTATGCCATTGTCGGGAAGCGGATGCCCAGGGTGGACACCCCGGCCAAGGTTACGGGGGAGGCCAAGTATACAGCGGATCTTAAGTTCCCCAGGATGCTTGTAGGAAAAGTGCTTAGAAGCCCCCTGGCTCACGCCAAGATACTCTCCATTGACGCCTCCAGGGCACTGGCTCTCCCAGGTGTCAAGGCCGTGGTGACCGGGCAGGACACCTTCGGTGAGAAATGGGGGGTGTTCCGTTACACCCAGGACCAATGTTTCCTGCCCATGGACAAAGTACGCTACTTCGGGGAAGAGGTGGCTGCTGTGGCGGCTGTGGATGAGGACACGGCTCTGGAGGCCCTGGAGCTCATTCGTGTTGATTACGAAGAACTTCCGGCCGTGTTTGATCCCCTTGAGGCTATGAGCCCGGGGGCTCCTCTTATCCACGAGAACTTCCCCCAAAACATAAATATCCACGTGAACATAAATGTGGGGAATGTGGAAGAGGGTTTCGCCGCCTCCCACCTAGTCCGGGAGGACACCTTCACAGCAGCCGAGGAGTCCTATTTTCAGGGGGAACCTTATGCTGTTGTGGCCAGGTTCGATCTGGAGGGCAACCTGGAGATCTGGATGCCCAACGCAGGGCCCCACATGAAGGCCAAGCCCCTTTCCAACGCCTTGAGGATCCCCTTGCACAAGGTGCACGTTAGGAAAATAGCCATAGGGGGAGCCTTCGGGGGCCGTTCAGAAATAAGCCCTGCGGATTTCATCTGCGCCCTTCTGGCCCAAAAGACAAGAAGGCCCGTGAAAATAGTCTACACCAGGGAGGAAAACACGGTCTGCACCCGCCAGGGACATTCCATGATCACCACCATCAAGACAGGGGTGGACCGCTCAGGCAGGGTTCTCTCCAGAGAAGTCACCTGTTACATGGACGGGGGGGCTTACAGCAGCACAGGCCCCATAGCCACCAGCGTCCCCTTCCTTTGCATGGAACAGGCTTACAAGATGGACAACGTGCGCTACAACGGTTTTCGCATTTACACAAACAAGCCCATCCGGGGGATGATCAGGGTTCATGGAAGGGCCTTTGCTTGCGGCGTGGATACCCAACTGGACATGATAGCCGAGGAGCTGGGCATAGACCCTGTGGATATACGCTTGATAAATGCCAGGGAGGCCGGGGAGTATACTCCCACACGTTCTTATGTGGCCAGCTGCGCCATGAAAGAGACCATCCTGCAGGCGGCCCAGAAGGCCGGGTGGAAGGAAAAAAGGGGCAAGCTCCCCAAGTGGAGGGGAATCGGCGTTGGCTGCAACTCTGTGCAGACGGGTTTCCCCATGGGCATCCGGGGGGGTTCCCAGGCCATCATCAAGTTCAACGAGGACGGGGGTGCAACGGTCATCTCAGGGGTTGTGGACAACGGCCAGGGAAACGACAACATGCTGGTGCAGATAGCAGCCGAGGAGTTGGGACTCAGGCCAGAGGATATCCAGCTCGTGAGTGCCGACACAGAGCTTACCCCCACGGATCCGGGGGCATACTCCCAGGTATCCACCTTCGTGGGTGGCCAGGCGGTGCGTATTGCAGCCGGGGATGCCAGGGAGAAGCTTCTGAGAATAGCCTCGGAGATGCTTGAGGCAAGGGTGGAAGACTTGGTGGCCAGGGATAGGATGGTGTTCGTGAAGGGCTCCCCACAGAAGGCTATCCCCATCCAGAAGGTGATCCGCACTGGCCTCTCCAAAGGCCGGGTGGTGACCGGTGAGGGTTCATACTGGCCCAAGGTGGACCCCAAGAGGGAGTGGGTGCAGAACCCCTACGGCCAGATGTGCGAGGCATTCTCCTTCGGAACCACCATAGCAGAGGTGGAAGTGGACCCCCAGACCGGAAAGGTAAAGGTCCTGGAAGTGGTGGCGGCCCAGGACGTGGGGTTTGCTTTGAACCCTTTGGTCTTGGAGGGGCAATTTGAAGGGGCTGTAGCCATGGGAGGCCAAGGGGGAATGCTCACCGAGTACCACTTCTGGGACAAGGGAAGGGTTATGAACCCAACCCAGCTGGAGTACAAGGTGCCCATAGCCCAGGACATGCCCAAGATTCACAGCATCATAGTGGAATCCCATGACCCCAAGGGCCCGTACGGGGCCAAGGAGGCCGGGATGTCCATAGCCATGAGCGCAGCCCAAGCCTACAGCGCGGCTGTTTGCAACGCCATAGGTGTTTACTTGAAGGATTATCCTCTCACCCCTGACAAGATCCTAAAAGCTATCAAGGAGAAGGCCTAGGTTTACGGGCGCATATAAAATGCGCCCCGACAAAACCAAACGTCCAACCCATTGCGGGCGGGGCTGAACCCCGCCCCGACGAAATCCAGGAACACCCAAACCCGGGCTGGGGTTGACTCCCCCGACGGCCCCCGACCCATAACCATTTGAAATAAAAATGTTGCGTAGGGTCGGGGTTTATCCCCGCCCATAGGGTTCATTCCCGCCCGTTGAGGTTGGGATTTTTAGGGTTGTCCCGTTTTACGCGCGCATATGAAATCCGCCCTTAGTCTGCGAACCGCTCGGCCACATACCCGAGGGCCTCATCAACGGCTTTGGCCGCCTCCTCCAGGTCCTGCTCCGTGTGCCTGTAACAGATGTAGGCGTGGTGGTGGGGGGCCATGAAAACCCCCCTTCTTATGAGCTGGGTGTAAAAAGCGTTTCGCTTATCTCTATGGTTCCCGCCTGGTCCCTTCTGGAAGGTAATGAAAAACATGGGGGCCAGGCCCGATAGCTCCGCCCCCACGGGGTACTTGGCCAGGATTCCCCTGATCCTGTCCAGGAATTTGTTTCCCCTCGCCCAGATATCCTCCAGGACCTTGTCCCTTTGGAGCACCTCGATGGTCTTGAGGGCCGCCACATAGCCGTCGCTGTTGGGAAAGAAGGTGGAAGAAATAAAAAGCTTCTCGGCAGCGGCCATCATGATATCCCTCTTGCCCGTCACCACGCTTATGGCGTAACCGTTGGCCATGCCCTTGCCCAGGACGGCCAGATCTGGCGCCACCCCGTAGTACTGCTGCGCACCTCCCAGGGCCAGCCTGAAGCCTGTGCGCACCTCGTCGAAAATCAGCACAGCGCCATACCTGTCTGCCAGCTGCCTCACGCCCTCCAGGAAGCCCGGCTTGGGCTCCTCCATCTTCTGGTGAAGGTGATGCCCAAGGGGGGTCATTATGATGGCAGCGGTTTGATCCCCATGCTTTCTCATCAAGTCGGCAAGCTGATCCAGGTCATTGTAATGAAATTCGTACACGTCCTCGTAGAGCTTCTGGGGTATGCCCCCCTTCATCTCCACACACCAGTCGTGCCAGCCGTGGTAACCGCAGCGCATCACCTTGAGCCTGCCTGTGAAAGCCCTGGCAATACGAATGCTTGCAGTGGTGGCATCCGAACCGGTCTTCAGGAAGATGCTCAGTTGCGAGCAGGGCACTATCTGGCTTAGTCTTTGGGCCAGCTCATTCTGATACCTCTGGGTCAGGGAGAAACAGAACCCCTTCTCCCTTATCTGGCGCGCTACGGCTTCATCCACCTCCTCTTCCCTGTACCCAAGGATTATAGGGCCGTAACCGCAGAGGAAGTCTATGTACTGGTTTCCGTCCACGTCGGTGACCCGACCCCCCTTGCCGTGCTCCAGGAAGATGGGGTATTCCCCTGGGATGAAGTCCCCTGGCCTTCTGGCCCCCAGGACGCCGCCTGGCACAAAGTTCTTGGCCTGCTCGAAAAGCTCCATGCTCTTGGCAAGATTCAATTTCTGAGCTTCCTTCATGGCCGACTCCGTTCATTGGATTTGTCCAGGATCCTGGAGCCCTCTGCACCAGCTCCAGGCCTGAAGAGCTAAGGGCTAAACCTCCATCCTGTTCCTATCCTTGTCCAATGGTATTGCACCCGGTCACACCTCCAACATGGATGAAACAGTCTCTGTGAGGTGGATCCTGGCTCCCCTTTGAATGAATTCCCTGAGGTACTCCCTGGCATCTATGCATCCTTCAGGGGCCACAACCCCTTTTGCCTTCACCTTTCCGGCATGGATCATCAAGGCTGCGATGGCTGCCGGAAGCCCGGTGCCTGCTGCGGTTCTGCCCACTATATCCGCAGTGTAGGTCACCCTCTTCCCTCCCCTCTCTCCCTTGACCATAACCTTCATGCCAGAGGCCTGGGGGCCCTTGTCTCTGTTCTCGGGTATCTTGTTCCACATGCGAAGGGTCAAGTCGTAAGGCACCACCTTGACCCCTTTTACCTCCACGGGCTCCTTGCTTAGAAAACCGGTGCGGTTCTGCTCCTTGATGAGTTGGTCCACCCAGGTGGGGATAAGCGCCCCCTTTATGATCACGTTTTTGACCCCCGGAATGTATCGCGGGATGGTGAAGGGTTGGGGGTGTCCCACATAACTTATGAGACATTCGCCCAAAGGCTCCAAGAAACGAACCGTCTCCTCCCCTGTGCCCCCGGGCACATGGACCAACTTCCCCTCCAGGTACTGGGGCACCTCCCCTGTTACCATATGCAGGCTGTGGTCCCAGGCAGCCCCCTGGCCCAGATCCGCTATGCTCACCACCCAATACAGGTGGATCTCTTCCACCTTTTCCAGCTGATCCGCCAGGTACTTGGCTATCATATTGTTGGTGCCCGGGTCCGAACCCATTCCGGTAAGCACTGTTATGCCGGCTTCTTTGGCGGCCTGGTCTATGTCCGATTGGAAAAGAATTGCTGCCGCTTCATAGTCGTCGCATATGTCTATGTAGCTCACCTTGGCCTCTACCGCGGCCCTGGCCACCGCAACAGCGGTCTTGTAAAAGGGCCCGGCACAGTTGATGACTATATCCGCTTCCCCCATGGCCTTGACAAGCCCGGCATGCTCATACACGTCCATCTTTCTCAACTGGGCCTTGTCGCTTTCCCTGAGCTTTTCGTGAAGCCGCATGGGGTCGTCGTTGATGTCCCCTAGGATCACCTTCTTAACTTGTTCCTGCTTGATAAGGGTTCGGGCAGCCGCCTGACCCATGTCCCCTGCTCCACCAAGCACCAATGCTCTCATGGTTCCCCCTTTTCGGTCTAAATGTTTTCCTCAAGGTCTGATGACCCAAACAACCTGCCCACCAAGGTGCATCCATGGAAACAGGCCCTGAGATCCTCCCCTATCCCAAGCCGACCCATCCCCGGAGGCGGTCCCACCCAGAGGGAAAAATTCATGAACTGTATACAAAGTCAAACTAGCGAAATATAACCTGCAAGGGGGCGCAAGGTCAACAGGAAATCCTAGCTTAGCCCGGATTATTCTCCAAAGCCGGGACTTTGGGGGCTAGGCAATGGGGCAAGCACCTGCCTGTGCGTGGCACGCAGAGAGATCCCCCCGGAGGCCAAATCCTTCACCCCCTTGACCAACTACACCGTGGACCCCAACGCGTGGGAGGAATTGGCGGATGGATCGCTCTGAAAAGGGCTTCCCCTTGCTCCGGCTACTGATAAAGGTACGGCCTCACCCACCCCAGGCCGTCTTCTGTCCTGCCCTTGGGTCTGTACTCACAGCCTATCCAGCCCTTGTAGCCTGCCTCATCGAGGGCCCTGAAGAGGTTGGGGAAGTTTATCTCCCCTGTGCCTGGTTCGTTCCTGCCTGGATTGTCGGCGATCTGTATGTGGGCGATTCTCTCCATGTTGGAGGAGATGGTCTTGATCAGGTTTCCCTCCATGACCTGCATGTGGTACACGTCGTACTGGAGAAACAGGTTGGGATGTCCAACCTCCTCCATGATCCCAAGCGCATCGGCTGTGTGGACCAGGTAGAACCCGGGCATATCCTGGCTGTTGAGGGGTTCCACCAGCAGCCGGATCCTTTCCTTTGCCAGGCTCGAGGCCGCGAACCTCAGGTTCTGGACCAGGGTCTCCCGTATCTTTTCTAGGGATTTCCCGGCCGGAGGGATGCCCACCAGGCAATTCACCTGGGAGCAGCCCAGCGCCTTGGCGTAGTCTATTGCCTTTCCCACTCCCTCCTGAAATTCCTGCTCCCTGCCGGGTATACAGGCGATGCCCCTTTCTCCTGCATTCCAATCCCCTGCTGGGAGATTGTGGAGTACCTGGGTCAGGCCGTTAGTCTCTAACTTCTCCCTGAGAAGCTCCTTTTCCCAAGAATAGGGAAACAGGTACTCCACGGCCTTGAAGCCGGCAGCCGCCGCCTTCTGGAAACGCTCCAGGAAATCCACCTCATTGAAAAGCATGCTCAGGTTGGCACAGAATCTTGGCATTGGGAACTCTCCTCCTCGTGTCATATTGATTCGCTTCAAGATACGAGAATCCAGCTCATGATTTGTAGCGCTGGGCTATGGCCTTGAATCCTGAGAGAATCACATTCAAATCCAGGCCGCTCATCACCAACTTGAGCCCTCTTGGAAGCCACCGCTCTGTGAGCGGGTCCGGCGCGTGCATGCCGAATATCTTCCCATGAGCCTTGGCAGCCTCCGCCACCTGGGAGATAGCCCTATCCAGTCTTTCTCCCATTAAGTCACCCGGGCAGCCCATGGAGATGGCCAGGTCATTGGGGCCTATGAGAAGGGCGTCCAGCCCCTCCACTGCGGCAATGGAGTCTATGTCCCTTATGGCCTGGGCTGTCTCTATCTGGGCGATGGTCAGGGTCTCCAGATTGGCCCGGGCCATGAAGGAAGTTGTGGTCTCCCCTCCCACACTCTGGTACCTTGTGTGTGCTCCCACCCCCCCGAAGCCGCGGGAGCCCAAGGGGGCAAACTTGGCCCAGTGCACAAAGCGCCGGGCCTGTTCCACTGATTCCAGCATAGGGACCATCACTCCTGTGGCTCCTAGATCCAAACACCTAGACACATAACTCTTAGACAACTCCGGCACCCTCACGAAACAGCCCAGCCCCACACTGCGGCCCACCTTGAAAACGTTTTCCAGGGTCTCAAGGCTGAAGGGGCCGTGCTCCAAGTCTAGCATTATGAAGTCTAGGCCCGCATTCGCAGCTACTAAGGCCGCAGCCGGATTCCCCACCATGCGCACCATGGTACCAATCGCCGAAAGGCCCTCCCTGAGCTTTTCCACAGCCATGGGACTCCTCCAAGTGATCTTTTTGTGAAGCCTACTGCCTCAAGAGAAAATCCAGTGGCAGTCCTTCCAAGAACTCGGTAAAACATTTTAACCTCTTGGATGTGTTTGAGATAGTCAGCAAAGTAGGTTCTCCATCTCCCTGCTTCGATCCTTGTGTGATAACTTATTGGAATATGGAGTCCTGCAGAGAAACCAGGCGAACGGTTGAGCCGGTCCAAGGTGCATGGGGCCTTTTTACCGGGAGTTTTGAGAGGAAGTGCAGATGAAAGAATCTGAAGAGATTTTCTCTTCCATAGAGACCCTCCTGGAGACCCTGGAGGCCAATCAGTATATTACCGACAATTCACTGGCCACGGTGGTCTACTTGGCATACCACATGAAGCGGCCTCTTTTTCTGGAAGGAGAACCCGGGGTGGGCAAGACGGAGGTAGCCCTGGTCCTCTCCAGAATTCTTGGAACCCGTCTCATCCGACTTCAGTGTTACGAAGGGTTGGATGCAGCCTCTGCCCTTTACGAGTGGAACTATCCCAAACAGCTTCTGCGGATCCGAATGGAAGAACAGTGCCGCAAACATCCGGATGAAATAGGACAGCTGATATACACAGAGCCGTATCTCATCAAAAGACCCCTCTTGGAAGCCATACAGAGCTCTGAGGAGAAATCCCCGGTGCTGCTCATAGACGAACTGGACAGGGCAGATGAGGAGTTCGAGGCTTTTTTGCTGGAGATTCTCTCGGATTTCCAGATTTCCATCCCTGAGATAGGCACTCTTAAGGCCACCCACCGGCCCATGGTGGTTCTTACCTCCAACAGGACAAGGGAGGTGCATGAGGCCCTAAAGAGAAGATGCCTTTACCACTGGATAGATTATCCGGATCCGGAAAAGGAGATGCGCATACTCAGGGCAAGAGTTCCCGGAATCCAGGAGACCCTGGCGGCCCAAGTGGTACGGTTCGTTGAAAGGCTCAGGGAAGAGGATTTCCTCAAGAGGCCCGGCATCTCAGAAACCCTCGACTGGGTGGAAGCCCTTGTTAAGCTGAACCGATACCACCTGGACCCTCCAACAGTGGAGCAGACCCTGGGCTGCCTGCTCAAGTACCGGGAGGATATTCAGAGGTTTCGCATGGGAATCTGGGCAGACCCTTTGGAGCAGGCCCGGCTCCTGGAACCTAATCTAACCTCCGGCCAGGCCGAAGGTTGATTGGGGTGAGGGGGGGTATCCAGCATGGGGACATATGAACGGCTTGGAGCGCAAAAGAATTTCCACTCAAAAAGATCTACTTGAGAACCTTGGGGATTTTTGCCGTCTTTTGAGACTGGAAGGTTTCTCGGTGGAGCTCTCCTCCCTCTTGTCGGCCGCCGAAGGCCTCAGATGGGTGAATCCAGCGGAGCTTGATTCCTTCAGAGTCATGCTGGGAGCAGTTCTAGCCCACAAAAAAGAGGAGTTGGAGAAGTTCCAGGAGCTATTCCGAGAGTTCTGGCTTGGGGAATCTTTTCGGGGAAGAAAGGGCCCAGGAGAGACTGGGGAAGACACAAAGGAGGGGGATTCCTTTCTCCTCGGCTCAGAGCAAAGGGAGGGCCCCAAGGGAGAGCCCCCTCACAGCTCGCTCCACTCAGTGCGCTACAGCCCTTATTCTTTACAGTGTGTGTTATCCCCGGCAATTGTTCCTGTGGAACCAACCTCACATCACAGGGAGGCCATGCGCAGATTCCTGAGACCTCTTGCTTCCAGAGCCTCCCGCAGGTTCAAACTATCTGCCACGGGGTCTCGGTTTTCCCTGGGGCGGACCCTCAGAAAGAACCTCCAACATGGGGGGGATCTAGTATATCTGGAGCTTATGTCCCCCCGCATCAAGCGGTCCCGCCTTGTGCTGCTTTGCGACGTAAGCGGCTCCATGGACGAACATTTTAGGCTTATCTTGGAGTTCGCCCACACACTCCTTAGGGTAGAGAGAACTGCCGAGGTTTTTCTTTTTTCCACCGACATAGCCCGAGCTACTTTGCACATGAGGACCCAGAAGCCCGAGAGCTTTCTTCCTCGAATTCCTGAACTTGTGCCCCAGTGGGGGGCCGGGACTCGCATAGGTTACTGCTTGAAAACCCTGAGGCAGAGATTCGGCTCCAAGGTCTTGGTCCGAAAGCCTGTGGTGGCCATTTACAGCGACGGCTGGGATCAGGGGGAAATAGAGTTACTCAAGAAAGAGATGGAGCTACTCAAGAGGAAATGCAAGGCCTTGATTTGGCTCAACCCTCTAGTGGGCACCCCGGGTTACGAACCCACCTGCCAAGGAATGGCGGCAGCACTGCCTTTCTTGGATCTGTTGCTGCCTCTGAGGAGCATGCAGGATCTCCTTGGATTGGAAAGAGAGATTAGAAGACTCTTGGGTGATGGAGGACAAGGCCTTTGGGGAAGCATTTGACATTTCTCCTCAAAAGTGATTCTTTTATAAGCCGCTTAGCCCGCATTATTCACAATCAGTGGCTGATGCAGGCTATCCTAATGACATGCTTGGAGAAACCGGTCTATACTCAAAGAGATCCTGGTTTTCGGTTTGAGACTTGGCCCTGGTTTGAGTCGGAATATGTTAAAGTTTACCGGGGCTTGGGGGCCTAGCCCCCAAACTTGGGGGCTTTAAGAAATAATCCGGGTTAGGAGATCTGTAAGGCAAGAAAAGGGGACTCGGCCGAGGCCCCGTTTGGGCAATCCACCAGGAGGAGGGACCATGCAGTACGATCTCACAGATGAGCAGAAGATGCTGCGGGACATGGTACGCAGGCTGGCCAAGGAGAAGATAGAACCTGGAGCACGGGAGAGAGACGAGAAGGCCGAGTGGGACTGGGGCGTGGTGGATATCCTTAGGGAAAACGGCCTCATGGGGGTGGATTTCCCTGAGAAATATGGTGGAGGGGGAGCAGGCTTGCTTTCCTTTTGTTTAGTGGTGGAGGAACTCTCCAGGGTAGAGGCTGCCACAGGTCTTGTGCCGGCAGACCAAGAGCTGGGGACCCTCCCCATATTGCTTGCAGCCAATGACTCTCAGAAAGCCAAGTACCTTCCGAAGCTCTCCACAGGAGAGCACTTGGCTGCCTTTGCTCTCACCGAATCTGTGGGAGGCTCGGATGTGGCCGGGCTGCGCACAAAAGCCATCAAGAAAGGTGGCGACTACGTCCTGAATGGAGTCAAGACCTTCATCACCAACGGCGGAGTGGCCGACGTGGTGACGGTATACGCCCTCACAGATCCGGCCAAGGGTGGCCACAAGGGGGCCAGCGTCTTCATAGTGGAGAAGGGAACCCCAGGGTTCAAGGTGGGCAAGAAAGAGGACAAGATGGGCATCCGCTGGTCAGATACCAGCGAGCTGATCTTTGAGGATTGTGTTGTCCCGGCCGAGAACCTCCTGGCAGAGGAAGGCGTGGGTTTCCACATCATGATGAAGACCCTGGATTTCAGCAGGCCTGGGGTAGCGGCCCAGGCCCTGGGTATAGCTCAGGGGGCTTTGGACTATGCCGTGGCCTATGCCAAGGAACGCGTGGCATTCGGCCAACCCATAATCAAGTTCCAGGGCATAGCCTTTAAGTTGGCCGACATGGCTGTAGCAGTGGAAGCTTCCCGCCACGTGCTTTACAAAACAGCGTCGCTTCTTCAGGAGCAGCCCAAGGATCTCTCAAGGCTCCCGGCAGAGTTGATCCGCATGTCCTCCATGAGCAAGGTTCTCTGTGGGGACACGGCCATGCATGTGACAACCGACGCGGTGCAGGTCTTGGGGGGATACGGCTACATCAAGGAGTACCCCGTGGAGCGCTACATGCGAGACGCCAAGATCACCCAGATCTACGAGGGCACCCAGGAAATCCAGAGGCTGGTCATAGCCAACACGTTGTGAAATAGTCCCCATCCGGCCCCGAGGCAGCTGCGGATGCGGCTGCTTTGAGGCCGGGTTGAGCCGGGATAGACCCATGCGCGACCTGGAAAGCTTGTTGGAAAAAGCAGCTCAGATGATCCGGAAAGCCAGATCCGTTGTGGCTTTGACCGGGGCGGGAATCTCTGTGGAAAGCGGGATCCCGGCCTTCCGCGGCACACAGGGGCTGTGGGAAAAGTACGATCCCATGGAGTACGCCCACATAGAGGCCCTCAGGGCCCATCCAGAGAGGGTCTGGGGCATGCTCAGGGAACTGCAGGCCATAGTGGAGAATGCCAGGCCCAACAGGGCGCACCTCTGCCTGGCCAGGATGGAGCAGCTGGGCTTCCTCAGGGCCATCATCACCCAAAACATTGACCACCTGCACCAGGAGGCTGGCAGTCGATACGTGATAGAGTTTCATGGAAGCGGACACCAGTTGGCATGCTTGAGCTGCGGGGAGAGGATGCCCAGGCACATGGTGGATCTGAGTCACATCCCTCCCAGGTGTATCTGCGGTGGGGTGCTCAAGCCGGACGTGGTCTTCTTCGGGGAGCCCATCCCCTGGAGGGCGCTCATCCAGGCCCAGGAGGAGTCCAAGAACTGCGAGGTGATGCTGGTGGTGGGCACATCGGCTGTGGTGGCCCCAGCCTGCGATATGCCCTACCTGGCAAAGGAAAAAGGCGCACGGATAATAGAACTCAATACCGAGGAGACCCCCCTTACCCACTCGGTCACGGACATCTTCCTGGGTGGCTCGGCTGGCCAACTCCTGCCCAGGCTCCTGGAGCGACTGGAGGCAATGCCCTGACACAGCCCCCTCACCCCCCGGCCGCGCTGCAACCGCCCATGACCCCGTTGCTCAAGCTCGCTCTGGGACCGGAGGTGGAGATCTGCGGTTAACCCGGGGGCCCGGATCAAGTCTGGGAATTGGTCCCTGACACGGAGGGAGCATCCCCAGGCAGCCTGGCCATGCGCCCTAGGCTCATGCCCTCGGCCCAGAGCACCGGTATGCCCAGCAGAAAAACCGGCAGGAGGCAGGTGGCGTGAAGCACGATGGCAAAGCTCAGGGCATTGGACCTGTCCACCCCGTATAGCAACAGGGCCCCCATGGCAGCATAGTGGAAGGTGCCCACGAATCCAGGGGCCGATGGAACGCTCACGCCGAAGCCCAGGGCAACCAGGATGAACCAGGCCGCCCCCCAGGGAAGATCAAAGCCAAAGGCCTCTGTCAGGATGATCACTATGGCGGCGCTGAGCCCCCAGAGGCATGCTGTCCACAGAGCAATCTCCAGCAGATCCATGGGGCCTCTGGCGGGCACCAGCCCTCTTGCAAAGGACTCAGTTGCCCTGGCCAGCCTGTGAGCCCCCTTGGGCCAAATTCCCCCCAGGGTCTTCTCCACCAGCATGATTGCCTTGCCCGTGTGTTTCCTCACGACCCACAGGAGACCCACCAGAACCCCGGCCACAAAAAGGAAAACCAGGGCCGCCCGATTGAGCATCTCCCCCAGCTCTGAACCCGCTGCCGGGATCCCCTCCAGCAGGGATACCAGGGAGAAAATGAGCAGGATGCTTATGAGATCCAGGAGTCTCTCCACCACCACGCTTCCCAGGGCAGCCGAGATGCTCATGTTTTTCCTGGATCCCAGCAATATGGCCCTGACCAGTTCGCCTATGCGGGCGGGCAGCAGGTAATTGGCCAGGAAGCCTATGAGCGTGACCCTGAAAAGGAGCCCTGTCTCGACTCTCTGGATGCCCTTGAGGATCACCCCCCATCTCCTGGCCCTCACCCACAGCACAACGTAAGTGAGAAGGAGGGCCGGGGGGAGGAGCCTGTAGTCGGCCTTGCCCAGGGCCGCCGCCACTTCCTTGGGATCCATGCCCCGAAGGGCCAGGTAAGCGAAAAGGCTGCTCAGTACCAGGCCGATCCAGAGCCGAGGGTCTCTGAGGACCCCCCCCTTCACGCCGGCCTCTGTCCGAGAACAGCCCTGGAGGCCTTTTCGTCCCAGCTGAGCTGAGCCACCAAAGCCTCCGCGCTTGGGAAACGACGCTCTTCCCTAAGCCTTTCCAATAGGACTACTTTGAGCCTCTTGCCGTAGAGGTCTCCCTGGAAGTCGAAGATGTGAACCTCGAAGGAAAGCACGTTTTCGCTGAAGGTGGGATTGGTGCCCAAATTGGCCATACCTCCCAAAGCCGACTCCAGCCCTTCTATTCTCACAAGAACCGCGTACACTCCTGGCTTTGGAAGAAGCTCGTTTTCCAGGCGGAGATTTGCCGTAGGGTATCCCAGGGACTTGCCTCTCTTGTGCCCCTCCACCACTACACCTTGCAGGCAAAACTCTCTACCCATCATGCGTGCAGCCAGGGCCACATCCCCCTGCTCCTCCACCACGGTGCGAATGCGGCTGCTGCTCACCGCATGGCCGTTCATCATGACCGGAGGTACGATCTCCACTTGGAAGCCCATCTCTCGACCCAACTGCTGCAACAGCCCGATGTTCCCCTCCCTGTTTCGGCCAAAAGCATAATCGTATCCTACCAGGACCTCCCTTGCGCCTATGGCGCCCACCAGGATCTCCTCTACAAACTGCTTGGCGCTTTGGCTGGCAAACCCCCTGTCAAAAGGGGCGCTCACCAGTACATCCACTCCCAGCTGCTCTACCAGCGCGGCCCTTTCCTGGTATGAGGTGATCAGAGGCATGCGACGCTCTGGATAAAGCACCTTGATGGGATGAGGCTCGAAGGTATACACCACGCTTGTGCCGTTGAGCTGCTTTGCCTTGTCTATTAAGAGCCTAAAAATCTTCTGGTGCCCCAGATGAACCCCGTCGAAGTTCCCCAGGGTTACCACAGGATTCTTGAGTGCACGGATAGGCCGCCAGTCTCTTATATGCTCCATGGGCTGGACCGAACCTCTTTCTCCTGAGACTCCTGCCGGTTCAAACAAGCTGGAGGGGACCCATCCCTCCCCGTAAAGCTCGTCCTTAAAGGCCCGAAAAGCTTACACCATTGCCTAGGGCCCTTGACAAGCAGGTGTCTGTACTATAAAAACGATCCTGTGAGAATGCAAGGCGGGCCGAAGTGGCGGAATTGGTAGACGCGCCAGGTTCAGGGTCTGGTGGGCGTAGGCCTGTCGGGGTTCGAGTCCCCGCTTCGGCACCATGAGTTCCTCCCAGGGGACGGCACCGGTGAAATCTGGGGCTGTCCCCTTCGCTTTCTTGACCTGCCTCAGGGTGCTCGCGAAGGCCTTTGCCTGACCCGGGGCCGGGATAGCTGCTGGGCAAAGCATCATGGGAAATAAGACTGCCCATGAGAAGATCCTGCAAACCGCTCTTTCCAGGAAAGTTCCATGCCGGGCTCTCCTTTTTTGGGCTCTTCCCTTTGGAGCGCTCTAAGCCGCCTTAGGCCCGAGTCCTTTCTCAAGTGGATATTTCTGGGTGCTCTGGTGGGGGCGATCTGCGGCTTAGGAGCCTGTCTCTTTTTTTGGGGGCTGGGCTGGGCCGAGCACTTCTTTCAGGATTTCCTGGCCGGAAGGCCCCCCATTTACCCGGCAGGCGAGCACGCTCCAGCCCCTCCCACGGGCTCCCCTTTCAATCCCATTATCTTCATGATCCTGCCAGCCTTTGGGGGCCTCGTTTCAGGGCTTCTTGCCCAGTGGCTGGCCCCTGAGGTGGCAGGCCCCGGCACAGATGCTATGATAAAAGCTTTTCACAGGGCTTCAGGTCGCGTAAGAGCCAGGGTGCCTTTTGTAAAGGCTATAGCCTCTGTCATGACTCTGGCCACAAACGGCAGTGCGGGCAGGCAGGGGCCCCTCATACAGGTGGGAGCAGGTCTGGGTTCCTGCGTAGGGCAGCTTATGGGTTTACCCACCAGGGATCTTAGGATTCTGCTCTTGGCAGGAGCATCCGGAGCTCTGGCGGCTGTTTTCAGGGCCCCCATGGGCAGCGCCGTCATAACAGCCGAGCTTCTTTACAGGGAGGACATGGAGGGCGAGGCTCTGATTCCTTGTATAGTCTCGGCCATAGTGGCTCATACAATTCACCAAGTGATCTTCGGTCATGAGCCTGTTTTCTCCATGCCTGAGTTCGGATTCGTAGAGAACCTTGGGGGACTGTTGTGGTTCGCGCTCCTGGGGCTTTTGTTTGTGCCGGCAGGCCGCCTTTACATAAGCGCCTTTTATTCAATCAGGGACAGGTTCTTTGCCCCCATGCGAATACCTTTTTTCTTGAAGCCTGCCTTGGGTGGGCTCCTGGTCGGGATCCTGGGGCTATTTCTGCCCCAAATCCTTGGCATAGGATACGGCTGGCTCCAGATGGCCATGAGAGGGGAGCTGGCGGTGGGGATAATGGCAGCGGCAGGGCTCCTCAAGATCTTGAGCACCTCACTCAGCGTTGCCTCGGGGGGCAGCGGTGGGGTCTTTGCCCCTGCCTTGTTCATCGGAGGGATGTTGGGAGGGACCATCGGGCGAATAGGTCATGCATGGTTCCCGGAGATGGTTCATGAGCCTGGGGCATTCGTGCTGGTGGGAATGGGAGGTTTTTTTGCCGGGGTGGCCCATGCTCCCATAGGCTCGGTGCTCATGGTCTGTGAGATGACCAAAGGCTACAGCCTCCTTGTACCGCTTCTCTTGGTGGCTACCCTGCACAGCTTGTTCAACCGCAACCGTTCCATATACGAGAGCCAGTTGGCCAATCGGTTTCTATCCCCGGCCCACGAGTCCGAGCTTACTGTGAACGTGTTAAGGGAGATGAAGGTGAGCGAGGCCATAGACCAGGGCACAAGACCCGTGATCCTATCCCACGACACCACTTTTCAGGCCGTGCGGGATGTGATCTTGGGTTGCGAAGGGAACGATTTCCCGGTTGTGGATGAAAAAGGGGTCCTGAGGGGAATCCTTCCCTTCAAGAAGCTGAAACCGATCCTCATGGAGGAGTCCTTGGGGGATCTCTTGGTGGCAGGCGAGCTGATGGATCCTCCGGTTTGGGTGGAACCACAAGAAGACCTCCACTCGGCCCTCCTCAAGTTCCTGAAAAGCGGGCATGAGCAGATCCCGGTCTTGTCCCAAGGACCTCAAGGCCCGATCCTGGGCATTCTCTCACACCAGGACATCATCTCGGCCTACCATGCCAGGGTGAGCCGGGTGCGGGAATGAAGCCGGGCCAGCTTACCCCGCTGACTCGGGCCCCCTGTGGAGACCTCGAGCTCCCCCCAAAAAAGACCCCCACAGAGCCAGGGCCAGCCAGGCCAAGGGATGGAGGTATCTGACCACAGGCTGCACGGCCATCACAGTGGCCGAGCCCAAGCTGAAAAGGCTTGCCAGCACGAGCAAGGCCAGGGCCGGTCTCTCCCATTGAGGGGCCCTGAGAAGGGCCCATATGCCCACAAGGGGAGTGAGCAGCAATGCCCAATACCATGGAACGGCCAGCAGATAGTAATGCCTGGTCCAGGTCATGGGTTGGGCCTGCTCATCTGGTAGGAGGAGTCTTTGTGCGAACACCTCCTTGAAATTGGCATACTCCTCTTCCTGATGGAGGGCCAGGTCCCCTTTGAGCATCTTGGTGAGATACTCTAGCTCAAAGAAATCCATGAAAGTTTGAGCCCCCAATCCCAGGACCCCCCAAGGGTCTCTCCTGAGGGCTCCCAGGGCAGCCCCACGTGCCACGGCCTCGGCCTCCGCCTCCTCGGGGAGCAGCTCCCTCAGCCGGTGCACCAGCCCCCCGGGACTGAAGAGCTGATCGTTCCTGAGCCTCCTGTCCCTGGGGTCGAAAACCGAAGACTCGAAGAGCCTCTTTCCCAGAGTCTGGTCCGGGAAATCCCCTTCCCTTATAACCGGGGCCCAGGTGGCCAAAAGCACGTGCCCTGTGGCGGCAGCGTATCCTGGAGGGTGACCTGAGAGCTTCCCAAAGCACCACTTGTACCCCGAGTGGAGGGCCCAGGTGAGAGTCATGGAGACCAGCAAATGGACCAGCCCTCTCCTCCACCTGTGGGAAGGTCTCCCCATCCCAAGACCGGGGCCCATCTCAGGATTCTCCCTTCGGGCTGCTCTCATCAATGGCACCACAAAGGCAAAGCTCAAAACCATGGGGAGAAAGCTCAACCTCACGCTCATGAGCAAAGCGCCCAGGAGCTGGGAAACCACCAAAGAGCCCAACCCCCCTCCCTCCAGATACCTGAGGCAGGCCATGAGGTACAGCACCAGGAGCAGGAGGCTCAGGCACTCGCTCATCACGGCTCGCTCATAATGGAGCTGGATGGGCTCCAGGACACAGAGGATCCCCATGAGACCTGCCCATATTGCCTTGGAGCCCAGGTGTCTTTGGAGCAAGTATGCAAGCCCCAGGGCGCAGCCCAGCCCCATTATCCCCTGAGCCGCCATGAGGGGCCACAGCGAGTTGTGCAGGAGCGTAGTGGCCTTGATGAAATACCCGTATGTAAAGGACCTGTCAGGGGGAATCCGCCCTGTGGTGGCTGTCTCCAGATAACAGTATGAGTCCCCGAAGAAGAACTTGGGCACTGGATCCAGAAGGAAGATCACCGCCTTGAAGGCGACAATGCCCAAGGCATAAAGGAAGGCTTGCTTTCCTGCCCTGGGACTTCCCGGCTTTGCAGTGAACTGCCCCCTCATCTCAATTTCAGCCTGAGCAGGCTCAAGAAAAAGCTCGAGAACATGACCTGGACCCCCCACATTATGAGGGTCACTGCAGGAATCACCAGCCTGAGGCTCTCTGGATAGGACAGCTCCCCGAAGTGGTGCTCTTCCCACATGTACAAGGCCGTGGCCAACAGAAAAGCCCCTGCCAAGGCTATGAGAACCCCCGCCAGGAGCCCGGCCTCAAGGCTTGCGGCCGACATGAGCCTCTCCAGGCCCTGGCTTGGGGGGAGAAGCCCCTCCCTGGAGGCCAGGGCACGGGCAAAGACTCCAAAGCAGACCACCTGGAAGCCCACCAGGAAGCACATGGCGCACACCAGCAAGCTGTTCGTGTCCAGGGTGGACCCCCAATAGCCGGACAGGGGAGAGGGTCAGGGCCGTGCCAAGGCCCCCTCCAAGGCCCATGAGCCCCAGTCCCGGAAGCCAGAACAGCCATCTAGGGCTAAAAAGCAGCAGGAACCTCAGGTGCCTCCAGCCGTCCCTCCAGGAGCGAAGATGCGGCAGGCGGCTCCTGCCGGCCTTGGAAAGGGTGGTTGGGACCTCTGCAACACGCATCCCCAGAAGAGAGGCCTTCACCACCATCTCGCTTGCGAACTCCATACCCGGGGTCTGAAGCCGCATCTTCTCAGCAGCAGACTTGCTAAATCCCCTGAGCCCGCAGTGGAAATCGCCACATGGGCTTCTGAAAAGAAGCCTGCCAATGCCGCTCAGCACGGGATTGCCCAACCACCTGTGGAGAAATGGCATGGCCCCGGGGGCGATCCCCCCCTTGAACCTGTTGCCCATGACCAGATCGTATCCCTCTCTGAGTTTCTCCAGAAAGCCCTCCAGGTGGAGGAAGTCGTAGCTGTCGTCCGAATCCCCCATGATGATGTACCGACCTCTGGCAGCCCGGATGCCCCCCATGAGGGCATTCCCATAGCCCTTTTCCGGCACATGGATCACCCTGGCCCCAGCCCTCCTGGCTATCTCCACCGAGCCGTCGGTGCTTCCGTTGTCCGCGACTATGACCTCCCCGTCCACGGCCCCCTTCTCCAGAAACCGCAAGGCCTTCTCCACACACACTCCCACGGTCTCTGCCTCGTTCAAGCAGGGCATCACGATGCTCAGCTCCAACTGGCCACCCTCAGGCTCCATCCCCCATCTCTCCCAAAGAGCTTGGCTTCCGACCCGGGAAAGTATATCACGAGAGCTTGTTGCAAGGAGTGTTATGGACCCCTGGGGACAAAACCATTATGCTGGGGAGCACGAAAGGGGAATCCCCACGCACAATCCCGAGGCCGGGCTGGGCTGGCACGGGCACACAGGAGGTCATATCGTGGCCTTTTTGCGCCTCCACTGGGCATGGGTGATCCTGGGGGTATGCTTCCTGGATCTGTTCGTGAACTACAGCATCCGGCTGGGCTTCGGAGTGATCCTGCCCGAGATGATAAGAGATTTGGGCCTCAACCGCACCCAGGGAGGAAGCATCTTCAACGCTTATCTGGCCGCATATCTGTGCACGACCCCCTTTGTCGGAAACCTCACGGATCGCTATGGAGCCAGGAGAATTATAGCCGGTTTCGGGACCTTCCTGGGGGCCGGGGCCCTGCTCATGGGTACTGCGGACGGCTTTGCCAGGGCTTGTGTCTATTACGCCATAGTGGGGGTTGGGGCCTCGGCAATGTGGACCCCGGTCCTGGTAGTTGTGCAAAGGTGGTTCGCCCCCCATAGAAGGGGCTTGGCCCTGGGGATCCTCTCCACGGGATACGGGCTTGGGTTTGCGGCCATGGGCTGGGTTTTCCCCCATCTGGTTCGCCTTTCCTCCTGGAGGGCCTCCTGGTATCTCCTGGGCTCAGCCGCCCTGGCCATGGTTTTCCTAAACGGAACCTTGCTCAGGAGCCGCCCTGAGGATCAAGGCCTGCTGCCCTGGGGGGACGGACCTCGGGGGGCAAGGGAGGGTGAGGTGCAAGGGCCATCGAGCGGGTATGGCCGCATCATGGAGGTCATGAGTTCCCCCAGATTCTGGCTCATAGGGGCCTCCTATTTTCTGGCCGCCTGCTCCCTTTACTTGGTGACCACCTTCATGGTGGATTATGCAAAAGGAGAGGTGGGTCTTGACCTCAAAGGAGCCTCTTTCCTGGCCACCATCCACGGGCTCAGCCAGGTCTTGGGGGTGCTCACCATCCCCCCCCTGTCGGACCGACTGGGAAGAAGGCGCACCCTCATGGGGTCCAATTTTCTGATCAGCATCGGGATTGTGGGCATGGTTTTCTCTGGAAATTTGACGTGGGGCCTTTACTGCAGTGTAGCGGTTGTGGGAATGCTCTACGGAGTCACTTGGCCCCTTTATGGGGCCTGCGGCGGGGATTATTTCCGCAAGGAGGTCATGGGGACCGTAATCGGGGCCTGGACCCCGTTTTACGGCACAGGGGCTATTCTGGCCCACTTTCTGGCAGGTACGATCCGCGACCTTACGGGCTCCTTCCACTGGGCCTTTTTGCTGGGTTCAGGTTTGGCCCTGGGGGCGTGTGTGCTGCTTTGGAGAGTTGGGGAGCCCCAAGAGTAAGCCGGATTTTTTGGTCAGGACATGGTGAAAGTCGGCGGTACACTTCGCGCCCTATCCCGGAGGATTCTCCGAAGCCTTTGAGTTTGAAGGTGCTTTTGAATATGGACCGGTTTGTCTCAATATCTGATTAAGATGGCCAGTATTATCCACTGACTGTGAAAAATGGGGGCTAGATACTTCTTTTTTTATGGCCTGTTCCCGCAATGCCACACTTCAGATAACGAGCCTTAGCCCTCAATGCGAATCAGGCGGGAGAACCTACCGCTTAATTCCTCCATTGGGAGCCTTTCGAACTCGTCTTTGAACTCCCTCCAAAGGAGTCCCAAGGTTTGGGAGAGGAGCTCACGGTTTGCCTCTGGGAAATGCTCCAGGAAAAATCCCACGAACTGTCTTTCAAAGCCCGGCATCTTGTACGGAGCCCTGCGATCTTTTGAGCGAAGAACCCTCAGAAGGCGAGCGGCATCCCCTAGATTCATGGGGGAAATCTCGGTCTTTTGTCCTATCATCCATTTGCCCCATAAGTTGAAAAGAAGGGGATGGAACTCTGCCTCAGGATGGATGAGCAGCCTGGGGTCCAACGGATAACGCTCTACCAGTCTCTCAATAAGCGCGTCCAGGATTTTCAGACGCTCTAAAGTCTTGGAGGCCTCTTCCAGCTCCTCAACGTGCCTGAAGTCCCTTGGTTCTGCCCCTTGCTCTGTCCCGGTGAAATATAAGGGTCTTCTTTGAAGAAGCCCCTCCAGAGAAGAACCCCAGTTTTCACCCCAAAAGCCGGGTTTCAATCCCATCTTTCTGAACCAGCTCCCCTGGACCCATTTGCGAGCCTCCCATCCCAGCCTTGAGGCCATCCCGTAACCCACCCTGAATATGGAGACAAGGGCTAGCCCTGCCAGGAGCTCTCCGGCCTTGGGCAGGTCCCCCTTACTCAAACTCTCAAGCCCCAAATTCAAGTAAGATGCAGCCCTCTTGCAGGCCCGACCCATCACTTCCAGATCGCTCACCCCAATCCCCTCCGCCGAGATGATCTGGTTGGCCAGAGCTGCAAACTCAAGACGTATCCGATCCAGAGAGAGTGGATCCTGAATCCCTTCCAGCACCCTTGCCAAAAGACCAACTATCTCTCCCCTGTCCAAGGGTATCATGGGGACCAGATCCCTTTCCTCATCCACCAACTCCAGGGCTCTGGCTACCTCGGGAGCCCCCTTCAACACTGCTTCTGGCCTCAAGGGGGAGTACACGGCCTGTGCTTCTTCCCAAGGCAGAAACCCCTGCTCGGCCAGTCTCACGTTTCTTAGCCTATAGAGTTCCTCTTCCGATTCGGAGGGCAAGTATTCAAGCAGCCCCAGCAATAAACGCTGGTAGCCCCCATAGTCCAATCGTGCCATATCCGCCATGAGCTCCCGAATCCAGTCCTCCTGCTCAGGATCCCTGACTCGAAGATAATATACCCCGTCCAAGCTGAAAAAACCTTCCGGGACCTCATCTGTGTCGTGGTCCCTCACGGTCACATCCAAAAGCCTTCCCAGAAAAAAATTGACTAGCAGACTCCCTTCCTGCAAAAGCCACTGCACTAGCCTCTCGGCATCAGCCCCGTGCAGTCTCTTAAGCCATGAGCCAACTTGATCCAGACGAACCCTGTCCTTTCCCCAAATCTCCAGATCCACCAGGTGCTGCCATTGCTCTTTGGAGGCCATCTCCAAAAGGGGCAGACTGTCCTCCTCCCCGATCTTCTTGACCAGCCAGAAAAAATCCGTGGGGGCCAGTTCCTCCAGCACCTGCCTAGCATTGGGCAACTCCAGTATGACTTTCAGAAGACCGGTACCTGAGAGTTCCTTCAACGCCTTGCGAAGCGCAGGGGAACCCCCTGGAATCTCCAATTCCCCGCCAAAACCCTTTTCAGGTCCCACATCAAGTTCTTCCAAGGCCAAGCCACCCCCTCGGTTCCGTGAAGAAGGAGTTTAAGAAAAACAGGGGCCGAGAGTTCATGGGTCTTCAGGCCTCCTGCTTTTAAGTGTCTTGGAATTATTATGCATCATCCGGAGGCCAAAAACAGTCAGCCCCTTGAAGGCATGCCTGGAATCGGATCAGCCTATCTCCCCTTCCAAATAGGCTGCCTTTTTTGCAGGAAAGCTGCTATACCCTCTTGCATGTCTTCCAGCTGGGTGTTAAGGGTGAGTTGGGAAGCCAAGTATTCCAGAGCCTCATCCAGAGGAAGATCAGCCATGGCGTAAAAAGAGCCCTTTCCCAAGGCCATGACCGCGGGGCTGAAGGAGCCAATTTTTCTGGCTGTTTCCTCAACGACCTGCTCAAACTCTTCCCGGGTCACCACCCTGTTTAATATCCCCAGCCTCTCGGCCTCCAGAGCATTGATGCGCTCCCCTGTCATGCAAAGCTCTAGGGCTTTCTTGGGCCCCACATGCCTGATCAGGAGGGCCGTGACCATGTAGGGCCAGAGTCCCCTCTTTATCTCGGGCAGGGCGAACTGGGCATCCTCTGTGGCGATGGCCAGGTCGCAGGCCAGGCACAACCCCACCCCCCCGGCCATGCAGTAGCCCTCCACAGCCCCCAGGATGGGCTTGGGGGTTTTAAGCATGGAAAGCAATAGATCAGCATAGCGAGCCCTTGCCCGGTGGTTATCCAGGAAAGAGGAACCCCCCATGCCCAGCCCGGCCCCCAGGTCTGCCCCGGCACAGAAGGCTTTCCCGCCTGCCCCCCTTATCACCAGGGCTCCCACCTGGGGGTCCCCGGCTGCCCTTTGCAAAGAGTCTTGAATCCCTGCCATGACCTCTAGGGTGAGGGAGTTGTGGGCCCCAGGCCGGTTGATGAAAATGGTGGCAACCCTTTCCTTGACCGAGTACAGGACCTCTTGGCTCGTGCTCATGGGCTCTCTCCCTCGCTGATCTCCTGGGCCTTCAGTTTCGGATTCCCAAGATCTGCCTGGCCTCCTCAGGGCTGGCCACATCTCTGCCGGTCTCCAGAACTATCCTGGCCATGGCCTCTACCAACTCTCCATTCCCCTCGGCTTTCCTTCCGTCCGGAAGGTAAAAGGTATCCTCCAGCCCGGTTCGCACGTTTCCCCCAAGCTCCAAGGACCTCCTTTGAAGCTCCCAGACCTCGCGCCTCCCAACAGCTATCACTTGCCAGTGCGTGCCGGGCTCCATTTCCTCCAGGAGCAGGGGAAGCCACCCGGGTTTGGCGGGCATTCCGCTGGCCACCCCCATGACCAGAGAAACGTGTGCCGAACCTTTGAACATTCCGTTTCTTCGGAACAAGAAAACGCTCCTCAAGATCCCTGTATCAAAACACTCGAACTCAGGCACAATCCCCCATCTGTTCATCACCTCAAGGTAACCCCGAATCTTCTCCACAGGGTTGTCGAACAATATGGGAGGCCAAGCCCAAGAGCCATCCTCCCGCAGCTTTAGATAATTGAGGGAGCCTGCATTACAGGCAGCCATCTCGGGCTTGAACTCTTCCAGGCACTTGAGGGGTCCGGATATGTCCGGGCCCGGCACCCCGGTGCTCATGTTGATGATTATCCTGGGGAGCCTCTCACGGATGGCTCCCAGGATGGCCCCCACTGTGCCTGAGTCCCAAGTGGGGAGGTGTCCTTTACTTGGCTCCTGATTGCGGAAATGGCAGTGCACTATGGAGGCCCCGGCATTGAAGGCCTGGGCGGCCTGCTCGGCCATCTCCTGGGGAGTCACCGGCACAGGGTGAATCCTGGGATCTGTCAGAACTCCTGTTAGGGCGCAGGTTATTATGGCCTTGTCCGTCAAGCTCATGAGACCTCCTCAACATCTCGGGCCGGGCCCTTCCCGCGGGATAACCCCTTCTCGTCATTGGTCAGGAGGGTGATCCCTTAGCCCTTTTCAGGTGGGGGACACCCCGTGGTTCTTGGACCTTGGGGGCAAGATCTCCCTCTTGCCTTGGGTTATCCTCAGAGCTTCTACTATCTTCTTCCTGGTCTGGGAAGGCTCTATGATCTCGTCCACCATCTGGGCACTCCAGGAACGGGCCACTTCGAAAACATCCACCTTTTCCCTGGAGCGTTGCGTGTATCTCCCCAAGTCCTCTTCCAAACCCTTAAGCCGCCCCAAACTGCCATAATCCAGCCGGGAGGCCTCCACCGCAAATCTGGCAATAGGCCAGGCATAAACGAGATCTGTGCCCATGCTCTTTACCCCTCCCATGACCAGGCTCCCGGCATCGGCGTAGGCTTCTCTGAGCACCACAGTGATCTTTGGAATGGTGCTTGTGGCGTAGAGATCCAGCAGTTTGCCCACATGTCTCAGAAGCCCTCTGGCCTCCTCCGCCTCACCGGGCACTACAGGCGGGCTGTCCAGCAGATTCACCATGGGGATGCCGTACGCCTCCAGGACTTGAAGGAACCTGTAATACTTGTCGCAGGCGTTCACCTCCAAAAGGCTTCCACCTCCAGAGGGATTGCTGGCCACCAATCCCACCACCCGGCCGTCCATCCGGCAAAAACAGGTGAGCACCTGGGGAGCGTAATCCTTTTTTATCTCCAAGAAATCCCCTTCATCCACCAGAATCCTTATGACCTCCCGCATGTCATAGGTGGTCTCGTAATCCTCTGGTACCAACTCCAAGAGCTCCCCCACCTCCCGCCAGGGATCATCTTTGCAAGGGAGCCTTGGAGCCTCGAGTCTGAAGCTGGATGGAAGATATCCTAGGAGCCTCCTGCAAAGGGATATGGCCTCTTTGTCATCCTCCCCCACCAGGTCGCACGTGCCTGTAAGCTGCATGTGATAGTCGGCCCCACCTATGCTTCGGTCTATCTGCTCAGAGGTGGCCGCAGCAGTCTGCCTGGGTCCTCCCAGCCAGAGATTCCCCGAGACACGGCTCATGATCAGAAAATCGCACAGCACGGGCAGGTACGCCCCTCCTGCGATGCATGGGCCCATGAGAACAGTCACCTGCGGGATGACCCCTGAGTAGAGGGACTGGAGCCTGAACTGCCAGTCTATACCCGCCATCGGCACATCCCTGTATCCCAGTCTGCCTCCAGAGGAGTCCAAAAGATTCACCATGGGGATCCCCCAAGAGGCAGCCATTTCCAGGGACCTACAAAACTTGAAAACCGTCTGGGTACCCACCGAGCCACCCAAGACCGTGAAATCACTGGCATGGACCATAACGGGCCTGCCTTGAATCTCGGCCGTTCCCACCACCGCCCCATCGCACGGCGCATCCACCACTTTCCCATCCACCCTGACCCCGGTGGTATTTACGCATGCACCCAGCTCCCTGAAGCTGCCTGGGTCCACCAGCTCCTGGATCCTCTCCCGAGCCGTGAGCTTGCCCCTCTCGTGCTGACGCTGGATCTGATCGAGCCCTCCTCCCAAGAGATTCTGCTCGTGGATCTGACGTAGCCTCTCCAAGGCCTTCTGCATCCTCTCCCCCATTGGCACCTCCTACTAGCCCGGACTATTCTCCAAGGCCTGTGACTTTGGGGGCCACGCCCCAAAACCGCCGGCACCCTTTGCCATACTCCGATCCAAACCAGGGCCGAATCCAAAACCAAAGAGAAGGGTGTTTTTGAGCATGGACCGCTTTTTCCTGATATATTCTAGAGACAGCCAGCATTCTCAACTGATCGTGAACCACACCGTATAGGCAAACACCTTATAGTGTCTCACCCACCAAAACAGAGCAGGTAAGAGCCTTGGCCTCAATGCTCCCAGCTGTGATTTCTGAGCTGTCCCAAAGCTGCCACCTTCATCCCCAAAACCTATTATCAGGCCGGCTTTATGTAGCGCCGCTTCTCAGGCAACTGCTCTGCCTTTCCCTTGGTAGCCCTCAGCGCCTCGATTACCCTAGGGCGTGTCTCACGAGGATCTATGACCTCATGCACTGTGTACCAGGAGGTGAACACCTTCCCCATGTTCAGAACACTGAACATTTCCTTCAGGATGCCCAGATACTTTCTGTAAACCTCCTCATAATTGCCCTCTTCCCGAGCCTTGGCCAGCTGTTTGTGAAACACTGCGTGCACTATTATTTCAGGACCTGTTGGGGCAAATTCCACCGTGGGCCAGCCATAGATGAAATCAGGGCCCATCTTGGAGCAACCCATGACTATGTTGGACCCTCCGTATGAACGCCTCAGGACCACTGTCACCTTGGGATTGGTGAGATGGGTGTATCCATGGAGATTCTTGGCTCCGTGGCGGATAACCCCCAGGCGTTCCCACTTGTCCCCCGGGGGAAAGGCGGTTGTGTCCGAGAAGGTCACAAGGGGGATATTGAAGCAGTCCAGAAACATCAGGAACTTGTCGTACTTGTCCGAAGAATCCGGTTCCATGATCCCGCTCATCTCATCCGGATTGTTCGCTGCAGCTCCGGCTACCATGCCGTCGAACCTAGCAAAGCCTATTACCATATTGGGTGCAAAGTCCCCTTTGAGTTCGAAGAATTCCCCATTATCCACCACCAGCTCCAAGATCTCATGGATGTCATAGGTGAACTTGGGATCCTCCGGCATCACATCCAGCAAAGCCTCCTCCGCCCTATTGGGATCGTCCGTGGGTGCCACCTCAGGTGGCTTCTCCCAGCAGTTCTGGGGAAGAAAACTCAGAAGCTTTCTGGCAAGATGGAGAGCTTCCTGATCGCTGGCTGCCACAAGGTCGCACTGTCCAGCCTTGGACATATGAAAGCCTGCTCCCCCTGCCTCCTCTGACTCCACTTCCCCCCCAAGCCAAAGAAAGCCTGTTTTCCGGTTCATAATGGTAAAATCGGACAGAGCGGCCACCTGTGCCAAGGGACCAGCACAGGGACCCAAAACCAGAGTTATCCTTGGAATCACCCCGGAGTAAAGGCAATAGTTCCTTATAAGACGCCCCAGACCATAGAGGCCGGCCCCCCCTTGTTTGAATCCCAGCCTGGAGCCGGCCGAGTCCAGAATGCCTATGATGGGAATCCTTTGCTGACCAGCCATCTGGACCAGCTCGGCCATCTTCCAGACCCCTTGATCCCCCAGTGAGCCACTCAAAAGGGTGAAATCCATCGAATACACCATCACATGGCGGCCTTCCACCCTTCCCAAGCCCATCACAACACCATCTCCGGGGGTGGGCCTTCCGGCAAGATCCAGCAGTCCGGAGGGCTCCCTTACGAGGGAACCCAGCTCCTGAAAACTTCCTGGGTCCAGGAATTGCTCGATCCTCTCCCTGGCTGTAAGCTTCCCCAAGGAGTGCTGAATCCTGATGCGCTGCTCCCCGCCGGCTTTTAGATTCTCCCCCCTTATTTTTTCCAGGCGCTCCAGATAACCCTCCATCCATTTGCCCATGGCGGTCCTTCCTCCGGGAAAGGCTCTGCCCGGGTTTTCTAAGACCGGGCTCACAATTAGCTTGATCGGACGAGAGATCTTGTGGATACTTTCAGGCGGTCCAGCGGGATCCGAGTCTAGAAGAACCACTGCGGCATGTCAAGAACAGGGATCACCCAGGGAGGGGAAGAACATGCATGAGCAGGCAATGAAGCGTGTAGAGGTAAGGGCCCCCATGTCCGGAATTTTCTACCGCAAGCCGGCGCCGGACCAACCCCCCTTTGTGGAGGTGGGAGACAGGGTCAAGAAAAAACAGGTGTTGGCCCTCTTGGAGACAATGAAGGTATTTCAGAAAGTGAAATCTCCCACTGATGGAAGAATTGTTGAAATCCTGGCGCAAAACGAATCGCCCGTGAGGGACAATGATCTCATGTTCGTGATCCAGGAAGATTAGCCCGCATTTCCCAAAATCAGTGGATGATGCGGCCTGTGTTAATGACATGTTCGGTCGAACCTTTCGGTGCTCAAAAGCACCTTGATTTTGGGTTCCAGATCTGGTCTTGGTTTGAGTGGTGATAGACCAAATCCTACCGGGAGCTTGGGGGCTTTGGCCCTCAAAGTCACCGGCTTTGAAGCATGATCCGGGCTGGCCTGTATTATTCTAGAGTGGCAGCCTGTTAAGGCCGTGTGAACCAGAAAGAGTGGGAGAGATGTTCCGCAAAGTGCTTGTTGCCAATCGGGGAGAGATAGCCCTCAGGGTCATTCGGGCCTGTAGGGATATGGGCATTCAAAGCGTGGCCGTCTTTTCTGAGGCCGACAAAGAGAGCCTTCATGTGCGCATGGCAGACCAGGCCGTGTGCATCGGCCCTCCTCCCAGTTCAAAGAGCTATCTGAACCTGGAGGCTATAGTTGAGGCCGCCAAACAAAGCGGAGCCCAGGCTGTGCACCCTGGTTACGGCTACCTGGCAGAAGAGGAGAGTCTCGCCCTGGCCTGTCAAAAAGAAGGCTTGGTTTTCATTGGGCCTACTGCCGAGAACCTAAGGTTGACCGGGAACAAGGTCCTGGCCAAGCAAACCGCAGCCAGGGCCGGGGTACCGGTTCTGCCCAGCAGTCATGCGGGAGTTGGTTCCCTGCAGGAGGCTTTGGAGTGGGCTGCTCGCATAGGCTATCCAGTTCTCATAAAAGCCGCAGGAGGGGGAGGAGGAAAGGGAATCCGTGTCTGTGGGGAGGAGTCGGAACTCAGGGAGGAATATCCCATAGCCAAGGCAGAGGCCAAAGCCGCCTTCGGCAACGAGGAGGTCTATATTGAGAAGAAGATAGCTTCCCCCCGCCATGTGGAGTTCCAGATCTTGGCGGATCTCCAAGGAAGGGTGGTTCACTTGGGTGAAAGGGAGTGCACTATTCAAAGAAGGTACCAAAAGCTCATTGAGGAGTCTCCCTCCCCCTGTTTGAGCCCTGAACTCAAAGAAGAGATGGGCCAGGCTGCTATTGCCGCAGCCAGGGCCGCAGGATACTTCAATGCAGGCACCGTGGAATTCCTTCTGGATGCCCATGGGAACTTCTATTTCATGGAAATCAATGCCAGGATTCAGGTGGAGCATCCTGTCACAGAGCAGGTCACAGGTTTGGATCTGGTCAAGGAGCAGATCCGCATTGCTTCGGGGGAGCCTCTGGAGCCTTTCCTGGAAGAGATTCGACCCAAGGGCTGGGCCTTGGAGTGCAGGATCAACGCAGAGGACCCACAAAGGGGATTCCTGCCCTGCCCCGGAGTTGTCGAGGAGTTCAGAGCCCCAGGAGGGTTCGGGGTTAGGTTGGACACCCACCTGTACCAAGGGTATGAGCTGCCCATGTACTACGACTCCTTGATAGCCAAGCTCATCACTTACGAAAGGACCCGCGATGGGGCCATCTGCGTGATGAAAAGGGCCCTCAAGGAGTTTGTGATCTCACCCATACGCACCACTATTCCTTTCCATCTAAGGATCCTTGAGGATCCGGACTTCCGGCATGGTCGGTTCGACACCGACTTTATAAAGAGATTCCTGCCCCCAGAGGAGGAGGAAGAGGAGGACTAAGCCACATCATTCACGATCAGTGGATAATGCAGGCTATCTTAATGACATGTTTGGACAAACCGGTGCAGACCGAGAAGCAGCTTGCTTTTCGCCTTGAGAGTTTACCTTGCTTTGAGTCAGCATATGTCGAACTGTACCGGGGGCTTGGGGGCTTCAGCCCCCCATGTCCCCGGCTTTGGAGAATAATTCGGGCTAAGTAACAGGAATATGTGCAGCCACATGGCGGACCATCTGTCCAAAAACACCCTGGAAAATCTCGGGTGTTAGAAGATAATCGGGGTTCTGGGCATAGAATCTTCTGGTGAGTTCCTTGGCAGCCGCCTCTATGTGTTTAGTTTCCAAATAGAGTTCTTCCATCTCCCTCCTGAGCTGGGCAGCCTTCTCGGCCGCCTTGGCCATGAAACCTCCGGCCTCCTCACCACAAACATAGCCGTAGTGGTCCGCACAAACATACTTTATGGGCAGCTTCTTAAACCGCTCCAAATTTTCTTGGAACCGGGTAAAGTCAGAGTTCCCGGATGTGATGATAGTGTCCTTAAAGGGAATACCCCCTGCGTCAGAGGCAAAAAGGGCACCCAACTGGGGTACCCAGGCGCTTATGGAGCAGGAAGAATGGCCCGGGGTCTCCATGATCTGCACCTCCAGCCCCCCCAAGTCCAAATGGTCTCCTTCCCTTAATACTTCTCCGGCAATATCTGTCCTCCACTCCAGGTCGTATCCACTTAGAGCTTCCAATCGGCCCATCCTGGAGGCCACAGCTTTGGAAAAGGAATTGATGGTCTCCAGAACCTTGGGAGTCCCCAGAAGCTCCCAGGCCCGGCTGGAAGCCAATAGCTCAATGGCCTCTTTTTCCCGCTTTAGACAGGGTACGACACCCACATGATCGAAATGTGCATGCAGGATCAAGAGCCTAGAGATGCGATCCGCATCAATCCCGAAAAGCTGGAGCTGCTCTTTGAGGTCTGGAATTATGTAAGACATGCCTGCGCTGATCAGCATGGAACTCTTTTCCCCTTCCAGCAAGTACACACAAGATTCCTCCCTGCCCAAGAGCCACAGCCCCTGGCATATCCGGCCCGCCTGCCTCACCCTCATGAAGTTTCCTCCATACCTTCCTGGAATTGCTTAGGAGAACCGCCCAAGGCCTCCTCAGAAATTGCGCCCAATCCACTCTTGAATCTCCTCAAGAGTTCTGCATCCAAAAATACCCACCTTTTTCTTCTAAGTCTACTTTCCACTGCTTCCCCATCCATAAGAAGGCTGGTGATATGTTTGCCGGCTTGGCTGAAAACATGAGCCCGATGGCGTGGTCCCAAAACCACTACAGTTTTTCTTCGGGCATCCCAGAGAATTCTCTCCGGGGGTGCCGAAGCTGCATCCTCAAGGGCCTTGTAAGTGGGACGCAGATCCCCCCTTCTCATCTCGGCGTGACTGGTGCGGCGTTTGGCTTGACGGCCTATCTTCTCCAACTTCCTGGCCAAAGCCTTTAGAACTTTTTCAGGGCCTGTTTCCGAGGCGCCCCTTCCCCCTTTCTTTAGCCTTGCTTGCATGGATCCTGCACTCAAGAGCTGGATCTTGCGCCTGGCCTCGGCCAGCAAATCCTTTATCCGTCCGTAATGAGGTAGTTCCAGGAGCTCCCAGATCCCCACCTCCCCAGACACATTCCCCAAGAGGTTTAGCTCGATCCTGGGAAGACCGTTTAGGCCCCTGACCTCTACAGCCTGTACTGTCAAGGCCACCCGTTCCTGGCCTACCAAAACAAACCCAAAAGCCACCTGACCAAGAATGTCATAGGCCCTGGACATGCGGCCAAAGACCTCCAGCTGCTCGCTCCTCAGGGAAAGGCCATCTGAGTAAACCGCCAAGACTCCTTTCCCGTCCCCTTCAAAAAGCTCCTCCAGCCTGGGGTGCCGAACCTCCAAGAGCATCTGATGGAAATCAATCCATCTAGGAAGACCCGTGGGGCTGTAGCCTCTGAAAACGCTTGCAGAGGTGGGTGGCAAACTGTGTTGGCAGCCGCAACTCTCGCAGCGGTAGCAGTAAAGGCGGCCCTGTTTCAGGGCGTCCAATTTTACTGTTATGTCCCTCAAAGCGTCCCTTATTTGTTGCTCCAAATCCAGATCACAGCTTATCTTCCAGGGGTCCCCGGGTTCCACAACACACCTCAGCGCCATCTCGAAGGAAGCCCTGATCCCCTTCTCCGAACCAAGAGTCTCCGAAGCAGCCTCTCTGGCGGCAAGGAGAAGGGCCCTTTCCAACTCCAGAACTCTCGCCCGAAGTCCGATGCGCCGCATGGTCTTCCTCCATCCGGATCTGAAACTTAATGGAATTCCCCTTGGAGAAGACTCTGTGCTTTTTAGAATAACCTCCCCTGTTTCTCTGTTCAAAGAAAACAGGGGGATTGCACCGGGGCTCTACACATAGTAACCTTCCCCTCGGTTTTCAAATAGGGACGCCAATGCTGGAGGTGGGCATGACGGATTCCTTTGACAAGGAACAAACCCCTGATCTCAAAGCCATGTTGAAAAAACTCAGCGCAGGAGCCTCTTACCGTAGAATGCTGGCGGCCCGAGAGCAGGGCAAACCCATATGCGTTGCCAGTGCTGCAGTTCCGGTGGAAGTGCTATATGCTATGGATGTTTACCCTGTTTTTCCGGAAAGCCTTGCCGCCATCGCCGCTGGCATAAGAAAGGCGGATGAGTTCTTCGAGGCTGCCAGGGAAAGGGGCTTTTCCAACTCCGTATGTTCCTACACCAGGTGCGGCCTGGGAATTGCCTGGACTCAGAAATCGGCCTTTGGTCCCATACCTGAACCAGACCTTTTCATAACGGATGTGAGCGTATGCTGCCTGCATGTCACCTGGTGGGCCTATCTGGAAGATCACTTTAAGAAGCCAACTTTTTACATGGACATGCCGGCGACAGACGATCCTTGGGACCCAGAGTATGTGACCTACTACGAAGAGCAGATTCGTGCCATGGTGGGCTTCATAGAGGAGCACACTTCCTGCAGGCTTCAGATGGGAAAACTTAAAGAGGCGGTGAGCAACTCGGATTTGGCCGGGCTTTATTGGAAGAAAATCCTGGAGCTTCGGCGCAGCAAGCCTTCCCCGGTCAGCTTCAGAAGCCTGGCAGGGGAGATTCTGCCCCTGGTCACAGCTCTGGGGGACAGGGACTGTGCGGATTTCTACTGGGCCTTGTACGAGTCATATAAGCAACAGGCTGCTCAAGGCCACAGTCCGGCACAAGGGGGAGAGCGCTTCCGCCTTATCTGGAACGGAATTCCCATTTGGCACCATTTGCAGGTGATCACCTATTTCGAGGAAAAAGGTGCCAACTTTGTATGGGAACCTTACACAGCCTTGAGTTGGGGGAACAAGACTCGCTCTGGAAGGCTGGATCCAGAACAGCCTTTCCGCACCCTGGCTGAGAAATACACCAATGTGCTGACCAACATGCCTTTGGAAAGGCGGTTCAGTTACTTTGATCAAGCCATCAAGGACTACCAGGTGGACGGGCTGGTCATGTTCTCCAACAGGAGTTGCCGCCCCCAGTCCATAGGCCAGGACGAGGTGGTGGAGATGGTCAGGGATGTCCATGGGCTGCCAGTGCTCATATTCGAGGGGGACCAGGCCGACGCCGAGGGGTTCAGCATGCAAGAGGCAAAGACCAGGATAGACGGGTTCCTGGAAGTGCTGGAAGGCAGAAAAAGGGGCTAAGATCATGGAATCCGAAGCACGGGGGAGAGTTATGGAGCAATTTCGGCAGGGGTTTTTGCAGCGACACCAAAGCTGCAGGGAATGGAAAAAAAAGGGACGAGGGGTCATGGGATGTTTTTATGGGCTGGTGCCCAAGGAGGTGGTGCACGCGGCAGGATTCCTCCCTGTGCAGCTTATGGAAGAAAGGGATGGTCGCTTGGAGGAAAAAGCAGGGCTGCTTCCTTTCTTGTGCGGAATGAGCAAAAACCTAACCGGCCAGATCTACGAAGGCCGTTACCAATATTTAGACGGAATCCTGGTGGGAGTGGTGTGCGACACCAATCGCCATGTATTGGACATATGGGCCCACAAGAAGGTGTTCCCGTACCTCAGGCTGCTCAAGACACCTTCCACCGCAACCCCTGCGGCTTGGAAATTCTACGCTTCGGACCTGAGGCGGCTGGCTGAGGAACTGGGCAGAATGAGCGGCCAGGAAGTCACAGAGCAGAAGCTTTGGAAATCAATAGAGCTTTACAACGAAAACAGAACTCTGATGGAGAGGTTCAGAGTTTCCCGAGAATCCTTGGGCATTTCGGCGGAAGAAGGGCTTTATGTTTTTGCTTCCTCCTTGGTGATGGATGTGGAGGAGCACAACAGACTCTTGCTAAGTCTCTTGGAGAACCCTGTTCAGGCCTCTGCATCAAACCAAGAAGCTCCGGGAGTTCTTATTTCTGCCATGAACCTGAATATGGCCTGGGATCTTATAAGACTCGTGGAGGAATACGGAGGCCGGGTGGTAGGCGACGACTTCCCCAACAATGCCCGATACGGGATTTCCAGGATTCCCATGGAAGGAGACCCTTTTTTGGCCCTGGCCAAGGGTTACCTCCGGAGGGTTCCGGCTCCAGGTATTTACAGCTTTCATGAAAGGGCGGAAAGCCTGGCCGAGCAGATGCGTCTTAGCAATGCCAAGGGGCTGATCTACTTGGTACAGCTCTATTGTGATGCCTATGCTATGGAGTACGCCATCTTGAAGGAAAGATTCGATTCTTGGGGTATCCCTCATATGAGACTCGAGGCAGAAGACAATCCCGCCTCCCTGCAGCAGCTCAATGTGAGGGTGCAGTCTTTTCTGGAGTCTTTGATGTAGAGCCGTTGCCCTGTCCGGAAGGCGTTCAAAGCCCTCGATGAGCCAAAGCACCCCGGCCTGCCAGCTCCATGGCAAATAGGGCGGCCCCCAGAGCTCCAATGATTTGAGGCTCCGGAGGGATAAGGGGCGCCAATCCCAGCTTCTGCTCTATTCTTTTCACCACCCCTTGGTTCTTGGCGATCCCCCCTGTAATAACGAATTCCTGCTGAATCCCCACCCTCTTGAGTAGTTCGCAGACCCTCTCGGCTATACCCATGCAAAGAGCTCCCAAAAGGGCTTCCACTGCAACGCCCTCCCGCATCAAGGCTAGGATCTCACTTTTCGCAAACAGCAGGCAATTGTTGCTTATCTTGGGGAGATCCTGCCCGGGTGCCAATGAAAGCCGACCTACTTCCTCCAAGTCCACCTCCAGGAGAGAAGATATTACTTCAACTGCTCTGCCCGTACCAGCAGCGCATTTATCATTCATCAGGAATTTCACAAGCCTTCCTCTCTCGTCGCACCGGATGGCCTTACAATCCTGTCCGCCCATATCCAAGATGGTTCTGGCTGAAGGAAAAACAAAATGAGCCCCCCTGGCATGGCAGGAAATCTCGGAAATATTTCTTTGGGCAAAAGGCACTATGACTCGACCGTAGCCCGTGGCCACGGTGTAGCTTATGTCCTTTTCTGAGAGCCCTTTTTGCCTCAACACCATGTCCAGGGCTTCTTTCGCGGTGTCGGCGCTGTTGTGGCTGGTTCTCACGATGCTGTAGCCCAACAGATTCTCCCCTTCCATAAGCACTGCCTCTCCTGAAAGAGAGCCTACATCTATTCCACAGAAAATCATCCCTATCCACCTCTCAAGAATCAGCCGCCAACAAAGCGGCCCCAAGGGCCCCCATCATCTCAGGCTCATGGAGAACCAGGATGGGAAAACCAAGATGCCGCTCCAAGGCCTTCAGGAGGCCCTTGTTGCGGGCCACCCCCCCGGTGGCCACCACCTCCGGCTGGGGTCCAACTTTCTGCACCAAGGCCGCCACCCTGGCCCCAAGGGAGTCGTGGACAGCCCAGAGAATGTCTTGGCGGGAAACACCCTTGTGGACGTGCCCTACGATCTCGGATTCTGCAAATACGGCACAGGTGCTGGACAGTCTTACGCCAGGGGAACCCGTGAGGGCTAGGGAACCCATCTCGCTTACCGAGAGTTGCATCATCTGGGCTACGGTCTCCAAGAACATACCGGTCCCGGCAGCGCAACGATCATTGAGCACAAAATGCACTAGTCTGCCCATATGGTCACATCTGCTCACCCTGACGCCTTCGGCCCCAAGATCCAAAATCGTTCTAGCTGAGGGGAGCCAGTGGTAAACCCCGCGCACATGGCTGGCCATCTCGGTGGGACTGCCCTCCCCCTGAAAACCTTTGTCCCGCCCAACCCCTGTAACAAACATCCTTGGGCGAGAAGACTCATGTATCCCTGTAACTTCTCTAATTTTTTCCCAAGCCTCCAAAGCGGCTTTTTCAACGCTTCCTGCTAACCTAAAGAGCACCTTTGCTAAGACAAAACCGTCTTCCAAGAGCACCGCCTTGGTGTTGCAATGTCCCACGTCGACCCCCAAAGTCAACACCCTATGCCTCCCCCAGCAGTTTTACATCCAGACCGCCTTCAGCCTTAGGCTCTCTATTCGGCCCATGCCCTTAAAGTTCCTCTCAGGACAGACTCAGCCTTGGTTTGTTTTGAGGGGCAAACCATGACCAGCACTTTGACATCCCCATTGCTGCAGTCTATATTAGCATTCTACCGCATTGTGCGGGGGCTATTCTTTATCGGGGAGGTGCCAGGATGGAATGCAGGGTTAGAAAAGCAATAGTTGGGGTGATCTTGGTGGTCCTCACGGCTGGAGTAGTTTGGGCCCAGACGGATGCCCCCGTGATCAAGGAGAGAAGCCAGGGAGAGGTTAAGTACCTGGTTGGGGGGGTTGGGCTGGAGGAACGCGAATATATGAGCTCCCTTTCGGGGAACTACAACCTTAAGTTGGTATTCGCAGTGGCCTCCAGAGAGTATTTGGCCGAGGTGAAGGTGGTAATATTGGATCCCAAGGGGAAGACCTATGTGACAACCATGGCCGACGGGCCTTGGATGATGGTAAAGCTTCCGCAAGGCTCTTACCTGGTGCAGGCCACAGCAGGAGGTCAGACCCTGGTGCAGAAGTGTAATATAGGCAAGGGCATGCAGGTTCTAAACTTCCACTGGAAGCAGTGAAAAAGCCTCCTGAATCCCACTTGCGGGGAAGCGGCCTCAACTGCTAGGTCCGCTTCCCTGTATTTTTTGTCCCGGTTCTCACTTGCAAGTGGAGCAAGAGTGAGAGGAGCAACCCGAGCAGCCTCCAGAAGAGGCTGTGCTCACGAAATTCCCGTTACACTTAAAGGCAGCGGCTGACATGAGCCGCTTTACATCTTTCCCTTTGCAGGAGGGGCACTGGACCTGACTTTCAGCCCCAAAGACTATCTGCTCAAATTCCGTCTGACACCCTAAACATCTGTACTCGTAAATAGGCATGGCTCATCACCTCTTCCAAAACTGTTATATTCTAGCCCTTTAAGACACACCCGTCCAGGCCCTCTCCTGAATCCTGGGTCCCATTTGGCCTATTAGGGTTTCCTAAGGGCCCTATATCCCCACACAAGTCCTCGAAAAAACAAGAAAACGCCAGCCTGGATCATTTTTCAAAGCCCCTCGTTTCAAATATTCCCACTTAAACCAGGACCAAATCTGAAACCGAAAATCAGGCTGCCTTTGAGTATGGACCTATTTATCCGAACATATCAATAAGCTAGCCCACATCATCCACTGGTTGTGAACAGTACGGGCTAGCCTGAGTTCCCGGATGAGCTGAAAAGGTCAACAGAATTTCCTGCTAACACATTGTTTTCAAGGAATTTTTTCGGATCCAAGATGTATTACCCCACAGTCCTGAAAGATTTTGGCGATCATTCCACCATCATCCCAATTCATGAACCGTAACCTCAGGTCAGGAGGGGATTAACCCTGGTCTGCTGAAAAAAAAGACTTTCTTGGGTTGGATGCTGATGCTCTTGCAAGCTCAGGGAATCCAATTCAATTCAGTTTCCATCTGGCCCCTTACACATCCAGCTCAATGGCCCTAACAGTCTTTTTCACAGATACCAGATAGTCCCTCAAAACGGTTCTGTCCTCAGGGCTCATCTCCTTGAAGGATACCCCTACATGGTAAAAAGCATCCTTGCTCACAAAGGAGCGCTCATACCAAGAAACCTCTCCTATGGCAGTTACTTTCCGCTGATTGGGAAGATCTATTTCCATGGTGATCTTGTTGCGAAGGACGGGGGATTCGTCATATGAAAGGTGAAGGTCATCAACTCTCATGCTGGGGGTTTGGAACACCAGCCCTGACAGGGAGAGATCCTCCACCTTGGCCTCCAGGCTTCTGGATATCTTCATTTCGTCCTTGCCGCTTATGACCAAGTATTTCATGTGCAGGCCCAATCCAGCCCGCGGCCTCATCTCAACTGCCGGAGCTTCTCCCCCCTGACGGCTTCTTTTTTTCTGATCCTTGGCCATCTCCTCCCTCTCCCGGGGCGCAGCAGATGATCACTGCGGCTTTTATTGCAGATGCTCAGGGCGCCTCATGGGCCATGGGTCGCACCCCTTTTTTTCCAGCCTCCTCTTTGATCGCCGCTGCCAGCAAGGGAACCATTATCTCGTGATGTCCGGTCAGGGCATATCCTTTCCCCCCACTGACCGTGGGTCTTCGCACCACGTTGGTCACCGGCCTGTAATGCTGGATGAAATCCATATTCACCGTGGTAATTTCCCGCAGAGCATACCCCAGATTCCTTGTCAAGCTCACAGCCTTTAGAAACACCTCTGGAAGCAGGACCGCCGAACCCAAATTGATGTGCACCCCGCCTTCAAGAGCCGCAACCCTCTCGCAGAATCTCAGAAAATCCCTGTAACTGCCGGTACCCAGGAAGGAGCCATCCGCCTCTGGATGAATATGGTTGACGTCAGTACCTATGGCCACGTGCACAGTGGCCGGTCTCCCCAAGGATACGCAACAAGCCAAGATACTTTGAGCGGTAAAGGGAGCCGAGTGCTCCAGAATTTTGCCTCCAACGGCTTCCCCAAGCCCCTGGCCTTTCTCCACTCCCTCTTTGGCCATTTGGTTGAGAATTCGGCCGGTCTCCTCGGCCATTCCAAACTCGCCGGTGCCTAGGGCCTCCTCCACCTCCTCAGAGGTGTGCCCAGCCCAGGCTATTTCAAAATCATGAACCATTCCGGCACCGTTGGTGGCCAGCCCAGTGATCCATCCCTCTTGGAGCAGATCTATTACTATGGCCGAAAGCCCTACCTTGATAACATGAGCACCCATGGCCAGAAGAACACCGTTGCCCTTTCCTCTAGCCTCCACCACCGAAGAGGCCACTCCAAGAAGGTCACGCGCCCCCAAATAGGCAGGCAGCTTCTCCAAGAAACAAGCCACACTCTCCCCGGGTAAGTGGGGTTTCCCGAATCCCTCCACAGTCACTTTGCTTTTCCGTTCGCGCAACTTGTAAGTACGCAGACGAGTGCGATCCAACGAAATTCTCACAGCCCCGCATCCCCCTGCTGGTGGGTCAATTGCTCTTCCACAAGCTCGCACAGGATGTGCCCCACCGTGATATGCACTTCTTGAATCCTTGGGGTCTCCCGAGATTCCACAGGAATCCAATGGTCCAGAAGATCCTTGATGAGACTGCCGTCCCATCCCGTGAGCCCAACCGTAACCAATCCCCCCCTTCGGGCCTCTTCCAAGCCCCTTAGAACATTAGATGATCGACCGCTGGTAGTGATACCGAGGGCCACATCTCCTGGTCTTCCCAGGGCACTTATCTGTCTGGCGAAAATCTCCTTGAAATCATCGTCATTGGCTATGCTCGTGAGCACCGAGGTGTCTGTAGTAAGGGCCAAAGCCGCCAAAGCTCCCCTGGGTCTCAGGAACCTGTTTACAAACTCCGCAGCCAAATGCTGAGCGTCTGCCGCACTGCCTCCATTGCCGAATATCAACAGCTTCCCCCCTGCCCTGAAACATAGGGCTATTGCATCTGCAGCTCCAAGTAAGGCTTCCAAAGGACCCCCCAAGAAAGCCCTCTTAGCCTCTATGCTCCTTTGGAGAATGGACCTTATCTTGTCCAGCCTGTGGTGCATATGCACTCCTCTTTGGAGCGCATGATATGAGGATAAGAGATTCAACGTCAAGGTATACTGCCACTTTCCTTTTTCCCGGGGTTAGGCCTAGGAAGACTTATTAGAACCTCCTCCACAGAGCGATCCGTAGTCCTTTTTACTGTAAAGCGTATTTCACCTAGCACCAGAGAGTCCCCCTGCCCTGGAATTCTTCTAAAAGCCTTAAGAAGCATCCCTGCAAGGGTCTCGTAATCTTCCTTGGGGAGAGCCAGGCCTAGTTTCTCATTGAGGTCGTCCAATTCCGCACGCCCTGAAACCAAGACCTGGTGAGGAGATATCCACCTGAGCAGTGGCTCTTCCACATCATATTCATCCTGGATCTCCCCCACTATTTCCTCCAGAAGGTCTTCCATTGTGACGATGCCCACCGCACCTCCATACTCATCCACTATGACTGCCAAATGCTGTCCCTCTCGCTGCAGTTTCACCATCAGCTCCTCTACAGGCATAAACTCCGGCACAAAAGAAACTTCTCTTAAGTGTGCGGATATGGGATCATCCATATTCTCCACCAGCAAGAGATCCATCCCCCTCAGAAGGCCCACCACCCGATCCACTCTTTCCCGGTAAACAGGAAGTCTGGAATAACCCTCCTGACAAATCAACCTTACTGCCTCTTTCACTGAAGCCTTTTCCTCCACCATGCATACATCAATAAGAGGAATCATGACCTCCTTAACACTGGCCTTGGAGAACCGAAGGACCCTATTTATCATCCTCCGCTCCTCCAGCAAAAAGGGCTCCTCCTTTTGTGAGGCTCTAAGTCTCCAGGCCAACTCCCCCATGCTCGGGGAAAAACCGCCGGCCCTGGTGTTTTCCCCAAGCCCCTCCTTCCACACCCCCTGGGCTGCCCGGTCCAGCCAAAACCATGGCCGCATTATCAGGCTCCCAGCCCAGAGCACCCAAGTCATTACAGGGACCCATTTCTTGGCCTTTACCCTGCCGACACTCTCAGGGAGGAGTTCTCCAAAAAAGAGAAATCCCAACAAGTACGAGACCAACAGTATTCCAAGACACCACCCCTCCACAGGCCCCAACCAAAAAAGAAATACAGCCCCTGCAAGGAAAATCAGCTCTGCGGGAAGTCCTTGAGCTATTACCCCAACCTGGGGCTCACTCAACATGCGCACTGCCTTTTGCGCCCAGGAGCCTGCTTTGGCCGACTCCTTTTTCAGTTCTTCCGGGTCTGTGGAAAGCAAAGAGGCCCCCGCCGAACTTAAAAGCCCGCCCAAGAGCAAAGCACACAAAAAGACCGACAAGACGATTTCTATCATTGCTCCTCTTGGTTTGTCAGCTGGACCCTCACCGCCAGGATACGTGTGGGGCCAACTTTCTCAACCCTCAATTTGAGCATCCCGGCTTCCACCTCCTCCCCTTGAGAGGGGAAATGCCCGAGTCTTTTCAGAATAAGCCCCGCCACAGTATTGCAATCTTCTTCCACAATCCGAATACCCAAGACCCCTTCCAGCTCATGCAGCCCCAACTTGCCTGAGACCATGAAAACACCTTCCCCCATGCTTTCCCAGCGCCGTACCTCCAGATCGCACTCGTCGTAAATCTCTCCAAAGAGCTCTTCTAGGATATCCTCCATGGTCACCAGCCCGGAGATTGCTCCATATTCGTCCACGCAAAGGGCCATGTGCAGCTTTCTCCCCCTTAGCTCCTCCAGCAACTCCCCCAATTCCATGTTTACCGGTGTGAAGAAAGCCGGTCTGAGAAGCTCTTGCAGAGTGGAGGCATTATTCTCCGACTCCGAAAGCTTGAGTCGAAGAAGATCCTTGGCGTACAAAATCCCCGCTACATCGTCCTTGCTCTCCCGGTAAACCGGTACCCGCGAGTAGCCTGCTTCTCGAACAGCTTGCGCAGCCTTATCCAGGCCCATGTCCGCAGGCAGGCAAAACATGTCCGCCCTTGGAGTCATCACCCTCGAGACTCGGCGGTCTCTGAATCCCAGGACCCGGTGAATCATCCGGTGTTCAACTTCTTCCAAGGCACCTTCGTTGCACCCCCGCTCCACCAGCCCCAGCAACTCCTGCTGGGCGAAATGCTCCCTCTGGGGCTCTCCTCCCCTGGCCGAGAAAAAGCGGTTTAGGGCTTTGCTTCCACGGTCCAAAAGCCCACCCACAGGCCCTAGAACAAGATTTACCAGCCATGCAAACCGGGAAATTAATGCAAAGAACATGACAGGATTTATTCCAAGCCTTCCTGGAGCCGGGATATTCCTTCCCACCAAAATCGCAATGGATATTCCCAAGAAAGAGTAAAGAGCGAACTGCGGAGCCTTGGTTTGAAGAGCCTTGTAAAAACCCAGCACCATCCCTAGGACTGACATCCTCTGGACAAGCCATAGGGAAAGAGACATGCGCCTAGGACTCTTAAGCAACCCCAGCACAATAGGCAGGCACCCTTCAGGCCAAATGCTGCGGAGATCCTCCTCCCCCAGTGAGAAAAGGACCCGATTTGCTTGGAAGGCCAAACAGTAGACAAATAAGGAGATGATCAAGAGAATCAAAGCGGCTGTTGGCTCCATTCCCGGAGCCCTCCCGCCCTCAGGCCCGCTTTTTCCATGGAAACTACATCATGCGGACCAGGACTTAGGAATGATCAGTCAGTTGAATTCCTATCCAGAGTAGTGGGCCAAAGCGGTGATAGCTTCTCTCTTTACCTCAGGTCTTGGGGGCTTGATTCTCCGAAGGACTTGGCCTCCAGGTGGGGTGCTTCCCCGCTGCCACGGACCCCCTCAGCTTAGCTTCGGGCCAGAGCGCCTAGGGTCCAAGTCCTTGAAAATCAGAGCGGATCTTCCAAGCGGCTTCGAGAAACATTATCACCCTCTGAGCGCCTACTACTCAAAAACCACTCTGGTCTCTCAATTGATCAGAAATAAGATCCGACTTGAAATCTCCCCAAGGCTGTCCTGGCCTCGAGGTCTTAAAGTCGGTCGGAAATCCCATTTAGGTGCCCCGTCATATCAAGCCGGGGGCACGGCGGCCGGAGGAGCAGGGCGTGCCCTGGAACGTCTTTGGTTTGCAGCCCCCCCTGCTGGTATCTCTCTTCGGGCCTTGCGGCCGTCAACTAAGGCCAGGTCCAAAATCTCGTCCATGTGTTTTGCATACACAAAATTCAACTTTTTCCGGATGTGCTTGGGAATCTCCTCCAGGTCTTTCCTGTTTCGTTCAGGAATAATGACCGTTAGGATCTTGGCCCTAAGGGCGGCAAGAGCTTTCTCCTTGAGGCCGCCCACAGGAAGCACCCTCCCTCTTAGGGTGATCTCCCCGGTCATAGCCACGTCCTTCCTCACGGGCATGCCGGTCAAAGCTGAGACTATGGCGGTGGTCATGGTCACCCCTGCCGAGGGACCGTCCTTGGGAATGGCTCCTGCCGGCACGTGCACATGCACATCATTCTCGGCGTAGAAGTTCTCGTCGATCCCCAGGCGGGAAGCCCTTGAACGCGCATAGCTCAATGCCGCATGGGCCGACTCCTTCATCACATCACCCAGATGACCTGTTATGGTAAGGTTTCCTTTGCCCTTCATGGTGGTGGCCTCAACATAGAGCACCTCTCCTCCGTGAGGCGTCCAAGCCAGACCTGTGGCCACCCCCACCTCGTTCTCCTCTTGCTCCTGCTCGGGGAGGTATTTGGGCACTCCCAAAAACCTGTGGAGGTTTGTGCGCGTCACATGGGTCAGGCCACGATGCCCCTCGGCCTTCTTACGGGCCACCTTGCGGCAAATGGCTGCTATTTCCCGCTCCAGATTCCGCACCCCCGATTCCCTTGTGTAATGGGAAATCACCTGGAGAAGGGCTTCCTCGGATATCACCAGATCCCTGGCTGAAATTCCGTTTTCCTTGAGCTGGCGGGGAATCAGAAACTGCTGGGCAATACGCAGCTTCTCCTCGTTGGAGTAACCGGGTATTTCGATTATCTCCATCCTGTCTTTAAGAGCCGGCAGGATAGGATCTATCAGGTTGGCTGTTGTTATGAACATGACTCTTGAAAGGTCAAATGGGACGTTCAGGTAGTGATCGCTAAAGGCAAAATTCTGTTCAGGATCCAGCACCTCCAACAAAGCTGCCGAAGGATCCCCACGAAAGTCTGTTCCCACTTTGTCTATTTCATCCAGCATAAACACAGGGTTGTTGGATCCAGCCTGCTTGATCCCTTGGATTATCCTACCCGGAAGGGCTCCGATATAAGTCCGTCTGTGCCCCCTGATCTCTGCCTCGTCGCGCATTCCACCCAGAGATACCCTGGTGAACTTCCTTCCCAGAGCCCTGGCTATGGAACGCCCCAAAGATGTTTTTCCAACCCCTGGGGGACCCACAAAGCAAAGAATGGGCCCCTTCATGTGCCTCTTTATCTTTCTGACACCCAGGTATTCCAGGATCCTATCTTTCACTTTTTCCAAATCATAATGGTCCTGGTCCAAAACCTTCTTCACCTTGGCTATATTCAGCCTGTCCCTGGTGCTGGAGCTCCAGGGAAGATCCACCATCCAGTCCAAATAGGTTCTCAGAATGGATGCCTCAGCAGCATCCGGATGCATCATTTCCAGGCGGCTAAGCTGCTTCAAAGCCTCCTTTTCGACATCCGGAGGCATCTTGGCCTTGGCTATCTTCTCCCTGAGTTCGTTGATCTCCTCTGTTCGTTCGTCGGTCTCTCCCAGCTCATGCTTTATGGCCCGAAGCTGCTCCCTCAAAAAATAATCCCTTTGGGTCTTGGACATCTCCTCCTTGGCCTGGGATTGAATCTTGGCCTGCATGGTGGAGACCTCCAACTCTCGATGGAGCAACTCGTTGACCCTGCGCAACCTTTCTAGGGGATCAAAGATCTCGAGAACCTCCTGCGCCTCCTCTATGCGGAGCTTCATGTTGGAGGCCACAAGATCGGCCAGCCTGCCCGGATCTGTCACAGCATCCAATATGGCCATCACATCAGGGGAGGCCATGCCCTTGAGGTTGAGTATTCTCTCGCTGTTTTCTTTCACGGTGCGCATCAAGGCCTCTACCTCGACGCTCACCTCTTGTACCTCGGGATCCGCCACCTTCTCAATTCTCACCCTGTAGCCGGATCCGACTCGAATGAACTCCCTGATGACTCCTTTTGAAAGCCCCTGCACCAGGATCTTGACCCTACCATCGGGCAGCCTGAGTGTTTTCATTATCATGGCCACTGTGCCGACGCGGTAGATCTCATCTGCCGAAGGCTCCTCGTCTCCGGCTTTCTTCTGAGTGGCCAGGAAGATCATCCTGTTGGAGGCCATGGCCTCATTGACAGCCTGCAAAGAACCTTCGCGTCCCACAAACAAGGGCAGGATCATGTAAGAAAAAACCACAATGTCCCTTACAGGGAGCAGGGGAAGAATCTCTGGTATCTCAACTTGCTCCTTCTGGAGCGGTTCGTTTCCCATGACGCCTCCGACTGGGGCCATTGGAAGGCCCTTTACATATTTCCAACCAAAGGCCAGGTCTGACTCTCGTGGCCTGCCTTTGTATTCTATTTTGCATACAAGTACTTTGTGCGCCCTAAACCCACAAAGAAGATCAGCAAGACAATAAATTTCACCAGCAAACAGGACCCGCCACAGCTAATATAACAAACTGGTTTTAGCTCTTCTCCCTTGATCCATAATAGGAACCGGTCCCTGCAAAGTCAAGGAACGATGATATTTTGGGCTCCTTGACAAGCTTAGGGGGGGTGGTTATGTTCTATCAAGCTTAAAGGCCCTAAAAGAACGGCAACTGCTTATAACAAAAAGAATTTTCAGCCCGAACCGAGGTATTAGAGCAGTGGATGAAAATATATTGAAGGGCAAAGAGGAGCTGCAAGAGGAGGGGAGAGAACAGGATGCTTCAGGCTCCCCCTCGGCTTCAAAGGATGGCCGCAGGAAGCATGAAAGGCTCAAGCAGGAAATGGAGACGCTGAGGAAAGATCTGCAGGAGGCCAAGCATGAAGCAGAGCAGCTCAAGGACCGCTGGATGAGAGCAGCGGCCGAGCTTGACAACTACAAGAAGCGCTCGCTTAGGGATAGAGAGGATTTGTTGAGACAGGCCCAGGAGAGGGTCATCAAGGAGTTTCTCCCAGTTTTGGACAACCTTCAAAGAGCCTTGGCTCACGCCAACAACCGGGAGAGCACAGAGGGGCTCTTGGAGGGGATCCAGATGATTGAAAGACAGTTTTTATCGGCGCTCGAAAGACTCGGGGTAACCCCCATGGAGGTGCTGCATCAAAGCTTTGATCCGGGGAAACACGAGGCAATGATGCAGGTGGAATCAGAGGAGCACGAACCCAACACAGTGGTTCAGGAATTGGAAAAGGGCTATCTGTGGCAGGATCGGCTCCTGAGACCGGCCAAAGTGGCTGTGTCCAAGAGAAAGCAAGCGTGATCCCTTAGAGCCATGGGGGCATGATTTAGGGATCATCCCAAGGAGGCTGTGATGAAAAGGGCAATCGGTATAGATCTTGGAACCACTAATTCTTGTGTGGCCATAATGGAAGGAGGGGAGCCCAAGGTAATCTCCAACTCTGAGGGAGGTCGCACCACCCCATCGGTGGTGGCCTTCACCGAGAGCGGGGAGCGTTTGGTGGGACAAATAGCCAAGAGACAGGCTATAACAAACCCGGAAAACACCCTTTACGCTGTGAAGCGTCTCATCGGAAGAAAGTATTCTGACCCTGAGGTGCAAAAAGACATCAAGATACTTCCTTATAAGATCGTTCAGGCCCCAAACGGAGACGCCCATATACAGGTAAGGGGCAAAACTTACTCACCTCCTGAAATCTCCGCCATGGTGTTGCAGAAGATGAAGCAAACAGCGGAGGATTACCTGGGGGAAAAGGTTACTGAGGCGGTAATCACGGTGCCGGCCTATTTCAACGATAGCCAGAGGCAGGCCACCAAAGACGCTGGTCGCATTGCAGGGCTCAATGTGCTGCGCATAATAAACGAGCCCACCGCCGCCTCTCTGGCTTATGGGATGGATAAACACAAGGACCAGAAAATAGCCGTCTTTGATCTGGGTGGAGGCACTTATGATATCTCCATTCTGGATATTATGGATGTGGACGGGGAGAAATCCATAGAGGTCAAGGCCACCAACGGGGACACCCACCTGGGTGGGGAAGATTTTGACCAGAGAATCATCGACTATCTGGCTGATGAGTTCAGGAAAGATCAGGGGATAGATCTGCGAAAGGACCGTATGGCGCTTCAAAGGCTTAAAGAAGCAGCGGAGAAGGCCAAGATGGAGCTCTCCTCCTCCATGGAGACAGAGGTCAACCTGCCCTTTATCACCGCGGACGCCTCAGGTCCTAAACACCTCAACATGAAACTCACCCGAGCCAAGGTGGAATCCCTGGTGGAAGACCTGATAGTGAAGCTGGAGGGACCGTGCCGTCAGGCCCTTAGGGATGCGGGACTGAAACCTTCGGATGTGCATGAGGTCATCTTAGTGGGCGGCATGACAAGGATGCCCAGGGTGCAACAGAAGGTCAAGGAGATCTTCGGAAGGGAGCCCAACAAGAGCGTGAACCCGGACGAGGTTGTGGCGGTCGGGGCTGCCATTCAGGCGGGTGTGCTCAAAGGGGAGGTCAAAGACGTTTTATTGCTGGATGTAACACCATTGTCTTTGGGAATCGAGACCCTAGGCGGGGTCTTTACAAAGCTCATAGAGCGCAACACCACCATCCCGACCCGCAAGAGCCAGATCTTCTCCACGGCCGCTGACAACCAGACTGAGGTGAGCATTCATGTGTTGCAGGGCGAGAGGGAAATGGCGGCAGACAATAAGACACTAGGGAGGTTTAACCTGACCGGTATTCCGCCGGCTCCAAGAGGCATACCTCAAATAGAGGTGACCTTCGACATAGACGCCAACGGCATAGTTCATGTCTCCGCCAAGGACCTGGCAACGGGCAGGGAGCAATCCATAAAGATCACTGCCTCTTCTGGACTGGCCGAGGAAGAGATCCAGAGGATGATCAAAGAAAGCGAGATCCACGCAGAAGAGGATCGTCGCAAGAGGCAGTTGGCAGAGGCCAGGAACAACGCCGACAACTTGATTTACCAGACAGAGAAAAACCTGAAGGAATACGCGGATAAGATAGAGGCCTCGGACCGCCAAGCAATAGAGCAAGCCGTCTCCAAATTAAGGCAGGTAATGGACGGAACGGATCTGGAGGCCATTCGCAGGGCCTCAGAGGAACTCCAGACAGCTTCTCACCGGTTGGCCGAAGCCATGTACGCGAAGGCATCCCAGCAAGCCCAGGCAGCCGGAGGCCCGGGAACAGGGACGGGCGAAGCCCAAGCCGGAAAAGGAAGGGGTGGAGAGGACGTGGTGGACGCCGACTTCGAGGAAGTGAAGTGAGCCTTTTCTGTCTCTGGAAAAAAGCGGGGACTTGCAAGTCCCCGCCATTGTACTTAAGCACACGAATTTTCTTTTTCCTTAGGGCTTTTTTGCTCCTGGCTCCATTTCTTTGGAGCTACCCCTGTGTGGCTTCCACACCCTGCCCCCCGGCATTGGTTCAGGTCCTGGAGGACGATCGGCTGCTGCCCGCCATTTTATCCAGCGTTGAAAAGGCTCAAAAGGAGATCTGGGTGGGAACTTATCACTTCAGGGCCGGGATTCATCCCAGGAGCGCTCCGGACAGGCTGGCCCAGGAACTTATCAAGGCGGCCAAAAGAGGGGTTCAGGTTCATGTGCTAATGGAAAGACCCGAGGATCCCCTCTCTGAGCAAGCAACGGACAACAAAAAGACAGCATCCCTATTCCAGAGAGGCGGAGTTAAGGTCTATTGGGACTCTCCCCATAGGCGCTCCCACATGAAGGTGGTTGTGGTGGACGGCCGTTTCGCGGTAGTGGGAAGCCACAACTTGACAAAGGGTGGCCTCAAGGATAACCACGAGCTCTCCTTGAGCGTTGACTCCCCATGTTTGGCGGAGAAGGTTATAAGCTATCTAAAACGCCTAGCCAAAGAAGGAGGTAACAAGCTGCCCTGATGGCCGGGCCAGCTCATAGCCACTCCAGGGGTGCTTCTTCAGCCAGAAACCGCTTTTCCCCCACTCCTGGGAAGTGAACCAGCAGGCGGCTCCCTCCTCCCTCAACTCCTATGACCGTTCCCACCCCGAAAAGCCCATGTCTGACCCAGCGACCTACAAGAGAAGCGTTCCTCTCCAAAGCGGACCCGGATCCCCCAAAGACCCCTGCGCTTTCCCCGAGCAACTCTTCAAGGGATTCTGAGGGGACCTCCAAAAGAAATCTTGACAAAGGCAAACTCCTGGGAGTTCCCCACACCCTCCTGCTCCTTGCGCAGCAAAGATACAATTTTTGCCTGGCCCTTGTCATACCCACATAGCAGAGTCTTCTCTCCTCTTCCAGTTCTGCAGCGTCCTCCAGGGAAGACCTGTGGGGCAAAATCCCTTCCTCCAGGCCTATTAGGAATACCACGGGGAACTCCAGGCCCTTGGCCGAGTGCAGAGTCATCAGGGAGACCTTTTCCTCTTGGGGATTGGACAGATCTAGGTCTGTAAAAAGAGCCACTCTTTCCAGGAATCCCACTGGATCCCCGCCTTGCTCCGCCTCGTATTCCACTGCAATGTTTAAAAGCTCTTCCAGATTCTCTTCCCTCTGTGCTGCCATAGGGTCGGAGCTCTTTTTCAGTTCAAAGAGGTATCCGGTCTCATCCAGTATGCCCCTTAGCCCGCTTGCAATTCCTTGCTCCTGCAATCTGTTCCTAAGGCTCTGCATAAGTCCCAGAAAATCCCTTAACTTCAGGCCTGTGGCCTTAGAAGACTTTTCTGCCGCAACTCCAAGGGCTTGGCTAAGTGGGATTTTTTCTTTTTCAGCCAGGGCCTCTGCTGCCTTCAAAGTCTTGGGGCCTATGCCCCTGCGTGGAACGTTAAGGATTCTTTTCCAGCTTAGGTCGTCGCTGGGGTAAACAAGGGCCCTGAGGTAAGCCAGCACATCTTTGACTTCCTTTCTCTCGTAGAAACCCACAGACCCGTATATGGCAAAAGGGACCCGGGAGTCCAAAAACTCCTCTTCCAGCACACGGGATTGAGCGTGGGTGCGATAGAACACTGCAAATTCACTTGCTCTGAAGCCTTCCCGCAGCATCATATGACGGATCTCATTGGCTACGAATTGAGCCTCCTCCCTGTCGTCCTGTGCCACATACACGGCCACCGGATCCCCTGGGGCATTGGCGGTCCAGAGCTGCTTGCTGCGGCGCACTCTGTTTTGCTGTATGAGACCTGAGGCTGCCTGAATTATGTTACTTGTGGAGCGGTAGTTCTGCTCCAGGCGGATCACCTTCACCTCAGGGAAATCCCGGTCGAATTCCAAGATGTTTGTGGGATCCGCCCCCCTCCAGCTATAGATGGACTGGTCATCGTCCCCCACCACGCAGATCTGTCTATGCCCTTCTGCCAAGGCTTTCACTATCCTGTACTGGATATGATTGGTGTCCTGGAACTCGTCCACAAGCAACTGGGTCCATCTCGTACGGTAAAACTCCAGGACCTGGGGGTGCTCCAGAAAGATGGTAAGCACCCAGAAAAGCAGATCGTCGAAATCCATGGCCTGGATGCGTCTCAGTTTTTCCTGGTAATGTTCATAGACTCCAGCTACTCTTCCCCTGAGATAATCCCCTCCCCAAGAGGAACGGTATTGCCCGGGAGACAAGAAAGCCTGTTTGGCGTTGCTCACATGCTGCAGGAGCAACCCCACAGGAAACCTCTCGGTATCCAAGTTCAGTTCCCGGCAACACTCTTTGGCCAGCGCCTGTTGATCTGCCTGGTCCAGGATGGAGAACTCCCTGGGGTAGCCCACAAGATGGGCATGACCTCTCAGGATCCTGGCGCAAACAGAGTGAAAAGTGCTCACCCAAAGCTCGGGCTCGTTTCTTCCCAGAAGTCCCCAGACCCTTTCCCTCATCTCCCGGGCCGCCTTGTTGGTGAAGGTCATTGCAAGGATATTCCAGGGTCTCACCTCCTCTGTGGCCAGCAAATGGGCAATGCGGTATGTGACCACCCTTGTCTTGCCGCTTCCGGCTCCGGCCAAAACCAAAAGAGGCCCTCCTCGGTACTGCACAGCCTCCCTCTGGGAGGGGTTAAGGTCTTTTAGCAGGGCTTGGACGGAGAGGCGCGGCTTGCTCGGTGCAGACAAAGCTCTAGGCTCAGGGGTTTCTTGGGGCCTGGAAAGAGCCTTGGATTCAGGGATTTTTGCGGGTTTATCCATTGGGAGACCTTTGGGCGGGCTTCCATTGAAAGCCCTTTCCAATTTCGGGATTACTCCACCGTTACACTTTTGGCCAGGTTTCTGGGCTGGTCCACATCCGTGCCCTTGAGCACAGCCACGTGATATGCCAAAAGCTGGAGGGGTATGGTCAGAAGAATAGGAGTCAAATACTGGTTGCTTTCAGGGACCTGGATCACCTCGCTCACTCGGTTTTCCATTTCCTGCACAGGCATGGAGGTAACTGCTATCACCATTCCCTTTCTGGCCCTCACCTCCTCTATGTTTCCCAGCATCTTCTCATAAGTCTTGTCTCGACTAAGCAGCACCACAACAGGCAGGAACTCGTCTATGAGAGCTATGGGTCCGTGTTTCATCTCCCCGGCCGGGTAACCTTCTGCGTGCACATAGGAGATCTCCTTGAGCTTCAAAGCCCCCTCCAGTGCCACCGGGTAGTTGATCCCCCTTCCAAGATAAAGGAAATCTGTGGCGTTCATGAAACGCCGGGCAACCTCCTGGATCCTTTCATCCGACTCCAACACCCTCTCAGCAAGCCCGGGCAGCCGGATCAGATCCTCCAGTAGAGCTCTCACCTCCTCTGGCTTAAGATATCCCCTTGCCACAGCCAACTCCAAGGCCAGCAGGTAAAGCACTACAAGCTGGGTTGTAAAGGCTTTGGTGGAAGCCACTCCTATTTCAGGACCAGCCTGGGTGTAAGCCACTGCCTCTGAAACCCTCACCAAGGAAGATCCCACCACATTGCACACGGCCAGGGTTCTGGCTCCTTTTGCTGCAGCAGCCTTTAGGGCGGCCAATGTGTCGGCCGTCTCTCCGGATTGGCTGATGGCCACAACCAGGGTTTTCTTATTAACCAAAGGATCCCGGAAGCGAAACTCCGAGGCCAACTCCACCTCCACTGGAATTCTGGCCAAGGCCTCTATCATGAACCTACCCACCAAACCGGCATGATAAGAGGTCCCGCAAGCCACCATAACCACCCTGTCCACTCGGGCCAAAACCTCTTTGGGCAAGGCCTGTTTCCCGAGGTCTACGTCGCCCCGCTCAGGGAACACCCTCCCCCTGAAACTGTCCACAATGGCCCTAGGCTGTTCAAAAATTTCCTTCAGCATGAAATGGCGGTAGCCCCCCTTTTCCGCCATCACCGGACTCCAATGTATCTGTTGAATGGATTTTTCTACAGGGCTTCCGTCCAAAAGCTGAACTCTTGCCTCACCCCTGTCCAGGACAGCCATCTCCCCATCCTCCAGGAAGATCATTCTCCTGGTATGGTGCAATATGGCCGGTATGTCAGAAGCCACGAAATTCTCTCCTTCTCCCAAACCTATTACCAGGGGACTTTCCTTACGTGCGGCCACTATCCGCTCTGGCTCTTGTCGCCAAAGCACAACCAGTCCATAGGAACCCTTTAGCCTCAAAAGCGACTTCCTCACAGCCTCCTCGAATCCCATCCCCTCCGAAAGAGCCCCTCTTATGAGGTGGCATATCACCTCTGTGTCTGTCTCCGATCTGAAAACACAACCCTCAGCCAGCAGCTCCTCCTTGAGGGACAGGTAGTTCTCTATGATCCCGTTGTGAACCACCACCACACCGTCCGCCTCGTGTGGATGGGCGTTTTCCTCTGTTGGACTCCCGTGAGTGGCCCACCTGGTGTGGCCTACGCCCACTGTGCCGCTTAGAGGCTCGCCTATACTGGCCTCAAGAGCGCTCAACTTCCCCACTGCCCTTTCTATTCTGAGAGCCGGGCCGTCCAGAACTGCTATGCCGCTGGAGTCATAACCCCTGTACTCCAGTCTCTTGAGCCCCTCCAGTATTATCTCCTGGGCGGGTCTGGATCCCACGTAGCCTATTATGCCGCACATTTCTATGGCTTCCTTTTTTTCTTGCCTTGGGCTCTGCCGGGAAGATTCACTTGTCTGGCCCTGGCCAAGGCCAAGGCTCCGGCAGGAACGTCTTCGGTTATGGTGGAGCCGGCTCCCAGCACAGCCCCATCTCCAACACTCACCGGGGCTACAAGCTGGGTGTCACTCCCCACAAAGACCCGGTTCCCGATGATGGTCTTGTGTTTGGCCTTCCCATCATAGTTGCAGGTTATGGTGCCGGCCCCTATGTTCACCTCTTCCCCGATTTCTGCATCCCCGAGATAACTCAGGTGAGAGGCCTTGCTCCTTCTGCCCAGTTTGGAGTTCTTTATTTCCACAAAGTTCCCCACACGGGCCTCAGGACCCAGCTCGGCTCCAGGCCGAAGGTGGGAAAAAGGCCCCACCACAGCTCCGGCACATATGCAACTCCGGCTGATCACGCAATGAGGCCTTATGAGCACTCCGTCCCCTATGACCGAATCCTCTATGAAAGAACCGGTCCCTATGCGGCAGCCTTCACCCACAACAGTGCGGCCTTGCAGCAATACCTGAGGCTCTATAAGGGTGTCCCTCCCAAGTCTTACCTCTGCACCAATGAAGACCGATTCAGGATCCAAGAGGGTGACACCTTCCAGCATCCAGTGAAGGCGGAGTCTCTGCTGCAAAACCCGTTCTGCTTTGGCCAGATCAGCCCGGTCGTTCACCCCAAGGAGTTCCTCCTCAGAGCATGCCTTGTAACCCAGGACCCCCTGCTCCGAGAGCACCTGCACCACATCTGTGAGATAGTACTCAGCCTGGGCGTTCTCACAGCGCAAAGAATCCAGAGCCTGGAACAAACTCTCGGCCCTGGCGCAGTAAGTCCCGGAGTTCACCTCCCGGATCTCCCTTTCTTGGGCAGAGGCGTCCTTTTCCTCAACTATTCTAAGGAGCTGCCCCTGTTCGCCTCTGACCACCCTCCCGTAACCCGAGGGGTCTTGCATCTCCCCAACAAGCACTGTGAGAGCAGCCCCTTTCTCTGTGTGGAACCTGATCAGCCCCTCCAGTGTCTGGTGTGTCAAAAGGGGCATGTCCCCGCACATTATGAGGAGGTCCCCTTTGTGGCCTTTGAGGGTTTCCCTGGCAAAAAAGAGGGCATGTCCTGTTCCCAACTGGGGTTCCTGCAGGACGATTTCCAGATCCTGCCCTTCCAAATAATCCCTCACCGCCTGGGCTTGATGGCCCAGGACCAGTACCACAGGCTTGGCCTCAAGTCTCCGGGCAAGTTCGATGGGGTAATGAATCATGGGACGGCCGGCAAGCGTATGGAGCACCTTGGGAAGCCTGGATTTCATTCTGGTGCCTTTGCCTGCCGCCAAGATCACCGCTGCCAAGTCACTCAAATTTCCTCTCCCCCTCTTCAGCCCAAGGACTCGCCCAAAACCGCTCAAACAAGCCAAGCTCAAGTTCTATTGAGCATATAACGGCCATTTGCAAGGGGTCAAGGCGGCATAGAAGGAGCCCCCAACTGTTAAGTAAAGCAATGGTTGCGCCATGATAAGCAAAGATCTATGGGAGGGATCTTCTTTTGAGAGACAGCCCCTTGGGAGCCGTAACTTAAGAGGACACTTGCAAGGGTCTTGGGGCCTTGGTATAAACCCTTCCAAAGAATCATCCTCCTTTGAAAGGGGTGGCTTTCATGCCTGAACCAGCGGTCCCTCCGAAAAGGCTGGGAGAGAGGCTTGTGGATCAGGGGCTTATAACCCCGGAGCAGCTTCGTATTGCCTTGGAACTCCAGAAAAGGACCAGCCGCCTGCTGGGAGAAATCCTCTTGGATATGGGCTTTGTGGAGGAGTCGGCTGTCTCCTCCTTGTTCTCCCGGGACATGGGGGCTACTTACATGACCTCTCTGGAGGGGGTCTCGGTGGATCCAGAGGCCCTGCGCCTTGTGCCCAAGAGCTGGGCTTCAGATCACAAGGTGCTTCCCTTGTCCTTGGAGGATAACGAGATCACCGTGGCCATAGCAGATCCTTTCGATGTTGTGGCTGTTGACGAGCTACGAAGGCTGACAGGCAAGAGGGTGCGCACGGTAGGGGCCGGAGAGACGGACATTCTGCGGGCCATAGAGTTTTGGTACGCAGGGGATCTGGAGACCGTCAGTGAGATTCTGCGCCAGGCAGTGGAGGTGGTGTGGGGAGGGGGCGGGGTCTTGGGGCCAGAAGAGGCTCCCCTCGTCCGGCTGGTCAACCACATGATCACTATGGCAGTCAAGGATTCTGCCACGGATATCCATATTGAGCCAGAGCGCAACGCAGTCCTGGTGAGATTCAGGGTGGACGGAATTCTGAGGGTGTGGGAGATCCTGCCCAAGGAGCTGGAAAGGCCAATGGTCTCCAGGTTCAAGGTGATGGCCAACCTGGACATCTCCGAGAGCCGTCTTCCACAGGACGGAAGGGCGGAGTTCCGCTTTGGGAGCAGAGTGCTGGACATGCGTGTCTCTGTTTATCCTACCTCCCAGGGCGAAAACGTGGTGGCAAGGCTTCTAGACAGGAGCAAACTGGTCACCAGGATAGACGAGCTGGGTTTTGACCAAGATTTCCGGGCAATCTTCCGCAGAATGCTCAAGCGTCACCAAGGCATCATATTGGTTACGGGGCCTACAGGCTCAGGCAAGACAACCACCTTGTACGCCTCCCTCTTGGAGATCACCTCACCCCAGATCAACGTTATGACCATAGAAGACCCCATCGAGTATGATCTTCCCTTCATAAGGCAGAGCCAGATCAACCCCAGGGCTCAGTTCACCTTTGCCAAGGGTTTGCGCTCCATTCTGAGACAGGACCCTGATGTGATCCTGGTAGGGGAAATCAGGGACCAGGAGACTCTCGAGATCTCAATGCAGGCGGCCCTCACAGGCCATCTTGTCTTGTCAACCCTTCACACCAACTCAGCCCTGGGAGCCATCCCTAGATTGATCCACATGGGAGCCCCCCCACACATCTTGGCCTCTTCTCTCATAGGGGTGGTCTCCCAGCGTTTACTGCGTCGTGTCTGCCCGGAGTGCGCTTATTACCAGGAGGCGACCCCCCAGGAGTTGGATTTTTTAGCCGCAGAGGCCCCTGAACTGCTTCAAGGAGAAACAGGAGTGCTCAAGCTGCCAAGGGAAAAGGGATGCGACCATTGCAGAGGGGACGGTTACATTGGCCGTTTTGCCGTAGGCGAGATAGTAGAGCTGGATCGTGCTTTGCAACAGATGATCCATGCTCGAGCCACAGAGGAGTCCATGACGCAGTCTTTAAAGGAGCGCGGATATAGAACCATTTTGCAGGACGCCCTCAAGAGGGTGGTGCAGGGACGTACAACCCTGGGAGAGGTAAGCCGGGTGCTCTGAGATGACCTTGTATAGGTATCAGGCTTGGGACGAAAGAGGAAGGCTCCTAAGTGGAGTCGAGGAAGCCCACAGCGAGGAAGATCTTTACGGCCAACTGAAAGCCCGGGGACTTCTTCTCAAGAAAGCCAGAGGCCTTAGGAAAGGCTTCCTGAAAAGGTCAGGCAGGATTCCACTGGAAATTTTGGCTGAGTTCTCCCATCAGATGGCCTTTATCATGCGCTCAGGGGTCTCCATGGTGAGCGGCATGGGAGATCTTAAGCGCCAGTTGAAAGGGTTAGCCTTCTCCCAAGTCCTGGACGGGCTTATCAGGGACGTGACTGCAGGCTCGACCTTAAGCCAAGCCATGGCCAGACAGCCTCTTGCTTTTCCCTCGTACTACGTGGCGGTAATCCATGCTGGGGAAACCGCAGGCAGCCTCGATGAATCCTTCAGGGATATGGCCATCTATCTGGAATGGTTGCTTCAGCTTAGGCGTCAGGTGAAGCAGGCCCTTACCTATCCCATCATTGTTATGGTGCTAATAAGCATTGCCTTGGCCATCTTTGTGACCGTGGTTGTGCCCCGGCTGGTCAGCTTCATCAAGGAGTTAAACCGGCCCATGCCTTTGCCCACCCAAGCGCTGGTGTGGTTTAACGAGTGGGTGGCCGCAAACTGGTACATAGTGGTTGGGCTCATGGCAACAGCAATATTGGGCACCATTGTGGCATGGCGATTCCCAGCCTTTAGACTTCTCTGGGACAGGCGGAAGCTGGGCTTGCCGGTCTTGGGTGAACTCATGCGGGAGCTGGTCTTGCTGCGTTTCGTAAAGTACCTGAGGGTGCTTTACAGAGCAGGCATCCAAGTACATCAGTCTTTCCAGATATTGCAGGAGGTGGTGCCAAATCGTTACTACCGAGCGATCATGGCCCAGGTGGGGAATCAGATCATGGAGGGAGAATCCCTGGCCGAGGCCATGGAAAACTCGGGAGCCTTTCCCCCGCAGGTGGAGCGCAGTATCCGCGTGGGAGAACAGACAGGCACCCTGGAGGAGGCCCTGGAACAACTGGGGACACATTTGGAGCGCACAATAGATGCGAAGATAAAGCGGCTGGTTTCCCTAATCGAACCCATGCTCCTGATGTTTGTGGGGGCTATTTTGATCCTGGTAATCGTGAGCGTGCTTTGGCCCATCTACACAATCTTGGGGGAGCTGGGCTGAGATGGAGGGACTTTGGTGCTCGGCCGCCCCGAGCCTCTCAGAGCTTCCAGCCAAGACCGAGCCCATGGTTTTTCTCTGATTGCACCATCCAATGTAAACCAGATATTGGGGTAATTTGACTTTTCTCCACAACAGCTTGAAGTTTTTCTTTACAACTGATTCAAGCCTGGTATAATTCCCCCGGGTGTGGTGTAGGGTCTTTCATCTGAAGCGATTCAAATTTCAAGGGAGGCAGGATCGATTGGGGCGGAGTCTATCTAAGGGGGCGCTCATCTACCTCAGGCAGGATCGACTTCTGGGTGTGTCCTGGCGAAGGGGGCGCTTCCAAAAAGTCATGGATTGTAGCGCACAGACTCCCCAAATGTTAAAGAAATCGAGTGGATCCGCCATGTTGATCATTCATAGAGACTCCCTTGAACACAGGGTTGTATCTCTTCCCTTAGGACCGCGCATTCCTTTGGCTCAGGTCATGGCTCGTGAAGCAGCCGAGCTTCTGGGGGCTGCCCCGGAGGATACAGCTTTTGGATGGCGGCTCCTGGGTAGGGCCGAGGAAGATGGTGCCCCAAAACAGCGCTATGTGCTGACAGCTTGTCACAGACAGGAGATTCAGCATCTGGCCGGGAGTATTCGTGGAGTGGGTCTGGAGGTAACAGACGTGCTTAGCGCCTTGGACCTCCTGGTGGAGTACGGCGCACGTTCCATGGGCCCCAAGCCTGGGCTTTTGGTGGTTTTCGACCAGGAGTTGGTGCACCTTGTCTTTTTTAGTGAGGGCATGTACGGGTTCCACAGGGTTTTCAAAGCTGATCAGGAGAGTTTCAAAGAGGAACTTCTTCAGGAGTTTCAGCGCTCGGCCTATTACGCCAAGCAAAGATACAAAACCGCAGTTGAACAGATCCGCGTGGCCCTGGCACCTCCGTGGTTCGTGCAGGAGACTGCATCGGTTCTGGAGTCCTCCATGCAGGTCCCTTGTGTGCTTGTCCCACCACCCCGGAGCCTGGAGGAGTGGCCGGAGCTAGGGCTTTTGAACTTACTGGCGCAAGATTCCTCACTGGTAAGACCTCTGCTCTCCATGATTCCCCCAGAGGTCAGGAGGCGCAGACACCTGCGCCGTATAGCTGCCTTGAGCCTTTCTGTAGAGATCCTATTGATAGGGCTCATGGGGGTGGCAATCACAATTCTCCAAACGGCCAATCAGACGGACAGGGAAATATTGCTGGGCTGCGCCAGGAGTCTGCAGGTCATGCAGAACAGCCTCGGAACACGCAAAGGGGATCTCCAAGAGATGGAGAGACTTCGAGAGGCAGTGCTGACTGCAAAGAAGATTCTCTCAAGCAGGCCGGAATTGCACCTTCGGCTGGAGGAGTTCTCCTACCTGGTGCCGGAGGGGATCCGACTTGAATCCATTAAGTGGACGGATCCTTTGGAAGAACCCCGCAGACAAACTGTTGGATCCAGCCCAGGGTCTATGGGTGAGAAAAAGGGGCTCCTGGAGATGGATGGGATTGTGCAGGCGCGAGAGCCGGAGGTCCGTTACAAGACCTTCAGCCAATGGCTTGAGATTCTGAAAGAGGCTTTCCCGGCCAAAGACCTGGAGGCTCAGACCGGGGAGCTACTTCAGAGAGGGAAATTCAGTTTGGCGGTTCCCCTCTCCTGGGAGAATCCTTGAAACAGCAGCACCCCAGCCCTATACGAGGATTCCACCCCATGATGCTCCCAGCCATCATGGGCTTGGTGCTCCTGGGCGCAATGATTTATTACCTGATCCTGAACCAACAAAGCCAAACATTGCTCAAAGAGATCAAGGCGGTGCAGGCCAAGCTGGAGGAGGCAAGAGGTCATCTGCAAGCCTTGGAAGAATGGGAACGTGTGCGAGGTTCTGACTTCATTTGGACCCTCTCCAGATGGGTCCCTTTATTCCAAAACCCGCTGGAGGCACGGCTCAAGCTGGAGGGAAGGATTCTGGATATTTTTCGAGAAGTACGGGCATTAGAACCCTCGGTGGAGTGGAAGAGCCCAGCCGGTGAGGGGGGCATAGCTCAGGTCCGGCTTGTGGCCAAAGGGCTTTTTCCCTCTTACGAGGCCTTGCTGAAATGGCTTGGTGAACTAGAAGAGGGAACACCCCCTGTGATACCCACCTCTATTGAGATACGTAAGGAGGGAGCTCGTTTGAGGGTCTCAACAGGTCTGACTCTTTACTTCAGAGTTGAGCATGGGACGCTTTGAAGAGGCCTTGGAGAAGTGGATGTGGATGGCTCTTGGGATAATGATCCTTGGAGTGGCGGCTTTGCTCATCCTGTGGTTCCCATTTGGGCGTCAAGCACAAGAGCTTTCCCTGTCACGCCACAGGCCCCAACAAAAGGCTGATTTGGAAGATCTTATCCGGGCAACAGCCCCCAGGAAGCTCAAAACTGCTCGAGAGCGTTTGGAGTCCCTTAGAGCCTCAGGAGAAAAAAGGGATCCTTTTTTGAACAGGGCAGAGCTTGAATGGGTGCAGTTCGTAGAGACTCTCTCCTTGAACGTCCCGCGGCTGGAGGGAATCCTGCATCGGGAGGGGGAGCCTTACGTAATGGTTCGAGGAAAGCTTTTGGGAATTGGAGATGGAGTGGACGGATTCCTGGTGGAGCACATCGGGGAGGATTACGTGGAATTCACCAAAGAAGGAAGGCTTTTACGTGTGAGGCTGCCATGGGGTGGAGGAAAAAGATGAGCAAGGGGAACAGTCACCTCTGGCTTTTGATGGGAGTGCTGGTGCTGGCCGGATGCGCAACAGATCGAGCCCCCAGGCCGGCGCCGCAAAAAACTGAGCCGCCACCTCTTTTGTCAGGGCCGCCCCCTGCTCCCGCCCCTGCCAGGCCCGAGCGACCTACTCCTCCTCCGCTCCTGCCCTTGAAAACCCCTGTGGAAAAGGGTGGATTGGATGCAATGGTCTCCATTTCGTTAGTGGATGGCGGGCTCAAGGAGTTGCTACATGCCTTGGTAAAACAAGCAGGGGTGAATGTGATCATAGACCCGGACGTGGAGGATGCCAAAGTCAGCCTGAATCTGCAGAATATTCCCCTTTGGCAGGCTTTGGATGCCGTGCTTACTTCCCACGGGCTTTTTTTCTCATCTCACCCAGGCTATGTAAGGGTCTCCAAGATGATGACCAGGGTCTTCCATCTGGACTATGTGATGAGTGTTCGTTCAGGCTCCAGCACAACCCAGGTCTCCCTGTCCTCGGGAACCAGTGCCACCAGCACTGGCACTTCCCCAGGTTCCTCACTGGCGGTTTCTGGTTCCTCCACGGCTGGTTCCACAGGCCTTGGTCAGCTTTCAACCAGCGCCTCCATGGGGGACATTTCCATACAGACCCAGGAGACGGTGGATTTCTGGAAACAGCTGGAGGTGCGGCTGAGGGAGCTCATGAGGGATCCGCGCTATCAGATGCTCAGGGCTGAGTTCCAGCAGCAGGATCTTCGAAGGCAAATGGAGCTCCTGCCTTACGAAACCCAGTATGATAAGGAGCTTTTGAAGCATCAGCTGGAAATGTTCCAACTGGAGCGGGAGGTGGTAAGAAAAAAGCTGGAAACCGGCCTCTGGGAGGGACAAACGGTTTCCGGGGGATCGGCAGGCTCTCAGGCCAGGACCACCAGAGAGAGCTCCACCCGCGCAGCAGAGGCAACTTCCACCGACACGAGCCAGGCCCCGCTGGTGGGAACCTACGCCCTGGACCCGCAGACAGGCACCCTCATAGTGACCACAAGTCCGGCGGTAATGGAAAGGGTGGAACGTTTTTTGGCCCAGGTGAAAGACAACCTTGTAAGACAAGTGCATATAGACGTGCAGATCTTGGAGGTGTCTCTTAACAACGATCAACAGCTGGGAGTGGATTGGAACGGCTTCCCCGGCCTTTTGCAGCTCTTCCGAATGCCCAGGCTCAGGGAGGTGATCCGGGGGCAAATGGAGAGCCAAGCTACAGGGGGAGGAGGCGGTGGAGGGGGTACCAGCACCAGCGGCACGGGTGTAGTCTCCCCTCTTCCAGTATCCCCATTCACTGCCTCACCGCTTAGCGCCTTCCAGATGGGTCTACTGTTCGCCCCCACAGCGGAGCTGGGCGTTCAGTACACCTTGAACAATGTAATCTCCTTTCTGAGGACCCAGGGAGATGTGAAGGCGGTCTCCAGACCCCAGATAACCACCCTTAACAACCAACCTGCGGTCATCTCCGTAGGAGTGAACGACTTTTTCGTGACATTCGAACAGCTCACCACAGCCGCTGCTTCAGGCGGGATCGCCACCTCGCAGGTGACCAGCCGTGTGAACCCCCTCTTCATAGGGGTCACCCTGCACATAACCCCCCAGATCAGCCCACAGGGGGAGATACTTCTGAAAATAGTGCCTGCTGTGAACCAAAGGGTGGGTGAAAAACTGGTCCCCACAGGCATCCCTTCGGCTCCCACCCAGGCCATTCCATTGCTGGAGACCCGCCAGACCAGCACGGTGGTGCGCTTGCTGGACGGCCAGACCCTTTTGATCTCAGGCCTTATACAAGAGCGGGAGCAGGAGATCTCCAAATCAGTTCCTTATCTGGCCGAAGTCCCTGTTATGGGATCCCTTTTCCGTCACACCACCAAGGAGAAACGTAGATCCGAGCTGATCCTGCTTCTGACTCCGAGACTCGTGGACATCAACCAGCCTGTGCAAGAGACAGTGGTTTGGGGGTTGGAAAGGGGGAGCTGAATGTACAGAACATTCTTCAGCCTCCAGGAGCCACCCTTTCAGCTTCTGCCGGATCCCAAGTTCTTTCTTTTCTCGGAAAAGGCCAGATCGGCCTTTGATCAGCTCTTATACGGGGTCCAAAACGGGGTGGGCTTTATGATGCTTACCGGACAAGTGGGTGTAGGCAAAACGACTCTGCTGCGCACCTTGCTGCAGCAGCTGGACCATGGCGTGGAAAGGGCCCTGGTCTTGAACCCAATGTTGGGGAACAGCGAGGAGCTGATCAAAACTATCCTTTTGGATTGGGGGGTGCGCAAGCGCTTTCAAAGACCTCTGGACAAAGTGGACCTGCTCTGTCTGCTTCAAAGTTTTCTGCTTCGCAGCCACAAGCTGGGCAGAAAGGTGCTTTTGATAATAGACGACTCCCAGACTTTGTCTGATTCGCTTCTGGAAGAGGTCCGCCTCTTGTCCAATTTGGAAACCAATGACTGCAAGCTCTTACAAATCTTGCTCGTGGGGCAACCGGAGCTTAAAGAACGGATCGAGAGCCCAAAATTCCGCCAGCTCCACCAACGTATTGCCATCAAGGCCACTTTACCGCCCCTTCGCAAAGAGGAGGTTGGCCCATACCTCCATCACAGGCTAACAGTGGCGGGCTGCAAGGAAACGCTTTTTTCACCCCGGGCCATAAGGGCCATAGCCAAGGCCAGCCGGGGGATACCCAGGCTCATCAACCTCATTTCAGAGCGTTGCCTGCTGGCCGGGTACGTAAACTCCAGCCTACGCATTGGTAGGCGGGAAGTGAAGATGGCCGTCAAGGACCTTGAGCTGAGGTGGACATGAGCCTGATTGAGAAAGCCCTCAACAAAAGCCAATCGCCGAATTACTCACCCGGTTCCACAGCCCCATTGCAGGTCCCCAGCCCCGGAAACCTGGTTGGCCCATCTGGCAGGCCTCCCAGATTTGGTCTGATGGTGACCCTTGGGCTACTGATCGGTCTAGCGGTGGCCGGAGCCTGGTTGATCATGGAGTACTGGCCGCGTAGCCATTCCCAGGAGCCGAGGGAAATCTCACGTAAGGAGCCCTTCCAAGACTCAAAGCAAGCTCCGGATGTAACGCAAGACTCAGATGCAAAGAAGGGCCCTAAAGAAATGCAGGAGGAGAAGCCAGCACAGAAGGTCATATCCCCTGAGCCCCAGGAAGAATCCGGTAATAGCCAAGGGGCTTCCTTTCAAAGCCGGCAAGGCTCCCTTACATCTGAAGAGCCTGATCGCTCCATGGGTGACCTCAGGAAACCCTCACTCAAAAAAAGCCAAGAAAAATCTCAACCCAACAAACCTCAGTATGAGGCTTCCCCTCCCAGGGCTGCCGTGAGCTCTGAGAAGAAGAAAGAACCCCGGCCTGGGGCGAAGGAAAAACAGAGCCTTCTGCTTGAGAAGGCTTACATCCAAGCCCAGGCAGGACGTCTTCAGGAAGCCCTGGGGATCTATGACCAGATCCTAGCCCAGGATCCTGGAGAGCTGGAGGCCTTGGTGAACCGTGGTGTGTTGCGCATGCGCATGGGAGATATTCCAGGAGCCAAGAGAGATCTCTTGGAAGCCAAACATTTGCAGCCTCAAGACTCAACACTCCTCAATGCCCTGGGTGTACTTTATCTAGAGACAGGAGAATTGGAGGAGGCTGCCCACTACTTCAGATACTCCCCGGAGCCCGCATCCCTTGTTAATCTGGCCCTTGTCTATTGGCGTAAGGGAAGTCACGAGAGGGCTTTGGAGCTTCTAGAGGAGGCCCAAGGACGAATTCCACAAGATCCTTGGCTGGTTTATTACAAGGCACTGCTTATGCGGGAATTGGGAAAGCAGAAACAAGCCCAGACAGAGCTGGAGAAGGCTCGGGGGCTGGCCCTGAAGAGAGGGGATATGGAGCTTATGCGCAAGCTGGAGGCCGCCCAGGGTGGACCCTGAGGCTCTCTCATGATCTCCTTGGGGCTTGCGGCTGCGGGCCTGTTGGCCCTTGCTCTGATCCCGCTTCTTTTGGCCCGCGGCCTGCGGGCTGATAGAGCTTTTTTTTCCGTTTACACGGCCTTGATGGCGGCAGCTGGGCTTGCAGGGCTTATCTGGCCTCTTCAGAGAGGCTTCCATTGGCGGTTGGATCTTATTCTGGCAGCCCTTCCGTTGCTAAGCGGTTTTCTTTGCAGGGAGCAGAAGGGCTGGGCTCAAAGGACTCTGTTAAGAAAGCTGGCCGCTTTCCTGCCTATGATCTCTGCTGGTGTCTCGGCTTTTTTCATTATTGGATTCTGGCCCGAGTTCGTGGAGCGTGATTTCTTCATACCCCAGAGCTCATATGCTCCTTTGCTGCTTTTGGGCTTCGTTGTCAGTATGGCTTCTCTCACCTTATGTTGGGAGGGTTGGGCACGCAGCTCGGGAGCCATGGGTTTGGAACTAGTATTTAGGTTGGGTCTGGTGCTTTGGTGGTTGGTCCTTCTGTTTTTTCTTTCCCGCCTTGTTTTTACCGGGGACACAGCTCCCACTCAACTCCTGGATCTCCTCTTGTTACTTCATCTCTTGTGGATCTTGATGGCTTATCCTTTGCTTTTGAGGGGAGGATTCCTGGAGGTGCGGGCTAGGCCCTCTGCTCAGCTGGTAGGCAGAGCCACCCAATCCTTTGCTGTCCTGGGTATCATGGCGTTTTTCCTCTGGGCCGAAGCTTTTGTTGCAGCACGGGGAATCAGCAGACCGGTGTTGGAGCTTGCGGCTATAGGATTTCTGGCCGTGGTACTGGCTCTTCCCTTAGTGCCTCTTGGGCCCATGGCAGCTCTGAGAAAATATCTCAGGGAGCACCTTTACCTGCCTGAGAGGGATTTTGCCCAGGAGGTGGCTCTTTATCTCAAGGTTGTAAGCGGGAAGCAAGATCTGGAAGGAATCTTAACACATCTGGCGGAATTCCTCGGAGCTGATGGTTTGAGCCTTTACAGGGTTGATCGCAAAGGCCAGCTTCTTCTACAAGCCAAGGTGGGCAAAAACCGTGGGGAGAGAAATGAGCAGGAGGCAGAGAGCAGCCAGGAACTGGACCTCAAGGTGGAAGGGGAACTGGTGGGAAGGCTTCTGGTTCACGGTCCGCCTGGAACGCTCTCCTGGGAGCAGGAGAGTCTCCTCGGCTTTTGGTCAGCCACCCTTGGGGCCCTCTTAAGGGAGCTGGAATGGAAAGAAAAGGAGGAGGAGGACAAGAAGCTGGCCTTGTACTCGCAGGCCACCTCTTTCCTGCTTCACGACGCCAAGAACTTGGCCCAACTCTTAGAGCTCATTCTTCGCAACTACAGCCGTGTGGACAGCTGGGAGAAAGAGGAGTTCTTGGAAGCAGCCCTCCCAGGGCTGGAGCAAGCCAGGTTCAGGGCCAAGAGAATTCTTGAGAGGCTGGAAACCTTCCACCCCTCTGAAACATTGGTAAGAGAACAGGTTGATTTGAACCTTGTACTGGAAGATTGGATTCACCAGATGCGCAAGGTTTCACCTGGGCTCTCTTTGGATTTTCAAAGCCAAGTCAGCAAAGCCCCTTGGGTTGGGGATCCTCATACCCTTCGCAGGGCTCTGGAGAACTTTTTGACAAACTCTTTGCAGGCCACAGAGGGGAAAGGCCCCTTGGAAATTCGCCTCTTGGCGGAGGGGGTAAGCTATCTGATCGAGGTAGTGGATCAAGGGCCTGGAATCCCGGAAGAATTGCAGCAGCGTTTGTTCGAGCCCCTCTTTACTACCAAGCCCGGTGGGAGCGGCTTGGGATTGTACCAAAGTAGGGTCTTGATAAGTCGTCTGGGTGGGCAGGTTGGCTTTCGGCCCAACAACCCGCAAGGGAGCGTATTCTATGTCCGACTGGATTCGGGTGCTGGTAGTGGAGGATGACAGATCCCTGGCACTTCAGCTTCAATGGTTTCTACGCCAGGATCAGGAGATTCTCTTGGCATCTTCGCGAGCAGAGGCCCTGCGAATCTTGGAAAAGGAGAAACCCCATGTGATGCTGTTGGACCTAGGGCTTCCTCCCTGCCCCGAGGATCCATCAGAGGGGCTGGCTTTACTTCAAGAGGCCTTGGAGATGGCTCCCCTGCTTAAGGTAATAGTCATGACTGCCCACGGCGATCAAACAACCGCAAAGGAGGCTTTGTCCAGGGGCGCGTACGATTTTCTTGTAAAGCCCGTGCGTGAGGAACTCTTGGTGACCCTTATCAAACGGGCCTTTTTCAGGAGGGAGCTGGAAGAGCATTTCTTTGAGACCCGCAAAGAGGATCTGCCTTTGCCCATGGTGGTAAGTTCCACTGCCATGAAGGAGGTCATAGATCAGGTGAAAGCTGTTGCACCGCTTCCTGTCAGCTGCCTTATCTACGGGGAGACGGGTACGGGAAAAGAACTCTTGGCCAGGCTCCTCCATCACTGGAGCGGGAGAAGCAACAATCCACTGATAGTTGTGGACTGCACTTCCATACCCATCTCCATTGCAGAATCAGAGCTCTTCGGTGCGGAAAAAGGGGCTTACACAGGAGCATCGGCCCGCAGGGAAGGAAGAATAGCTCAGGCCAGGGGAGGCAGTCTTTTGTTGGACGAGGTGGGGGAGCTTTCCCTGGAACTTCAGTCAAAACTCCTACGCTTCCTGGAGACCCGGGAGTTTACCCCTGTGGGAGGAAGAACTACCCAGGCCGACGTACGGGTCTTGGGAGCCACCAACAGGGAACTTAGGGAGGAAGTGAAAAGGGGCCGCTTCCGGCTGGATCTGTTTCACAGACTCTGCCAAGTGGAAATCCGGGTGCCTCCCCTCAGGGAAAGGCCTGAAGAGATACCTTTCCTGGCCAGGCATCTGTTGGCAAGACTGGGACATGAGTTCAGGGTAAAGCTCCCAGAGTTAACCCCTGAGGCGATCCAGGCCTTGAGCGCCTATTCTTTTCCTGGGAACGTCAGAGAGCTTAGGAACATGCTCTCCAGAGCCCTAGTGCTAAGCCGCGGAAGGCCTATTACTCCCTCGGATCTGGGCCTGTCAGGCTCGTATAGCCAGCCCATGGAGGAAAGGGAGCCAGCCGCCTTCCCGGTGGCTGCGGGATACGATTTACCCAGGGCCCGTTCCTGCTTGGAGGAGACCTGGCTGCGATGCGCTCTGGAGCGACATCATGGCAAGGTGGCGGCTGCAGCCCAAGACTTGGGGGTACCACGGAGCACCCTTTACGATCTGATGCGAAGACACGGGATAAAAATCGAGGAGTGAGGCCAGAGCTTGTCGTAGTTCCGACGAGAAAACGTCGCCCGGCCGACAAATGGCATTCGGATGGGTCCATCTCCAGCCTGGCCCCCATTGTTCATAAGGAGTGGATAATGCGGTCTATCTTGAGGATGTATTAGGACAAACCGGCCCACACTCAAAGAGACCCTGATCTTCGGTTTCAGATTTGGGGCTGGTTTGGGTTGGAATATGCCAAAGAGTGCTGGGCCTTGGGGCTTGAGTTCCCGAATCACAGGCTTTGGAGCATGGAGGTGCCCAGCAGGGGGTTTGTGTGGGTGTAAACACCTTGAGGCTGCCTTTGGAAAGGTAGTGGCACGGGGTTTGCTGGAAGTTAAGGAGTAAAACGCACACAAAGGTGTGCAAAATAAGGGCACAAAGGAGAAAAGAAAATGAAATGCAGGAAAGATCAGAGGGGTTTTACGCTTGTTGAGATAGCCATAGTGCTTGTGATCATAGGGCTTCTGCTCGGGGCCATCCTGAAAGGGCAGGAGATGATCAAGTCAGCCAAGATCAAGAGGGTTGTGAAACAGACCGACGAGCTCAGGGCAGCTTCTTACACTTACCAGGATCTTTACAAGTATCTGCCAGGAGACGACCCTGCGGCCACTACCCGTTGGTCGGCGGCAGCGGGCAATGGGAATGCCAACGGGCAGATAGCAGGGGGAGAGACCTATTTGCTTTTCAACCACCTGCAAGTGGCAGGACTGATATCAGGCTCCTACAACGGCACCAGCGACTACCCCACCCATGCCTTTGGGGGGAATATCTGGCTTGTATGGATGACGGCCCAAGGCAAAACCAGCCATTGGTTCAACCTGGAGAACTTGCCTGGGGAGATAGCCCAGATCATTGACACCACCTATGACGACGGTATTTTTAACAACGGGGCCATTCGGGGCAGCGCGGCCTACACCAATGCAGCGGTAACCCTTTACGTTGAGTTCTAGGGAGGTACAAAGGGGGGTGTGAAGCCTTGCACCCCCCAATCAATATCGGTGAGTTGCAAACGGCTTTAGCATGAGTGGCCAGCCCGTCACAGAGGAGAACAAAAGCTTGGGAAGGAGAGATCCATGAGCTCCCAACGCGGTTTCACCTTGATCGAGATCGCCATTGTGATGGTAATAATCGGAATACTCATGGGTGCGATCCTTCGCGGCCAGGAGATGATCAAGAACGCCAAGGAGAAGAACTTCTACACCAAGATGAGGTTCATTGCTTCTGCCCAGTTCACCTATTTGGACAGGGTGGGCCGGTACGCGGGGGACACCACTAGCCCTCCGGACGGTATAGTCGACAACAACGCCACAGCCTGGAGCGAGCTGCAAACCCAGCAGATTTTGCAGACCAGCGACCAGCAGCATGTTTTCAACGGCAATTTCAGCTTCGGAGGCGGGGTGGCTCCCTACGGCAATTACAACTACGTCTTGGCCACCAGGGTGCCCATGTGGGTGGCTCAATCCTTTGACACCAAGGTGGACGACGGGGTTGGAAACACCGGGAATGTGCGTTGGCAGACCACCGGTGGTGTAGCATATTCGGGGGATCCCAACAACGCGAACAACCTTTACTGGTGGTTCGACAGATGAGAGCACATCAGGGGTTCTCCTTGATAGAGCTGGCCATAGTGCTGGTGGTGGCGGGCTTTCTTCTGGGAGCCGTACTCCAAGGACAGAGCATACTCTACAACGCAAGGCTCCAGAGGATAGCCTCGGAGATGAGGCAATATGCACAGAGTTTTCTGCTTTACTATGATCGATACGGGATGTATCCAGGCGATGAGAATGACCCGGCTTTCCCGCCGGGGGACTCCTTTGATGGGAACCACAATGGGCTGGTGGACACGGCTCAGGAGGCTGCCAACGTCTGGGAGGATCTGGCAACGGCCCTTTCGGTTGTGAGGAAGAGCTCGCCCGTGCGAGGGGGCCTTTACCAGTTCGGGACACAGAATTTTGGCCTGGGGAGCAATAACTGCATAGGGGTCACCAACCTCCCTAACCGTATGGCCCAGGCAATTGACGCCAGGCACGACGACGGGGTTTGGAACACGGGCAACATTCGCTGCAACAGCGCATATGATGGAAGTGATAACCTGGTGACCTTGTATTGGAGGATATGAAGGCGGCGAAGGTGACTCAGACGCTGCGGCTCAGTGAATCAGTGGGTTAGGAGCTGAGGAGCTTGGCAAAAAAGACTTTCCCTCCACCGCGTGGCAATGGAAGGGATCAACATCCCAACGGTGTTCTCATGAAGCTCAGGGGAAAGAGTCTTGGGAAGCCATGGAAGGATATGTCAGTGAGAGGTCCCCTGACCGAAGCCCCCCAGCAGCGGGGTCTAACCCTCATCGAGATGGCCATAGTTCTTGTGGTGCTGGGCATTGTTCTGGGGATGACCCTTCCTTTGCTCTCAGAGCTCTCCAGACACCGTCATTTCCGCTCTACCCAGCGGGACCTGGATGAGATCCGGGAGGCTCTGGTGGGTTATGCTGGGATAAATGGCCGCCTCCCCCTGGCAGACACCACCGGGGACGGAATCGGAGATGTGGGACAGGTGACGGGGTCTCTGCCCTTCCTGGAACTCGGGGTTCCTGCTGTGGATGCCTGGAGAAATTCCTACCATTACGATGTTAACCAGACCCTCACCACTACGGGCTCCCTAAGCGCCCTGTGTGCGGCCCTCTCCTCCCTTGGCTCAAGTGCTTTGCCCCAACTCGCCTTCTCGCAGGGCGGGACCTCCTCGGCCCAGGCCCTTGTGGTCATCTCCAAAGGAGAAAACTCCAGTCTGGATGGCGGCAACGGGGATGGGGACAGGATCTACGAGTCCCACACCCCAACACCCAGTTTCGATGACCTGAGCTTTGGGCTCAACCCCAACACCCTGTACTCAAGACTTTCATGCTCTGGGACCGGGGGGGGTGGAGCGTGCGCTTCTTACACCGTGGTTAACAGAAGGCCTGTGGATATTTATGCCAGAGGTGGAGGATACACCCTGTGCGCCCAAGTGCCGGGGACTGGGGCTGGAAGTTTCCTCATCTTTTCAGGGCAGAGCGTCTCGGTGTATGGCAACCTGAATCAGTGTCAAAACAATGTCAACCCTTCGATTCTCACCTACCACCAATGCGCCTCGGCCGATGCTGACTCTGACTGCCAGGTCCGCTGGACCAATACCGGCCTGACAGACGAATGAGCCTGAGTGGGTGCCATCTACTGGGTTTTCAGCACGGGTCAGGCTGGGTCTTCCTCAGTTTTGGCTGGCCTTGTCCGCACCACAACCAATTCCTACCTGGGCCATAGCCCCAGAAGCCCGCGGCATCGTGTGGCCTTCTCGGGCACACTCTGTTATATCTTCTTGTGGGAAACCTGCTTCTGAATTGGGTGCTAATCAGATGCGCGAAGGAGGTGGTCTTGGAATCTTTGGAAGGAAGTGAGAGCCTCAGGGCTTGGAGAAGGGTTGCGGCCGAGGGGGGTCTTGGAGTGGGCTCAGAGGTGCGCTTCTCCCGCACCTTCACCTGGCAGGACGTGGAGGACTTCGGCAGGATAACCCGCGACTACAATCCTGTTCACTACGAGCCTCGTTTTGCACAGAAGAAGGGTTTCAAGGGGCTCATATGTCACGGCCTCTTGGTGGGGAGCATGATCTGCCAGCCTGGAGGACAGTGGGCATGGCTGGCATCAGGGATGAGATTTCGTTTCCTCAAGCCAGTTTACGTTGGAGACACAATAACCTGTGAAATGCTCATACAGGAGGTGGACCTCAAGGGCCGTGCCAAAGCCCATGCCAGACTCACCAACCAAGGGGGGGAGTTGGTCATGGAGGCGGAGCTTGAGGGGTTTCTTCCATCCCAGGAGGACAGGGAGGTGCTCCGGTCCATGTTGGAGCAAGGGGACCCCACCAATCCTCTCACCTGATCTGTGCATGTCCCGAGCCATCCCGGCCCCGCCCCCTCCAGAGGTATCCTGCGCCGGTTCTCGGCCTTGGAGAAAGGTCCGAGTTAAGATAAACTCTGTTCCAGTCAGAGCACCCGATACCGAGTTTCTGCATTCATAGCAAGGAGGGGAGCCATGTCCATCGTTACCATATCCAGGGGGTCGTACAGTCACGGTAAAGAAGTGGCGGAAAAGGTGGCGCAAAGGCTTGGCTACCGCTGCATCGCCAGAGAGGTGTTGCTGGAGGCCTCGGAGCTTTACAACGTACCTGAAGCCAAGCTGCAGGAGGCAATCCAGAACGCGCCCTCTGTCCTGGACCGCTTTGTTTATGGAAAGGAAAGATACATAGCCTACATCCAGGCAGCACTCCTGAGGCATTTCAAGGAAGACAATGTGGTATACCATGGCATGGCAGGTCATTTCTTCGTGCGGGGAATCCCCCACGTTTTGAAAGTGAGGATTATCGCAGACCTGGAGGAAAGGCTCCGTATAGTCATGGAAAGGGAAAAGATCTCCAGGGAAAAGGCCCTCAAGTACATCGAGGAGCTGGACGAGGAGCGCCGCAACTGGAGCCGACGCCTTTACGGCATCGACACAAGGGATCCAAGCCTCTATGACCTGGTGCTGCATATCCGTAAGCTCTCGGTGGAGGATGCTGTTGAGATCATTTGTCATACCCTGGAAATCGAGCATTTCCGGACCACTGCCGAATCCCAAAGGGCCATGGAAGATCTAGCCTTGGCCGCCGAAGTAAAGGCTGTCCTGGCCCCCTTGAGACCGGATGTTGAGGTATCTTCTAAAGAAGGGGTTGTTTTGGTGAAACTAAGGGCCAATGAAACCCAGGAGCCTGTGATCGTCCAAGAGATAGCCCAGGCCGTGCGTCCTGTCTCAGGTATCCGGGAGCTAAAGGTCCAGGTGCTGCCCATTACCTTATTCGAGATGTGAGTTTTGTCCAAGGGGAAGGACTCTCTGAAATACTATGGGAAAGAGCGTCAAGGGGCATCTGGGCAGGGCTGCTGTTTGGGGGATTTTACTGCTTCTCCTGGTGCTTGGGTGCCTGGGGATTGCCTATTGGTGGTTTTTCCTCAGGGAGCGGGTGAGCACAGATAACGCTTATGTGGTGGCCGACATTGCTCGGGTGAGCGCCAGGGTGCCCGGCAGGGTCCAGCGGGTAATGGTGGAAAATGACCAGCCTGTGGAGCAGGGGCAACTTCTGCTGGAGTTGGACCAAACCGATTACCGGGTGACCCTGGAAAAAGCAGAGGCCTTTCTGGCAAAAGTGGAGGCCGATGTTCAGGCGGCAGAGGCCCTCCTGAGCCTCACGGACAGGCAAACAGCCGCCCAGGTGGACGCAGCCCGAACGGTCCCTCCAGAGACCAGGGACAAGAGATCCGAGCTGATTCACCGGCTGCAGGAGCTGCAGAAGAAGCGCGAGGCCGCCCTGGCGGATTTCAAGGAGGCAGAGCGCGACAAGGAGAGGTTCGACAGCCTCTTCGCAGCTCAAGTTGTGGCACAGCGCCAAAGGGACCAGGTGCTCACAGCCTTTCAAAAGGCTCGTGCACAGTTAGAGGCGGTGGAGGCGGAGATGGCGGCGGTTAGGGCCTCCATCCAAGCCCTGGACAAGACCTGGAGCCGCGCCAGGGCCCAACTGGAAGCAGCAGAAAGCGACCGCTCCCAGGTAGAGGTTCAGGAGCATCGCCTGGCTTCCCTGCGAGCCCAATCAAGGGAGGCCAGGGCCGCTGTGGAGGCTGCCAGACTCAACCTCACTTACTGCTCTGTGAGGTCTCCCATCTCGGGCTACGTGGCCCAGAAAAACGTCCAGGTGGGGGAACAGGTTCAGACAGGCCAACCCCTCATGGCTGTTGTGCCTCTTCAGGAGGTTTACGTGGAGGCCAACTTCAAAGAGACTCAGCTCACGGATGTTAGGTTGGGTCAACCGGCCGAGATCCGGGCCGACATGTATCCTGGATACCTTTATAGGGGCCGGGTGGCCGGGATTCGATCTGGAACTGGAGCTGCTTTTTCGCTTCTTCCCCCGGAGAACGCCACTGGGAATTGGATCAAGGTAGTGCAGAGGATTCCTGTCAAAATCCTTCTGGATTCACCTCCACCCCCGGAGAGACCTTTGCGCGTAGGCATGTCTCTCAAGGTGACTTTGTACACCCACGAGAGGAGCGGGGGCCTCCTCGTGGGAACCTCACAAGGCTCATGAGCCCCTTGGGGCCAGGCAGCCAAGTCTCTGTTGCAGAGAGCCAAGAAAAAACACCTAACAAATGGCTCGTGGCCCTCACCGTGATGCTGCCCGTGTTCATAGAGGTGATGGATGCAAGCGTTGTCAACGTATCCCTTCCTCATATCCAAGGCAGCTTGAACGCCGGGCTGGATGAGGTAACCTGGGTGCTCACCTCCTATCTGGTCTCCAATGCCATAGTGATTCCCATAACCGGGTGGCTGGCAAGCGTTTTCGGCCGCAAACGATACCTGATTTTTTCTTTGAGCTTTTTCACACTAAGCTCCCTTGTGTGCGGAGGGGCCCCCAGCCTGGAGGTGCTCATAGCGGCTCGTGTGGTTCAGGGGTTGGCAGGAGGAGCCCTGCAACCCCTTTCCCAGGCCATTCTCTTGGAGACCTTCCCTCCTGCGGAACATGGAATGGCCATGGCAGTCTTTGGCATGGGGGTGGTCATGGCCCCCATAACAGGCCCTGTGGTAGGGGGATGGATCACGGATCACTGGAGCTGGAGGGAGATATTCTATATAAACCTGCCTGTGGGAGTGCTGGCCGTGGCAATGGCAATGTTGGTGATCCACGATCCTCCCTATCTGAGACGGGCCAGGCTTTATGTGGACAAATGGGGCCTGCTGCTGCTCTGTGTGGGTCTGGGCTGTCTCCAAATAGTGCTGGACAAGGGAGAGAGGGAGGACTGGTTCGAATCCACCTGGATTGTGGGAATGAGTATTACGGCGGCTCTGGGCTTGCTGCTCTTCGTCATCGTGGAGCTTAGGGCCGAACACCCTGTGGTGAACCTGAAGGTGTTCAGGGACAGGAGCTTCTCTGCGGGCAACCTCATCATGTTTTTGGGTTTCTTCTCCCTTTTCGGGACCCTGGTGCTGCTGCCTTTGTACCTTCAGAAGCTCATGGGTTACACGGCCCTTTGGGCCGGGTTGGTTCTGGGTCCAGGGGGTCTGGCCAGCTTCATGGTCATGCCCCTGATTGGCACCCTCATGCGCAAGGGAGCGCCCCCCAGGCTTTTTCTTGGGGTTGGTCTATGCATATGCGCTGTGGCCATAAGACTCATGGCCGATTTCAACCTGCAGGCCGGGTTCTGGGAGCTCTCATGGCCCAGGGTGCTTTTGGGTCTTGGGATGGGGATGTTCTTCGTACCTCTTACCACCGCCACCTTTGCCCACATTCCCAAGCCCCAGATGGGCAACGCCACCGGGATCTTCAATCTGCTTCGAAACTTGGGCGGGAGCTTCGGGGTGGCCTTTGCCACAACCACCCTCACCCAGAGGGCCCAGGTGCACCAAAGCTTCCTTGTGGAACACGTTACACCGTTTGATCCGGAGTTCCAGATTAAGTCAGCTCAGATCAGTGCATGGCTCCAGCTGCATCGTCCGGAGCTGGCCGATGCAACGGGCGTGCTTTCGGTCATATACCAAGAGGTGCTTCGCCAGGCTAGCATGCTGGCCTTCAACGATTCCTTCTGGGTGCTCTCCTGGGTAGCAGGAGGGCTTGTGCCTCTTGTACTGGTCTTCAAGGCACTAAGAAAGGAGAAACCGGCCCATGGGATGTAAGGCCCCATGGGAGAGATGGGCCCTTTGCAAGAGAATTCTGTTGTTAAGGGGAGTTGCTTGGGCTCGCCTTGTTCTTAGGGGCGGCTCCCTTGCCTGGGCTCTTGCCGTGATTTGGAGCCTGACACGCCCTTCTGTCCACGTTGAAGAGACCGTAGGTATAATGATCCTGGGTGGAGGAATTCTTTTCCTCCTGGGCAAGACTGTACAGGGATGGGAAAAGGCCATCCGAAGAGAGTGCCGATGCCTTTCCAAAGAACTTTTTCATGCAGGCCAAGTTTCGCACCCCCTCTGGAGTGCCAAGCTACTTGTATACTGCCTGTTGCAAGGTGATGCAAAGCGATTTGGGCGCTCCGATTTGCGCAAACGGGTCCAAAGATTTCTGGAGAGTTCTGTCCAGATTCTTCAGGAAGGCGGTATGCACAGGCACTTATGGCTGAATGCAATCTCAGCCCTGCTTTGGACCTTGGAATCGGCAGGGGCTCACTGGGCCGGGAAAAGCACTTCCCAAAGGATCCAAGCAAGAGCCACAGACCTCTTCTTAGAATTCAGGGACGAGGAGATCCTGGATCTGCTTCTGGCATCCATAGTGGGGATTTCGGCTCTCTTTCGTTTCCACCTTTGGGTTTGGGGCATGCCGACCCAGGGCTTTGGCCGCGGGAGCATTTCTGTTCTTCGCAGGAGTTGGCTGCCTTTTTGCGCAATGGAGCCGACCGAGGTGACTTTCCCACCACCACTGCCCCGGGGGCTTAAAGAGACTTTAAGTAAAGACCCAGTTCTTGCAAACGGAAAGGAGCTCTGCCAGGCCTGGCTTACTTGGCTGGGCAAAGGGCAAGGTCTGCAGGAGTTGATGCAACGGATCAGCTCAAGGTGAAGATATTATGGTGAAATTGGTTTGGGTCTCTCCTATCTGGTTTCGCAAGACCAGGAGATATTCCCCCTCATGGGTTTTGGGAGCTTTGAGAACCAAAGAACTCTGACCGGTTAGGGGATCCATTGAGTGGGAAAGGATATTGCATCTTTTCTGCCTTCCGCCTTCCTGCGGAATCAGAAGGACCTTTGGCTTTTTGGTTCCAAAAAACATCCCTTGAACGGTTACTTGTGAGCCCGGAGTTCCCTGCGCTGGGTCCAAAGACTCTATTTCAGGCTCCCTGAGCTGAAACTGTCCGACTGTGATGGGCGGAGTTCCTTGAGGGGAGCTTGGCTGAACCTTTACTGGATAGCTTCCAGGAGGAAGCTTGGGGCTCCAGAGGGCCTCAATGGCCGTGGGAGTGGATTGGAGTATTTGCAGAGACTTGTGGCGCACCTCTGCTGTCTTGGGATCTTGAAACTCTGTGTACACATTCGGAGTGTTTTTGCCGAATTCAGAGCCCAAAAGAGTTATCTGTGTGCCGACAGTTCCCTCAGGGGGGCTCACCGTGTAACTTACGATCTCGGCATAGTTGGCAGCATAGCCCACCTGAGAAGTATTGTATTTGATGAGCATGTAACCTGCTTTTCCCCACCCTGTGCCCCAACTGTTGCGCAGGATCCACACTCCATGGGTGGAACCATTCCAGTAATACTCATCATCCCATCCTACCAGCACTATGGCGTGATTGACCCCTACGGAAGACTCGTCTTTGTCGAATACGCCGTCCCTGTACGCCTGGAAAGCAGGCCCCACAGCCACAGCGGCAGCCACTGGGCCATGCTGATAGATAGCCTGCTTTATCTCTTCCACAGAAGGTGTGCCCCAGCCTCCCACGTACTTCCACTGGGCGAGGCGATATGCGTGGGGGTGAGGAGATCCGCAAGGCAGATTCCTGGCAGCATACGGAAAGTTGGCCTCCAGCACTGCACCTGCTGTTGGTTCCCCAGGAGGGACTAGGTCCTCATGGTAATCATGGGCAAACCACCCCCCCGAGCAGCTCCAACCGTTCAGATTGCAGGAAACCAGGTATTGCTCCGAGAGGTCTTCAGTGAGGGCCATGCGGGTCTTGAGAAGGCCTTCCATCACACCCACGGTGGCGAAAGCCCAGCAGGAGCCACAACCCCCTTGGTTTCTTACGGGTGGAAGACCGCCTTGTTCCCGCCAGTCGAATCGGCTCGGCAAAGAAGCTTTGGGCATGGGGCCTGAGAATCTGGCCTTTTCCTGCCAGTCCTTGGGTTCCATAAGACCACAGAGTTGCTCCAAAGGAAGATCCATGGCTGGATTGTATCCCACCTGAAAGTTGAAACCCTTCTCCAATACTTCTTCTTCCAGCACCTGAAGCCTGGCCTTGACTTCCGGGAAATTGGTGGGAGTTTGTGCCCAGGTTGTGTTTCCCAAGAAGCCAAAAAATGTGATAACCAACAACAAGAGGCTTGTTCCTGGTCTTGTGAGTTTGGGCCTTGACATCTTCCAAATTCCTCTCACGGTTACGATGGTGTAGTCATTGATTACCTTTTGGTATTTGAGCTCAAATAGGTTCCTCCCCTCTTGGGGCCTTAAGCAATCTATGGGGTGGGTTTCATGCCCCGGGCCAACCCACCCAGGCAATCTGCCTTTATGCAAGGAATATGCCTTACTCAAGAAGATCTATTACACCCATGATATCCTTAAGTTGGCACGGATAATCTATTGCTCCTGGATCATGGGGGCGTGCAATGCAGAGTTGCCCTGAACTGTCAGGCGGAGAAGCCTTTTTTGTCACTGCTCTGGTTGCTTGTAGTACAGGGGGGGCGTGCACTATGATGGGTTCATTTCTGGTTCCATCATCCGGCGCTGGGGTTAAAAGCTCCGACTCCCCCATTTTTAGCCGTCTTCGGGTTCAGACCCGAAGCCAAAAAAACTTAAAAGGGAGGCTTACCCGGCAATTAGTTTGTCTCGGGGCAGAAGTTATTCTGTAGGTTCCAATTAAAGTAAGGAGGGCTAGGAGGTTCTACCATGAGGACAGATCCTTTGGATTGCATGTCACGGGAAGAGCTGAGGCGATATCTGGATTTTCTTCTATGGCATTACAGGGTGGTTGACGCCTTTTGGTTCCTTTATGTAGAGGATAAGTACACAAGGGCAGAAGCCGAATATTTGAACGAAAGGGTGTGGGCCAGGGTAGCCGGATTGGCTGCCAGAAGGCTAAAGGAAATTTTCAATATCCAAGGGGGAGGCCTAGATGGTTTTGTGAGAGCTTTAGAGCTTTTTCCTTGGTGCATCCTCATCGGGTATCAGATCCAAACATCCCAAGACCAAGTAGAGGTAACAGTGCCTTCCTGTGCGAGTCAGGAGGCACGAATTCGAAGGGGTCTGGGGGAATATAACTGCAAGGAAATGCACAAGGGGGAGTTCTTGGAATTCGCCAAAGAGCTTGATCCCCGAATCCAGGTGGAGTGTCTTTTCGCCCCTCCTGATCCTCACCCGCCTGGGATGTTTTGTAAGTGGCGCTTCTACCTTGGAAAGGAGAATACCTCTATCCAAGATGAGCTGACCCCAAGCCAGCCTGTTTAACCTATCCCGCATTATTCAGGATCACTAGCCAGCATTATTGACGATGAGTGGATAATGCGGGCTATCTTGATTAGATGCTTGGGTAAACTGGTATCTAGTCAAAATTACCCTGGTTTTCGGTTTCAGACTTGGAGCTAGGTTGAGTCTAAATATGCCATGGCCTACTGGGGATTTGGGGGCCTGGCCCCCAAAATCACTGGCTTTGAAGAATTCTCCCAGGCTGGACAAGATGTGGGTATTTTCAGATTTCCGAGGATCCCCCTGGACCTCACACATCGTACCCGGCCTTCTTGTAGTTTTCCATAGCTCTTTCTTTGAGGTGAGCCTTTTCGGGTTTCTCGCTTACTTTGTCGGCCAGCTCTGCTGCATGGCTCCACATCCCCTTCCTTTCGTAATCCGCTATCTCACGCTCCACCTGATCCTTGCCTGCAGCAGTCCCGGGGATAGAGACCCTGAACACAGAGAGCTTTCTTCTTACAGGCCCTCCGCATGATGGACAGGAACCAATGGGCTCTTCTGTGACGGATTGCACGAGTTCGAAGGACCTGCAGCACAGGCGGCACCCCCTGCCGGGCTCCACGGTCTCGTACTCGTAAATTGGCATCTGGTCCACCTCCTAAGTTTGGAATTCTTTAGAGGCAAGCCATCACAGGGTGATCCCGTTTCAGAGAGATGCCCTCACCCTGTGAGCGACTAGGGTTGAGCACAGCGAACCTTAGTGTCGCTTTTAGTCAGATCCAGGCAATTAATTTGGCTGATGAAGAGCCCAACCCATCAGGCCTCTGCCTTTAGCACCTAACCCACCCCAAAACAGAGCCGGCTTTCCCCAAACCCACTTCACAGACCCCCCTCAGCACTCATTTTAGCCTGGCCCTGGCCCTCTGAAGGGCAGCCCATAGCCCCCTTTCTCCTTGAGAAAGCCCGGTCATACCTTGCTCCACCATCCAGCACAAGGTATCTTTCATCACCTCTATAGAATCCAGGGCCTCTCCTTTCCAGACCCTTTCCTCCTCAGACTCCTCAGGTAGCTGAAGGGCTTCCATCTCATGGCGGTCCAGCTCGTCCAAGACTTCATGGATGTCTTCCCATTTGTGAGCCAACCATTCCCTTACCCTTTGAAGCTGGAACTCTATTAGATCCTCCTCCACTTCCTGGCAAAGAGGTATGCCTGTAGGGCTTCGAAATACCTGCCCGCAATCAGGACAGACGTTTTCCCTTCCCCTGGCTAGGGCCCTATTTCTGAGCTCTTCCAGAGAGACGGCCTGGGCCTGCAGATCAGGCCTAAGCAAATTGCGGTTATCCCAAAGCATTATAAGCACATCCGGCCAGGAGCGGTGCACCTTGAGGTCTTGTCGAGGTTGCCTGCGGTAGCGCAGTCGCCAGTCTTTAAAAGGCACGCTCCAGGGAGAACGGCCCCCCAAAATACCTGCTATGGTCTCCTCAAAAAGGGCTCTTTTCCAGGGCTCTGCCTGCAAGTATGCTCTGTAAATGATTTCCTCATCACCCGGCTGAGCCTTTTCAGCCAAAGCTCTGGCAACCACGAAGTCCAGCTCTGGGTCCTCCTCTAGGGCATCCAGCAGCACTTCCCGGGCCTCTCTTGCGCCCATCCCCGACAAAGCCGCATATAGGAGAATCCTTACTCTGGGCCCAGGCTTCTCTCCCAAGAGCCTTGCCACTGGCTCCAGGGCCGGTTCCCCTATCTTGGCCAGCCCTTCTGCTGCTGCAATTGGAACCTCAAGTCCCTGAGCCTCCTGTATTAATCTCAGAAGCAAAGGTATCCCCCCAGGGTCCCTAAGCTCCCCAAGTATCACTGTGGCCCAAAGCAGGTCCTTCTCACGGTTCTGCTCTGCCAGGGTATTCTCCAAAAAAACCACCACAGGCTCTAGAGCTTTAGGGCCAAAAGCCAGGAGTTCTTCCATGTCCCTAACCGGCACCCCCCAGCTGGTGGATGCCATCAATTCCAAGAGTTGCTCCTGAAAAAGCTGCATACTTGCCTCCTGGATAAAAGTTATCATATTTTGAGTTGTCTTTTCATCCCCCCAGGGAGCTAGCCCTAATTATTCAGGATAAGTGGAAAATGCGGGCTATATTATCGAGATATTTAAACAAACCGGTGTATACTCAAAAGCACCCTGATTTTCTGTTTCAGAGTTGGTACCGGTTAAAGTGGGAATATGCCAAAGCTCAACTGGGGCTTGGGCCCCCCAAAGTCACAAGCTTTGGAGAATAATCCGGGTAACAATCAATGACTTTCAGCCTGCAGCAAAGCAGGTTGGGGGGAGCGTCAAAAAGCGGTCTTGGCCGAGCACACAGATCTAGTTTAGGAGCTCTGCCTTGTAAGGCTCCTTAGAGCCGCAACCCGGTTTGTTTCAGAAATGTGGGCATACAAGTCAGGAGCTTTCAGGAGAAGAGCTCAGCGTGCATCCAAAGCTACTTCAAAAACGTGCACAGGACGATCCAGGCCTTTGAAGTGCACGTCCCCCATATGAATCACAGGAACCTTTGATCCCAAGAGCCTCCGGGTGTTTTCCGAGACCAAAATCTGGCCTCCCCTTGCCATTGAACAAAGCCTGCTGGCCACATTCACCTCTTGGCCGATTGCAGTGTAGTCAAAGCGCTTTCTGGAGCCCACGTTCCCCACAAAAACGTGACCTGAAGAAATCCCGACTCCCAAAGACAGGTACTGGACCACCGGATGCCGTGCTTGCCATTTTTGCTGCATGTTCTGAAAACCGCTTATCATGGCCGAAGCCGCCCTCACGGACAAAATCCCAGGATCCTGAACCGGCAAGGGCGCTCCGAAAAAAGCCATGACAGAATCCCCTATAAACTTGTCCAGAGTGCCATGGTTTTCAAAGATTATCTCGGTCATGCGTGTAAAGCACTCGTTCAAAAAGCTCCTCACAGTTTCAGGTCCCATCTTGTCCACAGCAGCTGTGAAACCCCTTATATCCGCGAACAGGATGGTTATATCCCTCATCTCCCCAAGGTTCATCCAGCCTTTGGGGTCTCGAGTAAGGGCCCTGGCCACCTGGGGAGAGACGTACCCGTCCAAGATGGCTTGCAGCCTGGCCCTTTCCCTGGAGGCCTTCAGGAGGGAGGCATTTCGGATTGCCACTGCCGCGTGGTTGGCGTACAGCATCAAGAGCCTGAGCTCGTCATCCTGGAACTGCCTTCCCTCCTGGGTAAGGGTGGCATTTAGAACCCCCAGCACCCTGCCTCCCACCTGCAAAGGCACGGAAACAGCGGAAACAATCGGCTTGTCTTTTGGTTCAAAGGCCTTGAACTCCCTGGCCTCCACAGGCCCGTGCAAAAGCCTGGGCTTCCCATATTGGGCCACCCATCCGGCAATCCCATCTCCCAGCCGCACCTCCGCTCCCTTTACCTTCTCCAGGTCCACCCCGCAGGCAGCCGCTGTTCTCAAAACAGTCCTACTTTTGTCCAGTAACATGACCGAGGAACGATCCGCATCCAAAGTCCTTACAGCCTCCCTGGCTATGATCCTTAGAAGGGAGGAGAGTTCCATTCTGGAATTGATGGAGGCTGTGACCTTCAGGAGACTTCTCACAGTCTCCAGATCCGTAGCCATGCCTCTCAATCTTCTTCTTTGCCTCTCCACCCTGTGCTCAAGTACACCCAGTGCCTGGTGGGCCTTTCTCAGATAAAGTCCCAGGCCCACCAGCAGCAAAGCGATCCCTCCGGCATATACACTGGTGCCCATGTCCTGTGATATGGAGAAAAGCTCCAAGCCCAGGCTGCGCCCCACCGGAGTGATCAAGAGCCCGAGGAGAACCCATCCCACGGTTATCCACACCAGACTCCACAGCTTCCAGCGGGCAGGGGCCTGGGGGTAAGGCTCCTCTCCAGTAATCTCCGAGGTTTTCAAGAGCTCTTCTGCGGGGCTCATGAGGAGCTTCCCCTCGAATTCTTTAAGAAGGGGGGAAGATGGGAGTCATCATTCAATTTTTCTGCCCGGATTTCTCCGGCCTCATATCTAAGGCGGTTTATGGATCCGTTGCTCTGACCTATTTCTCTGAAACGGTTCAAGGATATGCCCAGCACACGGCACAAGACAGCAAGTATCACAAAATTGTGAGTGCAAACCAGAACTTTTTCTCCCGGCTTATGACGCCCTGCTATGGAGAACAGGACCCCCAAGGCTCTGTCTTGAACTTCCTGGAGAGTCTCCCCTCCGGGCATCCTGATGGCTGCAGGCTCTTTTTTCCAGGCCTGCAGAAACTCAGGGTACAAAGCCGCCCAACGGACAGCCTCCATTCCGTCGAATTCACCCAGGTTCATCTCCATCAGGTCCGGTTCTATGTAAAAGGGAACCCCTGGATGGTGCAGCCAAATTATTCGGACTGTTTCAAGGGCTCTTTTCAAAGGGCTGGAATAGAAGGCGGCGAAACGCTCTTTTCTTAGCACCAACCCAAGAGCTTCCGCTTGTGCCAGGCCAACTTCGTTAAGTGGAACATCCAGATGTCCTTGGAACTTCCCGTGTCTGTTCCAGTCTGTCTCACCGTGACGCACCAGAAGGATCCTTAGAGGCAGGGGATCCATCTCCCGCGCGCCCCTGATTCAAAGCCCGTGCACCGGGAATATGCTCCGGCGTATCCGATGAATTGTGGTTTCCAGGAATTCTTCGGCCACCTCCCTGCGGGCAGCCGGCCAAAGGTACTCATCCATAAGGGTGTCCCGGGAATAGCCCAGTTCCCTTAGGGATGCTCGAAGGGATTCGGGAATCTCCTGGGGGAGCTCCTGGCCTGTCATTACAGCCCAGGCAAGGGTCCATGCCCTTGCCACATTGGTCATCTCGTAACCGCCTCCTCCCAGGGCAACCCATCGGGGGAAGGCCTCCCGCATCTTTTCCAAGACCCTTAAGAAACCCTGGGTGGTCAGATCCAGTGCTGCCAGGGGATCCCCGTGGAACGTGTCCACCCCCAACTGGGTCACCACTATATCAGGCCCGTACGCCTGGATCAGGGGGAGCACAACCTCGTCAAAGGCCCTCAGATAAAGCCAGTCGTCGGTGCCTGGCCAAAGGGGTATGTTGACGGAATAACCGGCCCCCTCCCCTCTTCCCATCTCCTCCACCGCCCCTGTGCCTGGGAATAAAGTTCGCCCGTCTTGGTGCAGGGAGATGGTCAGCACCTTGTTGGTGTCGTAAAAGGCCCACTGCACCCCGTCCCCATGATGCACATCCACGTCCAGATATACGACCTTGAGTCCCATGTCCACAAGCTGCATGATGAGCAACACCGGGTCGTTTACGTAGCAGAATCCAGAGGCCCTGTTGGGCCTTGCATGGTGCAGGCCTCCCCCTATGTTGAAGGCCACCCTTGCTTTGCCTTCGGCAACCAAGCGACCTGCCTCAAGGGAAGCTCCCACGATTAAGCAGGACCATTCGTACATACCTTTGAACACGGGGTTGTCCCCGGGACCTATCCCAAATTGCTCCAAACCGGGAAATGGCACCCCACTGTTGGCGGCCTCCAGGGCATCCAGGTATGCCGGGGTGTGGAACCTCCTCAGGATTTCCTTTCCCACCGGTTTTGGTGTCACTCGAATGACTTCCGGATGGTCAAGTAATCCATAGGCCTGGATCAGCTTCATGGTCAAACCCAAACGCTCTATGCGCAAAGGATGACATGGTCCGTAGTCGTAGCCCATCATCTCTTCACTGAAAACAAAGGCAACACTCATGCAGGTCGGCCCTCCACACCCCGTGATCACAGTTTCTTAAGCTCGGGGTAGAACACTAGGGTAGACTCACAGCGACATCACATACTCATGAATCGCCCTGGCAGCCTTCCTACCGGCCCCCATGGCCAAAATCACCGTTGCAGAGCCTGTGACGATGTCTCCCCCGGCCCAGACACCGGTCTTGCTTGTGCGACCGGTCTCATCTGTGACTATGTATCCCCACTTGTTGGTCTCAAGTCCAGAAGTGGTGGAGGGGATCAAGGGGTTGGCCGTTGTGCCTATGGCCACTATGGCCATGTCGGTCTCCAAAATGAACTCAGAGCCAGGGATGGGCACGGGTCTTCTTCTGCCGGAAGAATCAGGCTCGCCCAGCTCCATTCGCACACATTCCATAGCCTTGACCCATCCACGCTCGTCCCCAAGGAACCGCACTGGATTAGTAAGGAGTTCGAAGACTATCCCTTCCTCCTCGGCATGGTGTATTTCCTCGGCCCGGGCGGGCATCTCGGCCCTGGAGCGACGGTAAACTATGCGGACAGTCTCGGCTCCCAAGCGAAGAGCTGTTCTGGCCGAATCCATGGCCACATTGCCGGCTCCCAGGACCACCACGTTACGGCCAACCGCGATAGGAGTGTCGTAATCTGGGAAAAGGTAAGCTTTCATCAGGTTGGAACGTGTCAAATACTCGTTGGCCGAATACACGCCGCAAAGGTTCTCACCGGGGATGTTCATGAAAACCGGTAGCCCTGCCCCCACCCCCAAGAAAACAGCATGATACCCTTCTTCTTGAAAAAGCTCGTCCACGGTAAGGGTCTTTCCCACCACCACGTTCGTCTCGATGCGCACGCCTAGTTTTCTAAGATAGTTCACTTCTGCCTTCACAATCTCTTTTGGAAGACGAAACTCAGGGATCCCATAAATCAGCACTCCTCCAGGCTCGTGCAGGGCTTCAAATATGGTTACTTGGTGCCCCTTCTTAATGAGATCCCCAGCCAGGGTAAGCCCGGCAGGACCAGAACCCACCACGGCCACCTTCTTACCCGTTGGAGAGGCCATGGGAGGCATTTGGAATTGACCATGTAGTCTGTCATAGTCGGCTACGAATCGCTCCAGGCGGCCTATGGCCACAGGATCCCACTTCTTGCCCAACACACAGCCGCTTTCGCACTGGTCCTCCTGAGGGCAAACCCTGCCGCAAACAGCTGGAAGGGAATTGGTCTCGCGGATCTTGGCGGCTGCTTCAAAGAACTTCCCTTCTGCTACCAAGGATATGAAGCCGGGGATATCAACTTCCACAGGGCATGAAGGCACGCAGCCCGGCTTCTTACACTTAAGACAACGGCTGGCCTCTGCCAAGGCTTGCTCGGGGCTGTATCCAAAGGGGACCTCTTTGAAATTGCGGATCCTTTCCCGGGGAGCCTGTTCAGGCATGGGCTGCCTGGGCAACCTTTCCTTTTTGGACTTCTGGGTGCGCTCGCCGATCTCGCTCATCTGCCGCTTCCTCCTGCAACTTCAGCTTGGAAACGCTGGTAGGATTCCCTTTCTTGGGGCAGGTACATCATGAGCCGCTTGCTGAGTTCCTCAAAGTCTACCTGGTGCCCTTCAAAATCAGGGCCATGCACACAGCAGAAGCGTGTTTGGCCCCCCACCCTCACCCTACAGGCCCCGCACATGCCGGTGCCGTCCACCATGATGGGGTTGAGACTGACCATAGTCTTGACCCCGAACGGTTCGGTGGTCTTGCAAAGAAAACGCATCATGGGAACAGGTCCTATGCCCATGACCATCCCCACATCTTTGCGATCTTGCAAGAGTCCCTTGAGAACATCCGTCACAAAACCGTGGTGCCCGTAGCTGCCGTCGTCCGTGGTCACGTGCAGCTCGTGACAAACAGTCCTCATCTCATCTTCCAATATGAGGAGTTCTTTTGTGCGGGCCCCTATAATGGCTATTACATGGTTGCCGGCCTCGAAAAAAGCGCGTGTTATGGGATATATCACGGCTACTCCCAGCCCCCCTCCCACACAGATCACCGTGCCCAGCTTCTCCACGTGGGTCGGCACACCCAGTGGTCCGATCACGTCCTGAACGGCCTGCCCAGGCTCCATTCCGGCCAGCATGGCCGTGGTCTTCCCAACAACCTGAAAGTAAATCCTGATCCAGCCTTGCTCAGGATGGGTTTCGGCCACGGTGAGGGGTATGCGCTCCCCCTTTTCATTGGCCCTGAGAATCACAAACTGCCCAGGCCTGGTTTTCTTGGCAATGCGTGGAGCAGCAAGCCTGAACATACACACAGTACCCTGCGCCATCTGTTTTTTCTCCAAGATCTCAAACACCGCCTCCGCCCTCCTTCTCTGCAGGTCTGGCCTTCCCACCAAAAAGCAGCTTCACAACCGCATTCGAACGCAGCCCTTTTTCAGGTCGCGCCCATGATAGTCCCAGCACAGGGGTTTGTCCAGATGGGTCTTAGGAATTGATCCACCCACGCAAAAGGCAAAAGCCTCTGAAATCCCCTGGACTGGATCCCGGTGGCAAAGAAATGTCTTTTTGGTTTCTGAACCGGGTCAGACATCCCCCTGGAACACCCTTAGGGTCTGGGGCTCATAGATAAGAAGCTCGTCCACCTTCCTGGTTTCCTCCTCACTCATGGGCAAATACTTGCCCTTGGCCAAGGCATGCAGCTCGCCAGCCTCATCTCTCACCTCCCCCAGCACCAAGGCCATCCTGCGGCTTACTTTTTCGGGCCATGCCTCTATGAGCATGACCTTCCCGACTGGGAAGGGTTTTATGTAGCGCACTGTCAGCTCCGCTGTCACAAACATCCTCTTCACGGCCAGGGTGGGAGCCCATCCCATGGCCTCATCCAGAAGTGTGGAGATGACCCCCCCATGCACCACCCCAAGATAGCCCTGGCGATGCAATTCTGGGATATGACGAAGTCTTACCCTGCCGTTCTCAGTTGAAAAGACCACCTTGAACCCCAAGGGGTTCTCCTTCCCGCAGACGTAGCACCAATTGCTGTAAGGAAGCGGTTTTTCCATTCATCCCTCCTCTTGGCCGGCTCCTGGCCCCACCCAGGACCTTGTGCAGGAGCCGATTTGAATTTTATGATAGGTCCACGCCACAAGAAAAGGAGGGGAAGTTTGATCGCCATAGTGGACTATGGGATGGGGAACCTGAGGTCAGTCTGGAAGGCGTTCCGGTATCTGGGAGCAGAGGTCAAGCTCACCCAAAGCCCCGGGGATATAAGAGAGGCCGGGGGGATCGTGTTGCCGGGGGTGGGGGCTTTTCGGGATTGCATGGCCAATTTGGATAGACTCGGCCTCCTGGATCCCATACTGGGGGCTGTCAGGGCAGGGAAGCCTTATCTTGGAATCTGCCTGGGACTCCAGGTGCTCTTTGAGGAAAGCGAGGAGTTCGGTAAAAGCCACGGCCTGGGACTGCTCCAAGGCCGAGTTGTTCGATTCCCATCTGACATGCCGGCCCAAGGGCAGGGTCCGCGCCAGTTCCTCACAGTGCCCCATATAGGCTGGAACAGCGTCAGGCTCCTGAAGAGGGCTCCTCATCTGGATGGTATCCCTGAAAAAGCTCACTTCTATTTCGTACACTCCTATTTCGGAGTGCCCGCAGATACCTCGATTGTGGCTACCACAACTCATTATGGGATGGATTTCGCATCCAGCATTTGGAAGGAAAACATCTTTGCCTGCCAGTTCCATCCCGAGAAGAGCCAAGCTTGGGGACTTAGAATCCTTAGGAATTTTTTAGAGCTTGAGGGTTGAAAAAGAACAAGAGGCCATTCACCCCGGGGAACCTGCGCTGGCCCGAGGTTCTCAGCTCTCCTCCAGCTGCTCCACAAAGGCCTCTATGTTGGTGACAGCCTGTTCCTCGGAATAGCAGCGAAGGTCGTTTAGGTCCCCATGGATCACCAGGCAGGGGATTCCAAGTCTCTTTTCCAGCCTCTGGGGCATGCTGTAGCGGCTGTTGGAATTGTTGGGACAGGTCTTGGCATCGTGAAAAACTATCCCGTCAATATGAAACCGCCTGACTATTCTCTCTATGTAGTGCTCTTTCCAGCCTTCTGCGTGACAGATGAATATGTTGGTGTAAGCCTTGGCCATGCTGCGGAATGGATCATCTGGGTCAAAGTCGGTAAATATCCAGCTGTTACAATAGGTTGAGGCCACTATGCATGAACCCAGTCTCATGAAGAGATTGGCCAAATCCCTGAGCTTCCCCCAGATGGGCATTCCTTCCCAGTAAAGACGGTGTCTTTCTTCCCCCACGGCCGCCACTTTATTTTGCAGCCTCTCTTTCAGCTCTCCCAGCAAGAGCTCGTAATAATCCACTGCCTCCTGAGTCCCCCTGGCCACCACCGCAGGCCCCATGTGGATAGTATGATCAAAAAAGGTCCAAGGAGAGGGAAGGGCCGAGGCAGTCTCAAGAACCTCTTTCCACAAGTCCGAGCAGCGCCTAGACAGCCTCACCACTTGGCGCAACCTGTCCATATCCAAACGGCTGCCGGAGACTTCCTGGAGGGTAGGCACCAGCTCCTCCATCTGTTTGGCCACATCCTTGATGTGGGCATCTGTGACCTCTTCCACCCCCCTCGGGGAGGTGATACCTATGACCGGTACCCCGAACTCCCTTCCGTAAAAGTGGAACCAGTCCTGCACATCCCTGCACTGGTTGGTGTTGTAAACCAGCACATCCGGCTTTGGCACCCCGCTTATCCCGTAGGCCTTGGTGAGGGGAGTTTCCTTGCGCAGATAGGCCCCAACATCACTTGTAAGATAGGAGCAAATGTCCGGTGAGTAACCCAGGGCATTGGCTACAGGTATGTACTCCATTGCCTTGCGGGAAGCTCCAAGCACCGCACCATGGTTCTCCGGAAAATAAACAAGAAATCCCATGGCTCTGAGCAACTCCGCAGGTCCGACGCTGGTGCACCAGGCCACTTTGGGGGACCCGTTCCTGACAGCTTGATCCAGCTCCTGGAAATGCTGCGCCATTACTTCTTTGAGTCTTTTACTGGATTCAAAATCCTTACGAAAAACCCCTTGTTCCGAGTTCATTTACTGCCCCCTCTCCATCAACCTGAGGCTTCTTTTTGATGCAATCACTTTTGCCCTTGTCTGTCTTCCTCCAGCCCGTAAAGAGCCGCTCCAAAAGCCCCGGTGAGTTGGGGATGTGGAGGAACAAGAACCCTTGTTTTTAGCCGCTCTCCCAAAGCCTCGGCCAGGATCGGATTGTACTCCACAACCCCCCCGGTCAGTATTACCGTGCCCTCCAGGGGATCCATTTCCAGGATCCTCTGGATTACCGAATCGAAAAGCCCCCTGACTATATCTTCTACTTTCTCACCCCTTCTGATGAGGGTCAGGATCTCGGTGGAGGTGAAAACCGTGCAGTAGGAGCCTATTTGGACTTTACGAGTGGAACCCCTGGCCAATCCGTCCAGCTCCGAGACATCCATCCCCAGCCTTAAGGCAACTTCCTCCAGGAAGGCCCCTGTGCCTGCAGCACACTTGCGGTTCATCTTGAAAGCTTTGCGGCGGCCTTGCTCGTCCACCCGGATCACTTTGCAGTCCTGGCCCCCTATGTCCACTATGGTGGCTGCGTGGGGATAGTGAAAATAACAGCCCTTCATGTGGCAGGAGATCTCTGTCTTGATCCGCTTTGCCGTGGGAACGTTGTAACGGCCGTATCCAGTGGCCACCACAGAGCTTAGCTGTTCGGCCGGAACTCCTGCGTTTTGAAGGGCCTTTTCCAAACACGCCGCAGAGCCTCCCGCGTAGTCCACCCCGGAGCGTTGCACGTGGAAACCCCTCAGCCTGGCCTCCAAGTCGATCACAGCCGCCTTGGTGGTAGAGGCCCCCACATCCACCCCCGCCCAAAAAAGGCCCTCCAACCCCCTTGTCTGAATTTCTCCGAGGTCTTTCAATCTCAGCGGTTCTCTACAAGATCAACTGCCGAATCTTTCCCTGAGTAATCTGTGGAGGATCTTGCCAGTGGCAGTCCTTGGCATCTCTTCCTCTCGAATAAAGGAAACTGATTTGGGCCGCTTGTACCCGGCAATCTTGTCACGGCACCACTCTATTATCTCTTTCTCAGTGGCCTCCTGCCCCTCTTTGAGGATAATTACTGCGTGGACCGCCTCGCCCCATTTCTCGTGGGGAATGCCGATGACCGCCACATCTTTGACCTTGGGATGTCCCCCAATGCAGTTCTCCACCTCGGAGGGGTACACATTCTCTCCACCGGTTATGATCATGTTGCTCTTGCGGTCCACCAGATAGTAATAACCTTCCTCATCCCTGCGGGCCATGTCTCCAGCCGAACAATAAGGACCCCTGAAAGCCTCGGCGGTCTTTCCCGGCAGCTTCCAATATCCCTGGAAAGCGTGCGGGGTGCGGGAGAAGAGCTCACCCACCTCTCCCTCGGGGACTTCTTTCCCTTTTTCATCCAGAAGCTTTATACGGCCCGAGCCTGTTATCTCCCTGCCAATGGAGCCCAACTTGCTGAACTGTTCGTCCGGACGCAGCAAGGTAACCAGGCCGGCTTCTGTGGAACCATAGGCCTCAAAGAGCTGCGAGTTCTTGAAGAAATCCATTATGGCCAGCTTCGTGTCCCTTCTGGCCGGAGCCGAGGAGATAAGCAGTTTGGTTACAGCGTCGCAGTTGTACCTCTGCTTCACCTCCTCGGAAAGTCCCAGCATCATGATGTAATGGGTAGGCACCAGAGATGTGAAGGTTATGCGCTCCTCGGAGAGGGTCTTCAAGAGATGCTCGGGGTCAAAACTCTTCATGTTGTATACGCACACACTTGCGCCGCAGTAGGTGAACACGAAGGAGTAGAAGATGGAATTCACGTGGCACATGGGCATCACCAGAAGCCCGGTGTCCCCCCGGTGAAAACCAAAATCCACCTCGTTTATGAGATAGAAGATCACATAGCTCTCGTGGGAGCGTATGGCTCCTTTGGGTTTCCCGGTGGTGCCGGAGGTGTACATGAAGGTCCAGATATCCTCTGCAGCTACCTCCACATCTGGCTCTTGAGAAGAGGCCCTCGCCATGAGTTCTTCATAACCCTGGAAACCAGCCGGGGTAGCCTGGCCCCCGAAGTGCACAAAACGCCCTTGTGAGACATCCAAGTCCTTTCGAATTGTTTCCACCAGCCCCAGGAAGTCATCCTGGAAAATCATGGCCTTGGCTTCGGAGTTCTGCATTATGTAGGTGACCTCAGGCCCTGTTAGCCTGAAGTTGATAGGAACTGCTATCAGGCCTGCCTTGGCCACGGCTGCGTAGATCTCCATCCACTCCACACAGTTGTAGGCCAGAATCCCCACCCTGTCCCCTTTTTGGAGCCCAAGCCCCAAAAGACCGTTGGCCAGTTTGCAGGCCCTCTCATTCCACTGGCGGAAGGTCATGGACCGGACCAGATCCCTGGCCCCAACCTTCTCGGGAAACAGGATTGCGTTCATCTTGAGTATCTCGCCGCAATGAAGGAGCTGGCTCATGGAGAACCTCCTTGTGGCTTCAGAGCAAAAAACCTCTCACACCCCGAGAGTTGTTATCAGAATCCGTTTACCCTTTGCTTCACCTGACCTTTCTCAAATGGCCTTGGCCAGCACCTCTGTGATGTCCATCACCTGGATCTTGAACTTCTCTTCCCTCTTAAGTCTGGCCGCGGCTGCCTGGAGGGTCCTCTTGCAGGACGGGCAGGCCGATACTATGACCTCAGCCCCCACCTCTTTGGCCTGCTGGACTCTCTTGTAGGCTATCTCGTCGCTCATTGCGAAATCAAAGGCCTTGAGCCCCCCTCCTCCCCCGCAACACTTGGCCAGGAGCCTGTTCAAAGGGAATTCCAGAAGTTGCAGACCCGGCACAGCCTGAAGCACCCGGCGAGGGGGTTCGAATATGTTCATGTGTCGGCCTAGGTCGCAAGGATCGTGATAAACCACCTTGGCTTCAAAAGACCCCTGGAAGCTCACCTTCCCTTCCTGGATCAGCTGGTCCATGTATTCCACCAGGTGAAGGGTCTTGGGCACAGGACGCTGGGTGTGCTTCGGATAAAGCTCCTTGATGGTCTTGTAGCAACCAGCACAAGTGGTCACCAAAGTCTCGGGGGAGCTCTTCTCCCAGAGGGCCAGGTTGGTTTCCATGGCTTTCTGGAAGTCACCCACCGAACCCACCAGGTAGGCCAGGTATCCGCAACAGTTCTCCTTATCCCCCATGGTCCCATACTTTATCCCAGCCCGATCCATGAGCCTCATAACCGAGGGCACGATCCTTGTGTCCTGGTAGGAAGGCACGCAGCCCAGAAAAAGCATTGTTTCAAGCTTCCCTTGGGGTTGCACAAACCCGGAAGGATAAATCTCGGTTCGCTTCTCAGGCTCCTCTCCAAATGGATTCCCCTTCTCTTCCATGCTCTTAAGCATGGGCAGAAAGCTCTTGGGAAGATAGCCCTCATCCACCAGTCTTTTTCTTGCAGCCTCCACGATTTCGGCCACCTGTATGCCGGCAGGACAAGTGGAGCGGCAATTCAGACACGTGGTGCAGGCATAAAAACGGCTGGCCAGCTCCTCAGACGGGGGAATTTTCCCTGTCATAAGATCATAGGCCAGTATGACCCTTCCCCTGGCATTCACTGATTCAAGCAACCGCTCCCCATATGTGGGACATCCCAGCCTGCAAAAACCGCACATTATGCAGGCCAGGATCTCGTTGTCCACGGCCTGACCAAAGCCCTTGACTTGATCGGGCCTCTCCAGAAAGGCCGAGTAGGCAAACTGCTCCAGGATGTCCTTTATGGAGCCTTCAAAACCCAGCTTCCCGGGATTCAAGATGTTGTTGGGATCCAGGGCCAGCTTGATCTTTTCCATGACTTCCTTGGACACCCCCAACTCTTCTTCTATGTAAGGGGATTTGGCCATCCCCACGCCGTGCTCGGCCGTGAGGGTGCCCTGGAAGTTCTTTGTAAGGACTATGAAATCCTGGGCTATCCGCTTGACCTTTTCCCATTCTCGGCCATCTCTGGGATCCATAATGATGACCGCATGGAGGTTACCGTCCCCCACGTGCCCGAATATACACATGGGGAAATCGTGCTTTCTGCCCACCTCCTGGATGGCCTCTATGGTTGCCGGTATCTGGCTTATGGGTACCCCGAAGTCTTCTACAAGGGGGATCAGCCTGGAGCCCCTTTTCACCTTGGAGAGGGCCGAGACAAGTCCCTGCCTGGCCTGCCACATGGCCATACGGCGGTTTGGATCGTCCGACCACTGCGTCTCTAGCCCATCATTTTTGGCAAAGATCTCGTTGATCCGTTCAATGTCTTTTTGAACAGCCTCCTTCACCCCATCCAATTCCAGAAACAGAATGCAGCCCACCTCCTGAGGGATCTCTAGGCCCATGGTCTTTCGCACAACATCTATAGAGGTCCTGTCCAATATCTCCAAAGAGGAAAGGGGGATCCCTCGGCCCAAAACCTCCTCGGCCCCCCTGCCTGCAGCCTCTACGCTTGGAAAAGAGGCCTGTGCAAAGGCGATGTAGGGCGGCATCGGCAGAATCTTCACCATAACCTCTGTGATGATCCCCAAGGTCCCTTCAGCCTGACCGAAGAGATGGGTTAGGTCATATCCCGAAGAGGTCTTCCTGGCTTTGGAACCTGTGCGCATTATCCTGCCGTCGGCCAGCACCACCTCCAATCCCATGATATAGTCCTTGGTGGTGCCGTATTTGAGGGCGCGGTTTCCGCTGGCATTGGTGGAGACCATGCCCCCTATGGAGGCCAAGGGGGCGCTGGCCGGATCCGGTGGGAAGAAATGGGTGGGGGCCAGGGCTTGATTCAACCTATTACATATGACCCCCGGCTCCACCCTGGCATAGCCGTCCTCCCTGTTTATCTCCAGGATCCTGTTCATCCTGCTCAGGTCCAGGAGAATGCCTTTGTCCCTACAAGGCAGGATGGCTCCGGTGACCGATGTGCCGGAGCCCCTGGGGATCACCGGGACCCTCTCCTCATTGGCAAGGCGCAGTATTTCTGAAACTTGTTCCTTGGAGGCAACAAAAACGATGGCCTCCGGAATCCCTTCGTGGACGGACATGTCCCTTGAGTAACAAAGCCGCTCCACGAGTTCCTCGCGCACATTTTGCTCCCCCACCACTTGGCGAAGCTGATCCATAAACCCCATGACAGATTACCTCCTAGAGCGAGGAGCTCAGCTCTTGGGCCGCTCGTCGATCACTCTTTTGGCCTTCCCCTCGCTTCTGGCGATACTCTTGGGTTCCACCAAGGTGACCCCTACGGAGATCCCCACCATCTCCCTTACATGCTCTGCTATGCGGGCCTCCACCTCAGCCCTCTTCTCAGGACCGGCTGCGTAGATCTCAGGTTTGCCCTCTACGTGCACCACCAACTGATCCAGATAACCCTTTTTACGGACTATCAGCACATATTGAGGTTCCACCTCCGGCACATCCAGCAAGAGAGCCTCTATCTGGGAGGGGAATACGTTCACACCGCTTATTATCAGCATATCGTCGCTTCTGCCCAGAATCTTGTCCATCTTGATGAGGCTCCTGCCGCATACACACTTCTCCCTTCGCAGGCGCGTGATGTCCTTGGTCCTGTATCTTAGCAAGGGCATGGCTCTCCTCTGAATCGAAGTCAGAACCAACTCGCCTTGCTCTCCTAGGGGAAGGGGCTCCAGGGTCACCGGATCCACTATCTCGGGAAGGAAATGATCTTCGTTTATGTGAAGCCCGTCTTGGGCCTCGCAGTCAAAGGCCACCCCAGGGCCGCACATTTCTGTAAGCCCGTAGGCCTCCATGGCCTTGATCCCCATGCGCTCTTCTATTTCCTGGCGCATCCCTGTGGTCCAAGGCTCTGCTCCGAACACCCCCACCCGCAGGGGCAGTGATTTCAGGTCCACCTTCATTTCCTCAGCCCTCTCGGCTATGGTCAGGGCGTAGGAAGGTGTTGCAAACAACACTGTGGTACCGAAATCCTTCATGATGATTATCTGGCGCTCTGTTTGGCCTGAGCTGGTGGGCACAACCGTGCAGCCGATTCTTGTAGCCCCTTGATGGAAACCCAAACCTCCAGTGAAAAGTCCATGGCCGTAAGCGTTCTGAACTATATCCTCGGGTCGGATCCCAGCGGCCCAAAGATTTCTGGCCATACACTCGGTCCACTGCTCCAAGTCCTCCTTGGTGTAAGGACCGGTTATGGGTTTACCGGTTGTGCCCGAGGAGGCGTGGACTCGTATCACTTCCTTGAGGGGCACCGCGCAAAGCCCGAAGGGGTAATTGTCCCTAAGGTCGTTTTTCACGGTGAAGGGAAGCTTGCGGGTGTCCTCAAGAGAACGAATGTCCTGGGGCTTCACGCCGAGCTGATCCAGTTTCTTCTTGTAAAAATCCACTCTCTCATACAGCCAGGCCACCGTCTCTTGCAGCTTGGCCAGCTGGAACCTCTGGAGCTCCTCCACCCCCATGCACTCGAATTTCTCATCCCAAGGCATCTCTCCCCCTCCTTGTCTTGAAATCCAAGGCGCCACCTGGCGCTCTCTCATACCAAGGACTGTCCTTTCTCAAAAGCCTTCAGGTTGAGCTCCTTGAAGGCCTTGGGGACCCGCTGCGACACCACCTTCTTCCAGACAGACACCGGGAGCTCCAAGAGCCTCGAAGTCATGCCCAAAAGGATGGTGTTCACCAGCCTGGGATTCCCCAATTCCTCGGCTATCCCCAGCGCGTCCACCAGGATGGGGGAAGTGGAACTCTTCTTCAGGAGCTCCTCCGCTCCCTCTGGATATTGGGCCAGGCCTGTGGAGACTATGGGGGGGACGACTCTCTGCGAGTTTACGATGAGCCTTCCCCCGGCCTTGAGGAATCCCAACCAGCGCAGGGCCTCGGCCAGCTCGAAAGAGAGAAGCACATCCGCCTCTCCCTTGGGGATTATGGGGGAGCTTACCCGCTTCCCGAATCGCACGTGGGAGGAGACCACCCCACCTCGCTGGGCCATGCCGTGCACCTCGCTCTTCTTGACATCCAGGCCACTCAACATGGCCACTTCAGAGAGGATGTCGCTTGCCAGGATCACGCCCTGGCCTCCCACACCCACTATGAGAATGTTTTTCACCGAGTTTTTGTTTTTCACCATGTCGCCTCCCAAGCCCACAGGAGTCTTTCAGGCTCCTGCCATGGAGATAGCCCCTTGTTTGCAGAGCTGTTCGCACACTGTACAGCCTCGGCACAAGGTGGGGTCGATCTCTGCCTTGCGTCGCACCTTGCCCCCTTCCTTCTTGGAAGGAATTTCCTCCCCAGGAACTATGGCAGGGCAGCCCAATCTTAAACACATGCCGCAGCCCTCACAAAGTTCCGGGTCGACTTTGTGGACCAGGCTAGGGTCAAACTTCTCCATCATCACGCAGGGCCTGTTGGTGATAATTACCGAAGGCTCCTCTGCCGAGACTTCCTCCTTTATGACCTGGCTTGTGGTTTTCAGATCATAAGGATCCACTACACGCACTCTCTTTATACCCAAGGATTCCACGAGGTTCTGGAGATCCACCTGCCTTGTCTGCTCGCCTTGTAGGGTGCGGCCGGTTCCAGGATGGTCTTGTCCGCCCGTCATTCCGGTGGTGCGGTTGTCCAGAATCACCACCTTCACATTCCCTTTGTTGTAAGCCACGTCCATAAGGCTTGTGACCCCTGAGTGAAGAAAGGTGGAATCCCCTATGACCGCAAAAATCGGCCTTTTCTCCTCCAGCTGGGTCCTCTCGATGGCCTTGGCCACCCCATGGGCCGTGCTGATGGATGCCCCCATACAAATGCAGGAGTCTATGGCTTCAAGGGGCGGAAGCACACTTAGGGTATAGCAACCGATGTCGCTAAGCACTATCCCCTTGGCCTGGTTCAAGGCGAAAAAGAAACTCCTGTGAGGACATCCCGGGCACATGACCGGGGGCCTGGGAAGAGAAGCTGTGGGGGGTGTGGGGACCGAGGTGACTGAAACCCGCTTGGGCTTTAGCAGCTTGGCCTTGCGAAGCCCCTCTTCCACTATCTCGGGGGAGAATTCATCCAGTCTGGGGAAGTATTTCTTGCCTTCCACCCGGATCCCCATGGCCAGTATCTGCTCCTCCAAGAAAGGCTCCAGCTCCTCCACCACAAGAAGCCTTTTCACCTTGGAGGCGAACCTGCGGATCTTTTTTTCGGGAATGGGATAGCTCATGCCCAGCTTCAAGAAAGAGGCCTCTGGGATGACCTCTTTGGCATACTGATAAGAGATGCCGCTGCAGATGATCCCCACCGAGGATTTCCCCCACTCTATGCGGTTAAAGCTTGTGCGCTCGGAGAAACCCCTAAGCTTCTCCAAACGCTCCAGCACCATGGGGTGTCTTATGCGGGCATATGCAGGTATCATCACATACTTCTTCCGATCCCTGGAGAAACCCTTGGCAGGTGTCCCCGAAGGAGAACCCATCCTAACTATGCCCTTGGAGTGAGAAACACGCGTTGTGAGTCTCAAGATGGAGGGGGTGTCGTATTCCTCAGAGACTTGAAGGGCAACCCCAACCATGTCCTTGGCCTCCTGGCTGTCGCTGGGCTCGAACAACGGAACCATGGCGAAGCGGGCAAAATATCGATTGTCCTGCTCGTTCTGCGAGCTGTGCATGCCTGGATCGTCGGCGCAGGCCAGCAGGAAGCCTCCGTTTACCCCCGTGTATGCAAAGGTCATAAAGGGATCGGCCGCCACATTGAGGCCCACATGTTTCATAGCCACCAAAGCTCTTACCCCTGCCATGGAGGCTCCGATGCCTACCTCGAAGGCCACCTTTTCATTGGGAGCCCACTCGGCGTACACCCCTTCATACTTAGCCAGATTTTGCAGGATCTCCGTGCTGGGGGTGCCTGGATAGGCGGATGCCACCCTCACCCCGCTCTCATAAGCGCCTCTGGCCACGGCCTCGTTTCCTGAAAGGAGTTGCTTCATGGGAAGATCTACCTCCTTATCCCCCGAGCAGAGCGGGAGCCTTAGATTCCAAGATCCACAGGCACGGGCTTCTCCCCGGAATAGTCATAGAAGCCGCGACCCGATTTCCTGCCGTAATAGCCTGCCAGGACCATTTTGCGAAGAAGAGGTGGAGGGGCGTAACGTTTCTCCCTGTATTCCTCGAACATGATGTTGGCGATGTTGTAAGTGGTGTCCAATCCCACGAAATCCAAGAGGGTGAGAGGTCCCATGGGATGGTTGCAGCCCAGCATCATGCCTTTGTCTATGTCCTCTATGGAAGCCACTCCCTGCTCCAAGGCCCTGATGGCATCCAGTAGATACGGCACCAGGAGCAGATTAACTATGAATCCTGAATTGTCTTTGGCCAGGATGGGAACTTTTCCAATGGCCTTGCAGAATTCAAAGCAGGTGTCTATGGTCTGTTGGCTGGTGGCTATGGTTTTGACTACCTCCACCAGTTTCATCACAGGTACGGGATTGAAAAAATGAAGGCCGCAGAACCTGTCCTGTCTCTTGGTGGAGGCGGCCATGGCCATGACAGTAAGGGAAGAGGTGTTGGAGGAAAGGATGGTCCTTTCCGGACAGAGCCTGTCCAGGGTCGAGAACATCTCATTTTTCACCTTCAGATCCTCTACCACGGCCTCAATGATCAGATCGCACTCCTTCAGATCCTCTAGTTTCAAGGTCCCTTTGATTAAAGCCCAGGTCTTGTCCCGAGCTTCTGCTGTCATCTTGCCTTTCTCCACTGCCCTGCTCAGATTCTTCTGTATTGCCGAGAACCCTTTGTCCAGAAATCTCTGTTCCACCTCCAAGACAGTAGTCTCATAACCCGCCTCAGCACAAACCTGAGCGATACCGGAGCCCATCAAACCGCAGCCTAAAACTCCCACCTTCTGGATCTTCATGATTGCCACCTCCCTTTGCGCACTAACTGGCCTCAAGCCAGATTTACTCTAGGCTCATCTCCAGAAAACCAAAGCCTGCCATACTGAGGCTAACCAACTCCCAGGTGAATTCACTGCCCACAGAGAGGCAATGCTTCTTTCCAGGAGCTTCTTGAGGATTCCCTAACCAACCCGGCTCCATTCCCTTGGAAATCCTCCCACTTCAAATCCCACCAACCTTCGGACCTGAACCCCCTGAACAAATTCCATCTTGTACGCAAGAAAATGCGACATTCCTCAAGGATGGTAAAATCGCTCTCTGATGAAGAACTCATGGAGAGATTGCGCCCCCTGTCCACCACCCCCCCCGAGAGGGAAGCGGGCGCCTAAAGCTTGGGACAGGAAAGACACCGCCCGAGCTCGGGAACAGATACAAGCTCCGGCCCGAGCCTCAAACAGCCCTTCCACCTGCGGTTTCCTTAGTCCCTTGAGTTGTTTCATAGCATACTTCATGAAATGGTGTCAACAGATTTTGTGGCGGGCTGGGGCTTTGAATGTCTGTTTTCCATGGCTAACCAAAAGGAATTACAGATAGTAGTTTTGCATCTAGTCTATTTTTATCTAGTATTTTTTAATCTATCTCATGAGCCATCGCCCAGATGGACGCTCCACATTCTGAGCTGGCCTGTACTGTTGAGGCTCATTGGATGGTTTTTCATCCCCCGGCCCCGCTGCGGGCTGGGTTTGAGAGGAGAAGTGGAATAGTATAAGAGAGATTAAGGGGGTAGCCCTAATGTGAGAAGCCCTGGCCAATAATCCGGGTTACCTTAATTTAAGAATTCCTATGCTCTGGGATTTAGGAGAAGATGAAATTCAGGCACCACTTGGGCCGGTTCCTTAAGCCCTGTCCTGGCACCCGAAATTACCTTTGTTGCGGATATTGGGTTCTCAATCTGGTTTTGGGCTGCCCCTATTCTTGCAAGTACTGTATTCTCCAAGACTATCTCGGTACTTCCGAAATAGAGGTTCTGGTTAACCTGGAAGACGGCTTCAAGGAGGTCGAGGATTTCCTGAGCGGTCGGCCTGGAATCCTCAGAGTGGGTACAGGGGAGCTGGGAGACAGTCTGGCTCTGGAGCCTTTTTTGCCCTTGAGCCAAAGCCTGGTCCCCTTCTTTGCCCGATTCCCCAATGCCATCTTGGAACTCAAGACCAAATCCTGCCAGGTAAAGGGCCTCTTGGACCTTCCGCACAAGAGACACACGGTGATATCCTTCTCCCTCAACCCCCCTCTGGTGGCGGACAAAGCAGAGCCGGGGGTGCCAAAAGCCCTGGAACGTATAGAGGCTGCAGCCCTTTGTAATGAGAAGGGATACCCTTTGGGGATCCACCTGGATCCCCTGGTGATGCTGGAAGGCTGGAGGGATGCTTACAGAGAGCTCCTGGAGGAGCTATTTCGCTGCCTTGATGCAGGGCAAATCCTTTGGGTGAGCATGGGGGCCCTCAGGTACCCTAGGAGCATGCATCAGGCCATGGTGGAAGCAGGGCTGGGCCTGGGGGAAATGGTGCCGGGTCTGGATGGAAAGATGAGATATTTAAGACCTCTTAGGGCCGAAATGTTTCGGACTCTGGCCGGATGGATAAGGGAACTGGGGGGTGGGGAACCACTGGTTTACCTATGCATGGAAAGTCCGGAGGTCTGGGAAGAAGCTTTGGGCTTTACCCCTGAGAATATGGCTCAGCTGGACAAGCTTTTTCAGGAGCGCATAAAGCGGTACTGGGAAAAGACTTGAAAGGGGAGCAACATGGAGCAATTAGTGGATCTAAGAAGCGATACAGTCACCAAACCCACCCAGGGCATGCGCAAGGCCATGGCAGAGGCCGAGGTAGGAGACGATGTGTTCGAGGAAGATCCCACCGTGAACCTCCTCCAAGAAAAAGCGGCCGAGTTGCTGGGAAAGGAGGCAGCTCTGTTTGTGGCCTCGGGCACCATGGCCAACCAGGTCTCTATCCGGACCCATACCCTGCCCGGAGATGAAGTCATAATAGAGAGCGACTCACATCCTGTGCTTTCAGAAGTGGCTGCGGCCGCTGCCCTCTCAGGGGTTCAATTCCGTACTCTTCAAGGTTCAAGGGGGATCCTCAAGGCTGAGCAGGTGGCAGAGGCAGTGAGGCTCCCAGACATCCACCGACCTGTTTCGCGTCTGGTTTGCTTGGAGAACACCCACAACTTTGGAGGGGGAACCATCTACCCTTTGGAGGAGATCCTACGGATCAGGCAGGTGGCCGAGCGCCACAACATGGCCACGCATTTGGACGGGGCCAGACTTTTACACGCCTGCGTGGCCACAGGCATCTCACCTGCCAGGTACTCTCAGCCCTTTGACTCTGTCTCCCTTTGTCTTTCAAAAGGGCTGGGCGCACCTGTGGGCTCTCTTATAGCCGGCAGCAGGGATTTCATCACCAGGGCCAGGAAGAACAGGAAGATGTTCGGAGGAGGCATGAGGCAGGCCGGGATCCTGGCTGCAGCCGGGCTCTACGCCCTGGAGCACCACGTGGAGCGATTGGCCGAGGACCATGCCAACGCCAGACTCCTGGCCCAAGCCTTGGCTGAGCTGCCTGGAATTCGCCTGGAGCCTAAACATGTGGAGACAAACATAGTAATCATGGACATCTCGGCATCCGGGATGGAACCGCCTCAGGTGCAGGCTGAGTTGAAGAAGTTGGGGGTTTTGGTGCTTCCCTTTGGGAAAGGCAGGCTGAGGGCCGTGACTCACCTGAATGTGGACCGAAACGGTATTCAGAAGGCTATAGAGGCCTTCAGGAAAGTGTTTGGTTAGCTCTTTCTAGCCCAACTGTACTGTACCCCCTTTGTCAAGACACTTTTTCATGATGGAAATCCCCTTCTTTTGGCCTAGGCCGCTAGCTCCGATTT
>CAYPWF010000003.1:0-3813 GCA_964414345.1 uncultured Desulfarculaceae bacterium
CACCACCGCAACTCAAACACTGGTAGCAACCGTTGAAACTCTGACCACTTCGGCTAGAGACCTCCTCCAAAAAGGAGTTCTTTCCCATTCTTGACCCCCTGGGGCTTCAGACTGACTATCCTGCCTGTAAGTTACCCCCCGGGCCGCTTGGAGTCAATCTTTTGGCCTGGGCATTCCAGATTGCATCAAAGGGGCGCGGCTGCTACCCTGATTCAAGACCTAGATTTGGGAGGCTCGAGAGAATGCGTCTCAAGCTGCTGGCAGTGCACGCCCATCCGGACGATGAGTCCATAGGCACCGGGGGGACCCTTGCCCTGTACTCCAGAAAAGGCGTGCATGTAGCGCTGGTTTGCGCCACGAGGGGGGAGGAAGGAGAGCTCCAAGGGGTGGATCCCTCCCAGGATCCGGCTGAGCTCAGGAGCAAGGAGCTGGAGGCTGCTTGCAAGGTGCTTGGAGTCTCAGATCTGCGATTCCTGGGCTACAGGGACTCCGGGATGGCCGGCACGGCCGCCAACGGCCATCCCCGAGCTTTTTGTAATGCTGAGCCTGCAGAGGCCTCCCGGCGTTTGGCAAGCATCTTGAGGGAGGTTAGGCCTCAGGTGGTAATAACCTACAATGAGCGGGGATTCTACGGACATCCCGACCATGTGGCGGCCAACCGCATAACCAATCTAGCCCTGGGAGAAGCCCAAAAACCAGGTCCTAAAGGAGAGGCCCCTTGGAATGTGCCCAGGCTCTTCTATACAGCGGCCCCCAGGAGCCGCCTCATTAAGCTGGAGGCAGCCCTTAAAGAGGCCGGGAAAGGGGGTCTCCCCTACCCGGTTGAAACCTTGGCCACACCGGATGATGAGATAACTGCCTGGATCGATGTGCGAGAAGTCTTGCAGGTCAAGATGGAGGCCATTTGGTGCCACAAGAGCCAGCTTGGCCCCAAAAGCCTTCTCTTTAGGCTTCCACCCCGGCTTTACCAGGAGTTTTTCGGCACTGAGTGCTATGTGTGGGCCAATGGGAATACGGGAATGCGTGAGAAGATAACCGATCTATTTTGGGGTCTTGAATGACTGAATTTATCCAATTGATTCTATCACCAAAGGCCTTCGCTTATGTGCTAAAGGCTGTAGAGCCCAGAATCTTTGGGCCCTTACAGCCTTTGGGGGAATCGGGTCTTCTACCAATACCACCAAGGGTTCCAAGGGTAGTAGTAATAGTAGTACCCGGGCCAGCCGTACCACCAACTGGGATAGTAATACCATCTCCACCCATAGTAGTGGTGGTGATGGTGATGATATCTCTCCCAGCCCCCATGGTAATAAGGCCTTCGGGAGCCCCCCCAGCGCTCAGAAGAGCTGTAACCGCGATGGTATCCTTGATAGCGACCGCCGGAGAACTCTCCCCTTACCTTCTCAATGGAAGGGCTCTTGAGGGGATGTCCGAAGGCTTTGCCCGTGTGGGTTTGGGCCAGGGCTTCGGGGCCGGAAGCCCAAGCAATCGCCAAGACAGATCCAGCCAGGAGAAGAACTTTGAAGCTCTTGGTTAGTTTTCTCATTTTCGTATCCTCCCTTTTCTGTTTCATTGGACTGGGGAACAACTCTCAAGGTTTAATCCCCTCCCCCAAGAAAGAGACATGCTTTGAAAAGGTCGGAATTCACATCTTTTCTACGCTGGTTACCCTTTCCCCAGCCGCGGCCCAGACCCAGGCCGATTCCAAAAGGAGAGAAACCTTCTCTGGAAAAGTAAGCGGGGTCTTATCAGGCCATCTGCTGATAGTTCAAGAGGGGGAGAAGACTCACAGGGTCAACCTGTACGGGGTGCTATCCCCTTCAAAGGGAGCTCCCCAAGGGGAGAAAGCCAGGGGTTTCCTGGAGCAGATTGCCTTTGGCCGAGTGGTGATGGTGGAGCCCATTGGGTCCTTTGACCCGAAACGCATATACGCCCTCGTGCACCTGGAAGGTCGAACACTAAACGAAGAGATGCTGCGGCAGGGTCTGGCCTGGGTGAACGAAAAAGCCTGCATCCTTGATGTGTGCAGAAACTGGAAGTCTTTGCAGCAAGAAGCCAAAGATTCAAACAAGGGTATTTGGAGCGACCCCAGAGGAACTCCCCCTTGGGAGAAAGGAGAAGGCAAGCCTCGCAAGAAAATGCGTTGAGAAAGACTAGAGAGCCCTAAGGTCTTGTTTGATTCCAAATCCTGGGCACCCACAAGCTGTGCATACTTTACGCCAATCAGGTGCCCATGAGCTTCAGCGCTCCCCCTTCGGGCCCCTATCTTGGCGACTCTCCACTAAAAAAATCGCCTGATTACGATTTTGTCTTATGCTTGTTCAATTCTGTTGACTAAAAATCCCCCTCCAAGACCAGCTGTGAAATAGGCCATACCGAATTTAACGTTTAATCAACTAGTTAGAACCTCAAGAAGATTTGGCAAGACTCTTGCCTACTTTGCTACGGCTTTGGGCCGTCTCACTCGCCTGAAGACTGCAAGGCACCTGGGGCAGGAGGGAAAGGATGTTGGGAAGATGGAAGGCTCTCGCAAGCTGTGTTTTGGGATTGCTGTTTTTAGGAATGGAAGTTGGAGCCCTTTGGGCAGAGTGGGCCCCAGGGGAGCAGCTGCGCCCCAAAAGCGCTTTGGGTGGCCGCCTGCCCGACGAACTTCTGGTACAGGTGAAAGCCGGGGTCACCGAGAGCCGGGCTCGGGGAATACTAAATGAGTTTGGGGCTCAAGTCTCAGATGAGATCCCCCAGCTGAGGGTGAAGCGCATCAAGGTGCCCCCACAAGCTCTGGAAAGGATCTTGGAGTCCTTGAACGCACATGAGCACATGAGCTTTGCTGAACCCAACTTCCTGGCCGAACCCATGAGCATACCCAATGACTACTACTATAACTCTCAGTGGCATCTTCCAAAGATCTCAGCCCCTGAAGGGTGGGACGCGACCACAGGAGCCTCAGACATCCCCATCGCCATACTGGACACCGGAGTTGACCCGAGCCACCCTGACCTTCAGGCAAAGCTCCTGCCTGGGTATAACTTCTATGACCGAAACACAGACACCTCAGATGTCCGGGGTCATGGAACAGCGGTGGCCGGAGCCGCTGCAGCCATATCCAACAACGGAAGCGGGGTGGCAGGAGTCGCATGGAAAAATCCCATACTGCCCCTCAGGATTTCCGCTCCTGACGGCTACGCCACCTATTCGGCCATGGCCTCGGCCATCACCTACGCAGCCGATCACGGGGCCAAGGTGATCAACCTTAGCTACGGGGGAGAGAACTACTCCTCCACCCTTCAAAGCGCTGTGGATTATGCATGGAGCAAAGGAGCCGTGGTGGTTGCCTCTGCAGCAAATTATTCCACAGACACCCCTTATTATCCGGCTGCCTGTAACCACGTTGTGGCTGTATCCGCCACCAACACAAGCGACCAGTTGACAACCTTTTCCAACTACGGCAACTGGGTGGACGTGGCGGCTCCAGGAGTCTCCATTTACACCACCTCCAGAGGTGGCGGCTATGGGGCCTACAGCGGGACATCTTTTTCCTCCCCTGTGACCGCAGGTTTGCTGGCCCTTATATTCTCCGCCAATCCTTCCCTGACAAACCAGGATGTTCTGGACATCCTGACCCAAAACACAGATGATCTGGGAGCCCCCGGTTTTGATAGCACCTTTGCCCACGGTAGGATAAATGTCAGCAAGAGCCTCAAGGCCGCCCTGGAAAAAAGACAAGAGACGGACACAACACCTCCTCTGGCCATAATCACCTCCCCATCGGACGGCTCTGTGATAACCGGCGGGGCAATAACAGTGAGCGTCTCG
>CAYPWF010000003.1:3913-93899 GCA_964414345.1 uncultured Desulfarculaceae bacterium
AAGCCTATGACGCGGCAGGAAACACAGCCCAGTCAGGCTCTATCACCTTGAGCCTAGCAAGACCCCAAACGGATACCACCCCCCCTGTGGTTTCCATCAGCTCCCCATCGGACGGCTCTGTGATAACCGGCGGGGCAATAACAGTGAGCGTCTCGGCCACTGACAATGTGGGGGTCACAAAGGTGGAGCTGTATGTAAACGGAAGTCTCCACTCCACAGACACAAGCTCCCCTTACAGCTTCCTGTGGGACAGCTCCCAGAGGCCCGATGGCACCTACCAGTTCTATGCCAAAGCCTATGACGCGGCAGGAAACACAGCCCAGTCAGGCTCTATCACCTTGAGCCTGAGAAAACCAGACACAACCCCTCCAGTGGTTTCCATCAGTTCCCCCAAAGAAGGACAGAGATTCAGGAGGAAACTCCGGATCCAAGTCTCGGCTCTGGATGATTCCGGAATAAGCAGAATAGATTTACTCCTAGACGGGATAGCCTTGGCAACCGAAGCATCCGAATCAATGAATTATGTATTGAAGGGCTTGGGCCTGCCGAAAGGAGAGCACACCATTACCTTTGAGGCCGAGGATCTGGCCGGGAACATTTCAACGGCTCAGGTGACTGTGTACAAGGGCAGGAAACCAAAATTGAGTCAGTGACTCAGGACTCTAACCCAAGGCGCAAATGGCCCAGGCCCCGAGTTCTTAAGGCCCACAGCCGCAAGAAACTTTCGCCTTAGATTCTCTTCACCCCCAAAAAGGATTGGGGCCACAAGAGTCTTCACGTGGCCCCTCTCAAATTACCAGCCGCTTTGGCAAGAAAAATGTCCAGGGAGGATTTCCCCTGTGCTCTGAACCGCTCCTGCAAGACTTGCGTACACAGACTGTCCACTGAGGGGCAAAAACCTTAAGCCTTTCTCATATCAGGTCTTTTGGCTCTCCTCTAGGAAGCAGGTGTCCACCCCTGTCCTCTAAAGAGGACACATTTCACAGCTCAGCCACTTCTTATTTCTCAACAATTTCAAGATGTTAAGGGTAAGGCACGGTTCTTGTTAGCTAAGCTAGAGGATTCCATTTCTTCCCTTTCAAGATCAAGGAAGCGAGGCATTTCATGAGGCGCAGGGCCCCTTTTGGCGTACTGATCATCTTCTTGGGTTTTTGGGTGGCCTCGGCATGGGGTGGCGAGAAAGCAGCCTCAGGGGATCTGGCTCTGAATCCTTTTCCTCAGCAGATGGGAGGATTATGGAAACCGGCCAAAAAGGCTTCCACGGGCTGGGAAATACTGCCTTTGGGGGTTGTGGAGATACCGGCCCAGGAGCTCATGGCCATAAGCGGTGGGGGCCCTCTTGCAGCTCCACGTTCCGGGGATGCCCCAGGAAAGATAATCCTTTGGGATGAATTCCGGCCCCAAAACTCTGCCTTGGGGGTGCAGACCGGGAATTATGGAGCAGCTTTTGAGGGCACCCAACAGAATCTCATCATGGCTGTGGGGAGATGAGGGCCGGAGAGAAGAAAGGAGGTGATAGCATTCCAGAAGAGAGGGCAAGTGTGGTTTGGGGATTTTTGGAACAAACAATCAAACAGGAGGGAAAGAGATGAAAAGGGCACTTTTGGGTACTGCGGTGGTGCTCTTCATGGCGGTCTTGGCATTGCCAGCCCGGGCCGACGTGGATGTGTACGCGGACATTTACAAGGACAAGGATGTCATAGTCCAGGAGTACGTACTGATAGAGAAGTTTGTCCTTCTTGACGTGGATGTGGTCTCTGTTGGTGACAAGGCCGCGGAGGCCGACGTCATCGGTAACCAGGTCAACGAGGGGAACACGGCCTGCCAGAACTGCGCTGAAAAGAGAAGCGAGCTTCTTGGCTCCATAACCTACAACACAGGAATTACCACTGCCAACCAGGCAACCGGGAATGCCAACAACCAGGGGAACCTGGTGTCAGTGGCAGTGGATGTGGGAGGCGGTGACGACGGTGGCGCCCCGCCACAAGACGGTGGAGGCTTCGCCAACGCGCAGGCTTCGGTGGAACAGCGCAATACCGGCAACACCGTGCAGGCGACCTTGATCCTGTACAGAGAGTCCAACATCGTTGACTCTGTCAACAACAATACCGGAATCACCAACTTCAACCAGGCAGCAGGCCAGCTCAACAACCAGATGAACGCCACGGCCTTGGCAGCCTGCCTAAATGGCGCTGTTGCTCTAAGCGAAGCTGACCTGGGACAGGCCACTTATGGCTATGCAGTCCAGGAGACTGGCACCTTGAAGACCACCCTAATTGATACCTCTGTAAATGACAATACCGGGGTGACCTTCGTGAACCAAAGCTCCGGCAATGCCGCCAACCAGGGCAATGTTTTGAGCCTGGCTGTGTCCATCCACCGCTAAGGCGAGAAGGAGGAAAAGAGATGAAGAAGCTTATTTTTGTCCTAATGGGTTTGGCCCTGGGACTCGCAATGGCTTTGCCGGCCCGGGCCGACGTGGAGGTTTACGCTGACGTGTACAAAGATAAACAGATAATAGTCCTAGAGTACGTGGACATACAGAAGTACGTTCTGATCGACGTGGATGTGGTTGCAGCTCCGCCAGGTGCAGCTGAGGCATTGGCTGTGGCCAACCAGACCGTGGAAGACGCTGTGGTGGAAGGCTTCACTGACTTCGGAAATACCTCTCAGTCCGTGCCCGCAAATGATAACCAACGCTTCAACACCATAGTGGGCTCCATACTTACCAACACGGGGATCACGGGGGTCAACCAGGACAGCGGCAACTTCAATAACCAGGGGAACCTCTTTGCCGTTGCGGTGACAGATTCCCAGGCCTTTGTGCACGCAGAGTCAGTGGCCGAGCAGAAAATTCTAAACACCCGGGAATTGGTCGACGAAAGACCCGTTTCGGACTTCCAGATCCCCCAGAAGGCCGATCTGCTCGGGGCCAGCATGAACTCCAACACAGGCATCACAAGCGCCAACCAGTCCGTTGGAAACTTCAATAACCAGCTCAACTCAGTGGCAGTGGCCGCTGGGCTGGGCGGGGCGCTGGTGGCCCTGGCAGAGGCGGATCTGGGCCAGACCTGCACTGGCAACGTGATTAATGAGATCGCCACAGTAAAGAAGGATACCATCTCTGATTCACTCAACGAGAATCACGGGATCACAAGCTTCAACCAGTCAGCCGGGAACGCCAACAACCAGGCCAATGTGGTGGCCATATCCTTTACCCATAGGTAATCCCGGCCAGGGAGGAAGGCCATGGGAGCCTTCCTCCCCCTTTTTCACCTTCCCTGAGAGCGACTTGCTTTGGCAAGCAACACTATGGAGGGGCCATGCGACTTGGGATAAGGATTCTGGTTGTCCAGGGGGCGTACATCTCCCTTTTGCTCTGTGCGATTTGGGCCTGGGCCCAGGATGCACCCCCTTCTTTTGACCCAACTGAGCTCTCCTCTTCCTTTTCAGGGATCGTGATAGGAGAGAGTCTTCAGGAAATTGTGGTAAGGGGAAATGACTTGCAGGACCTGGACCGTCAAAGCCGAAGCGAGATAACAGGCTCTGGAAGCGGCAGTTCCGGGATCCTGAGCATTAACCAAAGCTCAGGGGACCTCAATAACCAAAGCAACCTGAGGGTCTTGGGGGTAGTCACAGAGACCAGCGCCATGAACGACCTGCAATTGAGCTCAACAGTTTACCTGGAGGGGAACAATATCCGCTCCGTGGGGGGTTCGAGAGCTGATCTCATAGAGAATTCCTTCCAGAACAGTGCAGGGGTCATAGGAATTCATCAGTCGGCTGGGAACCTGAATGTCCAGAGAAACACCCTGGTCATGGTTATAGGGGGCGAAGCCTCCCTGTCCGAGATGGAATTGGGGGATGTGACCGCCTCCAACTCTGCGAGCTATGAGAACTCGGGCGGCAGGTCGGACATTATCAGGGATTCATTCGCCAATACCAGCGGCATAGTACAGGTCACCCAGTCAGCCGGTGACCTGAACGTGCTGGGCAACAATCTGGCTCTATCTTTCAGGGAGGTCACACTCAGATGAGCCCCAAAGAGCTCCTGCAAAGGGTTGCGGTCCTGTGCTGCCTGGTTTTTGTCTGGATGCTTCCTGAGGCCCTGGCAGGGGATCTCATGGTGATACTTCCCAACGGAGTCTCTTTCCGAAGGGAGGTGAAAAGCCTAAAGGAAGCCAGATACAAGAACATGATTCCCCAGAAGTATGACCTGAGCTGCGGGGCTGCGGCCTTGGCCACAATCCTAACCTATTACTACGACGACCCGGTGGAAGAGGCTGAGATCATAACCTACATGCTAAAGCACGGGGATCAGGCTGAGATAGCCAAGAAAGGGTTTTCTCTTCTGGATCTGAAGCGCTTTGCTGAGGCCAGGAATTACATGGCTGCCGGGTACAAAGGGGTTAAACTGGAGAACCTAAGAGAGCTCAAGATTCCTGCCATCATTCTTTTCAAGGTGGGCAGGTATGACCATTTCGTGGTGCTAAGGGGAATCCAGGGAGACAAAGCCTTCATAGCCGATCCAGCCTTTGGGAACAGGTCCATAAGCCTGGAGGATTTCGAAAAAGAATGGAACCAGGTGGTTTTCCTGGTGGCCACCCAAAAGGGTGAGGTGGCCAATGAGGTGCCCGTGGCTTCCACCCTCAGGGCGCACGAGATAAACGTCACAACGCTTCAGAATATAGGGGCATTGTCAGGATTTTCTGTTACCCAGTTAAAGGGGGAGTTTTGAATCCCCACGACTGCAACGCAAGAAAGGAAGGTTTGAACCATGTTTCGGCTAACGGGTAAGAGAAGGTTCCGTGCTTGGGCCGCCGCCGTGGCCTTGTGCCTGGCTTCGATCACCACCTGGAGCACGGTGTGGGGTTTCGGGGAGAAGCTGGGAGGCGTGAAACTCACCGACGATGAGCTTAACCAATACAGGGGGGGCTACTCTGGGTTTTATTTTGGCGTGAGTTTTACTGGCTATTGGAACAGCCTCGGCCAGATGTCCGGGACCCTCATAAGCGACGGCGGGATAATCATCCAGGATCCCAACTTTCAGTTGCCTCCTGGGGTGCAGCCGGGCGGAAGCGTAAGCGGGGATGGAGTTACTATCCAGTCCTATGTGGGCAACTTTAATGGGGCCAGCGGCATATTCCAGATCATACAATCCCCGGGAAGCTTCAACGTAATACAAAATAATTTGGTTGTGCAGATAACCCTGGTAAATGTGGCCAGCCAGGGGGCACTTTCCAACCTGAGGAACCTAATCCACTGAAACCTCAGGTTGTTCTTATATCACCCTCCCCCAGCTGAGTGAGGGGAGGGTCTTAGAAAAGGGAGTAAGGCCCGGAGAGAGTTTTTCTGTCCGGGTGTTGCGGCTTATGGTGTTTCCCAAAAAAACAATTGGGCCAGGGGCTTATGACTTGATCTTCGTTTTTTGAATTGATTTAGGCCAGGACCGTTCTCAAGAACTAAGGATCAAAATGGGGGTCCGGTGAAAGGTGCAAGGGAGCTTAACAAATTACTGCTCCTGGCTATATGTTTGTGCCTCACAACCATCTGTTTTGGCTTTTTTTGGTCCTTCGGGGCCTTTTTCAAGGCTTGGGGTACGCAATGGCCATCTTCCCATGGGTTTCTCCCCAAGGTTTTCATGACAACATTCCCTGTTTTTGCTCTCTCATCAGTTGTTTTTGGTTTTATGTCCGATCGCTTGGGCCAGAGACTTGCTTTGGGCTGGGGAGCCGGGTTCACGGCAGCAGGCTGTCTCATCCTGGCGCTGAGCGAAGAGACATGGATGATTTTTATGGGATGGGGGATCTTTGTGAGCATAGGGGTGGCGGGAGGTGTTACCCCCGCGCTCACGGCCCTCCAGAGGTTTTTTCAGAAGTACAAGGGGCTGGCTGCAGGCACGGCCATGGCAGGCTTTGGCTTGGGAACTATGAGTTTGTCGGCCCTCTCAGAGCTGCTCATTTCCTCTTTTGGATGGAGGAAGGCTGCCTTACTCCTGGGAGCCATTAGTGTGGCCTCTTATGCTGCTGCAGCTTGGGCAGTGGGCATGGATCCCAAGACAGCGGCAAAGAAGGGCTTGGAGGCGCCGCAAAAAAAGGCCCAAGCTCCGGATGCGGGGGATCACGGCGAAAACTCGGACTTTAAGGAACAGAGACCCCCCCCCAGAGGAGTGAGTCTTAGGGTCTTGCAAGGCAGCTCAAAGAACCTCAGGGATTTGGGGCCAAGGAGGTGGACGGTGACAGATCCGGAGCTGGCCGCATTGAAAAGACTTAGGGATAAGCTCTCTTTCATCATATTCGCCTTGTCGGCCAAGGCCCACCACAATCTATCTTTCTCGGCGGATGAGGCTGCAGGCTGCAAGGAGATGCTGAGCCAACTGGCAAGAGAGCTTGCAGACACAAGCATACTGATTGAAAAGAGGGGGAGCAGATCCGTGCAGGAGGAGATAAGAAGCCGGGTGGAGACTCCTCCATAACAATTACGCACTCGTGTCATGGGACTGGTTTTAAAGCCTTCCCCAGCAGCCATGAGACCTGGAGGTTTGAAAAATGAAAAAGAGCAGCAAGCTTCTGTTATCGCTCATGTTTGTCACATTTATAGCCCTGAGCGGATTCGTTGTCTGGGCGGCTAAGGAAGCTTCTCCTGAGGACCTGCAACCCTATCCTGTCACCTCGGACCTGATAGTGAACTTTCTTGACAAATACGGCTTTCGGCAGCATGAGGCCGCCTCGGCGGGAAAGGAACAGATTGTTTCCTTCAAGGTGACAGATAAGGCCAGCGGACAATCCGTGGATTTTCTTGTGGTGATCTTCCCTGAAGGAAAGATAATGAAAATAGAGTGCCCGCTTGTGGCGCCGGTTCCATCTTTCCCTGCAAAGCTCTCGGCTTTGCTTTCCAAGCTCAACGAGCTAAATGCACTGCGGACAGTAGGGAAATACTGCACAGACAAGGACCTAAAGAGGGTCCGTTTCTTCCATTACCGTACAGTGGTAGGAGGCCTCTCCTATGTGGACTTTGCAGAAACCTTGACCATGATGCAATTTATCATTTTCGAGGACCTAAAGGCCATAAGGGAGGTAAGTTCCTAGCCGCCATCAGATAACGCAGTCCGGCGGGGGGGATACAGGTAGTTGGTCATGGGGGTGATCGCTTGCGGACATAGCCGAGGAACAGGAAGCTTCGTGGAAACCAAGCGGCTTTCCCATATGTAGAGTGAGCTCGGAGGTCAGACACCCACTGGATCCTAGGAGCTAAGCCCCAAAGAAAAAGGGGAGGAAAGCTCTAACTCCTGTTACTCGCGATCAGTTGGTAACTCAGGCTGTCTTGATGGTATGTTAGGGAAACCGGTCCATACTCCAAAAAACCCACCCTTATTTTTGGTTTTAGGGGCTTGTTTGAGTCAGGATATGCCAGAGCGAAAAGGGGTGTTGGGGACATGGCCCCCAAATTAACAGGCTTTGGAGAATGACTTGGCCTATGTGCAATCATCAATGATCATGGCAATGGGAAGCCCCCCTTCCAGAAGCATTTCAAAAGGCCGCCGCCCTCTTGGGGTTGTGCTGATTGAGCCCTCTCGCTGCCCCCAGTTGATGGGATACCTCGAGCAATACCCGGTGGAGATCCTGGGTCTGGCGGACCTGGATCTCGGCTCTCCGGTTGCGATCCAGGCCAAAAAGAAAGGCGTGCTGGTGACCCAGGATTACCCCAAGCTGCTGGAGCTGAGCAATTTGGATCTTATCATCAACCTCTCACCCGATAAGACCATGGAGGTGGTCATAGAGCAGCTAAAGCCAGAGGGTGCCCTTCTCATCCAGGCATCAGACCAGGCTTGCCTAACAGCTTCGGTGCGTGAGTTGATCCTAAATCGGGAGTTAGCAGAGATCTTGAATCAGCTTCTAGACTGCATGTCTGGAATGCGTGGGGTCAAGCAGGCCCTTGGAGAGGTCTTGAAAAGCATTCTTCTCATTTGCAACGCACAGGCCGCAGGCCTCTGGCTCAGGCAGGGGAAGGATTTTGTGCTCTTTGTTGGGGAGGGCCTGCCTGAGGGCTTGAGGGACTATCCAAGTCCGCACATGGGACAGGGGGCCTTGGGGATCCTTTTGGAAGAAAGAGAAGTTGTGACAGTCAAAGATCTGAAGGCCCACATCGGTTTCCCTGATCGGGATAAATTCATGAGTTGGGATATTGCGGGTCTGATCATGCTTCCCATGCTAAAAGAGCAAGAGGTCACTGGAGCTCTCATGATAATGAGTTCCCGGGCTTTAAGCCGGGAGCTGGAAGATCTCTTGGGTCTTATTGAAGCCTTGGTGGGGTTGACAGCCGAGGTTTTGGAAGGAACTGAAAGAGCTTCAAAAACAATCTCTTGTACCCGAGATGAGCTCACAGGGCTTCACAATGAGAGCTATCTCCAGGATAGATTGGAAGATCAAATCGCCCATGCCTGGAGAAGAGGTGTTTCATTCTCAATTATCTGCATCAAGCCGACACCCACAAATAAGCTAATAGCATCAGACCGCTTTCCATTGCTAAGTTCCCACCTGCGCAAATCCGCAACAGAGATATTAGGCTCCATCCGGAAGATGGATGTTGCTGCACGCTGCAAGGCAGGGGATATTTTCCTTATCCTGCCGGAGACAGGAGTTCCAGAGGCCTTCGAGATCGCAAGAAGGATCCTTGCCCGTTTAGAAAGGACTCAACCCAAAGAACCAGCGGCTCAGGCTCTCAGGTACGTTTTGGGTCTAGCCTCCTTTCCAGATCATGGCACCTGTTCCGAAGAACTTCTAGAGAGGGCCAGCCGGGCGGCTGGCAGGGCCGCTTCAGAAGGCTTGTCAAGTGTTCTGGCCACTCCCAGGGCAGGTCCGGGGGGTTTCCTGGCGGCCCCTAATCAAATAACTAAAATGTATCCTCCCCTTGGGGAGCTTTTCGAGCTTCTGTGGGAGCTTAGGGGATTACAGAAAGACTCCTGGGATCATGCCCGCGGGGTTGCATTTTATGCAGGACGAATCGCCCAGAGCCTGGGCCTGGATGAACGGTCGGTGCTGAACTTGCAGATATCCGGATGGCTTCATGACCTTGGGAAAATGGGGATTTTTTTCCCTAAAGAAAAACTTCCCGAGCAGTTCCCCCGTTTGTCCCAGGTTGACCGTGAGATCCACGCAGCTATGGGGGCTTTCATACTCAAGAGCTTTGTTAAGAACGAATCAATCCTAAGGGGCGTTTTCCACCACCACGACCGATTCGACGGAGCCGGCAAGCCCAATGGATTGAGAGGAGAGGGTATCCCCCTTGAAGGAAGAATTCTCTCAGTGGCCAACGCGTATCAACACCTTTTGACTGAGAGTGGAGCTTTTGAGGGGCGCCAAGGGGTTTTCTCCAAGCTACGAGACATGGCAGGGAACCTACTTGATCCACAACTCGTGGAATCCTTGATAAGATCTGAGGGGCAGGCCTTGGATCTAAGGCAGGAAGAGCCGCCCTTGCCCCTGGGAAAGAAGGGCAAAGTCACAAGCTCCCTTTTTACCATAAGGCTGTCGGATCAAAGCTTTGGGCATAAGAGGGGTGTCACCGGTGAAATTCAAGAAAAATCCAAGACCTAGGGATCTCTTAAGACAGTAATCTGGGATAACGCTGGTTCTGCCTCCCCGGATCAAAAGGAGACTTCCTTAATGACTAAGAAAACCAGGCTCGGGCTTCTACTTGTTCTGGCTTCAACTTCCTTGCTTGTGTCTTGCAGCCATAGGGATACCCCGGCATCATCAAGAGAAACCCCGGCCCATTCTGCAAAAGAGCCCTCGCGCGCCACCGCCAATCTCACGGATACAAATAAAGCTAAGGCGGGCTTCCATGATGAAGCTGAAGCCTACATGAAAAAAGCCAATGAGCTTGCTCAAAAGGGCCAGTTGGAAGGGGCCTTGCTCAGTTACAGCAAAGTCATCCAGCTTGACCCTAAATCTTCAGAGGCCTTCAATAACCGCGGCTCCATATATTTAAGCATGGGGCAGTTGGAAAAGGCCATCTCAGATTTCGACAATGCCCTTCTTATCAACCCCCGTCTCTCTATAGTCTACAGAAACCGAGGAGCTGCATACTTTCAAAAGGGGCTTTACCAGAATGCCCTGGAGGACTTCGACAAGGCCTTGGAGATAGATCCACTGGATGCAGAGGCCAGAGGGGGTCGTGGGAACACTTTGTTCCAAAAAGGCTCCTACGAAGAGGCCATAGCCGAGTACAACCGTGCCATAGAGCTAAATCCGCTCTCCCCCATGCTCTACAGGAACCGCGGCTTTGCGTACGCGCAAAAGGGAGACTACGCCAGGGCTTTGGAAGATCTAACAAAGCTCATAGAGATGAACCCCAACCTGGCCCTAGCCTACGAGAACCGGGCCAGGATTTATTATGTGCAAGGAGACTATGGGAGGGCCTTATCAGACTTGGAGAAGGCACAGAGTCTGGGTTTGAACATCCCAGCTGAATTCCTGGAGAAGCTGCGTCACTCTAAGTAACAGAAATGCTCTCCATTCCTGAATTCCCAATACGTAGCCGATAGTTGTTCACGGTGGTGATACCATTTCTCTTCGCCTCAAGTATTCTGAGCTTGATCTTCCAAAGCATTTGTCCTTTGGGGGGACCTGTCTGCTTGGGACGCACAGGCAGATGCTTGCCTCCTTTCTCGGCCGGCATATTCTCTAAAACCTATAGCTTGGGGGGCTCAAGCCCCCAAACCCCGGGTCACCCTTTGGCATATCCCGACTCAAACCAGGCTGGAATTTGAAACCGGACCTCAAGCTGTTTTTTAGCATGGACCGATTCGTCCTAACATATCAACAATATAGCCCCCATTACCCACTTCTTGTAAATCATGCTGCCTAGACTGCAAGCCCTTGATTCAAAACACAGATGACCCCACAACAAAAGAAATTCTGTCTTGACTTGTGCAAGCGATTCCTTTATATAGGGGACGTGCTTTGGGAAGGCACTATTTGTAGAGGAGATTTAAACGGATTCAAAAAAAGCATTCCCAAGTAGAACAAAGAGGGGGGAGCAGAATGAGAACATCTAGAGGACTCAGATTTATGCTGGGTTGTGTTCTCGTCTCAATGGCTATTGCCCCGACGGGCTCTAGGGCGACAGACAGCCAGCCAGTCACCTTGGAGAGCCTTCAGAAGAAGATTCAAGAGGTGCAACAGGAGTATGACAGAAAGCTAGAAGATTTGAAGCGTCAGTTGGAAAGCCTCAAGAGGGGACAAGCTCCTTCGCAGGAGCAACAGGCGGCAAGGGAGTCAGAACGCCAGAGGGCGGCCCAAGAGGCAGAGGCTCCTGAAGAAGGGAAACGAAAGACAAAGGTAGAAGAGGCCACCGAGCCGGTGTTGATCGAGGCGGGCGGGCTTCTCCTGCCCAAGGGAGTTTTGGCCATAGAACCGAGCCTGAGCTATGCACATTTCTCCCGCAATTCCATCACCATAAGCGGCTTTACCCTGTTCGACGCCTTGGTCATAGGCAGAATAGACGTGGAGGAGCTTAAGAGGGATATCCTTACAGGCTCCTTGACCCTCAGGTATGGTCTTCTAGACCGTCTCCAGTTGGAAGCCAAATTCCCGTATCTGTATAGGAGAGACCGTCTGGTGCGTCCGGCCAGCACCACGGGCACCCAGATCGAGCCGGTCAGGATGATAGAGGGGGATGATCTGGGAGACATAGAAACTGCCCTTACATTCCATGCATATCGCTCAAGAAGCTGGATGCCGGATGTGCTTTTCACGGCCAGAGGCAAGTTTCCCACAGGAAGGGATCCTTATGGGCTGGAGACTGAGACCGTGTTCGGGGCCACCTTGGCCAAGGAAGTACCCACAGGAACCGGCCATTACGGTTTTTCCACAGGGGTCAATCTAGTCAAGGTTTTTGATCCTGTGGTGTTTTTCGGAAGCGCAAATTACTACTGGAATTTCGAGAGAAATGTGGGAGGGCTTTTTGGACGAATAGATCCTGGAGATGCCTTTGAATATATTCTGGGCATGGCGGTTGCTCTGAGTGAAAGGACTTCTCTCAATGTGTCTTTCCAGAATGTCTTTACCTGGCCCACATACCAAAATGGGGACAAGATCTCAGAGACCGAGGCCAATACCGCTGCCTTCAATATAGGGGCCAGCCACCGTTTCTCCAAAAACGTCTCCCTGTTTGGGTCGGTAGGCATCGGGCTTACCCGGGACTCACCGGACTTCCAGTTTCAACTCACCATGCCCATATACGTGGATTTGCTGGGAGTGCTGGGCGGTTTGTTTTAAGAGCCCTTATCCTCGCAGGAACCTTCATCCCAAGCTGACATGGTTGGGGGCATAGCCCTCAACCTATCTATGTTCCTGGATATGTTCCAATTCAAACCTACGCTTCCAAGATGACGCAACCAGCCCGAATCACTCGTCAAAGCCTTTTATTTGGGGGGCTCAAGCCCCAAGCCCACGGCACACTGGGACATATGCCGACTCAGACCAAAGCTTAATCTGGAACCCAGAATCAGGCTGTTTTTGAGGATGGACCGGTTTGTCCAAACATGTCAAGATAGCCCGCATTATCCATTAATCGTGACTAAACTACTACCGCCTAAAGGCGGTGGTTCTTGAGTCCCAACGGATAAAACCGCTGACTTCAGTCGGGGGATATCCTAAGCCTGCGCCTTGGGCGCATACTAAAGCCTTCGCCTGAAGGCGAGGGTTTTTCTCCCGTTCCCCGAGTGGGACAATAATGCGGGCTAGGAAAACTCACGGCACAATTGGAAGCGGTTCATAAGCGTGTAAAGGTAGGATCGGCTTATCCCGAGAGCTTTGGCAGTACGAACCATGTTGTGCTGATTGTCTTTGAGGGCTTGTTGGATGATCTGTTTCTTGGCAATCCAACCAGAGCTCTTGAGCTTGGAGCCGCATGTGGGAGAATCAGGCAAAGTCAGCTCCATGTCTTCAGGCCTTATCCACTCATCCTGAACTGCAATCGCTCTTCTGATTCGATTAAAAAGCTCCCTGACATTCCCGGGCCAGTCATGAAGCCTCATGGCCTCCAAAGCTTCCTTAGAGAAACCCTTGCATTTCCAGGCCCGCTCCATTTTTACCTTCTTGAGGAAATAATGGGCCAAAACTATTACATCCTCTCCCCTCTCCCTAAGGGGAGGCATTCTCACGACAAAAACCCTGAGTCTGTAATAAAGGTCAGTCCTAAAGAGCTTCTGCCTCTCAAGCATTTCCAAATCTTTGTTGGTGGCAGCTATCAGCCTCGCATCAACCCTTCGGCTGCTCAGCGAACCCACCCTTTCAATTAAACCATCTTCCAGGAAGCGAAGGAGTTTTGGCTGCAAAGCCGGGGGGAGCTCTCCTACCTCATCCAAAAAAACCGTTCCCCCATGAGCCATCTCCAGCTTTCCTTTTTTGGCCTGGTATGCCCCGGTGAAAGCGCCCTTCTCATACCCAAATAGCTCGGCCTCCATGAGCTGCTCAGGGATACTGGCACAATTGATGGGCACAAAAGGCCCTTTGCTTCGGCTGCTTCTTTCGTGGATAGCTCTTGCAGCCATCTCTTTTCCGGTACCACTTTCTCCCAAGATCAGAACTGGCAGCTCAGTGGTAGCTACTTTACGAATCAGCCCGAAAACCTGCTTCATGGAATCGCTTGAGCCTACGAACTCCTCAACTACTTCGATACCTGGCTGGCAGCTTTGTGGATGAACGGTTTCCCGAAGGAACTTGATCGCCCTCTCCAGGGCTTCCGCATCTAGGCGGGCAGACAAGTCTGTGAGTATTCTCAAACGGGATTCCTTCTCCCAGTATGAGAAGTAACCGGGATCATCATAATTCATACTCCAACCGCAAGCGCTGCATCTGCTTGGGGTTAGGGAGTTGGAACCGCAATAGTGGCAAGTAGTTGTGGGATACAGGGATTCCCTTATGTGATGCCAGATTTTGAGAAGATCTCCGCGGGTAACCCCGCAGAAGCAAACCCCTTTTGTCTGAGACTCAGTCCATACGGTTTGGATTCCTATGTCCAAATCTCCGCAGCCGGGGACAGCAAAACGCAACCTCTGATACTCCAAACACTTCTTTCCGCCCCGAGCCGAATCCGCGGATTTTATGCGTGCTCCTCCAAGGCCCACGTCCACCAAACAGACTGGATACTCCACTCCGTCGGCTGCCATGGCCAAAGCTTTTGCCTTAAAAGAAACCCTAGGGGCTGCCCTAGCCATCTTGTGTACCTCTCGGCCGCCGAAAGAGAAACTTCTACACCCTAATCCTCAAGGGCTCATGTCAGACTCCTGAGGCCAATTTTTCCCTTTTCAGGATGTCATACTCACCCTCTCCAGATCCCCAGTCAATCGGAAAATTCCTGATTTTTGACTAAGAGGCTTCCTGAGGTTGGGCAGTTTATTAAGATGTATCGATGAGGCCCGGTCATTGGGCGTTGGATACCCGTTCTTCATCCAGGCTAAAGAAGATCAAGGGGGTTTATCTTGATCTGCTCAAAGAGAAATGTGTTGGCACGGCAGAATAAAATGAGGGCCAGGCAAAAGCCTGACCCTCTTTACGTACCCCCGGCAGGATTCGAACCTGTGGCCTACGGATTAGGAATCCGTCGCTCTATCCTCCTGAGCTACGGGGGCTAGGTCAAGATATTTTCCTACTTGCTCCGCCCCTAGTCAAGAACCCTGCCTTGCCCTACTTCAGCCAGTCATCTCCACCCTCACGAAATAAACCCTTTTTGCTCCCTCCTCCACCAGTTTGAACCAGTTGGCCTGCATGCAGACAGCCCCCCAGTGGAACCCCCCTGTTACGAGCAAACGCCTGACCGCACGGCCAACCCGCTGCCCTTCTCCTGCATACCAGCGCTGACCTCTGGCATTCATGGCTTCCTGGATCTGGGCCCATGCTTCAAGGCTCAGGTTTTGAACCAGGTAGGTCACGGCCGCATCCCACTCCAGCTCGGAGATGTCCATGCCGTTGTCCTTGGGCCACCTGGACCTTGAGCTCAAAGGACTCATGCCTTGCTCTAGGCTCCCATGACAAGAATTGGATCTTAATCTTTGAGGTCAGACTCCCCTTTGGTGGAAGCTGTTCCCACACCTTTTTGAGGGCCTGTGGGAGCCCATGGGGAGCCTCAACATGTTGCGGATTCTATACCAAGCATGGCTCTAGGGCAACCTGTATCCAAATCTTTCTGCCCCTGGACCCCTGGCAAAAGAGCCACCAGAGCCATATATTGAAAAAGAGAGAAAAATTCCCGGCTGGGGAAAAAGCTTCAAGCTCCAGGAGGTGGTAGGAATGGGAATGGAAAGGTTCAAGGATATTATTCGCAGGGCCCTGGAGGCCTTAGGCTCACTAAAACCAACCCGCAAGGGGCTGGATCCTGACAGATGGAGATATTACCGCTACCTGAAGTAATGCTTTGAAAGATCTCCAAGGAGGGGCCCAAGTCCCCTCCTTACCACAACCAGTTTCCCAAAGCCCCACTGGATTGCCCCCTGATCACTGATTCCTCTCCCAAAAAAACAAGCCAAGCTTAATTAGTTCTCAGGACCCATTGCAACTTCACCGCGCAGCTGCCTGGTTGGGTCCCCTGAACCTCAACCGCCGCTTTTCCAGGGCCCGGCTGAAAGGGATGAACCATCACGACCACTGGGAAGCCCTGACTAACCCAGGGGCAGGAAACCCACCCAAAAGACTCCCTGTCCTTAAGAGTTTGCAGAAACGATTCGGGCTCAAAAGCACCCATGATAAGCAGCCGAGCCTCTGGATCCTGTTTCAAGATTATCCCTGCCAGCCTGGCAGCCGCCCTTTGAACCGAAATCCCGATTCCGGATCCCTTACCGGTACGTGACACCTCATCCGCGAGTATCACGTGCAGAAGACCTCCTGGAGCATCCAGCATGCAGTAAAAGATCCTAGTGCCCAGGCCTGGTTCAAAAAGATCTTGGAAACCGGCCAAGGGGAACAAACTTAGGATAGCCGGCTTGCGCCCCTCGGGTCCGTCTCCAGTAATCCAGGTCACATAACTCGCATCATTCGGTCCTAAGGCCCTGTTGAGGGGCCAGATAAGCTCCTCCAGCTCTTGGGCACCTCGCACCCCCATAAGCCCCACCACATGAGGGTGTTGCATCCCTGTGTTTTCCCCCAAAACCGCTTTCACAAACTCCTGGGCCCGACTTGCGTCCGGCATGAAAACACCGTTTGCCTCCTCAAGCCTCAAAATCATCAATCCGAGGCTGTCATCTTGTTCCGGGGATGCCCCTGCAAAAGAAGCCATACCCAGGATCAGCAAACACATAAGAGCTGGTTTCAAGGCCCTTCCCCTCGAGCTTTTGCCGCCATCCCCGACAAATCTCCCCGGGTTTGGCTTCAGTGGGTTGAAAGATACCTTTTCAGCCCCTCCGGATCAGCCACCATGGTTTCCTTCCCTTCCTCCCAGTCGGCCGGGCAGACCTGTCCTTGGTGGGTAGTCACGAACTGAAAAGCTTTTAAGATCCTCATGGCCTCGTTCACCGAGCGCCCCACTGCCAGATGGTTAACAGTGGCGTGGACTACTGTCCCCTCTGGGTTCACCAAGAAAAGCCCCCTCAGGGCCACGCCCTCATCCTCCAGGAGGATCCCGTAGTCCCGCGCCACCCTCTTGTTGATGTCCGAAAGAAGGGGGAAATTCAGGCTGCCGCCCAAACCCCCTTCCTCCCTCTTGGTCTCCACCCAGGCCTTGTGCACGAACTTGGAGTCCACGGAAATACCCCACACCTCGCAGTTGAGGCTTCGAAACCGCTCCATTGACTCGGAAAAATTAATTACCTCTGTAGGGCAGACAAAAGTGAAATCAAGAGGATAGAAAAGTAAAAAAACCCATCTGCCTCTAAGTTCCGAAAGACGGAATTTGTGGAAATGACCTTCCTGAAATCCCTCCAGCTCGAAATCCGGTGCCGGTTTGCCTACCAGGTTCATGTTCGTACCTCCTTTCAATTCAGATAGAATTTGGCCCTAGGCCTTCCTTTTCTAAAGTCTGCCCCTGCCATGGATGGAGGTCAAGAACCCTTGAGCTGCTAACAACTCTTCGCCAATTCTTCTGCCTGCTCTATCAGTTTTTCCAATATGCTCAACCCCTTTCTCCAAAGTTCGGGGTCATTCAGATCCAAACCCGCCTTGGACACAACCTGCTGGGGGGATTCGGCGCCTCCTGTTGAGAGCATATCCAGATATCCCTCCACAAAGCCCCCGCCTTTTTTCTTAAACCTGGCAAAAAGAGCCAGCACCAACAGCTCACCGAATGCATAGGCGTAAACATAGCCCGGGGTGTGCAAGAAATGAGGAATGTAGCTCCACCAAAGGGAATAGTCCTCGGTGAGAACCATTGAGTCGCCCAGCATGGCCCCCTGGGTCTGGATCCAGATGCTGCCCAACTCCTCCGTGGTGAGTTCCCCCCCTTCTCGCCTCCTGGTGTGGTACTGCTCCTCGAAGCGGTTCATGGCTATCTGCCTGAAGACCGTGGCCAGGATGTCCTCGATCTTTCCGCAGAGCATGGCCAGGCGCTCCCTTGGCTCACTCAGACGTGAGATGATCCTCTCGAAGGTGAGCATCTCGCCGAATACCGACGCTGTCTCAGCTATGGTCAAAGGGGTCTGGCTGTTGAGAAAGCCCCTGGATGAGGCCAGGAACTGGTGCACCCCGTGGCCTAGCTCATGGGCCACGGTCATCACATCCCTCAGCTTCCCGGTGAAGTTCACCATGACATAGGGGTGAACCGATGGGACCGCCGGGTGGCTAAAGGCTCCCCCCCTCTTGCCCGGCCTCACAGGAGCGTCTATCCATCCCTCTCGGAAAAACCTGGCGGCTATCTGCGCCATCTCTGGAGCAAAGCCCTCGAAGGCCCCCAAGACCTCCTCCAAGCACTGGGACCAGCTCACCCGCCGCTCCAAGCCGGGCAAAGGCGCATACCTGTCGTAATCATATAGCGCATCCAGGCCCAGGAGTTTCCGCTTCAGGTGATAGTAGCGCTGGGGCAGGTCATAGCGGGCCGTGACCGCATCCACCAGTGAGCCCACCATCTGGTCACTTATCTCGTTGGCCAGATTCCTGGCCGAAAGCCAGTGCGGGTATTTCCGAAGCCTGTCCTCAATAGCCTTGTCCGAGGCCACCATGTTGAAGATGAAGGTGAGGGTCCTGAGTCTGCCCTTGAGTCCCTCTGTCATGGCCTTGGCTGCCTTCTGTCGCTCCTGCCTCTCTGGCCTGTAGAGCCGGCTCAAAACCTCCTCCTCGGTGAGGGGCTGGCCGTCTATCTGAAATGGGATATCGCTCATGGTCTCCTCGAAAAACCTGACCCATGCGGATCCCCCTGTCACCGACTTCTCCGCCAGGATTCTCTCCTCCGGCTCACTAAGAAGGTGCGGCCTATAGCGCCTGGCCGAGCTCAGGTAGTGGCGCCACTTGGCCAGCTCGGGCCGTGACAGGAGTTCCCCTGCATGCTCCTCAGGAACCTGCACCCACTCCAACTCAAAGAACAAAAGCTGGCTTCTCAACTGTGCCTCATGCTCCCGGACGCTCTGAAGGAGCTTCCCCCGCTCTGGATCCCTGGTGTCTGTCACGAACCAAAGATGGGAAAAGCTCTCTGCCTTGCCCAAAAGCTCTAGTATCTGTTCGTACTCCACCATGGCGGTATGGAGCTGAGCAGCATCCAGACCTGCAATCTTTCCAAGGTACCTCTCCCTAAAAGCCGCTGCCCGTGAGAGGCTCTCCTCCAGATCCTTGGGCAAAAGGGGATCCGCCGGCCCCTCATAGAGGTGAGACAGATCCCAGAAAACCTCCTCGGCCCCTGTGGAGCCCCCAAGGCTTTCAGATCCTGCCAGGACTTCTTTCTTGTCGCGAGTGCTCCCTCCCATGCCTCAAACCTCTTCTTTCGGAATTTTTGAGAAGCACCATTCAATGAGGAACAACTTTCAGATCTAGAAAAATGAGGAAGCCTCCCCGATCCTCTGGGACCAGCCCCTTGGGGAGGCGCCAAATCCTAGCTTCCTTTCCAGCTCAGCAACACAATTCAGCTTAGGTTTCCTAGAGCCTCCTGAATCCTGTCCAGCCCCTTTTTTATCTCTTCCATGGACAGAGCAAATGAAAGCCTTATGTGGCAATCCGATCCGAACGGCTCCCCTGCCACCACTGCCACCCGTGCCTCCTCAAGAAGGTATGAGGCCATATCCGAAGGAGTTCTAACTTCCCTTCCCCTGTAGCTCTTGCCCAAGTGATCGGATATGTTGGGGAAAACATAAAAAGCCCCAAAAGGCTCCAGGCAACTTACCCCTTCCATGCTGTTTAGCCTATCCACCATGTAGCGCCTTCTTCTGTCGAATTCCTGAACCATTTCGACCACGCAGTCCTGCTGCCCCCTGAGGGCCGCCACTGCCGCCTTCTGGGCGATGGATGTGGGATTGGAGGTGCTCTGGCCCTGCACCGTGTCCATGGCTGATATGAGCTCCTGTGGCCCAAGGGCGTAGCCTATTCTCCATCCGGTCATGGCGTAGGTCTTGGAAACGCCGTTGACCAAAATGGTGGAATCCGCAAGCTCCCGGCTGACCTTGACTATGTGTCCCGGCTCCGAGTCCGTGTACAACAGCTTGTCGTAAATATCGTCAGAGATAACCAGAAGCCCCTCCTCCAGGATCACGCGACCCAGCGCCTCCATCTCCTCCTGCGTGTACACAGAGCCCGTGGGATTGCTGGGGCTGTTGAGGATCAGGCCCCTTGACCTGGGCGTGATTGCCCGCCTGAGCTCCTCCGGCCTCACCTTGAAACCGTGCTCCTCCCTGGTGGGCACTATCACAGCAGTGGCCCCTGCCATGGCCAATATCTCGGGATAGGAGACCCAGTATGGAGATGGGATCAGGACCTCGTCCCCCTCCTGGAACAGGGCCATGACCGCATTGTACACCGCGTGTTTGGCCCCACAGCAGACTATCACCTGCGAGCGCTCATACCTGAGGCCCAGATCCTGCCACACCCTGTCCCTTATGGCATCTTTCAGTTCCTCTGTGCCGCCCACCGGGGTGTACTTGGTGAACCCCTCCAGGGTGGCCTGGATGGCCGCCTCCTTTATGTGGGAGGGGGTGTCGAAGTCCGGCTCCCCGGCCCCAAACCCCACCACGTCTATGCCCTGGGCCTTCATGGCCTTGGCCCTGGCGCTTATGGCCAGGGTAGCCGATGGTTGTATCCTCTTCATGCGGTCCGCCAATCTCACGGGCCTTGCCTCCTGGAGAATTTCTCTATGAGCCTCCTGTTTACCCCGTCGGGAACCAGGCCTTCCACAGTGCCGCCAAAGCTGGCGGCCTCTTTTATGATCCTGGAGCTCACGTAAAACCATCGAAATCCAGTCATCAAGAAAATGGTGTCTATGTCCCTGTTGAGTCTCCTGTTCATGATGGCCATCTGAAACTCGTATTCGAAATCCGACAGAGCCCTAAGCCCTCGGATTATTACTTTCACGTGATGTTTGGCCGCATAGTCCACCAGTAGTCCGTCAAAAGCATCCACACTCAACCTGGGTTGAGGCCCTATGGCCTCCTTTATCATTTCCAGCCTCTCCTCCACCGTGAATAGAGGAGCTTTCCCAGGGTTTCTGGCCACTGCCACAATCAGGTGGTCAAAGAGCTCGAGCCCCCTTCGGATTATGTCTACATGGCCGTTGGTGATGGGATCAAAGGAACCCGCATAGATGGCCTTGCTGGCTCTGCGCGCTACCTCATCCAAAGTTGCTCTCCTTTCATCGAATATCTGCTTTTGAAATCAGAAAAATCGCTTGACCCCATTCCCTTTTGTAGTGCTGCTTAGCCCTCATTATTCCCTATCGTCGGGCAATGCGGGCTGTATAGATGATATGTCAGGATAAAACGACCTGCCCTCCAAAACACCCTGCTCTTGGGTTTCAGATTTGGCCCTTGTTTGACTCGGAGCATCCCAAAGCGCGAGCGTGGGCTTGGGGGTGTGGCCCCCAAAGTCACAGGCTTTGGGGAATGATCCAGGTTACAGGACTCTTGGCCATTTCGTATAATGAGATACAAGTCTCCCCATAGCGCCTAAGCTTCATCCTAACCAAAGCTTCCGAGCTTTCAGGCAACTCCTCCCTAATGGAATGCTCCAAGGCCAAGACCCCTTCTTTTTCCAGCCACTCGCCTTTCTCCACTGCCCAAAGGCATCTCAAAGCCAAACCCTTTTCGTAAGGAGGGTCGGCCAGGACCACACCAAAGCGAGTTCCACTGGATCCCCTTTGCAGAAACCTGATGGCATCTGCCTTGACCACCTTGGCGCGATCCAACATAGAGCATTTCTCCAAATTGGTCCTCAAAAACCTCAAGGCTAAAAGATCTTGCTCTACAAAAACAGCTCCTCTCGCACCCCTGCTCAAAGCCTCTATACCCAAAGCCCCTGAGCCGGCAAAAAGATCCAGCACCAGGCAGCCCCTCTTCTCTATTTCTAGGAGATCAAAAAGGGCCTCCTTGACCTTGTCCGAAGTAGGCCTTGTCCTTCGGCCTGCGGGAGCCTTAAGCCTTCTCCCCTTGGCTGTGCCCGAGACAACCCTCATGTTGTTTCTTTAGGAGCCCTGCCCTGGGCAGGACAAAGGGCTTTCATACCACAGGCCTGGGTTGGATTCAACGCGTTGTTGAAGTCCCAGAGTATCCAAATCTTAGCGACCAGAGGGAATCATTTCCCGCTGCATCCGGATCCAAGCCTCAAAGTTCTCTTTTATCACACCGTAATGTTCTGGGGTATCTATGTCCAAGGCAGCCCCCCCAAAACTGGTTTCCACAGTGGAGAACCTGGTCCTGAACAGACGCGACACACTTCTCTCCAAACGAGCCTTTGGAAGACAGTATGCCGGGAGTCTGTACAAAGGCACCTTTGGAATCCCGTGAAGGATGGCGGCCATGTGTAACATAAGATACCAGGTGGCAGTGCTTAGAGTGGCTTCTTCTGCCATGAAAATCTCCCAAAGGAGCCTTAATATGGAACCCCATTCCCTCTGAAGCCTGTGGTCGTATATTTTCTGGATGTAATCCCTGTTCCCCAACCTCATGGGCCTGACCATGTGGAGGTTGTTCTGACGAAAGCTGCCCTCCCTTACATGAAAACACATAAGCCTTATCCCCCTGCGGTGCTTCTGGGGGTAATACCGGCTCAAGGTTTGCTCCGAGCTTATGCCCACAACATAATCGAACCTTTCCATGTCGCAGCCCTGAACAAACTCGTCCACCTCCTCTGGGACCATCAAAGGGATGTCGCAGGGCACTATCAGGACGGTCAAATCCTCAGGCAAAAGGGCTGGATTCTTGCTCCTTTGATCCTCCATCACCTTCTGAAACGTATTCCAGATGTTCAAGTACAGGTTTTCCCATTGAGCCAGAAGGGTTACGGGCTTTGTGCCTTTGAATGGGAGATTGGGCCTTTCCAAGGCTTCCATGAGGCGCTCTTGTGGTCCCACCAAGTATATGGAATCAACCCAGGGGCTTTGTTCCAAACTGGCCATGACATGGGTGAACACCGGTGCGCCTTGCAAATCCAGAAGGCCCTTGTTCACCCCCAAGACCGGCCTTGCTCTGCCCCTGTCCCCGGCTGCCAGGATCACCGGATAGGATTTGGAAGATCCGCCTTCCACTCCCAAACACCCCCTAGCCTGATGTACTCCCGACTGCGAATATTATCCCAAACCTGCCGACCTCACCCAGAAGGGATGACATGGGCCTGTACAGCCTGACCCCCGGGCGGCCTCCCCAGCCCATGGGCCAGCCTGGGACCGGGCACCAAAAAACCCCTCCTCTGGGAGGGGTCATTCTCCACCGATGAGCTTCCCATCAAGCAAGGTATTGCTGGGCCAGGATCTCCGCTATCTGGACAGCATTCAGGGCGGCCCCCTTGCGCAGATTGTCGGAGACCACCCACAGGTTAAGCCCGTTTTCCACTGAGGTGTCCTCCCTGATCCTGCCCACCCAGGTCTCGTCACCACCAGCCGCCAGTATTGGCATGGGATAGCGCTTGTTGGCCGGGTCATCCCATAGCTTCACCCCCGGGGCCTTGGACAGGATCTCCCGGGCCTGGGCGGCCGTCACCTTGCGCTCGGTCTCTATGTTCACCGCCTCGGAGTGCCCCCTGAACACCGGAACCCGCACCGTGGTGGCACTGACCCCAATGGAGTAATCCTCCAGGATCTTTCGGGTCTCGTTGACCATCTTCATCTCTTCCTTGGTGTATCCATCCTCGAAGAAGATGTCTATGTGCGGCAGGCAGTTGAAGGCGATGGGATGCGGGTAAACCCTTGGCTCCAAGTCACGGCCCTCTGCCCATGCCCTGACCTGGGCCTCCAGCTCCAGTATGGCCTTCATGCCAGTTCCAGAGACCGCCTGATAGGTAGCCACCACGATCCGCTTGATCCGCGCTAGGTCATGAATGGGTTTCAGGGCCACCACCATCTGGATGGTTGAGCAGTTGGGATTGGCGATGATCCCCTTGTTTCGGAACTGGGCTATGGCGTGGGGGTTGACCTCCGGCACCACAAGGGGCACCTCAGGATCCATTCGGAAAGCGCTTGTATTGTCAACCACAACACACCCACGGGCCGCAGCCGCAGGAGCAAACCGCTCGCTCACGCTTCCACCGGCCGAGAAAAGCCCTATCTCCACCCCCTGGAAGCTCTCCTCTTTCAGCTCCTCCACGGGGATCTCCTCACCCCTGAACCTAACCACCTTTCCTGCAGAGCGGGAGGAAGCAAGGGGTAAAAGCTTCCCTACAGGGAACTCCCTCTCTTCCAGGATCCGTATCATTTCGGTTCCCACAGCCCCTGTGGCACCCACCACGGCCACAGAAAACCTTCTCTGGCTCACAGCACCTCCTCCTCTTTGATCTCGGCCGGACTAACACCTGCCTTGGTTTCCCCTGACACCAATAGCCGTTTTATTGCCCCTGCAGGCCCTGAAAGCACATATGCCAAAGAAAGCAGAAAAAGCGTCACAGGCGGGTTGGCCAACACAACCACCAAGAGAAGTACACACAACACCAAGCTCTGAAAGGGCTTTTGTTTGACCATCTCCATGTCCTTGAAGCTCTGGTACCTGATGCCGCTCACCATAAGGAAAGAAAGGACATACAAGGCCCCCAAGACCAGCCCCACGGGAATCTTACCCTCCAGGTCCAGCTCCCTGGTGAAAAGCACCGTGGTAGCCACAAAACCCGCTGCAGCAGGGATTGGAAGCCCTTTGAAGTAACCCAACCCTCCCTTGAGGGAGATGGTATTGAAACGCGCCAACCTAAGGGCCCCACAGGCCACAAAGAGGAATGCCGCCAGCCAACCAAGGCGGCCCGCATGGCTCAAGCTCCATGTGAAGGCCAATACCGCTGGAGCCACGCCGAATGCCACCAAATCCGACAGGGAGTCATACTCCACCCCGAATTGGCTGGTGGTGCGGGTGGCTCTGGCCACCCTGCCGTCAAGACCGTCGAAGAAGAAAGAGGCCAGAACAGCCAAAGAAGCTTTCTCAAAATCCTGATGGATTGCAGCCACAAGGGCGTAAAAGCCGCAAAACAGGCTGGCTGTGGTCATCAGATTGGGCAATATATAAAATCCCTTCCTAGGCGGCCTTGTGCTTCTAAGCTTTGGCCTTTTTCTCCTCATTCCAGTCTCCTCCCTTGACTTGCATCGAATACAGGCCTTTTTAGGCCTACTTTTTTAATTCTATCGCAACTTGAGCATTTCTCCAAAAAAAAAAGAAGCATGGCACTGGCTTTTCATTCCCGCCACGGGCCGCTTGCTTCAGAATCAATGACTTGGAGCGCCCTCGGCTTGAGCCGCAGAGGCCCTCATGATGAGGCCAGGGCCGAGTTATCTTTCCCCTCCCTTGCTGGTTCCAGGGCTGCGAAATAACCCAATATTGTCTCCCCACCCCAGACCCTCTGGCCTACCCTCACATCAGGTTCAAACCCTGGAGGCAGATAAGTGTCCACCCTGGAGCCGAAACGTATCAATCCAAAAGGGGCTCCCTGCAGAAGAACCTTGCCCTCTGCTGTCCAGCACACTATTCTCCTGGCCAAGACCCCGGCCACCTGGACACATATGACCTCCCTGCCACCATCCATCCGGATGCGAACAAGGTTACGTTCATTAGCCTGAGAGGCATCCTGACGGTAAGCCGGATCAAACTTTCCTGGCCGGTGGCTTACCTCCACCACCTTGCCTGTCACGGGTGCACGGTTGATATGCACGTTCAAGACCGACATGAAAACACTTACCTTTGTAAAGGGTCCGGGCCTGCCCTCCAGCTCCTCCAATTCGGAGATCTCCACCACACGGCCGTCTGCAGGGGAAAGAGCAATTCTGGGGTCCCGAAGGGGCCTTCTTAAGGGGTTTCGGAAGAACAAGCTTATGCCCAAAGCAGAAAGCAGACCAACCCATCCCACCAAAGGCCAACCCACGGCCATGCCCACAACCCCTACTCCCATACAGGGAACCACAAACGGGTAAGCTTCCTTGAGTATCTTTCCTCTGGCAGAGTTGAGGTTGATCTCCCCCACGAATCCCCCTTTAACTTTCTTGCCTCTCCTGGGAGCTATTTCTCATCTTCCTAAAAGGGGCATCCCTTTGCCCATGGCAAATCGGCTCATCTTCCCCATTTTCTTCATCATCTTTCTCATTTCCAGATAGTTCTTGACCAGGCGGTTCACATCCTGAACTGTGGTCCCGCTCCCTTTGGCTATTCTCAACCTGCGGCTCCCGTTCAGAATGTTGTGATTCAATCTCTCTTCCCTGGTCATGGAACAAATTATGGCCTCCATCTTCTTGAGCTCTCCCTCTCCTCCTGTAGGATCCAGCATCCCTTTGACCCTCCCCACCCCTGGAATCATCTTCACCAGGTCCTCCAGGGAACCCATCTTACGCACCTGCCGGATCTGCTCCAGGAGATCCTCAAGGCTGAACTCCTCCTTGCGAAGCTTACGCTCAAGCTCTTTTGCCTTCTTTTCATCGTATGCTGCCTGTGCCTTCTCTATGAGAGTAAGCACATCCCCCATTCCCAGGATCCGGGAGGCCATCCGGTCCGGATGGAACACCTCCAGGGCGTCCAGCTTTTCCCCGACCCCCACCAGCACTATGGGCCTTAGGGTCACGGCTCTTATTGATAGGGCTGCTCCGCCCCTGGCATCCCCGTCCAGCTTGGTGAGAATCACACCAGTGATGTCCAGCTTCTCCTTGAAAGCTTGAGCTATCTGGACTGCGTCCTGGCCGGTCATAGCGTCCACGACCAAGAGGCTCTCTTTGGGAGCTATGGCCGCCTTGATCTTTCTTAGTTCCTCCATCAGGGGCTCATCAATATGCAGTCGCCCTGCTGTGTCCAGCACCAGGGTGTCCAAGCCCTGTTGTCTTGCCCATGCCTGAGCCCGCACACAGATCTGCACCGGATTCTCTTCCCTCATGGGTTCAAATGCAGGCACACCCAACATTTTACAGAGCTGGAACACCTGTTCCACGGCGGCCGGCCTGTAAATGTCGGCCGGGACCAACCCAACTCTCCGGCCTTGCTCCCCAAGCCACCGAGCCAGCTTCCCTGCTGTGGTGGTCTTCCCCGAGCCCTGCAAGCCCACAAGCATCAAGTTGGCAGGAGATCCGCTCAGTTCGAGTTTCCGCTCCCCTTCACCCATGAGCCGCACCAGCTCGTCATGCACTATTTTTACGAGCTGCTGGCCCGGACTGAGACTCTGAAGCACCTCTTGGCCCAGTGCTTTTGCCCTGACTGACTCTACAAAGTCTTTAACAACCTTGTAGTGGACATCAGCCTCCAGAAGGGCCAATCTGACCTCTCTCAAGGCCTCCTGCATGTTGGCCTCGCTGAGGGTGCCCTGTCCCCTTATCTTCTTGAAGACCGATTGCAGCTTGTCGCTTAAACTCTCAAACATTCCAAAAAAGCTCCTGGGTGGGAATTCCCCGTGCGATTATCGCATGTTAGGGGATGTGCAATGCCGGTGTCAAGGCGCGGTGGCCCCCCGGCCCCTGAGAGCCAGATCCACAAGCTCCACAGGGTGCAAGACCTTTATCTCAAGGCCCTTATCCAGATGGGCCCCTATGGTGATCCTGCAGCCTGGGCAACCCGTGGCCACTGCCTTGGCGCCTGTTGCCTGGATGTTTTGAATCTTCCTGGCGGTTATGCCCGCCGAGATCTCAGGGTGTTCCACTTGGAAAGAGCCCCCTCCTCCGCAGCAGCCATCCGCCCCCTCCATCTCCACAAAATCCACGTTGGGCAGACCAGCCAAGATCTTTCTGGGCAGAATTCCCACGCCCTGCCCCTTTAGCAGATGGCAGGGATCGTGATAGGTTACTTTCAAGATGGGCCCGCCCACAGGCATATCAGGCAGCCAGCTCATGTGATCCCCTATGAAGGCCGTGACATCCCTTGTTTTTCGAGCCAGCAGTTCAGATGCCTGGATCAGCTCCTCGCTCACATCCTCACCCAGGCTCTTGAGCTCTCTGAGCATGTGGGGATATTCCCTCACAAAAGCGGAACCGCACGTAGCACAATCCACTACCACTGCATCCACATCCTGTTTGGCAAAGCTCCTGATCACCTGGGCGATGCACTCCAAAGACTCCTCTCTGGCCCCTGACAAGAATATGGGCACCCCACAGCAGCCTTGATCCTTGGGGGTTATGACTTCAACACCCATACGAGGCAGCACCGATAGCACAGCACGCCCTACTTGCTCAAACAGGTAGTTGGTTGCACAGCCGTGGAAATAAAGGACCCTTGCTCTAGGTTCCCCCTCAGGGCTCATCTTTTCCGGGGCCTGGGAGGAAAAAGGTTTCTTGTTCAAAGGAGGAATTCTCTCCAAGGGGAGGTTTCCGGCCTTGAGGCCCCCTTCCAGCCCTTTCCCCAGAAGTCCCCTTGCCCAGCGGCCCAGACGCGCCGAGCCAGAGGTGAGCCAAGGATGGGCCAGAACTTGGAAAAGCACTTTTTTCCTCCAGTCCACTCCGTAACGACGGGTCACGTGCCATCGAAAGCCGGAAAAGAGCCGGTCGCCTTGCACTCCGCTGGGACACGCGGCCACGCAGGAGCCACAAAGAAGACACTTGGAGAGAATCTCCTTGACTCTTGGGGAGATCTCCAGGTTCCCCTCCAGAAGGTGCCTGGAGAGCTGCACCTTGCCGCGGGGGCTTGCGGATTCCACCAGAAGCTCCTTGTATACAGGACAGGCTGCCATGCAAAGCCCGCACTTGTTACAGTGGTGAATGTTCTCTACGGTCTCTTGACTTAAGAGGGGAAGTGATTCCATCGCATACATTGCCTTTCAGTTGTGAGTTCCAAGTTCAGTCTTAGGGGTAAGGTATGTGGCATTCAGCGAGTTCTTGGATGCAAGCCGAAGCCTGGGCACCTAAGGAACCCCTCACACAAACTTCCCAGGGTTTAAGATGCCTTTGGGATCCAGGCTGGCCTTTATCTGGCGGATAAGTTCCCTGGTCTCCTGGCTCATGACCATGGGCAGGAAGCGGTCCTTGGCCATGCCTATCCCATGTTCCCCGGAAAGCGTGCCCCCCAGCTCCACGGCCTTCTGGAAGAGTTCCTGGCTGAAGCGCTCCACCCTGTGGAATTCCTCCTGATCCCTCCGGTCAAACAGGATCAGGGGGTGCATGTTGCCGTCCCCGGCGTGGGCCAACACCCCCACCGTAACCCCCCAATCCCTGGCCAGGGCCACTATGTGACGCACCATGGAGGGGAGCTTGCTCACCGGAACCGTCACATCCTCCACTATGCAGTTGGGCCTGGCCCTGGCCATCACCCCGAAGGCGCTTCTGCGGGCGAACCACAACAGCTCCTCTTCCTTGGGATCCCTGGAAACGCGCACCTCCACCGCCCCGTTCTCCTGGCAGAAGCGGGCCACCTTCTCCGACTCCCTGGCAACGCTTTCCGCCGACCCGTCCACCTGTATGAGCAGGAGCCCCTCTGCCTGCAAGGGAAGACCTATGTGGTGGGATTCCTCTATCAGCCGGATCACCGTTGAATCCATCAGCTCCAGGGCCACGGGCACGATTCCTGCGGCCATTATCCTGGAGACGGCCTGCCCTGCCCCATCCAGCTCGTGAAAGAGGGCCTGGATGCTTCTTTGCGCCTCTGGCTTGGATATCAGCCTCACTGTTATCTCCGTGATGACCCCCAGTGTGCCCTCTGAGCCGCAGAAAAGCCCCGTGAGATCATACCCCGTGACGTTCTTGGTGGTCCTGCCTCCTGTGCGGATGACCCGGCCGTCGGCCAGGACCACGGTAAGCCCCAGGAGGTAATCCTTGGTGACACCGTATTTCACACCCCTGGGCCCGCCTGCATTCTCCGCCACGTTCCCTCCGATGGTGGAGACGTTCAGGGAAGCAGGATCAGGCGGGTAGAACAGCCCGAGGCGTCCGACTGCTGCCTGCAGCTCAGCATTGATCACCCCCGGCTGCACAACAGCATACCTGTCCTCGGGGTGGATCTCCAGGATCCTGTTCATGCGCGTGAAACACAGCACCACTCCCCCCCTGACGGGCACCGTGCCCCCGACTATGTTGGTGCCCGCCCCCCTGGGAGTCACCGGGATGGACTCTCTGTATGCCACTTGCATGATGGAGGCCACCTGTTCGGTGCTCTGGGGGAGAATGACAGCCTCTGGTCGAGCCTCCGGGAGGTATGCGTCGTAGGAGTAGTTGATCAGGTCCTCGGGGCTGTCCAGGTACGCCTCGGGGCCCACTATCTGCCTGAGTTCCTTTGCTGTTTCCTCTTTCAACATGGCCTCCTCGCCCTGGGGCCTTTCATCTGGTTGCGGCCTCATCCGGGTGAATCAGGATCCTAGGGTCCATTTTACCCCAAGAGCGTTGAATTCCAAGCTAGGCCCCCCCGGCAGCTCCCTTGACAAGCAGGAGGGGCTGAGTTTAGCCTCGGGAAATTAAAGCTTATTGTCCTAAAAAGTTCTCAAGGGGTGGGCAGATGGCAGCTGGGAAGAAACTCGGGCGATTTGAGTTGCAGAGGATGAAGGATGAGGGCAAGAAAGCGGTATGGATCACCGCCTACGATTACTGGACAGCCTATTTCGGGGAGCAGGCTGGTATGGACATGCTCTTGGTGGGCGACTCCATGGGCATGTGCGTGTACGGGTATGAGGGCACTGTCCCGGTCACAATGGAGCAGTGCATATGCCATTCGGAGGCTGTCAGAAGGGGGGCCCCCAACACCTTTGTCATAGGGGACATGCCCTTTCTGTCCTACCAGGTAAGCCTGGAAGGGGCCGTGAGAAACGCCGGCCGCTTCTTCAAGGAGGCCAGGGTCGACGCCATCAAACTGGAGGGAGGCAAGAGGGTATGCCCCCAGATACGGGCCATAGCCCACGGCGGGATGCTTGTCATGGGTCACATAGGGCTTACTCCCCAAAGCTCCGGCCAGCTGGGGGGCTTCAAGGCCCAGGGCCGAACAGCCGACTCCGCAATGGAGCTGATAGAGGATGCCCTGGCCGTGCAGGAGGCTGGGGCCTTCTCCATCTTGGTGGAGGCAGTCCCACCGGAGGTGACCCGGATCATGAGAGAGACCCTCAGAATCCCTGTTTACGGAATAGGAGCAGGGGTTCACACCGACGGGGAGGTCATGATCTGCAGCGACATCCTGGGAATCTTCCAGGCCTTCACCCCAAAGTTCGTCAAGAAATATGCGAACCTGGGGGAAGAGATCCTGAAAGCCTTTAGAGCCTACGCCGAGGATGTAAGGCAAAGAAGATTCCCGGCCCCTGAGCACACATACTCCATGGTGGAGGGGGAGCTTCCCAAGCTGCAAGAGGCATTGCGCAATAAGGGGATGCAAGCTTAACAAACCTTTTGGGGGCGAAACACTTTAGCCCCCTGGAGCGCTTCTTTTGAGCCCCGTGAGGGGCGCATGGGATGAGAGATTACCCCATAAGGCTTCAAACAGATCTCTTTTAGGCCATTACCTGGGGAAGAGCTCACCGGCAATGGCCGCCACAGAAGAGGGAAGCAAAACATCAAAGCAATAGGAGGCGGAAAATGAGGAAGGTTTTCTTGGTTACATTGACGGCCCTGGTTTTCTTGGCATTGGCACAGGAGGCTCCTGCCCAGTTCAAGGCCAACATGAAACTGGCCTCCTCCGTTGCCCCTGACCACCCGTACAACGTGGGGGGGAAGAAGTTCGCAGATCTCATCAAGGAAAGAACCAACGGCCGAATTGAGATAAGGATTTACCCGGCCGGGCAGTTGGGGAAAGGCGAACGGGAGATGACAGAAGGGGTTCAGCAGGGGACCATTGATCTATTGGTAACCTCCACCGGCCCCCAAGGCGGTTTCAGCCCCTCCATCAACATCTTGGACTTTCCTTTCCTGTTCAGGGACTATGCTCACGTGGACTCGGTATTGGACGGGCCCATAGGCCGCAAGCTTCTGGACGACTTCGAAAAAGCCAACCTAAAAGGGCTTGCCTTCTGGGAAAACGGATTCCGCCATCTCACCAACAGCAAGGTTCCAGTGAAAAAGGTTGAGGATGCCAAGGGGCTCAAGATCCGCACCATGGAGAACAAGGTGCACCTGGCAGCCTGGAAGGCGGCTGGGTTGAATCCCACTCCTATGGCCTTCGGGGAGGTCTTTACAGCTCTCCAGCAGAAGGTCATCGACGGGCAGGAAAACCCGGTGGCGGTCATTTACAGCTCCAAGTTCTGGGATGCGGGGCAAAAGTACTTCTCCTTTACTGCCCATGTTTACTCACCGGCTATCTTGATGATGAGCAAGAAGGTCTTCGACTCCATGCCCAAGGAAGACCAGGAATTGTTCCTGAAAACAGCCTTGGAGGTGGGGAAGTTCCAGCGAAAACTCAACCGGGACGACGAGGAGAGAAAGATAAAGGAGATGGAGGCAAAAGGGGTGCAGGTAATCATGGACGTGGACAGGGAGAGCTTTAAAAAAGCCATGTCTCCGACCTATGAAGAGTTCTCAAGCCAGTTCCCCAAGGCAGAGATCGAAGCCATAATGAACGCCAAGTAGGGGAAGCGGGGAGGGGACGCCTGCTTGAACGGCAAAGGGCGTCCCCTTCTTAGAGGGCACAGGGGTCGACCTCCCGCAAATCGTCTCTCTTGATTTGAATTAGATGGCCACAGCGTTACCTGGCCGCTCTCCTTGAAAGACTCCTGGCAGAATTCCCAAAACCGGAGCGGGGCAATGCAAGCGCTTAGAAAGTTAAACCAGTTCACAGTCAAAGTGGGCTCATGGGGAACCATTTTCTTTATGGCTGTCATAGCAGTGGTTATCCCTTACGAGGTCTTGGGCAGATATGTTTTCGGGAAAATGACCATCTGGTCCGGGGAAATTTCAACCTACTCCTTGGCATGGGCTTCCATGCTGGGTGGAGCTGTGGGCCTCAGGAAAGGCTATCAGGTGGCCGTGACCGCCTTGGTGGAGTCAGTTCCGCAAAGCGCAGCCAACTGGTTGAGAGGAACTGCATATGTTTTCTCGCTTTTCTTTTTCGGGGTCATGTTCGCATGGGGGCTTTACCAAACCCTGTACAATTACAGGCAGACCTCCCCGGCCATAGGCCTTGTGATGAGCCTGCCGTACGCCTCCTTGCCAGCCGGGTTTTTCATAATGTTCTTTTTGACCTTGGAGGAATTCCTGGCCTTCCTGGGGCTGGGGAAGCAAGGAGATGAGAAATGATCCTGGTATTCGCCGTCTCCTTTCTAGCGCTTCTGGCTGTCTCGGCTCCCATCCTGGTGGGGTTGGGAGGCTCCTCGCTGGTCTATTCCCTCATAAGCGGAAACATCCCGCTGGCCATGTTGGTGCAGACCACCTTTGGGGGCCTGACCAGTTTTCCGCTTTTGGCCATACCTTTGTTCATGCTGGCTGGCAACTTGATGAACGCCGGGGGAATCACCCCAGACCTGGTGGGCTTCGCTCGGCTTCTTATGGGGCACATTCGTGGAGGCCTGGGACTGGCCACCATCTTAGCCTGCGCTATCTTCTCGGCCATCTCGGGGGCCGCAGTGGCCACGGCTGTGGCCATTGGGGTGGTCATGATACCGGCCATGAAAAGAGCCGGATATGACGAAGACGTAAGCGCTGCTGTAACCAGTGTGGCATCCTGCATGGGGCCCATAATCCCTCCCAGCATCCCCTTCATTATTTACGGTGTTTCGGCCGGGGTATCCATAGGGGCCTTGTTCCTGGGCGGGGTCTTGCCAGGGATTCTGCTGGGTCTGGGATTGATGTTCTACATGTATCTGGTGGCAACTAAGAAAGAATACCCCAGAGACGAAAAAAAACCCCTCAAGGAGATTCTGGTTGCTGGCTGGAAAGCGCTCCCCGCTCTTTTCATGCCCTTGATCATAATGGGGGGCATACTCACCGGGGCTTTCACACCCACAGAGGCGGCTGGAGTCGCAGTTGTTTATGCCCTCTTGGTGGGCTTCTTGATTTATAGACGCCTCAGGCTAAGGCATTTGCCGGATGTGCTCTTGAAATCCGGCCTTGAGTCCGGCATGGTGATGCTCCTGATAGCCATGTCAGAGCCCTTCGCCTGGATAGTGGCGGCAGACCAGATACCCCAGCTGCTGTTGGATTGGATGTCAGGGCTTACCACTTCGCCCTATATGATCCTGCTCCTGGTCAATGTTTTTCTGCTTATCTTGGGGATACCCATAGAAACAGCCCCGGCTTTGGTTATAGTGACTCCGGTATTGGCTCCCATTGCCGCTGCAGTGGGCATAGATCCCGTGCATATGGGCATAGTGATCTGTCTCAACCTGGTGCTGGGGCTGGTGACCCCTCCCGTGGGAGCAGTGCTTTTCGCTGTTTGCGGAGTGGCCAATATATCCATGGACTCCCTCTCCAAAGCCATATGGCCGCCTTTCTTGGTCTCTTTGGTGGTCTTGGGGATAGTCACCTATGTGCCATGGCTAAGTACCTTTTTGCCTAAACTTGTGATGGGCTCACCATGAAGGCCGAGAAGGAATCCAGGATGGCGAGTGTGAAGCTGCCTTTCGCAGGCCGAAGGATTCCTGTACGGATAAGGGATTACAATTTGGCCCAGGTTCTAAGCCCCAGAGATTGGAAGCCTCTGCCTGATCTGGAAGGAGCCCTTCAAATGGCTTTAGAGTCTCCCTTGGGACAGCCCCCTCTGTGGGATTGGGTAAAACCCTCGGACCGGGTATTGATCCTAAGCGACGACAACACCCGCCTCACCCCTGCCCATAGGCTCCTTCCCCCTCTGCTTGGGGCCTTACAGAAAGCCGGGGTGCCAAAGCATCGCATATCAATACTCATGGCCTTGGGAACCCACAGAGCCATGAGCCAGGAAGAGATGAGGACCAAGGTGGGCCACCGGGTATATGAGGCTTTCAGAGTCTTCAACCATGACTGGAGGGACCCAGAGCAGTTGGCGGACCTGGGCACATCCAGCCAAGGCACCCCCCTTTGGGTCAACCGGGCCGCCCTGGAAGCGGATCTGCTCATCGGGCTGGGAGCCATAGTGCCTCACCACATCCCTGGATTCTCCGGCTCATCCAAGATAGTGCAGCCGGGCATCTGCGGGGCCATCACCACGGCCGAGACTCACCTTCTCTCCACAAGGGGAGAGGACAGCCTCCTGGGACTGGAAGACAACCCGGTTCGAAGGGACATGGATGACATGGCCCAGCGTGTGGGCATGAAAACCATTCTCAATGTGGTTCTCAATTCAAAGGGCCAGGTGGCCGGGGTTTTCTTCGGGGAGATGAGAAGGGCCTTCCAGGCGGGAGTAAAATTGGCCACGGAGATCTATGGGGTGCCCTTCTACGAGCAACCCGACGTGGTCATAGCCAACTCATGCCCCTGCGACATAGACTTCTGGCAATCCCACAAGGCACTGTACCCGGCTGCCCGCATGGTCAAGCCCGGGGGCACTATCATCGTGCTCACCCCAGCCCCCGAGGGGGTCTCCCCGGTCCACAAAGGCCTGCTTAATTTCACGGCCTGGTCCTCCCATCGAATAGAGAGGGCCTACCGTGCCGGGGAAATCAAAAACGGTGTCGCCACAGCCCTGGCTGTGGCCTGGGCCAAGGTGAGAGAGAAGGCGCCCGTGATTTTGGTCTCCCCCGGGATTCCCAGGGAGGACAAGGAAAGGCTCGGCTTCTCCCACGCCCGGGACATGGATGAGGCTCTCAGAGAGGCCTTCAGGAGGCAAGGGCCTGAGGCCAGGGTGGCGGTATTGACCCATGCGCCAGATACCCTGCCCATAAAGAGTTTCTGAGGGGGCTTCCCCGGATCTCCTGAGATTAAGGATACAATGTACCTGCTGACCGGGGGTGATCGCTTAAGATGCAAGTGCTCATAGGTAGGTGGCGGCCGTGTTGGAGCTGGTAGTCATTGCCGATGACCTGACCGGCGCCGCTGACACCTCGGTTCGCTTCTGTCCTTTCTTGGAGAGGGTCTGGCTCTTCCCCATGGGTATACCCGATGGAGTCAGGAAACCCCTCAAGTCCACCGGCTGGGCAGTGCACACGGACTCGCGCCCCTTGCCCCCCCGAGAAGCATTCCTCAGAACCAGGTGCATGGCCTCCAGGCTCCTCCCCATGGCCCCTGCCATGATCTACAAGAAGGTTGACTCCTGCATGCGTGGAAACGTGGGCACTGAGGTCCAGGCCCTCCTGGAGGTATTGGGAAGCCCCTGTGCCTTCATAGCCCCGGCCCATCCCGAAATGGGCAGGACCACCCTGAGGGGTCTTCACCTGCTCCACGGCACACCCGTTTCCCTAACCGAGATGGGCAGGGACCCTCTATCGCCCGTGAGGTCCTCCAAGCTCCAGGAGCTGGTGGCCGGCCCATGCGGGCTCCCGGCAGCCCATCTGGAGCTCGAGTGGGTGGAAGGGCCCTTGGAGGCCATGGAGGACCAGATCAGGAAGCTCATGACAAAGGGGGTCCGCCATGTGAGCTTTGACGCTCTGGAGATGAGTCATCTCCAGAGAATCGCTCAAGCGGGCATGGAGATGGGAGCCCTGCTCGTGGGTTCGGCGGGGCTGGCCACAGCCTTTGCAAGGGTGCGCTTTGGGGCCAGGGGCGTCTCCACCAAACCACTCCCGGTGCTGACCCGGGCCCGCCATCTGGTGGTTGTGGGCTCCAAGTCAGAGAGGGCCAAGGCCCAGCTGCAGGCGCTAGCCAGTGGGGCCGGGGTGCGCAGGATCCAGGTCCCTTGCCACGAGAGAGGGGAGCGGCGCGGATGGGAGCCTTTTCTCAAGGAAGAGCAGGGATGCTTGCTTTTGACCCCGGAGGTGGGCCATGGGAGCCACCCGGACCCCAGAGCCATCACTGGGGCCCTGGCCCGGGTTGCCAGAGAAATTGTGATGAGCTGGTCCCCTCACACCCTCTTCCTCACGGGAGGGGAGACCGCCCAAGCCACACTGGAGACTCTTGGTGTGAGAAGGATCAGACTCATGGGGGAACCTCAGGGGGGCGTTGTGCTGGGGAAGGCCCACGGGGGCTTGGCGGTGGGTCTGCTCATCTTGACCAAGGCTGGGGCCTTCGGGGATGATGAGGTGATACTCAAGACGCTGGGCAGCTTGAGCAGGCCTTGCCAGTGAGGTTATGGACTGGCCAAGGAGAGAGAGGATGAAGAATACAACGGGCCATGAGGCTGATTTTAGACCCATACTCGGTATTTCGGTGGGGGATCCCGGGGGTATAGGCCCCGAGGTGACGGCCAAGGCCCTGGCCCGTGAGGAGATATACCGGCTTTGCAGGCCACTGGTAGTCTCTGACCTGAGGGTGGTGGAGGAGGCTCTGAGGATCACTGGGCTGGATCTGGGGATTCACCAGGTTTCAAGCCCGTCAGAGGGGATTTACCAGCATGGGGCCTTGGATGTGCTCCACATCCCCAACATGCCGGCCCAGGACATACGATACGGCAAGGTGACCCCCTGGCAAGGAGAGGCCTCATTCCAGTATGTGGCCAAGGTCATAGAGCTGGCCATGGCAGGGGAGATCCACGGCACGGTCACCGGACCCATTCACAAGGAGGCCATAAACGCGGCTGGACACCACTTCGCCGGGCACACGGAGATCTACGCTCAGATGACCTCCACCAGGGACTATGCCATGATGCTGGCGCACGGGAGCTTCCGCGTGGTCCACGTCTCCACCCACGTGAGCCTGAGGGAGGCCTGCGAGAGGGTGAAAAAGGAGAGGATACTCAGGGTCATCCAGCTTTCCCGGGATGCCCTGGGGAAGCTCGGAATCCAGGCACCCAGAATAGGTGTTGCAGCCCTCAACCCCCATGCTGGTGAGGGTGGGCTCTTCGGAAAAGAGGAGCAGGAGCAGATAGGGCCGGCCGTGGAGGAAGCCAAGAGGAAAGGGATCCTGGCCGAAGGCCCCATACCTGCAGACACTGTTTTCTCCAAGATGCTGGGCGGAATGTATGACCTTGTGGTGGTCATGTATCACGATCAGGGCCACATCCCGGTTAAGCTGGTGGGTTTTCGATATGATGAGAAGACAGGCACATGGGCAGAGGTATCGGGAGTAAACATCACCTTGGGGCTTCCCATAGTCAGGGCATCTGTGGACCATGGGACCGCTTTTGGAAAGGCCGGGAAGGGAACAGCAAACCCTCAGTCCATGGTGGAGGCCATACGCATGGCGGCTCTCCTGGCCAGGCGCTAGTCGGTTCCGGGGCCGGAAACTCCTCGCACTGCCTTGCCTTGCAGACCCTGCAGACCCTCCCGAACCGACCAAATAGACCAGACAGACGAAACATACCAGGCTGCACTGCCCTTTAGGACCTCAGGGCCCGCTCGGGATCTGGGCGTAGTTGCGCTCCAGGGTGCGCACAAGGTCTGTGAGAACCCTGTTGACGGGGGTCTGGATTCCAAGCTCCTCCGCTTCCCGCACTACGGCCCCGTTGATCATCTCTATCTCTGTCTTTCTACGATTTGATACATCCTGGAGCATGGAGGAGCGATTTCCGGAGGTGGCCCGGGCCACCTCCATGGTGTGGGACACAGGGTCCTCGTACGGGAGCCTGATGCCCTTGGCCACGGCCACCTGCGTTGCCTCCAAGACGGCCATTTCCATGACTTCCATGGTCTCGGGATGATCCAGGAGCTGGCCGTTTCTGAGACCCGTCAGGGCGGTAAGAGCATTTATCCCTACATTTACCAACAGCTTCCCCCAGATGAGACCCATCACGTTGTCTGAGACCTGGGCCTGGATGCCCGCTTCATTGAAGAGGGCTGCCACCCTCTCCGCCCTAAGCGTAACTGGCCCCTTGAGCTCGCCCACGGCTGTCAAACCCTGCCCCGCATGAAGAATCTCCCCTGGGCCAACCACCGTGGCCCCCTGGGCCGTGATCCCGGCCAGAATATTCTCAAAACCTATGACGCTCCCGATGCGCTCCACGTTCCCAAGCCCGTTTTGGAGGGTCAGGGCAAGGGTGTGTCCCTCAAACAGAGAGACCGCACCCCTGACTGCCTCCTCGGTGACAGTGGATTTCACGAACACCAACACAAGCTCGGCCCCTCCCACCTCTTTGGCCGAGCCCACGGCCTGCACCCGGCGGATCACCCTGTCACCGCTGAGGCCAGTAATGCGTAGCCCCCGCTGGCGGATTGCATCCACATGCTCCTTCCAAACATCCACAAGCCAGACCTCGTGGCCTGCCTCTGCCAAGATCCCGCCGAAGAGGGAACCCATGGCCCCTGCTCCAAGCACCGCAATCCTCATTTTCGACTCCTGTGGCTAAGCAAAAGGCCCAATGCCTCGGCCCTGCCCTCCAACCCCGCCAACTCTGGCTCAGTAAAGGGATCTCAAATCCTCCCCACTCACCCCACCGAAGACGAACTCCTCTGAGGGGAAGCTCCCATCCTTCACCTCTTGCTTGAAGCTCTGCAGAGCCCTGACAACCTCTGGACCCAGGTCAGCATAGCGCTTGACGAACTTGGGCAGGAACTTCTCGAAGAGTCCCACCATGTCGTGGAAGACCAGCACCTGGCCATCGCAATACCTGCCAGCACCTATGCCTATGGTGGGGATTCTGAGTCTTGCAGTGATGAGTCTTCCCACCTCCTCGGGCACGCACTCCATCACTATGGAGAAGGCTCCAGCCGCCTCCAGGGCTAGCGCGCTGTCCAGAAGGTTCTTCACGGCCTGTATGTCCTTGCCTTGGACCCTGAACCCCCCTAGTTTGGAGATGGTCTGGGGCGTGAGGCCTATGTGGGCCATGACCGGGATGCCCGCATCCACTATGGCTTTAACTTTATCTGCGACCTCCACCCCGCCTTCCAGCTTCACCACGTCACAACCCCCCTCTTTCATAAGACGGGTGGCGTTCACTATGGCCTGTTCGCAGGAAACATTATAAGACCCGAAGGGCATGTCCCCCACGATCATGGCATTGGGGGCCCCCCTTACCACCGGTCTGATATGGTGGATCATCTCCTCCATGGTGACGGGCACAGTGGAATCCAGTCCCAAAACCGTCATGGCCAGGGAGTCCCCCACCAGGATTATCTCGATGCCCGCCTTGTCTACAAAGTGGGCCGTTGGGTAGTCGTAGGCCGTGGTCATACTTATCCGCTCTTTCCGCTCCTTCATCTTCTGCAACTGCGTGATTGTTACTTTGGGCATGCCAAGTCCTCCTCAACTCCGTTCTCTAGTGTCCGGCTTTTCGCTGTAGTGCCGGGCTTACTATCCCTTCTGGGTCCTTAACCCGTATTATTCTCCAAAACCTCTGACTTTGGGGGCTACACCCCCAACCCCCCGGTCGCGCCTTGGCAGATCCTGACTCAAACCAGGGCCGAGTCTGAGACTGAAAATCAGGGTGTTCTTGAGCATTGACCGGTTTATCTCAATATTTGATCAAGATAGCCCACAATATTCACTTATTGTGAGAGATATGTTTTAGACCGACAATTATGGTTCGCCCCAGAAATATCCACAAGTCCCTCCAGAGGCAGCCACATCCAGAAGGTCTCTCTCATCCAGCGGGAACACCGTGCAAACCTTCCACCTACAGGTGTTATACACCTTACATAACCCCTCCCTGCTCAGAGCAGGGCACTTGAATAGGAAGCTACAACAAACGCCGCACTGACGACAGTTCCCCATTCGGGAGGAGAGCTTGGCCGAAACATATCCTTTTCTCAAATGCACCAGATAGAACCTTCTAAGTTTTCCCAAAAAGAGCCTCCAGGCAGTTACAATGCACAATAGTATTTCTCTCAGCCTGGTTGAAATGCTCCCCCTTCGCGCCCCTCCCAAATCTCCCTGAAACCTTGTAGATCCAATCCATGCTGCATTATTTCTTCCAAGACCGCAAAGGTTCATTAGGATGCACTCCTCGTAAAACCGCCTGAGCTTTTAATCCTGTGCCCTTTTCCCTCCAGCACCTGCAAAGCCCTCCCTAGATCCTCATCTCTAACCAGAAAGTAATCTGTCCGGCAAGTGGATATAACACATATAGGAATCTCTGCTTGGGCAAGGGCGGAGCTTATCAGGGCAATAAGCCCAATGGAGTTGGGATCAAGCGGTCCTTCCAACTCGAGCACCCTCCATCCCCCCTGGCAAGCAACCCCCTGGGGAACGGCCTTCTCACTGCAAACTACGGAAAGCTCGTGAGGGGTTGATGTGATACTGGCCACTTCCCCGGCCCAAGCCCACTTTGGCGGTGAATCGCCCGCAGGTAGCTGACACATGGCGACTCTGCCATCCAGCAGCCTAAGGCAAAGCCCGGTGCTAGCTTTCATTCTCAAGTGTCTCCTATGTCTGGGCTAATCCGTACCTCCTCAGTGGCCCAGCCCTATTCCCGGCCACTGGCTTTGGTAAGTGAGATACCCCCGCACCACCCTGGAGACAAAGGCACCTTATCTCCTGAAAAAGCCATTTCTATTTGGGTTCCGGCCTTGCGATCAAGTCTCCTTCTAGCCGTTCTCTTGACTGCACCGGCAGGTCATTGTTCTATATCATAACCCAATAACTCATGGGCAGCCTACCTAAAGGTTCCAAAGGGCTGCTTTAAGTCAATGGGAGGCTGAACCGATAAGACTTGAGAGCCCATGGGCTACGAGGCCGGGGAGCTGCCCCGGTCTAACAACACGGAGGCCTTAGAGATGCCAAGGGGCACGAGAATAGTAATCAACACGGGCGGTGGAGATGCGCCGGGTCTGAACGCTGTTATAAGAGCGGTTGTGCTTGCAGCCCACCAGAGAAGTTGGGAGGTGTATGGGAGCAGAAATGGATATGAGGGGCTCTTGGACATAGACCAACTGGTCAGGCTCAGCCCTGAGATGGTGTCCAACATTACAGCCCTGGGGGGCACCATCCTGGGGACCACCAACAAGGCAAATCCCTTTGAGCTGGTGGTGGAGACGGCTTCTGGAGAGGTTCAAAAAAAGGATGTGTCGGACAAAATAGTGGCCAATTTCAAGCGGCTTGGCCTGGATTACCTCATAGCAGTGGGAGGCGACGGCAGCCTGGCCATAGCCCAGCGTTTCTTTGAGAAAGGAATACCTGTGGTTGGTATCCCAAAAACCATAGACAATGATCTTTCGGCCACAATGGTCACCTTTGGTTTTGACACTGCAGTCTCCACAGCCACCGAGGCCATAGACAAGCTCCATTCGACCGCCTCGGCCCACGAGAGGATAATGGTGGTGGAAGTAATGGGCAGGTACGCCGGCTGGATAGCTTTGCACAGCGGCATTGCAGGCTCTGCCGATGCTATTCTCATACCCGAGATTCCTTATGACATAGACAAAGTTTGCCGGCGTCTTATGGAAAACGAGCTGAATGGAAGGCGCTACGGAATCGTCGTGGTGGCCGAGGGGGCCGCCCCTGTGGGAGGCAGTGTGACCGTTAGGGGAACCGGGGAGCTGGGACGCGATCAGGTGCTCTTGGGGGGTGTTGGGGAGAATGTGGCTAGAGAGATAGCCCTTAGAACCGGGAAAGACACAAGGTCTTTGGTGCTGGGGCATCTTCAAAGGGGAGGGTCCCCCACCACCTTTGACAGGCTCTTGGCCACCCGCTTTGGAGCTGCTGCAGTGAGATTCATAGAGCAGGGGCTCTCAGGGATCATGGTGGCTAACAACCCTCCCGGAATGGCTGCAGTTCCTCTTGAAATGGCTGTGCAAAGGATGAAGAGAGTTCCTCTTGACTCGGACACTGTTGAAACGGCGCGGGATCTAGGGATCTGCCTGGGGGATTGATTTCAGCGGTTGAGACGCTCCAGTATGTTATGGGCCACCTGCAAGGCTTTGTTTCTTAGATTCTCTGAAACATATCCTTCCCGGGCAAGCAGTTCCAGTCTTTCCCGGTCCAGAAGAAAAGCCTTTTCTCCCGGACGTCGAACCACATCTATCTCCAAGTCCACGTACCTGGCTCCATAAGGATACATCTCCACCGGAGTATTCACATTATGATACTCTCCCTTTAGAGTTCCTGTGCCCGAATAATAAACATGGCGCACAGACCAGGCTCCTTCCCTGATCTCGGTTATGGCATAATCACCTTCTTCTATGGGCATCTCCAAGCCGTCGTACCATCCCTGGCTGAGCCTTCTTTTCACTACAAAGCCCTCGGTGGAAAACTCAATAAGGGTGGCCTCCCTGGGCCTCGCAGGTCTGGCTCCCACCCGCACATGTTCCAACCTGACCGATCCGCCCCTGCCCAGAGAGCCCAGCACCAGTTCCTGGAAAAGCTTGATCCCGGCTTGCTGAATGCTTGAGGGATCATCCCCTAAAGCTTGCTCGCAGCTCTTCACAGCCCGCCAGTTTATTATTCTGAGCCTGTGATGTTTGGGTATCGTGGGCACCACGCTCCCCCGCACACAGTCCAGCACCTCCTTGGCCGCCCCGGGAAACTCCACGCCGGCTCTCACCCATCCATCCCTTTCTTCCTCCGGGTCCAACCTGACCAGAACCGCATCGGTCAGTTGAAGCTGCAGGAATCGAAGAAGCTCCCAAACCAGTTCGGTCTCCCCCAGAATGTCCACCCCGTGGAGACTGTATCGGTCTTGTAAGATGGTCTGCGCAGCTCCTTGGACTTCAGGAAGTTTAAGCCTGGCTTTCAGCTCGGCAGTAGGCTCCACCACCTCATGCCCGCCTTCCAGCAGAAGCCGGGCCAAAGCCGTGCCATACATTCCACTGATCTTAACTCTCAAGGCTTCCTCCGCCCCCCAAACGCTTCTGAGGGCTCTTGGGGGCGTTTATCCTTTGAGTTCCCCGCTTCCCTAGGTTATCACTTTTCAGGAACTTGCTTCGCTTGTCAACAAAATTCTGCCTTGGTTCCCCCTTCGGCTGATATGACGGCCTTGAGCGCCGAGGCTTCCCAGATCCTCTCCGGTTCGGCCACAGCCAGGAGATGCGCCCTACGCCCTTTTTCTATGCAGCCCAGAGCAGGCCTAGAGGATGAACGCAGGACACGGGCTGAGTTCAAGGTGGCGGCCCTAAGAGCCCCTGACATCCCCAACCCGGCATCAGAAAGCAAACGGATCTCCTCATAGAGAGATTCCCCTATCTGCACATGGAGTGCCCCTGCATCGGTGCCTACGGCTATTGGCACTCCCAGTTCATTGGCCGCGGCCACATGCTCTTGCTGCATGGAGTAGATCCGGCGGGTGTTCTCCAGGAGCTGTGGCGCACAGCCTGGTTCTTTGGAGTATTTCTCCAGGAGCCTGTACACAGGAACAAGGGTAGGGACCCATGTGACAGAGCTCTGGGACATCAAATGAATAGTCTCCATGTCCATGAGGTAGCCGTGCTCCAAGGTGTCTGCACCGGCCTCCAATGCTGTTCTGGCCCCCTGGCTTCCATTGGCGTGCACCATGACCCCGAGCCCAGCTTCTTTGGCCTTGGAGACCATTCGCCCCAAATCCTCTTTTTGGAAGCCGCAAGCGTCCCTCACCCGCCCAAGCATGAAATCCACGGGGCCTGTGAGAATCACCTTCAGGAAGAGAGCCCCCATTCTGAGCAGCCCCTCCAATATCTCCTTGAACTCATCCATGTCCCTCACACTACGCCCCAGAAACCCACCATATGTACCTGGAGCATGTAAGGCCCAGCCACAGCCCTGAACCTCCACCCTCCCACCCAGGGAGGACCCCATAATCTGCGAGATTTTCTCCGCAGTCCTATGCCCAGCATCCCTCAGGGCTGCGATCCCGGATTCCAGACAGGCTCGAAGCCTTTCTCCAATCTTGTCTTCACCACCCAAGCCCAGATGCACATGGGCATCCACAAAAGCCGGGAATAGGAAAGAATCCGATAAGTCTATTACCCGGGTCCAAGGGGGTATCCGCGGATCTGTCTCTTGAGCCTGGATCATACGGCTTATCTTTTCCCCTTCTGTCAGGACACCTCTGCATGGTGAGGGAGGTTCCCCCGCCCTGGCCACCACTCCTCTTGCCAGGATTAGGGTAGCCTCAGCTCTTTTCAAGCATATGATTCGTGCCACTTTCTCCCCAGCAAACAAACCAGGATTGTTTCCCAAGCCCCTTCACTCCGGGGGCTACACTTGAAAGCCACGGGCAGGCCTTGGAGAAAGCGCATCTATCACCCCGGTGAACGGAGCGGGCCTGGAAGGGGAAGATGTTTAAAACAGCAAGGCCCTGGAGTGTCTCACCCCTTGCAGCCGCCTCTCCCTTTCTATCTGCCGATCTTTCTCCTTGGGATGAGAACTTTGCCCGCAATGAGGATTCCCACGGTGATCACCCCGGCCAGAGGTGAAACATAGAAGATGGAACCCAGGCCGCCCAAGATGAGCCCGGCCCAAAGACCGGTGAGAAACATGGCCCTGAAAGGATTTCCGAGAGGCGCAGAGCCCAGGAGAAAACCTGTCCTTCTTGTGCTGTAGGCCGCAATCAAGACCCCTAAAATCACAAATCCGTATCCCAGCAAAATAGGTCCCAGGGCAGGGGCGCCCTTCAAGCCAGTACCCCCCTATCCTCTTCGTAATTCTGGGCAAACAATGCGCCCGCCCCCTTGAAAACGTTGGCATGGCCCAGGATGTAGTCCGCCAACTCTCTTCTTCTCCGTTCTTCGAGCCCGTTGAATATGCGCCTCATCTGCTCCAAGTCGGCCGTGCTTTCCATGAGCTCCCAGAGCTCCTCAGGCTTTTCAGGAAGCACAGAGGCGGACTCCTGGGGTGTGGAGGCAGCGAAAACTGCCCTGGCTTCCAACAAGAGAGCCTTGAGGGCTTGATAAAGCTCCTCCACTTGAGCCTCCAGCAGTTGCGCAGAGGCACAAGACTCGGTCAAGGCTACCAACTCGCCTCCCTGTGGGGGAAAGGCCACCAGAGTCACGCTAGGCATCTCACCTTTCACCTGATTCACCACCATTCTCAACATCGCCCTCATGCAAGCTCCCCCGGGATTTCTACTCTATGATCGTGGACTCAGATGGAGCTTTCCCATCCCTGCCCGAAATCCGCAAGAGGTCTAATCTCGGTGACCTCGAAGCTCACAGCCGCATGGATAATGGAAGCGGCTCTTTCTCCGGCGTGTTTGGCTATCTGCTTCCTTATCTCCTCCAGCAGCTCACCCTGGGTCTCACACTCCTTCATGATCATGTAAACCCTCAGCCCCTTCCACCCCTCCAAAGTTTTTCCGGGCTCAAGGATCATAAAAGCTGCGTGGGGGTTCTCCTGAAGGTTGGCCAGGGTTCGATTCCGTCCCAGGCCCATGACCACCGTTCGATCATCAAGCATACGGAGGGAATTGAAGTAGGCAACATTCACCCGGCCGGAGCGGTCGGATGTGGCCAAAGCCCCCAGCCTGGGTTGTTTGTTGAAAAACTCTACTAGCTTGGATGACATGGCGGCCTCCCCGGGTAGAGTCTTCTTCCAGGTTCAGCCTAGAGAGAGCAAGATGGATTGTCAAGCACAGCTTCTTTTGAGGGCGGCAGGGATAGAAGTTGCAAGGCTATGGGGGGTTATGGTAAAAGAGGACGCCTCAATGTCCTGGAAAAAGACTTCCCAAGGAGGTGAGTCATGAAATCTAAGAAGTCCCGAATAAGTTTTGCTTTTTGGGTATTGGGCCTGAGCCTCCTTCTGATTTGGCCGGCTTGGTGTCAGGCAGGCAAGAGGGACAACTCCTTGAACATAGCCTGGGAAAAGGAGCTGGAAACCCTGGACCTTTACTACAATACCGCCAGGGAAGGGATCATAGTCAGCTACCTCATATATGACACCCTTTTTTACCGCAATCCCGAAACCTCCGATTACATGCCTTGCCTGGCCACGGGCTACAGATGGATAAGCGATACCCTTTTGGAGGTGGATCTCAGGAAGGGGGTGTATTTCCATAACAAGGAACCCATGGATGCAGAAGACGTTGTATTCACGGTGAACTACGTTACAAACCCGGAGAACAAGGTTCTGGTGCAGCAGAATGTGAACTGGATGGAAAAAGCCGAGAAGGTGGACCATTACAAGGTTCGAATTCACCTCAAGAAGCCTTTCCCCGCGGCCCTGGAGTATCTTGCCAATTACCTGCCAATCTATCCCAATGAGTATTACTCGAAGGTTGGTTCCAAGGGGTTTGGGTCGGCACCTGTGGGCACCGGCCCTTACAGGGTGGAAAAATTGGAGCCGGGCAAATCAATAGTCTTCGTAAAAAATGATGCCTACTTTGAAGGCAGTCCAAAGGGCAAAGCTTCCATAGCCAAGATTGTGCAGCGCACTATCCAAGAGGTGAACACAAAGCTGGCAGAGCTAATAACAGGAGGGCTGGACTGGATCTGGCAGGTTCCTCCAGATCAAGTGGAGAAGCTGGCTCAGGTTCCCAACATCCAGGTAGTGCCTGCGGAGACCATGAGGGTCGGGTTTCTCTTTATGGATGCAGCAGGACGCTCTGGAGCCAATCCCCTTCAAAAGCTGGAAGTCAGGCGAGCCCTCAACCATGCCATAGATCGGGAAAGTATGGCCCGCAAATTGGTTGGGGGTCAATCCAGGGTCATCCACACAGCATGCTTCCCCAGCCAGTTCGGTTGCACTGATGAGGGAGCCATGCGTTATGAGTATGACCCCGAAAAAGCAAAGAAACTCCTGGCCCAGGCAGGATACCCTGAGGGATTCGAAATAGACCTTTATGCTTACAGGGAAAGGCCTTATGCCGAGGCGGTGGTGGGCTATTTGAGGTCAGTTGGGATCAAAGCCAATCTGCAGTTCATGCAGTACGCAGCCATGAGGGACAAATGGCAAGCCGGTAAGGCTGCATTAGGATACTGGACCTGGGGATCCTATTCCATAAACGACTGCTCTGCCATCACCGGGTACTGGTTCAAATTCAGCAACGACGATTCTGCAAGGGATGAGCAAGTCAAGGAGTGGCTGGAAACTGCAGACACCACCGTGCAACCCGAGAAACGCAAGGAGTTCTACAAGAAGGCTCTCCAGAGGATAGCCGAGCAGGCTTATTGGGTGCCATTGTTCTCATATGTCTCCAACTACGCCTTTCACAAGGACCTGGATTTCAGACCCTATCCGGACGAAGTGCCCAGGTTCTTCCAGGCCAAATGGAAGTGAGGTTTAGAGGGTGTTCTTTTACATCTTAAGAAGACTCTCTTTGGCCTTGGCAGTGGCTTTTACGGTCTCTGTGGTGAGTTTCATGCTGCTTAGGCTCTCGGGGGATCCCGCTGCAGCTCTAGCCGGGGAGAGCGCTTCAGCCCAGGACATAGAATTTGTAAGGAAAAAATATGGCCTGGACAGGCCCCTGGTGATTCAGTACGCGGAATGGGCTTTTCACGCACTTAGGGGAGATTTTGGGGAATCAGCTTTCTTCAAGAAGGAAGTAAAGGAAATCCTTTCGGACCGCATGTGGGTGACCTTGGGCTTGGGAGGTATGGCCCTTTGCTTTGCGGTGGCGGTTGCCATTCCCTTGGGGGTGGTGGCCGCCATAAGACCCAACAGTTGGCTGGACAGAGTGGCTTTGACCATAGCGGTTTTCGGACAGGCAATGCCATCTTTTTGGTTCGGCCTTGTGCTGATAATTCTCTTCGGGGTGACTCTCAGGTGGTTTCCCATCTCCGGTAGCCATACCCTGGCCCATATGGTCATGCCTGCCGTGGCGCTGGGGTATTACGCTACTCCCGCCATTATGAGATTGACAAGGGCTGGGATGCTGGAGGTGCTGGCCTCAGACTACATCAGAACAGCCAGGGCCAAAGGCCTAAGACCCTGGACTGTTCTGTTCAAACATGGATTGAGAAACGCAATAATACCAGTTGTATCGCTGGCATCCGTGCAATTTGGATTCATGCTGGGGGGATCGGTGGTGATAGAGACGGTTTTTGCGATCCACGGTGTGGGATTTCTGGCCTGGGAATCCATCAGACGTTCGGATCTCCCCGTGGTGCAGGCCATTGTGCTCATGCTGTCCATAATCTACGTCCTGCTGAACCTTCTCTCGGATATTCTCAACGGACTGCTGGATCCCCGCATTCGGGTGCATTGACAGGAAGCCATGAAGATCACCCAACAGGCAGCCATGAGTTTGGGCACCTTTGAGGATGACTCAGCATCCGATCGTTTCTCCACCTGGCGCAGGATTGTGCGACACCGGGGCTTGCTCTTGGGAGGATGTATACTTCTGGGCATAGTGGCCTTGGCTCTTTCGGCCCCCTGGATAGCCCCCCACGACCCCTACGCACAAAATTTGGAAAAAAGACTCATCCCTCCCTTTTGGCATGAGAAGGGGGACTGGACACACCCCTTAGGCACGGACGGGCTTGGCCGGGATTACCTCTCCAGGCTCATTTACGGGGCTAGAATCTCCTTGCTAATCGGAATATCGACGGTTTCCATCTCTGCTGTGATCGGGTCTTGCTTGGGCATCCTGGCCGGGTACTTCGGGGGAAGGGTAGACTTGGCGGTGAGCTTCATCATCATGGTGCGCCTTGCCATGCCGGTCATCCTGGTAGCCCTGGCAGTGGTGGCTCTGGTTGGAGGCTCCCTGCAAGTGGTCATACTTGTACTGGGATTTTTGATTTGGGACCGCTTCGCGGTTGTTATGCGCGCCTCAACCCAGCTGGTCAGGTCAGCCGACTACGTGAAAGCAGCCCAGGCCGCAGGGGCCTCCACCTTGAGGATTCTTGTTACGGAGATCCTTCCCAACATGCTGGGGCAGCTAGTGGTAGTGATCACCCTTGAGATGGCCAGGGCCATTCTTCTGGAGGCTGCATTGTCTTTTCTGGGTCTCGGGGTGCAACCCCCTTTGCCCTCCTGGGGACTCATGGTCTCAGAAGGCAAAGAGTTCATGTTATTTACCCCTTGGGTAATTACCATACCCGGGGTGGCTCTCTTTCTTCTTGTGCTTTCAATTAATCTGGTGGGAGACGGCATCAGGGATATAACAGCCCCGGAGACCCGAATATGAATCCTGTGTTGGAAATTGAGGGGTTACATGTGAAAATCCCCTGGCGCCGAGGGACGCTCCACCCGGTTCAGGATCTGTGTTTCTCTGTGGGGCCTGCTGAAACAGTATGCCTTGTGGGAGAGTCAGGATGTGGCAAGTCTTTGACTGCACTGGCCGTCATGGGCCTTCTCCCCAGAATGGCCCAGCGCACGGTTAATAGGCTAAAGCTGGAAGGAGAGGATCTCTCCAAGGCAACCGAGCACAGGATGTCGGAGATCCGTGGGAACAGAATGAGCATGATCTTTCAAGAACCCATGACCTGTTTGAACCCTTGTTACACAGTGGGGAACCAGCTGGTGGAGGTCTTGAGGCGTCACAAGAGGGTCTCCAGGCTGCAGGCAAAAGAAAGGGCCTTGCAGCTGCTGGAGCATGTGGGAATAACTGCCGCAGAACATCGACTCAAACAGTATCCTCATCAGCTCTCAGGAGGACTCCGCCAGAGAGTGATGATAGCCATGGCTCTTATGTGTGAACCCAGGCTCCTGATAGCCGACGAACCCACAACCGCCTTGGATGTCACAATCCAGGCCCAGATCCTGGGGCTCATGAAGCGCTTGCAGGAGGAGTTCCATCTTAGTCTGGTGCTTATCACTCACGACTTGGGCGTGGTGGCCCGAACTGCCCACCGAGTGGTGGTCATGTACGCAGGCCAGATTGTTGAAACCGGAGCCACCCAGGAGGTCTTCTCAAGGCCGTTGCATCCCTACACCAGAGCCCTCATGGATTGCATCCCCGACCCGGCTCGCAAGAAGCCCGGCCAACGTTTGGGGGCAATTCCAGGCCTGGTTCCAACCCTTCTTGGTCTCGCAAGCCGATGCTATTTCTCCAACCGGTGCAGCCAGGTCCAGAAGGAGTGTCTCGAGCAAGCCGTGGAGTTGAGGGAATTGAGCCCCCACAGGTCTGTGAGATGCCTCTTATACGAGACAAAATGAACCAGGAGAGCCCTAGACCCGTGCTGGAAGCCAGCAATGTATATCGCACCTTCCAGGTGCGGGTGGGTCTTTTTCGTAAGAAGCTGCCCCTCAGGGCTGTTTCAGGGGTAAGCCTTAAGATCTTCCCTGCGGAAGTGGTGGGGCTCGTGGGTGAATCCGGATGCGGGAAAACCACATTGGCCCAAATGCTCCTCGGCCTGTTGGAGCCCACAAGGGGGGAGATACTGATCTTGGGGAAACCCATGGCGGAGCTCTCCCGCCGAAACATCTCGAGAGTGGTTCAGCCTATTTTTCAGGACCCTTACTCCTCCCTCAACCCCAGGCATACCCTGGGCAGTATCATTTCCCTTCCCTTACGGGTGCACGGCATGGGGAAGGTCTCTGAATGGCAGGAGAGGACCCTGGAGATGATGGAACGGGTGGGTCTGCCAAAGCATCTTTACAAGAGCCTTCCAGGCCAGCTCTCAGGTGGACAAAGGCAAAGGGTGGCCGTAGCCAGGGCGCTCATCATGCGTCCTTCAGTGGTAATATGCGATGAGCCCACATCCGCCCTGGATGTTTCAGTGCAGGCCCAGATATTGAATCTGCTCATGGATCTCAAGGAGGTATTCGGTCTGACTTATCTTTTGGTAAGCCACAACCTGGCAGTTGTGCAGCATTTGGCTTCCCGGGTGGCCGTGATGTATCTGGGAAGGATCGTGGAGGAGGCCCCCACAGAAACCTTATTTCAGAGACCTGCGCACCCGTACACCAGGGCTCTCATGTCCTCGGTCTTGACTCCGGATCCCTCTTTGGGCCTCCCAGAGATCCCTGCAGGATGGGCTTTCCCCAATCCTTTGGAGCCTGCAGCAGGCTGCGCCTTCCATCCGCGCTGTCCTAGGGCTGAGGCCGTCTGCAGCACTCAGGAGCCTCCACAGATAAGAGAAGGCCCGCATTTTTTGGAATGCCATTTCCCGGAACTGAGCTGATCAGAAGGTAAAACAAAAAAAGGGGTGAAAAATGGACAGACAAGGGGCTGTTTCCAGAGCCTGGAGTTACGTGGACAAAGGTGGTTTTTTTGAGGACCTGGCGCGAAGGGTGGCCATTCCCACCGAGAGCCAAAACCCTGAAAGGGAGACTGAGATAAGGAATTACCTGTGCCAGGAGATGGGACCGTACCTGGAAGCCATGGGCTTCCAATGGGAGATCCTGGAAAACAAGGCAGTACCTAGGCTTCCTTTCCTTGTGGCCCAAAGGATGGAGAGTCCCTCACGCCCCACAGTTCTGACTTACGGCCACGGAGATACCGTGAGAGGTATGGAGGGGAAGTGGACAAAAAACAGGTCTCCATGGAGGCTTCTCCAGGATGGTCAGAAACTTTACGGAAGAGGAACCGCCGACAACAAAGGCCAGCACACCATAAACTTGGCTGCAATGGGCTGCGTCCTGGAAGAAAGGGGGCACCTGGGTTTTAACGTGAAGGTGCTCTTGGAAACAGCCGAGGAAATAGGCTCCCCTGGGCTGCACCGATTCTGTATAGAGCACCGCGACTTGCTGGCAGCTGATGCTCTCATAGCCAGTGATGGACCCAGGCTTAAACCCACCCGAGCCACAGTGTATGGTGGAAGCCGAGGTGTGTTCAATTTCGACCTGGAGGTGAATCTGAGACAAGGAGCACATCATTCAGGTAACTGGGGAGGTCTCTTGTCCAATCCTGGGATCATCCTGGCCCACGCCATAGCCTCCATGGTCAACTCCAGGGGAAAAATCTTGGTCCAAGAGCTGGTTCCCAAGGATATTCCAGAGTGGGTTCGGCAGAGCTTGGCCTGCCTGGAGGTGGAAGGAAAAGAAGGCCCGTCCATTGATCCGGATTGGGGGGAACCTGGCTTGAGCCTGGCGGAAAAAGTCTATGGCTGGAGTAGCTTGGAGGTCCTGGCCTTTCAAACCGGAGACCCTTCGGCCCCGGCCCATGCCATCCCGCCGCGGGCCTGGGCAAGATGCCATCTGCGCTTTGTGGCAGGCCAGGACCCTTCATCTTTTCTCCCGGCAATCCGTCGCCATTTGGATAGCCACGGCTTCCAGCAGGTGCATGTGGAACCTGTTAGAGAGAGTTGGACAAATGCCACCCGCATGAGCCCAAAAGAGCCTTGGGTCATGCGCACCATGAGCTCTCTTCAAAAAACCTCGGGACAGCAGCCGGATTTCTTGCCCAACCTGGGGGGGACTCTGCCCAACGATGCTTTCAAGGAAATTCTGGGGCTTCCTACGGTCTGGATCCCTCACTCTTATGGCGGCTGCTCTCAACACGCCCCGGATGAACATCTGCTCCTGCCCCTGGCAAGGGATGCCATGGGGCTCATGGCCGGTCTTTTTTGGGATCTGGGGGAAGAGGCCTGGGAGCTAGGCCTCTGACTCAAAAAAGAAAGCTACCAAGAGCCATTGCAGGCCCCTGAGCTCTTGGAAGCTTTCAAGGGAGTACACAAAAAGAGTGACCAGTAGAGTAATTAGTGCAGATTTTTGTTGCTCCGGGAGACTGTTTCCAGTATACTAACAGGTAAGGAACAAAATTAATTGTACGGAAATTGGAACCATGAAAACACAGTTGAACAGAGCAGGAGCATTGAGCTACGAGGGAGCCTCGGGGCCGGAGCTGATCACCATCCCTTTGCCGGATGAGTTTAACCAAATGACTGCCTCCGAGCGAATTCAGTTTCTGTCAGACGCCCTCAAGGCGGTTGAGGCCAAGTATCCCCTTGAGAAGGACAGCCTCAGGAGGCACACCTCCCTCGTACGGATCGCAGATGGCAAGGTGACCTATTCCGTGGAATACCTCCCCATGCCTGACGACGACTATTAATGTTCTCTTAGGGAAAAACGGATTTGGTCTCTGGTGGAGACTTGAGTAGAAGTCAATTCAGCCCGCATTGTTCACCCAGATGGAATGATGCGGGCTGAGTTTCTTCCATGCTGAGCCAAATTTGTTTGGGATTGGTAGGTAAGCGATTTCTTACCTTCTGTGCCTGCCTGATGTGAATCCGGACATTTCCTTGCTTGCAGCTAAGATCCTATCCCCCAGCTAGCCCGCATTATTCACCAACAGTGGGTAATGCGGGCTAGCTTTATGACATGTTTGGAAAAACCGGTCCATACTCAAAAGCACCCTGCCTTTCGGTTTCAGCTTTGGTCGTGCTTTGAGTCGGAATATCTCGAAGTGTACCGGGGGCTTGGGGGCGTAGCCCCCAAAGCTAAGGGCTTTGGAGAATAATCCAGGCTAGAAGTTCCCCCAAATTCCAAATCCCCCCAAAACAGGGTCTGCTCTGTTTCGGAGCCATGCGCTGTGAGTCTCCTTCAAGCCAGGCTTTACAAGCATCAAGGACTATTCTCAGGGCATGACCAGTTAGCCCGTCTATTTTGCCTTCCCACTAATCTTTGACCAACGACACAGAGCTGCTAGGGCTCTAGCAGCCCTTTCGGGTGTTGGATAATTCACTATGGCTCCGGCCTCCTCCAGCTCCTCCACCTCTTGGTCCCATATTCCTGGTGGGGCTGAGATGCAGCTCAGCACCGGTTTGCTTTGCCTCCACTCCACAAGCAGATCCCTAAGCCCTGACAGTGCTCTCAGATTAGCCGAGGCGAACATGATCAGAAGCAATATGGCATCAACCCCCTCGCTACTCATCACGGCTTTTACAATGCCCCTGATAGCTGCCCCGTCATACCAGGCCGGGCCCATGTCCACGGGATTGGTGCGCATGGCCAAGGGAGGAAGAAGCCGTTCTATCTCCTTTTGAGTTTGGATGTCAAAGGGCCTCACATCCAGACCCTCTGCCAGGCACACATCCAAAGCCGCCATGGCCGGACCTGCCTGGCCTGAAAGGATGGCCACCCGAGTTCCCCTTGGAGGCCCACAGGCCCCGAGCACCTTGGCTGAATCCAAGAGTTTCTCTGAGGAATCCACCCAAAGAATGGATCCCTGGGCAAAGGCGCCCCGGTAGACTTCATAGCTGCCGGCCAAGCTTCCAGTGTGGGAACGGCTGGCCTGATCTCCCAGATCTGACCTCCCACATTTGTACGCCACCATTGGCTTCTTACCTTTGAGCCGGCCGGCCTCCAGGAGCAGATCCCTGGCCCTGTCCAAGCCCTCCACATACATGGCCACACACTTGGTCAGCGAGTCCTCCACAAGATGTTCAAGCAGATCCTGGAAGTCCACGTTGCAGCGATTTCCCAGCCCTATTACCTTGCTCAATCCCACCCGAGTTCTCATGGCCAAGAAGGCCAAGAGGTGAGACATGCCCCCGCTTTGGCTCACAAGGGATACCCCTCCGGGGATTGCCCTTGAGAATTCAGGAGTAAAGGATGCGTTTAAATGGTCATGAAGACTAACCAGGCCGAAGGTGTTGGGCCCTATGATGGGGATTCCAGCCCGAGTTGCTGCAGCACCCACCTGCTCCTGAAGTTTTGCCCCCAATGGATCCTCTATCTCTCGGAAGCCGGCGGTTATCAAAACCACTGCCTTGACGCCTTTTCTGGCGCAGGCTTCAATCTGTTCCAAAACGCGTGCGGCCGGCACCACCAGTATGGCCATATCCAGGCTCCCGGGAGTTGCCTCCAAAGAAGCATGGGCCTTTAAACCCAGCAGCTTTTCCCTCCCTGGATTAACAGGCAGGATCTTCCCAGGGAACCCTCCCGTGAGAAGGCTTTTCATCACGTGGAATCCCAGCTTCCCCTCATCCTCGGTGGCCCCTACCACTGCTACCGAAGAAGGCGAAAAGAGATATCTGAAATCCGCCTTCATAAATTCCCCCTAGTTGGACCCTGGCTTTCCCTCAGGAGTGCCCAAGCTCAGACTCCTTGGAATTGGGGCTGCCTTTTTTCCAGCTTGGCTCTTATGGCTTCCTGGAAGTCACGGCTTGTGATAAGCGAGGCTTGAACCTGACTGGTATACTCCAAAGCGGCCTGGAGTCCTGTGTCCGGAGAGAGATCCACCACCCGTTTGGCCAAGCCTATGGAAAGAGGAGGAAGGGCAAGTAGTTCCTCTTTCCATGCGTTAAGCTCCTGATCCAGTCTATCCGAGGAGACGGCCTTGTTTACCAGGCCCAACTCCTGTGCCTTAGCCCCGTCTACCGCCCTTCCCAACATTACGAACTCCTTGGCCCTGGCAACCCCCAAGATACGCACCAGCCTTTGGCATCCCCCCAAGTCAGGCACTAGACAGTATTGCACCTCTGGGAGGGCAAAGCGCGCCTCCAAGGTGCAGATTCTGAAATCGCAGGCCAAGGCCAACTCCATGGCCGCCCCTAGGGCGTAACCATGGATTACGGCCAGAACCGGTTTTTCCAAAGAACTGACTCTGTTGAACACCTCCTGCATTCTGGCTAGATGATACCGGAAGGCTGTGGGGACCCGCTCCAGGCCTTGCCCAGCCAAGGCCTTAAGATCCGTTCCAGAAGAAAAAGCCCTCCCTGCCCCCCTGATAACCAGAAGCCTGAGATTCTCCATGCGGCTTATCTCGTCTAGGGCCTGGGCCATCTCTTCCAACAATCTGGGGCTTATGGCATTGAGTTTCTCGGGCCTATTCAAAATCAGACTTAAAACCGCACCTTCTCTTTCCAATAGCAGTGTCTCGTATCCCATATTTCCCACCTCACAAAAGAATAGGCATTGCAATTTTCCATTTCCGAGGATCGCATTCTATCCCGGCCTGGTAGACCAGACAACCCAGAGTTGCTCCAAGAATACCCGCCCTCCCTTCTCTGAAGGAGTTAGCCTCCAAATCATTCACCAAAAGTGGATAATGCAGGCTCTTTTGGAGGGCTTGGAGAATGATCTGAGTGAGGCTAGAATCGGTCCTTGTGGGGGTGAGCTATGGTGATAGACGTGCACGTGCATGTAGCCGGCACAGGCAGCCACAGTTCTTGCTTCATTTCTGAGAAGCTACGCCGAAGCCCGGCCTATCTTCTTATGCTGGCCACCACCGGCCATTTGTTTGGAAGAGTCGACGATGAGACCATCCAGGAGCACATCCTTCTGAGCTTGAGGAAGGCCGAGTTGGTGCAGCGGGCCGTGTTCTTGGCTTTGGACATGGTGTACGATCACCAGGGTAGGCCTCTGCCACAGCGAACACATCTCTATGTCCCCAACGACCACGTGGTGCATATGGTAGGGCTTGAGCCCAGGGGCTTGTTCGGGGCCTCGGTTCACCCTGACAGGCCTGATGCTTTGGATGAGCTGGAAAGGGTGGCCCAGCTGGGAGCTGTGTTGGTCAAGTGGATTCCATCCTCACAGGAGATCAATCCAAGCCGCAAGCGCTATGTGCCTTTCTACAGAAAACTGACCGAGCTGGGGCTACCTCTTCTTTGTCACGGAGGAGCCGAGCACGCAGTGCCTTGCTCCGAACCCCAAGAGGAGCTGAGAGCCTATGACGATCCATCCAAGCTGGTATTTGCCTTGGAGCAAGGGGTGAAGGTGATAGCAGCCCATTGCGCCTTGCCTGTTTTCAGCCGAGACGAAGACTACACAGAGATGTTCATTGATCTCATGGCCCAGGCCGAAAAGGAAGGATGGGCCCTGTACGCCGACATATCGGCTCTAGCTGCCCCTTTCCCTCACCGGGTGGGAATGATAAGAAGAATTCTAAGAGAGCTTCCCCACGAAAAGCTGCTTCTAGGAAGCGACTATCCCATCCCGGTGAGCCCCTTGTGGCCAGGGGCTGCTGGGGAGATGGACCTGGAAGAGTGGGCCGGGGCAATGCTGACTTCCAACCCCCTGGATCGTAATCTTAAGGTGATAAGAGCCCTTGGCTTTTCCCCAAAGGTCTTGACCAATGCCCAAAAAGTTCTGCGGCTTCCCTGAAGCCTTTTCAGAGATGATTTTTGGCTTCTTGTTCAGATGCGTTTCTTGATGCCTATGACTCCTTTGTTTGACTGGGCCCACACCATCTTCTATACTCCCATGGTGTCTGGAGTCTTACCCAAAACACCTCAAAAACAGAGGGAATCGGCCGAGGAGGAGATGAGAAAATGCTAGTGCCCATGAGGATACTTTTGGATCACGCTGCTGAGAATGGATACGGTCTGGCGGCCTTCAACGTAAACAATATGGAGCAAATTCAGGCCATAATGGAGGCAGCCAAAGAGACGGAGTCCCCGGTCATAATCCAAGCATCCAGAGGAGCCCGCAAGTACACCAACGACGCGTTTCTGCGACACCTCATGTTGGGTGCAGCCGAGTTATACCCACAGCTTCCCATTGCCATGCATCTTGACCACGGGAATTCGCCGGAGACCTGTTTCAGCGCCATAAAGCAGGGTTTTACAAGTGTCATGATGGACGGCTCCCTCATGGAAGACGGTAAGACCCCCAGCTCTTACCAATACAACGTGAAGGTGACCCGCCAGGTGGTAAAGGCGGCCCACCGAAAAGGCGTAACAGTGGAAGGTGAGATAGGTACCCTTGGAGGCATTGAAGATGGCCACGGAGCCGGTTTGAGCTCAGAGGAAGCCAAACGCCATCTGACCGATCCACAACAGGCCGAGCGCTTTGTGCGGGACACGGGGGTGGATGCCCTGGCAGTAGCCATAGGCACAAGCCACGGAGCATACAAGTTCTCGAGGCCCCCCACAGGCGAAGTCTTGGTGATGAGCCTCATAGAGGAGATTCACCGCAGGATACCCAACACACACCTTGTGATGCACGGTTCCTCCAGCGTGCCTCAGGAACTTCTGGAGATCATCCGCCGCTACGGCGGGCAGATGAGGGAAACCTACGGGGTGCCGGTGGAGGAAATCCAAAGAGGGATAAAGCATGGCGTAAGAAAAATCAATGTGGACACGGACAACCGGCTGGCCATGACCGGCGCCATAAGAAGGGTCTTCGCCGAATCCCCTGACAAGTTCGACCCCAGGGACTACCTGGGGGAGGCCCGTGCAGCCATGAAAAAGGTGTGCATTGAGCGTATGGTGGCCTTTGGACAGGCTGGAAATGCTCCCAAGATAAAACCCATCACCTGTAAGCAAATGGTGATCTTTTACAAGACCGGGGTCAGGCCCGGGTGAGACCAGCCCCCTGGCAAATCCTTCCCCTAAAGAGTTAAGGAGGGCCCATGGAGTGCTTCTTGCTGGGCTCGGGGGGCATGATGCCCATGCCTTACCGGTACCTCACGTCTCTGGTGGTGCGCCTCCAGGGGGCCATGTACATGTTCGATGCCGGGGAAGGCACCCAGATCGCCCTGAAGAAGGCAGCCATAGGGATAAAAAACCTGAGGGTTTTGGCTTTGAGCCACCTCCACGGAGATCACTGCCTCGGCATACCGGGCATCTTGATGATGCGGGCCCAACTGGAAGAACCCTGCCCTCTTACCATTTTGGGGCCACCCGGTACAGAGGATTTCTTGAAAGGAGTGCATCAGGCTCTTCGGTTCCATTTGAGCTTCCCTTTGAACTTCCTGGAGTGGAGCCAAGACGGCTCTCAGGAGCCTTACAAGGATGATCTGGTGAGAATCTCCTGGGCTCCTCTGAGCCACACCACATTTTGCCTTGGGTTCCGTTTGGAAGAACACCAGAGGCCTGGCAAGTTCAGGCCGGATTCCGCAAGGAAGCTTGGGGTTCCCCAAGGGCCCTTGTGGGGTGAGCTTCAGAAAGGCAGGGAGGTGCTTCTGGAAAACGGCACAAGGGTCTCCCCAGGGCAGGTGACAGGAAACCCTAGAAGGGGGAGAAGCCTGTGTTATGCAGTGGACACCAAAGCCTGCAAGGGACTGTATCGACTTTGCAGAGAAGTGGACTTGGCTTTCTTGGACGGCATGTTTCTCCCCCAACACTCCCAAGAAGCCGCTCAAAAGGGCCATATGACCGTGGAGGACGCGGCCAGGGTGGCCTCTAGGGCAAATGCCAGGAGGGCGGTCCTGGTGCATTTGAGCCCAAGGTACAGGGAGGAATCTGAGTTGAAGGCATTGGAAGAGGCGGCCAGGGAAAGACACCCAGAGGCCCAGGTGGGAAAAGACCTCACCATGTACAGCATCGCCTTGCCCGACTGACCTCCCCTTTTTTGAGAGACCGGATGTGGAAATGACACTCTCCACCTTCCAAGCAGAACTTCTTTTTGGGTCAGAACTGCATCAAAGAGTGATCCTGGAGGGCATGCTTAAAGCCGAGAGGTTCGTTTGGATGGCTACTGCCAACCTCAAGGACATGCACATAAAAAAGGCAGGAAGATTCAGGCCGATCCTGGAGGTCTTGGAAGAGCTGGCCCTAAGGGGTATATCCTTTCGCATTGTGCATGGGGAGCTCCCTTCAAGGCCTTTTAGGCAGACCCTGGAGAGGCTTGGGGCCTTGAGCTCAGGCGCACTGGAGCTTCAAATCTGCCCTCGCAGCCATTGGAAGATACTCATAGTGGACGGTCTGAAAGCCTACATGGGCTCAGCCAACTTTACCGGCGCCGGGCTGGGAGCCAAGTCTGAAAAACGCAGAAACCTTGAGTTGGGCCTCTGGAGCCAGGACCCGGCGTTTGTAAAAGAGATCCAGCGCATTTTTGACCAATTCTGGATTGGAGAGCAATGCCGGGACTGCGGCCTAAGCAGGCAATGCCCGGATCCCATAGGCGAAACTTAAGGCCGGCCTCGCCTGCATTATTCACGATTAGTGGATAATGCGGGCTATCTTAATGACGTGTTATGACAAACCGGGCAATGCTCAAAGACACCTTGGTTTTCGGTTCCAGACTTGGTCCTGGTTTGAGTCGGAATATGTCAAACCGTACCGCGGGCTTGGGGGCTTGAGCCCCAAACTCAGAGGCTTTGTAGAACAATCCGGGCCAGGGGCTGCACTTCCAAACCCTTTCCATGCCTCAGTTTCAAAAACAACTGAATCCAGAAAGTGCAATCAGGATGTGCTGGGCTTTGGAGCAACTTGTCCCAAGAACTGCTCAGTTGGCAAACCTTGTCCACCACTGCTCGAAAGCCAAAACGGGGCTACACAGGCAGGATGCGTATGGCTCCGCAGCCCAGGGCTTGATGGGCCCTTACCATCCTTAGCCTTACCATTTCCAAAAGAGCCAGAAAGCTCAACACAAGCTCCATGCGGGAAGGTTTCCCTGCAAAAAACTCTTCGAACAAGACTCCTTGAGGTTTGGCTCTCAGGACCTCGGCCATCTCCTGGATACGATCGGCCAAGCTCAGCCTCTCCATGTCCAGATCAAGGGCCTTCTTATCCCAAGTCCGGCTGGCCATCAAACGCCCAAAAGCTTCCAGCAGCTCGAATATGCCCACTTCGATTTCCTGAAAGGGATCCGTATCTTTCTCAAGCTCTTCCAAGTCACCCCCCGGGCGAGAAAAAACGTCCCTTCCGAGCACCGAGCGAACCACCAGGCCCTGGGCCGCCTCCCTGTACTTCTGGTATTCCAGAAGCCGTCTTACCAGCTCTGCCCTGGGATCCTCCGGCTCCTGGTTTTCTTCTGTCTCTGCAGTCTCCAAATGCTGGGGTAGCAGCATCCTGCTCTTTATATGCACCAGGGTGGCTGCCATGACCAAATAGTCGCTTGCCAAATCCAGATTCAAGGAACGCATCAGACTTAGATACTCAAGATACTGTTCTGTAATGAGAGCCATGGGGATGTCGTAAATATCCAGCTGGTTCTTGCGGATAAGATGAAGGAGCAAATCCAGCGGCCCCTCGAAGCCCTCCAACCTGACCGTGCATTCCACCTCAGCCTCTCCCGAATTCCAAGGTCGAGCAAGACCCATCACCAAAACCCGATGCTCCGGCTACGAGTCCCCCCCGGTTTCAAGATCCCTGAGAGAAAGCAAGCCGGTTTTCCCCCTTACCTCCTCCATAACCCCCCTGGCTATTTGCCTGCACCTCTCAGCTCCGGCCTTAAGGGCTTCCTTCACCTCCTGGGGCTTGGCTCTTAAAGCTGCTGCTCTTTCCCGAATGGGTCCCAATTCTCCCATCATATGGGTAAAGAGTTCTTTCTTGCAGTCTATACAGCCGATGGAGGCCGTTTCGCAACCATGCCTGGACCATTCCACTTTTTCTTGGGGACTCAGGGCTCTGTGCATGGTGAATATGTTGCACTCCTCTGGGTGACCTGGGTCGGAGCGCTTCACCCGGTGTACATCCGTGGCGGCTGTACGCAGTTTATTCCAGATCTGATCCGGTGGCTCCAAAAGCCCTATATAGTTGTTCAAGCTCTTGGACATCTTGGCCTTGCCGTCAAGCCCAAGCACCTTTGGGGTGGAGGAAACAAGGGCCCTTGGCTCAGGGAACACCTCTCCGAACCTTTGGTTGAATCGCCTGGCTATCTCCCTGGTCAACTCCACGTGTTGAACCTGGTCCACCCCAACCGGCACAAATCCTGCCTTGTAAAGCAGGATGTCAGCAGCCTGCAGAACCGGGTAGTCCAGTAGCCCCGCGCTTACATTCTCTCGGTGTTGTTGGGATTTCTGTTTGAACTGGGTCATACGCTCCAAATCCCCCAAGGGCGTAACGCAGTTAAAAATCCACGCCAGCTCCGTGTGCTCCGGCACGTGAGACTGAACGAATAGAGTGCACCTGTGGGGATCCAAACCGCAGGCCATGTTCACCAAGGTGGCATCCAGGACTCTCTCGGCCATCTGCTGTGGATCGTAAGGCACCGTCATGGCATGGTAATCAACTATGCAATAGATGCAGTCGTATTCCTCCAGCAGCCTGACCCATTCCCTGATGGCTCCCAGATAATTCCCAAGATGGATATCTCCTGTGGGTTGGATCCCGCTGAAAACCCTTTTCACGGACATCTCCTCCCAATTTCCTTGCTTTTTTTTGCGGCCTCAGTCCTATTCATCAAACTCCTCGGAACATTCTCACCAATGCCAGTAAGGCCTCCTTGCCTCCCAAGAACCTGAAGATCTCCAGGACCGGCTCCATGAGAAGCCTTCCTATTAGTCCAGTGTGAAAAAGCGCATCCAAGAGTATGACCCCGAAAAGGCCGTACATGAGCAGCCTGTCATACCTGCTAAAGGCGGCTGCGGCCTGGGGACTAAGAAGGCCTTTGAGCACATGGGATCCATCCAGCGGGGGGATTGGCAGGAGGTTGAAGAGAGCCAGGGTTACATTGTAGAAGATGCCCACTGCCAAGAGCCCTGCCAAGAGCCCCTCTGAGCTACCCAGCACCCTGAATACACCTGCGCAGGCTGCAGCAGCAGCCAGGTTGGCCAAAGGCCCCGCTGCCGAGGACCACATCATTCCCCTTCTGGGATTGGAGAAAAAATAAGGATTAATAGGCACCGGCTTAGCCCAGCCGAACCCGGCCAGGAGCAAACACAAAAACCCCATGGGATCAATGTGGCTGAGGGGATTCAGAGTCATACGCCCCTGCATCCTAGAAGTGGGGTCCCCCATGGCCGAAGCCGCCTTGGCGTGGGCGTATTCGTGTACGGTCAAGGCCAGCAAAATGGCCGGAACTCTTATGAGCATTCCCACCAGGCCCATCATTTCGCCTTTGCCCCTTCCACCCGAATGATTCCCATTCGTCTGTAGTTTTGAGCCCTCAACGCCTTTCTTTCATCCTGGGGTATTCTTATGAGCTCTTGGAAATGCTTTTGGCATGCCTGGGCCACGGCCTGTATAGCGGCCTCTGGATCCCTGTGGGCTCCCCCGGGAGGCTCCTTAACTATCTCGTGAATTATACCTAAGCCCATGGCGTCCTTGGCCGTCAGCTTCAAGACCTCGGCTGCATCTTCCTTCTTGGCCTCATCCCTCCAAAGTATGACGGCGCATCCCTCAGGGGAAATCACCGAGTAAACGGAATGTTCCATCATGAGGACTCTGTCGGCCATGGCCAAGGCCAAAGCCCCCCCGCTGCCACCTTCCCCTATCACCACTGCCACGGATGGAACGCCCAAAGCGGCCCACTTTAGCAGGTTTTGGGCAATAGCGCCTGCCTGCCCTCTTGCTTCGGCATCCACCCCTGGGTAAGCCCCGGGGGTGTCCACCAGGGAAAGCACCGGCCGCCCAAAACGCTCAGCCAGATCCATAAGTCTGGAAGCCTTTCTATAACCCTCTGGATGGGGCATCCCGAAGCGGTGCTCTAATCTTTCCTTGGGGGTTCTCCCCTTCTCGTGCCCCATGACCACAAGCGGCATCCCATTTAATCTACCCAGGCCACAGATCACAGCCGGGTCCTCGTAGCCCATCCTGTCGCCTTTGAGTTCCACGAACTCTTCCAGCATCCCTTGGAAGAAGTCCACTGCGTGGGGACGGTCCATATGTCGTGCAAGCTGGACCCTCTGCCAAGGGGTGAGCCCCTCCATCACTTTGGCACGAAGCTTCTTAAGTTTGCTCTCCAGCTTCTCAAGCTCCCCGGAGGAAGCCTCCCCCAGACGCACCTTCATCCTGAGGGTCTCCACTCTTTTCTCCAGTTCCACCAGGGGCTTTTCAAAGTCCAAAACTGCCATGCCGCTTTCCTTGATAGCCCATCATCTTGCTTTGGCTGCCAGCCAAGAAAACAATACCTCCGCCCTGACTTGTCTTGTCTTTGGCCGCAAGAGGCTTCCTGACACATTCTCCATCAAGGGCAGCTCAAACATTACGCAAATGCACCCGACCTCCCATGGCCTCCTGCAGCTTGGACAAAAAACCATTTCCCAGATCTACTCTGAGGGTCTCTGGCAGTTCCAAGACCGCCACTTTTCCCCCTTCCAGAACCATGTGGAGCCTCATAGCCCTGTAACCAGGTGAACTCTTAAGCAACTCCTTGAGGCCCAAAAGATCGCTTTCCTGCATGGAAGCTGCATCAACCACCAACTCCACGGGCAAGGCAGCCAAAGCCATCACTGTCTCCAAACTCAAGACTTCGGAGGCCACCAACTTGTAGGATTCCTCCCCATGTTCCAGAGTCCCCTTCACACACAAAGGAAGGTCGTTCTGGATAAGGGGCAAAGCTTGTTTGTACGCTTCAGGGAAGCAAACCACTTCCACCGAACCGTGAAGATCCTCCAGGGTCAGAAAGCCCATACGCTCCCCGTTCTTGGTAGCCACCTCCTTACAGCTCCTCTTCATCCCCACAATGCGCACCTGGGCCCGGTCGGCCATTGAGGCGAGCCTCTCTGTGTCGGCGTTAATCCAGGAAGAGACCTGGTCCATTATTCGCTCCATGGGGTGCCCCGTCACATAAAACCCCAGGCTCTCCTTCTCGTGTTCCAGCTGTTGAGATTCTTGCCAAGGGGGCACATCCGGCAAGGCCTCACCATGGGATGAAAAACTAGGGCCCTCACCGAACATGCTTATCTGCCCTCTGGCCTTGGCCCTGTGGAGCCTCTGAACCTCCTCCAGGACCTGATCCAGGGCAGCCATGTACTGAGCCCTGTGCCCGCCGAAAGAGTCAAAAGCCCCGCACTTTATGAGGCTTTCTATCACTCTTCTGTTGACCTTCTGGAGATCCACCCTTGAGCAGAAATCCCTCAGAGACCTGAAAGGGCCTTTCCTGCGGGCCTGCAAAATGGCCTCTATGGCCTTGCGTCCCACGTTCTTGACCCCCCCCAATCCAAAACGGATCTTCCCGTCGCTTACAGAGAAATCATAGTCGCTCTCGTTGACATCCGGGGGAAGCACCTCTATGGAGCGTTCACGGCAGGAAGATATATATCGGATCACCTTGTCGGTCCTGTCCTTCTCGCTGGTCAGAAGGGCTGCCATGAACTCAACTGGGTAGTGTGCCTTTAGATAAGCCGTCTGGTAAGCCACAAGGGCATAGGCAGCGCTGTGTGACTTGTTGAATCCGTATTCCCCGAATTTGGCCATAAGATCAAAGATCCTGGAGGCCACATCCTCTGGAACCCCGTTCTTGCGGGCACCATTGATAAAGACCTGCCTCTGCTCTTCCATGACGCTGGCAATCTTCTTGCCCATGGCCTTGCGCAAGACATCGGCCTGACCCATGGTGTAGCCTGCCAGTTCCACGGCTATCTGCATGACCTGTTCCTGATAGACTATGATCCCGTAGGTGTCCCTCAATATGGGTTCCAGCTGTGGGAGTTCATAACGGATGGCAAGTTTTCCCTGCTTTCTGTCTATGAACTCCTCCACCATGCCACTGCCCAGAGGCCCTGGTCTGTAAAGGGCCACAAGGGCTATGAGATCCTCGAACACAGAAGGCCTCATTCGGACCAGAAGCTCCCTCATCCCGGAACTCTCCAGCTGGAATACCCCGTCGGTGTCTCCGCTGGCCAGGAGCCCATAGGTGGCTGGATCATCCAGAGGAATGTTCCTGAGATCCAAATTGGTCCCGTTCTTGGCTAAGAGTCTAAGCACATCATCCATCATGGTGAGAGTTCGAAGCCCTAGGAAATCAAACTTCACCAGCCCTATGGCCTCCACGGCCTTCATATCATACTGGGTTACAAGCTCCCCCTCCTGACTTTTATACAGGGGCAGGTGTTCCACTATGGGACGATCTGATATCACAACCCCGGCCGCATGGGTGGAGGCATGGCGCACCAAGCCTTCCAGGGAAAGAGCCACATCCAGAAGCTCTTTGACCTGGGGATTGCTTTGGGCCAGCTCGTTCAACTTGGGTTCCTTGGCCATGGCCTTGCCCAGGTCCATTCCGGACGCTCTGGGGATCAGTTTTGCCAGTCTGTCAACCTCCTCGTAGGGCATCCCCAATACCCGTCCCACATCCCGAACCACAGCCCTGGCCTCCATCCGTCCAAAAGTTGTTATCTGAGCCACGTTTTCCATGCCGTAGCGCTGAGCCACATACTTGATGACCCTATCCCTACCCAGCTTGCAGAAATCTATGTCTATGTCCGGCATGCTTCTTCTTTCCGGATTTAGAAACCGCTCGAAAAGCAGATTGTACCGGATGGGATCTATGTCCGTGATACGCAAACAATAGGCCACCAGACTTCCGGCAGCCGAGCCTCGGCCAGGCCCCACTGGGATCCCCTCATCTCTGGCGTACTGTATGAAATCAGCTACTATCAAGAAATAACCGGCAAAGCCCATCTCACGGATGACTCTAAGCTCATGCTCAAGCCTCGAGGCGTATTCCGCAGCCCGCTGTTCAAACCACTGGGGACTCTGGAGTTGTATCTCTGCCATTCTCTTTTGGAAGCCCTCACGAGCCAGAGCCTCCAAACGGCTCTCCAAGCTTTCCCCCTCGGGGAGTTGAAAACTAGGGAAAAGATACCTGCCCAGTTCCAGCTCCAAACAGCACTCATCAGCAATTCTCAAGGTATTGGAGAGGGCCTCTGGCACCTCAGAGAAGTAAGAGGCCATCTCCCGCGGACTCTTGAAATAGAACTCGTCGGTCTGGAACTTCATTCTGGAAGAAGTCCCCAATGTTTTGCCTGTTTGGATACACAGCAATACATCATGGGACTTGGCATCTTCCCTCCTCAGATAGTGGCAGTCATTTGTAGCCACCAATCCCAGCCCCAAATCTTTGGCCAGCCTCAGGAGTCCCTCGTTCACCTTTTCCTGCTCAGGTATCCCGTTTTGCATGAGTTCCAGATAAAACCCGCCTTTGAAGACCTCTCTGTACCATTCAGCTGTCTGCCTGGCCCTCTCCCACTGTCCCTGCAGCAGCCAATGAGGGATCTCTCCATGCAGACACGCGCTCATAGCCACCAACCCACCGCAGTGCTCGGCCAGGAGTTGCTTGTCCACCCTGGGCTTATAGTAAAAGCCTTCAAGATATCCCTTGGTGACAAGTTTCAATAGATTCCTGTAGCCCAAAGAATCTCTGGCCAGTACAAGCAGGTGATAGTTCCCCTCCGCCCCTTTGCCCGAGGAGCGCTCCAGTCTGCTGCCTGGGGCCACGTACAGCTCACAGCCTATGATAGGCTTCACCCCTGCCTTGCGGGCCTCCTGATAAAAAGATACGGCTCCAAAGAGGTTCCCATGATCTGTAATGGCCAAGGCAGGCATATTGTAAGCTTTGGCAGCTTCCAGAGCCTGGCTTAAGCGGATGGCCCCATCCAACAAACTGTATTCACTGTGCACATGCAGGTGCACGAAGGAAGCCTTGCTCATGACCTATTTTGCCCTTTGAAAATAATCCCTGTTGCAGCTCCCGGCACAGAACTTCGCAAGAGGGGTCTTTTACTCCCACTCGATGGTGCTGGGAGGTTTTGAGGAAATGTCGTACACTACCCTGTTTATGCCCTTCACCTCGTTTATGATCCGATTAGAGATGGTTCTAAGCACTTCGTCCGGGAGACTCGCCCAATCAGCAGTCATGCCGTCCTGGCTTGTGACGGCCCGCACCGCCACCACCTCCTCGTAAGTTCTTTCATCCCCCATCACTCCCACTGAGCGAACAGGCAAATACACGGCAAAAGATTGCCATAGCTTCTCGTAAAGCCCTGCCCGGCGCACCTCTTCCAGAACTATTGCATCCGCCTTTCTGAGGGTCTCCAGCCGCCCAGGGGTAACCTCCCCCACTATCCTGATGGCCAGCCCCGGACCGGGAAAGGGCTGTCTTCCCACTATATTCTCCGGCAATCCCAGTTCCCTGCCCAAGATCCGAACCTCGTCCTTGAAAAGCTCCCTGAGGGGCTCTATGAGCTCCAAGTCCATGACTTCCGGAAGGCCCCCCACGTTATGGTGGCTTTTGATGGTCGCCGAAGGCCCCTTAAAGGACACACTTTCAATCACATCCGGATACAAAGTCCCCTGGGCCAGGAAACGCACTTTGCCTATTTTCCTGGCCTCTTTCTCAAACAGCCTGATGAACTCCTCCCCTATAGCCTTTCGTTTGGCTTCAGGGTCCACAACCCCCTTCAGCCGGCTCAAGAAAAACTCCCCTGCGTCCACGTGGTGAAAGTTCTTACCGAATCGTTCCCCAAAAGCGCTCTTGACTTCCTGAGCCTCCCCTTGCCTGAGCAATCCGTTGTCCACAAAGATGCAGTGGAGCTGAGCTCCAACGGCCCTGTGAAGCAAGGCAGCTGTTACAGCCGAATCCACCCCACCGCTCAAAGCGCAGATGACTTTCTCATCTCCCACATCCCGGCGAAGGGCCAAGGTGGCGGCTTCCACAAAAGAGCGCATGGTCCAAACAGGCCTGCAACTGCACACCAACCTAAGGAAATTCCTTATCAAAACCTTCCCCTTGGGGGTGTGCGCCACCTCAGGGTGAAACTGTACCCCGTAGATGAGTCCCCTCTGATCCGAGAAAGCCGCAACCGGAGAATTGGCTGAATTGGCTATCACCCGGAAACCGGGTGGCACAACTTCTATGCGGTCGCCGTGGCTCATCCATACAGTCTGGCGACTCCCCAGTCCGTGGAACAGACCGTCACTCTCCAGAATCTCCAGCTCGGCCCTGCCGTACTCTCTGGAATGAGCTCTTTTCACCTTTCCGCCCAGAAGATGGGCTATGAGCTGCATGCCGTAACAGATGCCCAGGACCGGGATGCCCAAACCAAGTATCTGCTCAGGGATAACCGGGGCTCCAGGCTCGTAAACGCTGGAGGGGCCTCCAGAAAGCACAATTCCCTTGGGAGAGAACTCCTTTACCCAATCCACTCCCACACTGTACGGATGAATTTCGCAGTAAACCTTGCACTCCCTTATCCTGCGGGCTATGAGCTGGGTATACTGGGAGCCGAAATCCAGGATAAGGATCCTTTGCGAGTGTATGTCTGTCTTCAACCGGGCTCCTCCTTGGGAAGCGCCAAGATCATTTGTTCTCCAGCCAATAGTTGGGGGCTTCCTGGGTGATGATCACGTCGTGAACATGGCTCTCCCTCAGGCCGGCTGCTGTGATTCTTATAAAACGGGCTTTTTCCCTCAGTTCTTTGAGATCCCGGCAGCCCAGGTAACCCATTCCAGAGCGCAGCCCCCCTATAAGTTGATAAACTGTTGCTGAAAGAGGTCCCCTGTACGGGACCCTTCCCACTATTCCCTCTGGAACAAGTTTCCCGGCCTCCTCTTCCATGTCATCCTGGGCATAACGGTCGCGGCTGCCCTGCTTCATGGCCTCTATGGAGCCCATACCTCTGTACACCTTGTAGGTGCGACCCTGAAAAAGCACTGTATCGCCCGGGGATTCCTCGGTTCCTGCAAAAAGACTGCCCACCATGACGCTGTTGGCTCCAGCAGCCATGGCTTTGGTGATGTCTCCAGAGAACTTGATGCCTCCGTCGGCTATGATGGGTATGTCATGCTTTCTGGCCACTTGAAAGGCTTGGGCAATGGCCGTAACCTGGGGCACCCCAACACCGGCCACTATGCGAGTGGTGCAGATGGACCCCGGGCCCACTCCCACCTTCACTGCGTCCGCCCCGGCCTTTATCAAGGCATCTGTGCCCTCTGCAGTGGCCACATTGCCTGCAATCACCTGGGCTGCAGGAAAGCTGGCCTTTATCTCTCGAACCGTTTCCATCACCCTTTGAGAGTGACCGTGGGATGTATCCACCACTATGACATCAACACCCACCCTCAGGAGTGCATCCACCCTTTGCATAGTCTCAGCCGAGGTACCAACAGCGGCTCCCACCCTAAGTCTACCTAGATGATCCTTGCACGCATTGGGATACTTTATGGTTTTCTCAATGTCTTTTATGGTTATGAGCCCTTTTAGACGGAAACCTTCGTCCACCACCAAAAGTTTCTCTATTCGGTGCTTGTGGAGCAGTATCTTTGACTCCTCCAGACTTATGCCCGGTGGAACAGTGACCAGCTTCTCTTTGGTCATGACTTCGGAAACAGGTTTTTCCAGATCTATCTCAAATCGCAGGTCGCGGTTGGTCAATATGCCCACCAGCACCCCTTCCACTGTCACGGGCACACCCGATATTCCGTATCTGCGCATCAGGTCTAGGGCGTCCCGGATTTTCTGGTCCGGCCTAACGGTAATGGGGTCAATGATCATACCGCTTTCCGATTTTTTAACCTTGTCCACCTCACGAGCCTGCTGCTCTATGCTCATATTCCTGTGGATTATTCCTATGCCGCCCTCCCTGGCCATGGCAATGGCTGTTTGAGACTCGGTAACCGTGTCCATGGCTGCACTTACCAGCGGGATCTTCAAAGGGATGGCGGGGGTAAGCCACGTGCTCACATCCACCTCTTTGGGAAGCACTTGAGATTCGGCAGGCACCAGCAGCACGTCGTCAAAGGTCAAACCGTCCTTGAGGTCCTCCTGCAGAAGAGTGCTCACATCAAGTCTCCTTCTCAAGCGGGATTTGTTGAAATCTGCTTTGCTAACCTTGTGTTTCAAGTCAGAGGCTGACCCAACAAAGGAGCCATCCTGGCGATCCCCTCCAGCAACCCGTGATCGCTCACCACCATTGCCTCAACCCCTACCATATTCAAAAATTCCTCCACAATGAGGACTCCTGCAACTATCACATCCTCCCTGCCAGGTTCCATTCCGGGAAGGGACCTCCTGTCCCTGGCTTCCATGCTGGACAGTCTGGAGAGCCATCTTCTTACAGTGTATCTCTCCAGCCTTGTGCCGTGGATAGCCTCCCCGTCGTAATACTTCATGCCTTTTTCCAAGGCAGCCAGAGTGGTTATGGTTCCGGCAGTGCCTGCTACGGCAAGTTGGGGCATCTGGTGCAAGCCCAGGTCCCCAAGCGCCTCTTGAAGGCTCTTTCGGACACTATCTCTGCACCGCCCCATCTCCTTTTCTGAAGGTGGATCCCCTTTTAGGAACTCCTCGGTCAACTTTACCATTCCCAAAGGAACGCTTCGAACTTCCAGGGCCCTGCTTCCCCTTGCCAGTATGAACTCAGTGCTGCCGCCTCCTATGTCCACTGCCAGCCACTCCTCAGGTGGTTTCTCCCAAACACATTGCATCCCCCCCATTGTCCAAAGGGCTTCCTCTTGCCAGCTCAGCACACGGGCCCGGAGGCCTGTTGTTTGTTCCAGCCTCTCCAGCAGAAGCTCCCGGTTGGATGCCTCCCGAACAGCACTGGTGGCGGCAGCCAACAGCTTTTGAGCACTCAGGGCACGGGCCTTTTCCAGGAAGTTCCCTACAATGGTAATGGTTCGCTCAACGGCTTGCTCTGTCAACATCCCTGAGGAGCCAAGACCGGACCCGAGCCTGGGGATGGCCCTGTCCCCCCAGAGCCTTTTCAAACCGCTTGGGCCCTCCAGCTCCGCCACCAACACTCTCACGCTGTTGGTACCTATGTCTATGGAGCTCACACGAGCTGTGGTTGAAACCATGGCCCCGCCACAAGATGTTGTAGAGAAGTTACCAGATGGTGAGGTTGTTTTCAAGGAAGCTTCAGGGAAAGCCTTACCCCCGACCAAGTACCTTATTCTAACCCCGATTACTCCCCAAAGCCTGCGATTTTGGGATCTAGACCCCCGAGCCACCGGCAATCTTTGGCATATCCCGCCTCAAGCCACGCCCGATTCTTAAACCGGGAATCAGGGTGTTCTTCATTACAGCCCGCGCATTATCCGCTCATCCTGAATATTGGGGACTAGAAAAAGCAGGACTGCTTCAGGGATAAAAAAGAAAGGCTATGGGATGCGGACTCAGAACCGATCCCCACAAGGGGTCCAATTTGGATTTTCCCAGTAGGAGTTTCCATATGGAAAAGCGCTCCCTTGGTTCTTCCACCACAACGGGGTCTCCCTTTATCTCTGCCAGCCGGGCGGCCACCTGGATGGCCTCCTGTAGCCCTCCCAGCTCATCCACCAGGCCCAGGTCCTTGGCCTGTCGGCCCGAGAAAATCCTTCCGTCTGCTATGTTTCTGACCCTTTCTATTTCCATGCCCCTGGAGCGGGCTACATCCATGACGAACTGATCATGCACGTCGTCCACCACCTCCTGCAACAGGCTTTTCTCAGTATCGCTCAAGGCTCTAAAAACGGAGCCCATGTCCTTGTGCTGCCCGCTTTTGATCACTTGCCCCTTGACTCCCAGCTTTTCCAGAAGCCCCTCCAGGCTTGCCATATGCACCACCACCCCTATGGAACCTGTTATGGTGCCCGGATTCGCAACTATCCGGTCTGAAGCACAAGCCACATAATAACCTCCGGATGTGGCCATGGATCCCAGGGAGGCCACTACCTTCTTGCGCTGACTCCAGAATCTCAAGGCATTAAAAACTTCCTGGGTGGGCGCCACCGCACCTCCAGGGCTGTCCACTCTAATCACCAATGCCTTTACCCTAGGGTCCTTGGCCTGTTTATCCAGTGACTCCAGAACCCCTCTGGCATCCGTGATCATGCCTTCCAGTCGGACCACGGCAATTCTGTCCCCAAGGCTTAGGCCCCCGGAACCCTGTAACCAGCTGGTCAGAAGCCCCACTGCAAGGGCCAACACACAGGTTCCACCCGCCAACAAGAGCAAGGTGAGCAGCCATGAACCTCTCTTTCCCATGAAAAAGGCTCCAAACAACAGACCCCGCGGGTCTCTCCTCCCGAGGGGTCCTTAAGACCTTTTTGGAATGATGAGCCCGGCTCGCCTATTCTTCGGGAGCGGTCTCCTCATCAAGAGAACCGTTATGTTGGGACTCCCTGGCCTTTCTGAGCATCTCGTCTCTTAGCAAGGCCCCTATGGTGGGCGTGTAGCCGCGCTGAGCGGCCAAGTACCCTTTCACGTCAGCCTCTTCCTCCTTGCGTTGCAGCGCCTTGAGACTGAGGCCTATCTTTCTCTCCCTGGAGTCCACATGGATCACAAGGGCTTCCAGCTCGTCTCCCTCTTTGCACACCTCCGAAGCACTCTTTACCTTTTCTCTTCTAAGCTCTGATATGTGTATCAACCCCTCGATACCTTCCTCGATCTCAAGGAAGACACCAAAATCCGTTACGCTGGTAACTTTTCCTTTAACCCTGCTCCCCACAGGGTACCGAAGCGGTATGGAATCCCATGGATCAGGCTCCAACTGTTTTATTCCCAGGGAGAATCTCTCGTTTTCCTGATCTATGTGGAGCACTATGGCCTGCACCTCTTGGCCCTTTTTGAAGATCTCCCCCGGATGCTTGATCCTCTTGGTCCAGGAAATGTCCGAGACATGGACCATGCCGTCTATACCTTCATCCAGACCTATGAAAATCCCGAACTCGGTGATGTTCCTTATCCTGCCCTGAAGAATCGTACCAACAGGATACTTCTCTGCAACAGTCACCCAGGGATTGGGCTTAAGCTGCTTCATTCCCAAGGATATCCTTCTTCGGCCTGGGTCCACCCCCAAAACCACCACCTCCACCTCATCACCCACGCTGACCACCTTGGAGGGATGGCGAAGCCTCTTGCTCCAGCTCATCTCAGAGACATGGACCAGCCCCTCCACACCCTTTTCCAACTCCACGAATGCTCCATAGTCCGCTATGCTCACAACCCTTCCTTCATGGCGGCTTCCAATGGGATAACGCTCCTCCACCCGGCTCCAAGGATCCTCCATAGTCTGCTTAAGCCCCAAGGAGACCCTTTCCTTTTCCCTGTCGAACTGCAACACCTTTACTTCCAGCTCCTGGCCCACCTGCACCACCTCAGAAGGATGTTTCACCCTCCCCCAAGACATATCGGTTATGTGCAAAAGGCCATCTACACCCCCCAGATCCACGAAGGCCCCGTATTCTGTTATGTTTTTAACCACCCCTTTGACAAGCATGCCCTCCTGAAGGCTGGACAGGGTTTGCTCCCTGCTCTGGGCTCTCTCTTCCTCAAGCAAGACACGTCGAGAGAGCACGATGTTACTCCTTCGCCGATTGTATTTCAGAACTTTGAATCTGTATGTCTGGCCTATGAAACGCTCCAAGTTGCGCACCGGCCTTATGTCCACCTGGGAACCCGGCAGGAAAGCCAATACACCTATGTCAACAGAAAGACCGCCTCTCACTCTTCCCACTATCCGGCCCTCCACCGAGCCTCCTGCCTCATATGCCCGGCGTACTTCCTCCCAAACCTTTATTTTGTCGGCCTTGGCCTTGGATAGAACTATTAACCCCTCCTCGTCGTCCCTGGATTCCAGCAGCACCTCTATGGTGTCACCCTCGCTCACCGTGACCGTGCCGTTTTCACCTTGGAACTCCTGGATGGGAATTTGTCCTTCGCACTTGTAGCCTACATCAACCATCACGTGTTCTTTGCCCACCTGAACAACGCGACCCTGCACCAGGTCTCCCTCCTGAAGCCGGTTGAGGGATTCCTCAAACAGATTCTGGAACTCCTCTTTGCGCTCCGCCCCCGGCGCCTCGGGCTGAACCTCCAAGTTCTCCATTGTTGAGCCCGATGTCTTCTCCGAGGTGACTGTCCCTTCCTCTTGCATATACCGTTCCCCCTGATATCTCCAAATTGAAACCGCCTCACACGGCCGGTCTACCCCTCAAAAGTGCGGTTATCTTACCATCCCTGCTTTGAAATGCAAGAAAATATGCTGCAAATTTTAGTTAAATCAATTGTCCGACTCCTTTAGATGAGCCTTAACCTCCCCCAACATCCTCTTCAGCACCTCCTCTGGGGTTAAACCCGTGGTGTCCAAGATCACGGCCCCCTGGGGGATTCTAAGCGGAGCCAATTCACGGCTGCTGTCCTGTTTGTCCCGCTTGGCCATTTCCTCCAAGACCATCTCCAAGCTCAGTGGGTCTCCCTTGGCCCGCATCTCCTCCCAACGTCTTCTAGCCCTTTCCTGCAAGCTGGCCGTCAAGAAAAAGCGAAGAGGCGCATCCGGGAAAACCTGGGTCCCCATGTCCCTGCCCTCGAACACCAGGAATCCTTTTTTGCCCAGCCTGCGCTGGAGCTGCCAAAGATACTCCCGCACCACTTTCTTTGCGGAAACCCTTGAAGCCATCATCCCCATGGCTTCCCCTCTGAGCTGATCTGTAACATCCAAGCCAGCGCAAAGCACCCGCATACAGCCCTGGCTGTCCCAGCGGACCGAAAGCCGAACCGATTGGCAGGCCTTCAGCAAATCCTCCTCCGAGTCCGGGTCCAAACCGTGTCTTCCGACCCACCAACCCACAGCCCTGTATAGAGCTCCTGTATCCACATACTTAAACCCCAGCTCATGGGCCAGCATGCGAGCCAAGGTACTCTTGCCAGCTCCGCTGGGTCCGTCCACGGTAACGATGAATCCCTTGGAATTCACCATCCCCCCGTGAACCTCACAGGAACCCAAACGCAAAGACCTCTCCAACACTGGATCATCAACCAATCACACAGAGGAGATTTTTTCAAAGAGATGCTGGATCCCGGCGCGATCCTGCTCCTCCACCTCCGTGAAGCAAACACCGATCTCATGCTTTCCCTTACTAGCCTTGCGGGCGTGTACAACCCGCCCTTTCAGCCTCACAAGCCTTTCCTCTATGGCAATAACAAGCTCCAGGAGCGCATTTACAGGAAAGGGCCGGTGGGTCTGGATGGTTACCCCCCCAAGGCTCAAGTCCAGGCTCTTGCAAATCCCCATGTCCAGGGTGTTTTTTTCATCGTCCAGCTGAGTGTAGGAGACGAGGTGAACGGAGTCCAAACGCGGAAAGCGCCTCTTCTCGGGTGTCGAGATGCTCATCTGCCCTCTTGTTATGTTGGAAACTACCCCTGGTTCGGAGTAAAAATCGGCTGTTATCTTATCAGACAGGCTCAGGTTGTCAATACGCCTTAAGTTTCTTCGATGCAAAGCCCACCCAAAACCGCACCGGATCATTCCCGAAACCAGGAGGGCCTGGAGCCTAAAGCCTCCCAGGACAGCGCTTTACGTGCAAATTACCAGGCTTAGCCCGCATTATCCACTGATCGTGAATAATGCGGGTTAGCTCAGAGTTGAATTCCAAGCCTTTCCCAGACCGATTCCCCTTCCCTTATCCCCACTGCCTTAAGCCTTGGATAAGTCTTGAACAGGAACCAAGCCAAGGGAAGAACCCCTAACACAATGATGATCAAGTCAGGAATGATCCTGAGATTCCCCAGGAGAGCCACGGCCCCCCTTTCAAAAAAGGATGAGTCTCTGGCCAGCCAGAGGCCCTCCTTGAAGCTGGTCCAGGCCTGCATTGCCCCCACAGGTAAGAGAGTTGCCAGAGCCATAAGGGCAAGACCTCCATTCAGGCCGAAAAAGGAGAGTTTCAACAACCCGTCGTTCCAATGCGCTTTTTCCACAAGCCCTCTCCAGGAGAAAAGCAACAAGGCTATGGAGAGCATGCCGTAGGTGCCGAACAGGGCCGTGTGCCCGTGATTCATGGTCAAGTATGTTCCGTGCTCGTAGTAGTTCACTATGGGCAGGTTGATCAAGAAACCGAACAAACCGGCCCCCAGGAAGTTCCAAAAGGAGGAGGCCACCAGAAAATACAGAGGCCACCTGTAAGGGAACTCCTTCCCATGTTCCCTTATACCTTTGTATTCCATCATGGACCTGACCACCAGGCCGAAGAGCGGAACCGGCTCCATGGAGGAAAAGACAGCTCCCCAACCCAACCAAAGTGAGGGGCCCCCGTACCAGAAATAATGGTGGGCAGTGCCTATGATCCCTGTTATGAACACCAGGGCTGCGGTGAAATAGGCCACAGTCAAGGCGGCCCTGGCAGAGGCAAGGCCCATGGCCACCAGTAACAAGGAGATGGCCGCCACTCCGAAAAACTCGAATATACTCTCCACCCAGATATGTACCACAAACCATCTCCAGTAGTCGGCCAGTGTGAGGTGAGAGCCCCTTCCGTAGAAAAGACCAAAACCGAAGAAAGCCACAACCAGCACTGCGCTGAACACGTAGAACCAGATCAGGGATGTGAACTCGTCTTTGTGTCCCAGTTTAAGATGGTGCCCCACGGCCCTGTAAACCACCAGCAACCAGAAGATAAGTCCCACCAGGAGGAGGATCTGCCATAGCCTGCCCAGCTCCAGATACTCCCATCCCTGATGACCCAACCAGAACCAGAGCTGCCCAAGCATCCCTTTGATGCCTGCCACCTCCCCAAGCAGGCTCCCCAGTGCCACCATCAAGACGGCCACAAACAGGAGCTGCACAAGCAACCCCTGGGCCTTTGGTTCCTTGCCCCCTATGATGGGAGCCAGGTATATGGCCGAGGCCACCCATGTTGTGGCTATCCAGAAAACAGCCAGCTGCAGGTGCCAGCTCTTGGCCCAGCTGTAAGGAACAAGATCGGCGATCCACTGGAGCCAAAAGCTTCCCGGGTGAACCGTGTAGTGGGCCAAGAGCCCCCCCATACAGGTTTGAAGCAACAAAAGCAACACTACTACCAAAAAGAACTTGGCAGCCTTTACTTGACTGGGGGCCAAAGGCATTTCCATGAGCTTCTCGGAAAGGGCCGCCCCTTTTGTGGAGCCATACCAAAGCCCGTAATGGTGGACCAGGAAGATGAAAAGCCCAAGGATCACGAACAAAGAAAAAACCCCGCCAATGGACCAGAAGTAGGTCTGGGTTGTGGCCACATTCCCCACGCTTTTGTCCGGGGGCCAATTGTTGGTGTACGTATGGTCCTTGCCGGGCCTCAGGGTGGAGGCTACCCAGGCGGTCCAAAAAAAGAACCTGGATATCTCAAGCCTCTCTTTTTCCGAGGGAATGGTCTTGGGCAGAAGGCCGTATCCTTTCTCACCCTCCCTGAAGCTCTTTTCCCAAAATTGCTCAATCACCTTGAGCCCTTGGACCTGTGCTTCCGTTAGGCTCAAGACGTCTTTTTGGGGATCGTACCTGTTGGTCTTGATCTCCCGGGTCACCTTCACGTCCACAAGCTCCTTCTGGGAGGGGTCCAGTTTCCCGTAAGGTTTGCCATAGTCTTTGCCTGCAATCAAATCCCTGGCTGCATCCCCCAGAAGCTTCAAGCTGAGGGCTGAGAACTCCGGGCCTCGCTGGGAGCCGTGGCCCCAGACACTTCCGTGGTCCATGAGGCCGTAGCGCTGATACACGTCCTGGCCGGCCAGAATATCTTTCCTCTCAAACAACACCTTTCCGTCAGGAGCCACCACCTTGCCTGGATAGGGTGGAAGCTCCTCCCTGGCAGAAAACCCCCCTGCCAAAAGGACCACCATGCCCACCAAGAAACTGAGAATCGCCGCCCACTTGAGCTTACTTAAGGACATGGCCCACCTCCTTAGGTTTTTTTTCGGATGACCTGATTCTCAGGCCCCGTGATCCTTGAGCTCACATTTTTTGGAAAGCTCCCATTCCCCGGGAATTCTGCCCAAGCTCATGTCCTGAAGTCCTTCCAGTCAACAAATACTGCATACTCCTTGGGGAAAAGGGCCAGTCGGTCCCCGGGTCTGAGCGTTTCGGATAAGCTCACGGCCCTGTGATTGGCCATGGCCAATTGAACAGAGGAGCTTGCGATCCCAAGCCTCTTGAGTATCTCGCCCACAAAGAGGGGCTCTAGGCAATCAAAGCAGATGGATTCAGCCCCGTTTGGGAGAAGTCCACGCAAGGACCCGAAGAGGAATATCTCCACAGAACCACCCATCTGAGCCCCCCTTTTTGAGGTTCCTTTCTTGGATTCTTGAGTCCTATTCTGGTTTAAGATCAATAGGCTTCATTGACATAAGTCAAGGAACCGGTTTTGCGTGCGGCTCTTTTCCATGCAGGGGGATTTCCCGGAGACGCCCCTGAGGGTTTGGCCTCCATGCCCCAACAAGGGTATGACTGGCCAGCCACGTATTGACACAGAAGCCTCAAAACGGGTATAAGCAAGCGATATGCTTCGCTCAGCCCTCTTAAACAGAGGAGAAACAGCAGGAGGCCCCAGATGGATTTCCAACTCAGCGAGGAGCACCGAGCGATCCAGGAAATGGCCCGGAAGTTTGCAGAGACAGAGATAGCGCCCTTTGCCGACAAGTGGGATGAGGAACATTTTTTCCCCAGAGAACTGGTACTAAAGATGGGGGAGTTGGGGTTTTACGGGTGCATAATCCCTGAGGAATACGGAGGTACCAACTCCGGATTCCTGGCCATGAGTCTTATAACCGAGGAGATTTCTCGTGCCAGCAGCTCCCTTAGGGTCACCTTCAACATGCAAAGCTGCGGAACCGCTTACACCATTTACCGCTACGGCAGCGAATCCCTCAAGAAGAAGTACATAGAAAAGCTCATCTCCGGGGAATGGCTGGGCTGTTTCGGGATCACAGAGCCCAATGCCGGCTCGGATGTGCTGGCAATGAAGACCACCGCTATAGACAAGGGGGACCATTTCCTGGTAAACGGCTCCAAGACCTGGATCACCAACGCCCACGTAGCCGATGTATGCATCCTCTATGCTTATCATGACAGGGATGCTGGAAGCCGGGGGCTTTCGGCAATGGTGGTGGAGCTTAAGAACTCCCCGGGGGTCACTACACGTCCTTTGGACAAAATGGGCACTCGTTCATCTCCCACCGGGGAGATCGTCCTGGAGGACGTGAAGGTGCCCAAGGAAAACCTCCTGGGAAGTCTGGGGGACGGGGTTAAGATAGTTTTTTCCTCCTTGAACCAGACCCGGCTCTCTTGTGCAGCCGGCGGGGTGGGGCTGGCACAAGCTTGCCTTGAGGCTGCCGTCAAGTACTGTGGTGAGAGGGAACAGTTCGGCCAGCCTGTGGGGCAATTCCAGATGAACCAGGAAATGATTGCCAACATGGCCGTGGAAGTGGAGGCGGCTAGGCTCCTTACTTACAAGGCGGCCTGGCAGAAAGACCAGGGACAGCTGGGCAACACCCTTGAGACATCCTATGCCAAGTACTTCGCCGGGGAGGTGGTGGTCAGGGCAGCTCACTCGGCCATGAAGATATTGGGGGCGTACGGATACTCCACCGAGTACCCGGTGGCCCGTTTCTATAGGGATGCGGTTCTTTACCAGATAGTTGAGGGGACCGCCAATGTTCAAAAAATGATCATAGCCTTGGACCGCTTGGGCATCCGGAAGGCCAACAAATAGATATTTTTGAGGAGGGCTTTAATGAGGCCTTATTTTGAAAAGATGGCGGAGTTCGGAAAACCTCTCAGTGAGGCCCAGATAAAGAAGAGCGAGGAGAATGTCAAGCAGATCAGAGAGGTGGAGGAGGATCTGGCCCAGAGGATCAAAAGAGTAAGAGAGGCCGGACTGCCTGCTGAAAAACTCAATGCCCGGGGAGAGTGGACGGTGTACCAGCGCTTGGAATACCTTTTGGATCCAGGCACCTGGTGCCCTCTGCACACCCTGTTCGACCCCATGGATGAGGAATCGGGCACCACCGGAGTTGTGGATGGTTTGGGGAAGATAAGCGGCAAATGGGCGGTGGTTATAGGGTTTGACAACAAGGTTTGGGCCGGGGCCTGGATAGCGGGTCAGGCGGAAAACATCCTGAGGGTCACCGACATTGCCAAGCGACTCCACGTGCCCCTTGTGTGGCTCGTGAACTGCAGTGGAGTTAAGCTTCCAGAACAGGAAAAGGTCTACGCCAACAGAAGAGGGAATGGAACTCCCTTTTTCCGCCATGCGGAGCTGGAGAAGATGGGAATCCCCGTCCTGGCCGGGATTTGGGGCACCAACCCGGCCGGTGGAGGTTATCAGGGCATAAGCCCCACCTACCTCATCGCACACAAAAACGCCAACATAGCAGTCGGGGGCGGCGGGATAGTCAGCGGGATGAGCCCCAAGGGCTTCTTTGACTTGGAAGGTGCGGAGCAAATCATAGAGGCCACCAGAAAATATAAAGAGGTTCCTCCGGGTCGTGTGGAGATCCATCACGGGGCCACCGGTTTTTTCAGGGAGGTTTACGACACCGAGGAAGGAGTTTTGGATGCCCTCAAGGAACACATGAAGGACATGCCGGCCTACAACCCAAGATTCTTCAGGGTGGCCGAGCCTGCAGAGCCCAAGTTTTCCCCGGATGAGATCGAGCGCATAGTGCCTTTCAACCAGAAGGCTTCTTACAGCCTTGAAGAGGTACTCGCAAGGCTTACAGACAACAGCGAGCACATGGAGTTCAGACCGGATTACGGTCCAGAGGTCTATACCGGCCTGGCCAAGCTGGACGGGTATTTGGTAGGCCTCATAGGTAACCGGCAGGGTTTTTTGCCTAAAGGATACCCGGATTACGCCCCCTACCCAGGCATAGGAGGCAAGCTCTACCGCCAGGGTCTGATAAAAATGAATGAGTTTGTGACCCTCTGCGGAAGAGACCGTATCCCCATCATATGGTTCCAGGACACAAGTGGAATAGATGTGGGAGACTATGCAGAGAAAGCCGAACTTCTGGGTCTGGGCCAGTCTCTCATCTACTCCATAGAGCAGACCGATGTGCCCATGATGTTGGTGGTGCTAAGGAAAGGCACGGCCGCCGCGCACTACATCATGGGAGGACCCAATGCCAACAACCACAACGCTTTCACCCTCGGCACCCCCACCACGGAGATCTACGTGATGCACGGTGAGACCGCGGCCGTGGCCAGCTATTCTAGGAGGTTGGTAAAAGAAAAAGAGGCGGGAAGGCCCCTTGAGCCCATAATCGAGAAGATGAACGAACTTGCCAGGCATTACTATGATAAATCCCGTCCGGCGTACTGCGCCAAGATGGGGTTTGTGGACGAGGTGGTGTCTTTTGCGCAGATCCGCAAATACATGGTGGCTTTTACAGGATGCGTTTACCAGAATCCCAAGTCCTTCTGCCCTCATCACCACATGATGCTTCCAAGGATCATAAAGGGATGAGGACTGGGCTCTGGTGCAAGGTGAAATGAGCTCTTTGACAAGATCTCGAAGTGAGGAAGGAGGGAAACAGATTGAGCACTGAGATCACCGCGCCCATGGCGGGCAAAATCATCGAGGTGAAGGTGAAGGTAGGGGATTCGGTACAGGAGGATGATGAGCTATTCACCCTGGAGGCCATGAAAATGGAAATGCCCATTGTGGCTACTTCAGGAGGCAAAGTAAAGGAAATCAAAGTGGAAGCAGGTCAGGCTGTGGAAGGGGACCAGGTGCTGGCTGTCTTGGACTGAACTACAACAGGCCCCGGCTAAGGCCGGGGCCCCCTTTTGCGCGGTCCTACCTAGCGATTTCCCCTTTTGGGCTCCTTGCAATCCAACCCTCTGAGGACTGATACTGCCGATCATAGGATGAGTCATAGGCAGGAGGAGCTGCCCTCCTTAAAGGACAAGCTTTTGGGGACCTGAATTATGAATCTAGAAAAACCTGAAGCACCTGTGATCCTCAAAGAGCTTCTTCCCCAGGAGGTGATGGAACTGCTGGCGGGCTGGGGTTTTAAGTCTTTTAGGGCCCACCAGCTTCTAAAGTGGATTTACCTGCGTCAAGCAGAGGATTTTGAGCAAATGACCGACATATCCAAGGCCGACAGGGCACTCCTAGCCCAACGGTGCAAAATAGGGCTGCTCAGAGTGTTGGGGAGGGATAAGGCCTCGGATGGAACCCAGAAATTGCTCCTTGGGCTGCAAGACGGCCTAAGGATAGAAAGCGTGATAATTCCAGAGGAGGATCATTACACCCAGTGTATATCCACGCAGGTAGGCTGCAGCATGGGGTGCGCCTTTTGCAGGACATCTTCCCTGTCCCGAAAACGAAACCTAAGAACCTGGGAGATGGTGGACCAAGTGGTGACAGGCAGAAGACTCATGCAAGAAGGTCGCATCCGAAACGTGGTTCTTATGGGCATGGGTGAGCCATTGTCCAATTACCATGCAGTCTTGAAGGCCATCAGGATTATGTTGGACCCCAAGGCCTTGGATCTCTCCAAGAGACGTGTGACGCTCTCCACCTGTGGACTCGTCCCTGAGCTTAGAAAACTGGCCTCAGAGGGGCTGGACATCGGACTTGCGGTCTCCCTCAACGCCACCACCGAGGATCAAAGAAGCTCCTTGATGCCCATCAACAGAAAATACCCTTTAGGACTCCTCCTAGAGACCTGCAGAAAATTGGAGCTTCCCCCCAGAAACAGGGTCACCTTTGAATACGTCTTATTGGACGGGGTGAACGATTCCCTGCAAGACGCCAGAAGGCTGGTCAAACTGCTCAGGGGGATCCGGTGTAAAGTTAACCTCATTCCGCACAACCCTTACCCAGGATCTCCCTTCAAGCGCCCCCCACAGGAGAGGATCCTGGCTTTCCAAAAGCTCCTCTCTGATTCTGGCCTGACTTGCCCCATTCGCTGGAGTCACGGAAGCGACATCTGGGCCGCCTGCGGACAGCTTGCCGGGGTGGATCCTAAGGCAGAAGCCTAACCTGGATTATTCTTCTTCAAAGCCCGTAACCTTGGGGGCCCAGGCCCCCAAGCCCCCAAATACACTTGGACGTATTCCGACTAAGACAGGAGCGAAGATGAAACCGAAAATCAGGATGCTTTTGAGTATGGTCCGCTTTGTCCAAACATGCCATTAGCCCGCATTATCCACTGACCCTGAAAAGTGCGGGCTAAGACGTTCATAGTGGGAGCGCGGCTCCCCCCCCCAAAAAAAAGCATACTTCTGCAAGTAATCAAGCCAGCTAAAGCCATGGACTCAGGAGTTCCCTCAGATGAGCCATCCCCTCCTCACCTGGTCTCTTGAGTGGAAGCCTCGGCTCCCCGCCTTTGTACCCAGCCAGATCCATTGCAGCTTTGAGGCCTCCTATGCCGTAACCTCCTGTGACAGCCCTGGAGATGGCCATAAGAGACCATTGAAGTCTGCGAGCCTCCTCTAATTCCCCTCTTAGGAATCTCTCCCGCAGCTCCACAAAAGCCTTGGGAAGCACATTGGCCGCAGCCAGGATTCCTCCGTGAGCCCCCACGCTCAGGGCTGCCAGAAACACCAGCGCCGAGCCCACAAAAACCCGAAACCCCTGGGGGCTGCACCTCAGGATCTCGGTTAGCTGGGAGATGTTACCGGAGGAGTCCTTTATGCCATATATATTGGGATGCTCGGCCAAAGCGGCCACCAAGGAAGGCTCCATGTTCATGCCTGTAAACTGGGGCACATTGTAAAGAAAGACAGGGATAGGGGACTGCTCCGCCACCTTTTTGTAATGCTCCTCCAACACCTGAGGCTTCATGGACTCTTTGTAATAGAAGGGAGGAGCCACCAGCACAGCATCGGCTCCAAGCTTTGCTGCCTGCCTGGCCAAATCTACTGTGGCCCTGGTGGTAGCCTCCCCTGCTCCCACCATGAGCCACATGCCTTGGCCCACACTCTGGCGGGCAATCTCCACCACCCTCAGCTTTTCCTCCTTGCTCAAATGGATTGCCTCCCCATTGGAGCCCAAAACCACTATACCCGAAAGGCCTGTGGCACTGTAGCGGATGAGGTTTTCCGCCAGCCAGTCCTCGGCCAGCTCCTCCCCTCTGAAGGGCGTGGCCACAGGTGGAGCTACTCCTTGGAAGTCCCTCATGATGCCTCCTCTTCTCTGTTCTTTGAAAAGACGGCTTCAGAATATGCCACAGCAACCAAAACGGTTCAAGCCAAGAGACCGTTCGCGTTTTCGTTGACCTGGCCACTGGATTTGGATAGAGTGCTTGTGAGGGCTTTTTAGAAAGTGGCCTCAAGTGAGGGGGGGCAGCCATGGCCGAGGTCATTGACCTGGAAGCCAAGAAGAAAAAGGATCAGAATCGCAAAGCCGCCTTGGAGCGCTCCAGGAAGATCGAGGCGATGCTCCACATGTTCCAATGTTCCCAGTGTTCCATGAAATGCATGAAATGCGGTAGCCAGATGGAGTTGGTTCCCCCTGAGAGCTCTGAGCCTGGGCTTCCATACCGTTTCTGCCAGAGCTGCAAAGAGGAGTACATGGAGTTTTTGGAGAGACTCCATGGAAGGGGTGATCCAGAATGTTACTGGTACAACAAGGAGTGGATGGAAGTATGGAAGGCCTGGATGCATTATCAGGATGCCTTGGGCCGCTACCAGATTTCTGAGGGTTTCAGGCGGCTCATGGATGAGATCAAGGGAAGTTGATTCCAAAGAGGAAGGTTTCCATGAAAGTGAAAGACATCATGGCCAAGGAAGTGGCCACCTTGAGGGTGGATGACGAACTGAGCCTGGCAGAAGACATAATGCATTTGGGTCGTATCCGTCACCTGCCCGTAATGGAAGGCGAGCATCTAAGGGGAATCATAAGCGAGAGGGACCTCTACAAGGCCTCTTTGGCCTCGGCCATAGACTATGATCCGCATATTAAACGCAACTACATGAAGACAGTTGTGATCCGGGAGGTCATGAAGACGGAGCTGGTGACCATAAGCCCGGAGGCTGGGGTCAGAGAAGCAGGACGGCTCATGCTTCAACACAAGATCGGGTGCCTTCCAGTGGTGCAGAATGATCGCATGGTGGGCCTGGTAACAGAGACAGACGTAATTCGCTATTACGTGGAAAAGGATTCTGAGTGAAGCAAGACAGGAATTTGGGTGGAGATCCTAAGTGGGTTTCCACTCCAGTGAAGGCACCCTGAATCAAAGCTCATGCGATCAGGGTTAACCTTCAATAAGCTGGGAGGTATTGGTACGGTAAGCTTTCTTCCGCTCCAAGGGAAGGCGAGTCTTGGGGTGTTTGGGCAGGCCCAGGTGCATGAGGGCTCTTGAGAGAAATTGAATCAAGCGAGGAGGAACCCATGGGAGCTTTTTTTGCCAAGGAGATATTGGAGGCAGCCATTCAGATCGAGAAGAACGGTCAGCTCTTCTATGAGCTCATGGGGCAAAAGGCGGCGGATAAGCCTGCCCTTGAGGTTTTTAATCACTTGGCCCAACAGGAAAAGGAACACCTAGTCCATCTGAGGGATCTGGCAAGCGGACTGGCCGATCCTCCCGAAACATGGGAAAGGGAAGAATTCTCCATGTACATGGCTGAGCTTGCCGAATCTCACGTTTTCAGGGGGGACGGCTCGGCAGAAAAGGCTGCCAGGGAAGTCACCGGAGACCTGGCCGCAGTTGAAACAGGCATCCGCTTCGAAAAAGATACTCTGCTTTTCATGGAGGGCTTGCGCGAGATAGTGAGAAAACAGGAAAAAGAAATACTGGAAAAGCTCCTGGAGTGGGAGCGGGCACATCTGGTGGAGCTGGTGAGACTCAAGTGGCAGATTACGGGAAAAGCCAAATCCAGATCCTGAGGGATCTCTTATCATCAATGATCAAGGAGGTGATCCATGGAGAAGTATGAGTGCCAGGTCTGCGGATACGTGTACGACCCTGCAGTTGGGGACCCTGAAAATGGAATTTCCCCTGGTACCCCTTTCGAAAACCTTCCCGCGGACTGGGTTTGTCCTGTCTGCGGGGCATCCAAAGATCAGTTCCAGAAGGCTTAGCCCTCTGGCCCGCATTTTTCACCCCTGGTGGATAATGCGGGCCAGCTTGAGGATATGTGAGTATAAACAGATCTATGCCCAGAAACACCCTGATCCCCGGTTTCAGATTTGGTCTTGGTTTGAGTGGGAATATGCCAAAGCGAACCAAGGGATTGGGGTTATGAACCCCAAAATCACGGGCAGTGGAGATTAATCCGGGCTAGGCTTTATTTCTAGGGCAGGAGAGATAGATTAATGGCCGCCAAATACATAATAGTGGGAGCCGGAGTGGCGGGGATTACTGCCTGTCAGGCAATCCGGGAGATTGATCCAAAAGGCGAACTAAGGATCTTTACAGAAGAAACCTATCCCTTCTACAGCCGCATGAGGCTCCCAGAGGTGGTCTCTTCCAAGCTGGAGCCTGAACGTTTGGTGATAAGGGGTCCGGCCTGGTTCGAAGAAAAGGAGGTTTTCTTCTGCCCCGGGGAGGGCGTGAAACAGCTGTGCCTAGATCCCCTGGGAGTGATCTCCTCCAAGGGGGAATATGGGGCCCAGAGGCTTCTTCTGGCCACCGGAGCCTATAGTTTCGTACCTCCCATCCCTGGTGTGGAGCTGCAGGGAGTGTTCTGTCTTCGCACCATGGCTGATGCCATCAATATTCGCAACCAGGCTTCCTATGCCAAGAAAGCCGTGCTCATAGGAGGAGGGGTCCTGGGTCTGGAACTGGGCAATGCCCTGAGGCTCAGAGGTCTAGAGGTCACGGTAGTGGAGGTGTTTGAGAGGCTTTTGCCGAGACAAACAGATCCCAAGGCCGCAGAAATGTTGCAGGCTGCCATGGAGGCCATGGGGTTTCGTTTTCACCTTGGGGTTCAGCCAAAACAGATTCAGGGCAATGACGGCAAAGCAGCCGCCCTCTTGCTGGGAGACGGCGGAACTCTTGAAGCGGACATGTTTTTGATCTCCGCAGGGGTGAGGCCACGCTTGGAGTTGGCCAAGGCCGCAGGCATCAAGACAGACAAGGCCATCCTGGTGAACGACAAGTTGGAGACTTCCATCCCACATGTGTATGCAGCGGGTGACTGTGTAGAGTACCGGGGAGTGTATTACGGGATCTGGCCTGCGGCCGAGGAACAAGGCAGGGTGGCCGGCATAAACATGGCAGGGAGAGAGGCTTCTTATGCTGGCACAATTATGAGCAACCAGCTAAAAGTCTTGGGAATTGACCTGCTGGCTGCAGGCCAAATCGACCCAGAGGGACTCCTGGAATCAGAAGTGATATTGGATCCTAAGAGGTCTGTTTACCGAAAGCTCGTATACAAAGAGGACAGGATCGTGGGAGCCATTTTGCTTGGGGATATCTCGGGGCACAAGAAGATTCTGGAGGCCCTTGAGAAGGGCCGCTCTTTGGGCCCCCTCAAGGGCTCTGTCTTGGGAAAACTGGACTCCCTTTAGCCCGCATTATTCACGATAAGTGGGCAATGGGGGCTATCTTTATGACATGTTTGGAAAAACCGGTCCACACTCAAAAGCACCCTGCCTTTCGGTTTCAGCTTTGGTCGTGCTTTGAGTCGGAATATCTCGAAGTGTACCGGGGGCTTGGGGGCGTAGCCCCCAAAGCTAAGGGCTTTGGAGAATAATCCAGGTTAGAGCTTGCCCCCAAGAATCTACATCCACTGCATGAAGTGTTCCTCGTATTGCCGCTCCAGGGTCTCTTTGTGATGCAGCTCTTCTCTTGCCAGCCTGGAGAAAAGGGAAGCCAGGGAAGTCCCACCGTAGTTGTCCTCCATGACCCTGTAAAGGTCGTAAGAGGCCTGCTCATTTTTCATGGCAAAGATCATTATGTCCTGGGGAGAACTCTGGGGGCCTATGGGATCCGCCACAAAGGCATCGCTCACACGTAGATCCTGAACCGCTTGCTTGCCCACCAGTTTTTCCACGCCACCTTCATCCAAGGCCTTTTGAAGGAGGTTTCTATGCCCCAGCTCCTGGTCGGCCAGCTCCTGCAAAAGAGTCTTTGCCCCAGGGTCCTTGACCATATCCCTAAACATCAAGTACAGCTCCCGCGCATCATGTTCTTTACGAATCGCAAAATGCAGTACATCTTTGAGGCTCTCGAAGGTCATAGGATCCTCCCTTGTAGAATTTGCGGCCAACCTCCTCCCGAGTGAGGGTGGACTCAGCCGTTCTTTTACAGAATACTTAAGTGAGCCGGGGTGTCAAGTTGTAAACCGCTCCTGGGGGTTAAGTCTCGATAGTTGGACGGCTTACAGGTCTTGGACTTTAGGTCTCTTAAGGTAGAATCCCATAGCCCCAGGGCAAAGCCTAGCCCTAGTCATTTACCATCAGTTGATAATGCGGGCTATCCTTCTGGTATATTAACTAAAATCGGCATATGCTCAATGAGACCTGATTTTAGGTTTAAGCATTGGCCCTGGTTCGACTCGCAACACGCCAAAAAGTACCGGGGGCTTGGGGGCTTGAGTCCCAAAAATTAGAGGCTTTGGGGAATAATCCTAGCTAGATGAGCAGCGTCTCTGTTGTCATACCCACTTACAATAGGGCTAATATGCTCCGGGAGGCTTTGGAGTCGGTGCTTAGGCAGAGCTTTCAGCCAACAGAAGTCTTGGTGGTGGATGACGGCTCCACGGACCTCACTAAAGAGGTGGTGGCCAGCTTTGGGAATAAGAGGATAAGGTATCTTAGTTTCTCTAATTCCGGGGTGAGCAGTGCACGCAACAAGGGGTGGCGCTCAGCCCTGGGTGATTGGGTGGCCTTTCTGGATTCAGACGACCTTTGGCTCCCCCAAAAACTGCAACGCCAGATCCAGGCTGTGGACTCCAGGGCAGACGTGCCGCTTTGCTATACCGACGAGATATGGATTCGGCACAACAGGAGGGTGAATCCTTGTAAGCACCACGCCAAGCACTCAGGTTGGATCTTCCAGCATTGTCTGGCAAGGTGCATCATCAGCCCATCATCAGCCTTGATTCGAAGGGATGTGCTTGAGGAAATGGGGGGATTCGATGAGAGCATGCCTGCCTGTGAGGACTATGACCTCTGGCTCAGGCTCACATCCAGGTACCCTGTGCTGTTTTTGGAAGAAAGGCTGATCATAAAAAGAGGAGGGCATCCCGACCAGCTCTCCAAGAAATTTTGGGGCATGGATCGCTTCCGAATAAGAGCCTTGGCCAGAATCCTCCAAGATCCGGCCCTAAGGGAAGACCAAAAGAAGGCCGCCTTGGCGCAACTGCAAAGAAAATGTGCCATCTATTCCCATGGGGCCCGCAAAAGGGGTAGACATGCTGAGGCAGACTTCTATCAACGAGTTGCCCTGGAACCCTTGGCCGTGAGTCCCGAGGAATTCTCTTCTTACCTTTGAGAAACCTTGCAGCCACAGGAGCTATGGGAGACAGTAGAAGCGGGTCCTATGATCCCCGGCCCGAATTTTTGTAACTGGTCACGGGGGGGTGGCGGCATTTCTCTCCGCTTCAAGTCTTCGGCGCTTGATTTTCCAAAGGATTTGGCCTCCGGGGGATGCTTGCCCCCTCCCTCGGTCGGCCTCAGCTTCG
>CAYPWF010000004.1:0-93699 GCA_964414345.1 uncultured Desulfarculaceae bacterium
GTGGGCTCGGTGTGCCGGTGCGGGGAGGCCATATCTGAGGGCCTCAGAATGCTCGGGCATGAACCGGTCTTGGTTGACTCGGCACAGATCGAGGCAAGGGCCCATGAGCTGGCCACAAGGTGCCACCTGGTTTTCGACCATACGGACACCTTTGAGGGAAGAGGGCTTTTCAGGGCCTCGGTGAGAATGATCCTGGAGGGAAGGGGAGCCAGGCTCGTGGGCTCTCCGGGGAGGGCCTGCTTCCTGGCAGATGACAAGGTGGCTGCCAAAACCGTGATGGCCAGGGCAGGAGTCCCCACCGTGCCTGGGTCGGTAATCTCCTCCATTGAACCGAGGGTAAAGAGTTGGTTGCCTCCACCCTGGGTGGTGAAACCCCTTTTCGAACACATGAGCCGTGGGGTTGGCCTGGTTGGTTCCCGTGAGGAGCTGGAGGCACACCTGGAGGCCCTCTGGGCCGCAAACCCGTCCCATTGCTTTCTGATCGAGACTCTCGTGCCTGGCAGGGAGCTCGCCGTGCCGGTACTGGAGCAAGGGGGCGAGCCTGGGGTGTTGCCCATCTTGGAGATGAGGCAGGCCAGTGAAGAGTCCATCCTGGACGAGGGGTTTAAGGGCTTGGAGTTCAGAGGCGAGAGGCAGGACGTGGTCCAGGCCCGACTGGGGCGGGAAACACAGCGAGAGATAGCGCTCATGGCCTGCCGGGCCTTCAAGGCCCTGGGGCTAAGGGATTACGCGCGATTCGACGTGCGGCTCTCCGGAGACGGGACGCCCTTTTTCCTCGAAGCCAATGTCACCCCGAGCATGGAGCCTTTCGAGGCCATGGCCATAGCCGCAAGGCTGGCTGGGATGGATTATCCTGATTTGGTAGCCCGAATTCTGGACTCGGCACTGGAGAGATACGGAAAGGAAGAGCTGCTCCAGGAAAGAAGGCTACGAGTGGAGCTTCCAGGAGGAACTCTGAGTCTGGTGGTCCCCCGAGGGGTTCACTTCCCTCCAGAGTCCACCCTGGAGATGGCCCGGATGCTGGATGTCAGGCCGGGAGAGGAGGTCCTGGAGCTGGGTTGCGGCTGTGGGGTCCTGGCCATGGCAGCAGCCTTGGCCGGAGCCGACAGGGTGGTGGCCACTGACCTGGATCCACTTGCCCTGGAGGCGACCATGGCCAATGCCAGGCAAAACGGGTTCGAGGGCCGTATCGAGGCACGGGCAGGCTCTTGGCTCCAGGCCCTGGATCCTGTGGGGGAGAAAGAGGGTTTTCATGTGATCTTGGCCACCCCTCCCCAGACTCCTTCTCCCAGACCCATGGGGCCCAAGTACGGTGGTCCGGACGGCTTGTGGCATATAAAGAGGATTGCGGCTTCAGCCCCTAGATTCCTAAAGCCCAAAGAGGGGAGACTTTGGCTCTTGGCCATTTCCTTGGTGAACCAGGAGGAGCTATTTCGGCTTCTTGATGAACACTTCGAGAAGGTGGAGTTGGCGGGCAGCACATTGAGAGAATTTCAACCCCAGGAGTATGAGAGCTTGGACCCCGGTCTTTTCAGCTATATCCAGGATCTTGCCAGGGCGGGAAAGGCCTGGGTCGGCAAGAGCGACTCTGGCTCGCTGGCATTTCGCAATTTGTTCATTCGGGCTTCCCTTCCTAGAAAGGTGACATGAAGTACCTCATTGTAAATGCAGACGACCTGGGGGCTGATCCGGGTCGAAACAAGGGCATACTGGAGGGAATAAAGGCCGGGGTCATAACCAGTGTGAGCGTGCTTCCCAACGGCCCAGCAAGTCAGGAGGCCATGCAGTGGATCCAAAGACATGGCAGGGGATCGGTATCTGTAGGTCTTCACTTGAATCTCTCTGAAGGGAGACCCTTGTCCTCGGGGCTTGTTCGGTTAGTAGGAAGTGAGGGATGCTTCCTGGGCAAGAAAACCTCTCTTAGGCTTCTTTTGCAGAAAAAGGACCATAGTTTGAAAAAGGAAGTGGCCCAGGAGCTGGAGGCACAGCTGGAATGGGCTCTTTCCTGGGGAGTTCCCATGACTCACATAAACGGCCACCAGCATGTGCATGTTTTCCCTGCAGTGGTGGATAGTCTTATCTCTATTGCAAAGAAGGTGGGTATTGCCTGGGTCCGCCTTCCCCTGGAGGAGAAACCCATTGTGGAGATGCTGCGGGAACCTGAAGTCGAGGCCGAGGCACTGGCTTTCAGCAGGGCAGCTCGAGAGGCTTCGGGAAAGATCCGCAGATTTGGGCTTCGAAGCCCTGGACTTTTTTGTGGGCTTTACTGGAAAGGGGTTCTTTCCATGCGGCTCCTGGAGGAAATGCTCAAAAGGTTGCCCCACGGGCTGACCGAGCTCATGGTACATCCGGGAAGAGTTGAAACAGGTGGGAGGGAAACACCTTTTTTGGGATTCTCAAGCCAAGAGCGCGAAAGGGAGCTGGAGACCTTGCTGAATCCAGAATTTCGAGGCATGCTAAAAAAATATGAGGTCATTCTGACCGGATTTCCTTTAGGGGTAGAGCCTACCCGGTCATGCGGGTCCTGATTCTTTCACCAACAGTTTTCCCTATGGTAAGCGGTAATGGAGTCACAGCCGAGAGATGGAGGCTCCACCTCAAGGAGCAGGGAGTAGAGGTTCGTACTTTGGCTGCTGAAAAAATGGGAATCTCAGATCTGCAAGCCGCTCTCGGGGCTTTTCAGCCTGATGTGCTGCATGTTCATCACGCTTACAGGGCAGGAAGGGCTTTGTGGAGAGGAAATGGGCTCATAGGAGAGCTTCCCCTGGTATTGTCCCCAGGAGGCACTGACCTGAACCTTGAGGTGAATTCCAAGGAACGCATTGAGCTTGTTAAGAGCCTCGTTGCACGGGCCAAGTTCCTCGTTGTTCAAAGTCCGCAGATGGAGGCGAGGGTTCTGGAGTGTTGGGGAGCTGTGGCGGAAAAACTGGTGAGGGTGCCCAAGGCGTGCACCTGGTTCGGGGATGAGCCCTATGACCTGAGAGCCAGAGCTGGGGCCGCTCCAGAGGATCTGCTCTTTTTTCTCCCAGCAGGGATCAGACCTGTGAAGGGGAACCTTGAGTGGCTCATGGCAATGGAGAAGCTCTACAGGCTAAGACCCCATATCAAGGCTGTTTTGGCCGGGCCTATCCTGGATCCCTCTTATGGAAGAAGCCTTCTGAGGAAACTTGAAAAGTTGCAGAACTTCGCAACCTGGATAGGGACCATACCTCCCCAGGCCATGAAAGCCGCGTACAAAGGGGCTGATGTGGTGGCCAATTCCTCCTTTTCCGAAGGGCTTTCCAATGCTCTCATAGAGGCTGTATCTCAAGGCAGACCCATTCTGGCCACCGACATCCCGGGGAACCGCTGGCCTGTGATGGGATCAGGGGGCCTGCATCCTTGCGGCATACTATACGATCCCCATGACCCTTGGGACCTGGTGGAAAAGGCCTTGCCCTTGGTGGATGAGCCTGATTTGCGCCAGAGGCTTTCTGAAGCAGGCCTGGCAAGCTCAAGCCAGTTGGGCAGTCCCATGGAGGAGGCCGAGCAGTTGGCTCGGATCTACCGAGACTCCTTGGAAAGCTGAGCTTGGGGGGCTTCAGCTTCCAAGACCTCCAGCCACAGGCTCAAGCATCTGGTAAGGATTTTCTCGGCTCTTTGCACATCAAGCCTGTACTTCTCCGGAATAAAAGAGATGTCCGCCACCCAAGTGTCATCCAGCCTGGCCAGGAAAGGACATTTCTCTAGCTCCCGCTCCTCCAATGAGCCCATCTTGAAGTAGACCTGGTTTAGGACTGCCTTGCAAGCCTTGATCTTAACTTTCTGGAGGGTGTAGTTGTTGGCAAAAAGCCTAAGGCTGCCCAGGCCTCCCTGAGGCTTTATGGCCGAGGGCTTTATACCGTCTCGCTGCAGGAAGAAGAAAGGGGCTGAGATAGATAGCCTCTTGGGTCTTCTTCCCGGGGTCTTTGCCAAAATTTCCTCCAGGGTGGCGGTGAGGGAGTGCGACTTTGGGTCTACTTCCCTTATTTCCACTCTGCCTCTGAGGGGCTCCAGCTTTTGCAGCGCCCCGGGGTCTCCTGAGGCGGCCACAAGAAGCACACAGCCTGTACAGTCTTTCCAGAAAGAGGGATCCAGACAGCGAGGATCCATCTCCTCCAGATTTTTGACCAGCACCAGCAAGAGATCCCCAGCATCCCTTTCCTGGGGCAAGGCAGCCACGTGACGGGCATGTTCCCGAAACATGCTCTCCAGGCCCGAGAGTTCATCCTCCTCCAGAAAGGCCACCTTGGCGGCCTGCACTAGATCATCCACCCCCACCACCTGGAGCAGGTGATGGTTGTAATCGTAGGGTTCATGAGGTCCTTGCCATTGCTGGAAGGAAAGTATTTGGAGCTCCGCCTTGAGGGAACGCGGGAGTCTCTCCATACCTTCCTCTCCTTTCAAGTTCTCAGAGGGGATTATCATGGTTTTGCAGCCGGCCTCAAAGGCCGTCTCCAGCTTGAGGTCGATCCCCCCAACAGCGGTGATACGTCCATGGGTGTCAATTTCCCCGGTCATGGCCACATCGCGCCTTAGAGGTTTTCCGGACAATACAGAGGCCAAAGCCAAAGCAATGGCTCCTCCGGCGGAGGGCCCATCCTTGCGGGTGGAGGCCCCCATGAAATGCAGGTGAATGGGTTCTTCCATGCGGCTCATATCCAGACCCAGCTCAGGGGCGCACTGAAAGAGAGCGGTTGTGGCCACCTTTCGGCTCTCGTCCATGACCCGCTCGATGTTGCCTGTGGCATGGATAACGCTCAGGGTGCGGCCTACTCCTACCCTGGGGATCCCAGGCAAGGGGGTTGCCTGTATCGGGATCACGCTTCCGATTCCCATCTCCGGGTTCACCCCCAAAGCCAACATCTCCCCCACACGATCCTCGGGGTTTATCTTTCTGGGAGGCTGAGGCTCATCCAGGAACTCTTTTATGCGCTCCCTGGTTATACAGAGAGAGGAAGCCCCTTTGCCCAGGATCTCTTTCCTCTGGATCCGAAGAAAGAGGGTGCGAATAACCCTCTCCAATTCCCTCACCCCGGCCTCGTGGGTGTAAGTGCGCACCAAGAGACGAAGAAGCTCCTTTTCTTGGTCAGGATCAAAGAAGATCTCCTGCTCCCCTATCTGGTGCTTTTCCCTCACTCTTCTGATCAGATGTCCCCTGGCAATGGCTATCTTCTCCTCCACGCTGTAGCGGTCCAGAAAGACAATCTCGCAACGGTTGGCTACTGGAGGAGGCACTGTCTCGAGGGTGTTGGCTGTGAGGATGAAGTGGCAGTTGGAAAGATCGATGTCCACGGTTGTCTGTGTGTACTTGTCGTGGAACAGATAGTTCTGCTCTGGATCCAGTATTTCCAAGAGTGTGGCTATAGCGAACTTCTCTGTCTTGTCAGCCTCGTCCATGATGAACATACCGTTCATGACTCCCATCCGGATCAGTCCTTGCACTATGGCCCCGGGTTTGGAACCTTCGTATGTGAAACCGTGACCCCTCAGGTCGGCCTCGTCTTTCATGCCTCCCAGGGAAATCTTGTGGTAAGGAATTGAAAGATTCTGGGCTACGGAGATGGCCAAGGATGTCTTACCCACTCCCGGGGGGCCCACCAACAGAAAAGAGCTTCCTGTTCTTTCCCATTGGGCCCATTTCTGGGAGCGAGGCCCCAAATTACGGTAACGCCAGATGAGATTGCTGAAAAAATCACAAAGGATCTCCTTGGGTTTCTCCAGGCCGTAGTGGCTCCTGTTGAGACCCTCTTGAAACTCCTCAGGGGACACCTCTATGGGCTTGAGTTTTCCCCAGGGTATGGCCAGGAGCGTTTCTATAAGCTCGCTGTATTTGGAACCGCTGTGCCCCACTGCATTAAGTTTGTTCTTTTCGATTACCTCCAGGACCCCCTTTGGGAAGATAGGATCTTGGACAGCCTCCTGAATCCTGTCTTTCAAACTTTTCTCGGCCGGGGGGGCCTCCTGGGGGGGCTCCACAGCAAGGGGCGGTGCAGGCGGGGGAGGCTCTGGTGCTTTGTGCGTCTGGAGAGCCTGGAGCAGAAGCCCGGTCAATTCCCAAACTCCTTTCCCTTCCCACTGGGCCTCGGGTATGTCCAGCTCATGAAACAGACCGGCCATACCCCAGCGCTCCTTGAAGGACTCCAAAACATCTTTGCCCTTGTCTTTGCTAAGCAGGACTATCCTCAAAAGCGCCAAGAGCTTTTCCATCCAACGAGCTCTGCGTGTCAAAGAAAGGGCGGTACTTCTGCTTTGACGAAAACAGTATCCCAAGACCCCAGACTGTATGGCAGGGTCAAGGTTAGGGAGCATGCGTTCCAAAAAAGAAGTGGGAGCTTGGGCCAACACTCCCGTGTGCTCCTCCAGAATCCTTCTGGCAAGCCCCTCCAGAGGTTTTTCCTGCTGGGCATGCTCCAACATGTTCAGGTATCGACGCCCCAGTATCCCGTTCATTTCGTCATCCAGGGACTCTGCCAGAGCCCGGTAATAAGTTGGATCCTCCCTTCTCATCTCCATGGCAAAACGAGCGTCATTCAGTATTACTTGCTGCTCTGAGTGTTCTTGGTAAAGCAAATGCTCCATCTGGTGACGAAGCAGTAACTCAGCCCATGCCAACATCTTCTTTTCTTCCCGAGTCCCGTCCCCCAGCCTTGAGTCAGGATCACTTGGAATAACAAAGGCTAAGTAATCGAATATCCGCTCCTGGATCAGAAGTATCCAGCCTTGATCTCGGGGCTCCAAGAAGCTTACGGTCCTGATGCTTCCAGAATCATCCTCCAGTCTCTGGATGGAGATCTGCTCCTTTGCTTTGGCCAAGAGAATGGGCTCTGTGCCCCTGTATTTCTTGAAATAAGGGACCACCCTTTTGCCAAGCATGGCTTGAAGGATACGGGTCACCCTTCGAATACCGTCTTCCCCGGGATATGGCAGGGAGCTCAGAACTCTGGGGTCCAACTCCATGGGAAACATGGTGAGGCCTCCTTCAGGGGCATTGCAGGCCCGGCTTTCTCCACCTTATTCATAACCAGGGAAATGCTTCAAGAGGTAGCGTTGCTCCTGGAGCACCTTGGCAGGAGAGATGGGAACCCTCAGATGAAGAACTGTTTGGTTGCCCTGAACTCTCATTACACTGCCTTGAATCTCCGCACTGCTTCCATCGGCAAAATGAACCACAGCCTGCAGCTCCTCCCCTATCTTGAAGCCCTGGGCCCCGCAATACAGGAACCTTATTCCCCGCTCGCACAGGTCTATAACAGCAAATGATTCCTCTCCAACTTGTATGCGCGGCCTGGCCTTCAAGGGGTACACGATTCTGTAGAGCTGTCTTCTTTGCGGGTCGGAGGTCTGTTTTTTCATACTCTGGACCTCTCCTTTACCTGGCTTGAGACGTAGCCTTTGGGCTGGCTGCTCTGGAGCTGCCCCTCCAAAGCTGGGCCATGAGAACACCCAAGAGCATGAAGAAACCTCCCGTCAACTCCCTGAATCCCATCACCTCGCCTAGAAATATGTATCCAGCCAGAGCTGCAAAAAAACCTTCCATGCTCAAAAGTACGGCTGCGTGGGCTGGATGAACTCTTCTTTGGGCCGCCACCTGGAGAGTATAGGCCACCCCCACCGAGATTACTCCTCCGTAAAAGAGCTCTTTCCAGGCCAGGATCAGCTCCATGGACTTGAGGTCCTCCAGACATACCGCAGCCGCAAGGCTCAGCACAGAGCAAACCATATCCTGAATCTTGGCCAGGGCCAAGGGGTCTGTTTTGGGGGAGAAATGCGCCAAAAGAAGCACATGTAAACTCCACAATAAGGCACTTAGCAAGACCCATAGGTCCCCTCTTTGGGGCTCAAGCACTTCTTGGCCGCTCAAAAGATAAAGTCCCAGCCCTGCCGAGAGGCCTCCCAATAAAGCTCCCACAGAAGGTCTTCTGCCCAGAAAAAAACACACCAAAGGCACCATGACCACGTACAATCCCGTTATGAAGCCGGCCTTCCCGGCGGTGGTGAAAAGAAGCCCTATCTGTTGGAGAGTCGCGGCCCCGAAAAGAGCTAATCCGGCCAGGAGGCCTCCCCGCAAAGAAACAGCTTCCTGCCCGCTATCAATAAGAGGATTCCCCCTCAGCAGAGCCAGTTTCTCAGCTCCAACCAGGGCCATTGCCCCCAAAAGAAAGCGCAGTCCATTGAATTGCAAAGGCCCCATGTGTTCCATTGCAGCCTTTTGGGCCACAAAGGCTCCTCCCCAAATCAAGGAGGCCGTAAGCATCATGGAGTCGTGGTAGATTTGTCTTGCCTCCAAGCTTCCTCTTCTATTCCCGGCAGAGATGTGCTAGAAATTACGCGACGGCTGAGATTCCAGTCAAGTCGCTTTTTCAACAGGCCCCGGGGAGAAGGGGTTGTTTTTTTGAGTCCATCCGGGGAAAGGTTCCAGGCTTGATTGAGTGAGGCCAAGAGGCCCACACAGAAAACAAATTGAGGGTAGCATAATTGGAGCAGGTGCAAAGCCTATTGAAACCGGGTTATCACTACCTTTCGGGCAACGAGGCAGCAGCAGAGGGGGCCATTGCTTCCGGATGTGACTTCTACGCCGGATATCCCATCACCCCTTCCTCAGAGATCATGGAAAGAATGGCCCAGAGACTTCCGGAGTTGGGCAGACGTTTTGTGCAGATGGAGGATGAGATAGGTTCCATCTGCGCGGTGATTGGAGCCTCCTGGGCGGGGGCCAGGGCCATGACAGCCACTTCAGGGCCCGGCTTCAGTCTCATGATGGAGGGGCTCGGATACGCCGTGTTCACAGAGACCCCACTTGTGCTCATGGATATTCAAAGAGCCGGACCCTGCACTGGACAGGCCACCAGAGTGGGGGCCGGGGATATCATGCAGGCCAAATGGGGAATGCACGGGGATGTCCAGGTGATAGCCCTTAGCCCTTGGTCGGTTCAAGAGATGTATGAGTTTGGAATCGATTCCTTCAACCTGGCCGAGAAATACAGGGTACCGGTGGTGCTCCTGGGGGAGGAGGCGGTGGGCCATCTAAGGGAGCGTATCAGCATCCCCGAGAAGATCCAAATTGTGAAAAGGGATCGTTCCAAGGAGCGTCCGCCTTTTGGGACCGAGGAGCCTGCAGGCATTCCTCCTATGCCGGCATTCGGGGAGGGGGCCCGCTTGTTGGTAACCGGCTCAACCCACGATCCATGGGGTGTCCGCCGCACCGAGGATCCAGAGGTGCACAGAAAGTTAGTGGAAAGAATCAACCGAAAGATCCTGGAGCGCAGGGAGGAGATCTCTAGGACAGAGGAGTATTTCCTCCAGGATGCTGAGCAAGCCGTCATTGCTTACGGCTTCACTGCGCGAAGTGCTCTCTATGCGGTCAAGAGACTCAGGGAAAGGGGTCGGAAAGTGGGGCTGCTTAGGCTCCAGACCCTCTGGCCTTTCCCAGAGCATGTAGTTTCGGTTTTAGGCAAGCGGGTCAAGAGGATCCTGGTGCCGGAGATGAACCTGGGGCAGGTTCTGGGGGAAGTCAGGAAAGTGGTTCACTGCCAGGCGGAAGGGTATCACCAGGTGAACGGGGAGATCATACACCCTGAGGCCATTGTGGAGGCAATGGAGAGGAGGGGCTGATGGCCAGGGATATGGATGCTTACCTCAGGGAGGAGATCCAGCAGACTCCTTTTTGCCCGGGCTGCGGTCATGGAATTCTCATGGGGGCGATCCTGAGAGCCATAGACAGTCTGGGACTTCCCATGGACCGGATGCTGTTTGTCTCAGGCATAGGCTGTGCGGCCTGGATTCCATCCCCCCATTTTAAGGCCGACACCTTGCATACCCTTCACGGCAGAGCGGTGGCTTTTGCCACAGGGGCTAAGCTCTACAACCCTGAGCTTATCACTTTGGTGGTAAGCGGAGACGGGGACCTCTCTTCCATAGGCGGGAATCACCTCATCCATGCAGCCAGGAGGAATCTGGATATAACAGTGATCTGCGCCAACAACATGATTTACGGCATGACAGGGGGGCAGGTGGCCTCCACGACCCCTCTGGGGGCGCAAAGTTCCACCACTCCGGCAGGCAACCCAGAGCCTCCCTTTGATCTTTGTAAGTTGGTCCAGGCTGCAGGGGCCACCTATGTGGCCCGGTACGGGGTGGTGCAGCCCCTGCTTCTTCAGAGGGCCATCCAAAGAGGCCTCCAGCACAAGGGCTTTTCTTTTATCGAAGCCCTTTCGCCTTGTCCCACCCAATTCGGCAGAAGAAACAGAATGGGGGATGCGGCCCAGGTGCTCAAAGGGCTTCAAGAATCCCTTGTTTCCAAAAAAGAGGCCTCCAAATTGAGTCGGGAAGACCTGCAGGGGAGGGTGGTCTACGGGGAGTTTGTAAATGGCTGACAAGTTAGAAGTTTGTTTTGGTGGATTGGGGGGGCAGGGGATTGTGCTCATGGGCACTGTTTTGGGTGCTGCTGGGGTGAAAGAGGGTTATTGGGCCGTGGGCTCCAACTCTTATGGAGCTCAGGCAAGGGGTTCGGCCTGCAGGGCCGAGGTGATTCTGTCTTCACAGCCGGTGGATTTCCCGAGGGTGATAAGGCCGGATGTACTGGTGGCTCTCTCGCAGGAGGCATACCAGAGATTTCTGCCGGAGGTGAAGGAAGATGGCCTGGTGATCCATGATCACCCAATGGTACAGCCCAGTCAGGAAAGCCCGGTAGTGCATTTCGGAATTGGAGGGACCGATTTGGCTTTGGAGAGCTTGGGCAGTGCCCAGGCAGCCAACGTGATCTTCTTGGGGGTGTTGGCCGGCCTTACAGGTCTTGTGTCTTTGGCAGCCCTGGCCCAAGCCGTGGATGAGGGAGTCTCTGGCAAGTTTAGGGACATGAACCAAAAGGCTTTGGCGGAGGGGTTTTCCCGCGGGCTGGAGGCTCGAAAGGAATTTGAGAAGAGCAGGAAGGGATGGCTGGAGCGCTTTAAGATAGGATGAAGTGGAGGTATGCAAGTGGCAAGGACTCACAGACCCCGGCTCAACAGAAAAGGCTGCAAGCTTTGCCAGATGTGTAGATATCTTTGTCCGGATCTGGCCATCAGCCTGGAGGAGTCGGGCGGATTCATGGTGATCGATCTTCGCTATTGCAAGGGTTGCGGTGTTTGCGCTGCTTTTTGTCCAGAAGGGGTAATAGAAATGGTGAGGGAGGATCAGGGGGAAGCTCTATCAAGAAGCAAGTAGGTTGAGCTTGGTCCTGACTTTTTGTGGCCGCAGCTCCGAAGCCTTGTGGGTGGGGGAAAGATCACAGCCACCGGCCCGCACTCAAAAACACCCTGATTTTAGGTTCGGATTTGGTCTTGGTTTGAGTCGGAATATACGGGGGCTTGTGGCGTAGCCTCCAAAGTAATAGGCTTTGGAGAACCATCCAGACTAGGTTTTCCAGCAAGACTGCGGCGCGGCCTTAGGATCCAGGGACTGGGCTAATGATCCGGCTGAGGCCAGTTCCTTGACCAGGATCAACTTGTGGTCCCCTTCTGAATAGAAGTTTTCCAGAGAGGCTTGTCTCAGATATCCCTGCCTTAAATAAAAACGCAAGGTAGGTTCGTAATCAGGCCTGGATGAGGTCTCAACATAAAGGCGCCTTGCTCCTTCTTGGAGGATCTGCTCTTCCACCTTGGAGATCAAGATCCGGCCAATGCCGTACCCTTGGAAGCCCTTTTCCACGGCTATCCAGTAAAGATCAAAGCTGGAGGCTGTGCAGGCAATCGGACCGTAACAGGCATAGCCTATGGTGCGGCCCTGCCTTTCTACAAAAAGAAATTGATACCCGCTGGCAGCTCCTCTGGAGAGAGTTTCTTGTACAAGCTCTACTGCCACCTCCACCTCTTGGGCTCTGAACAGGCCGGTTGAGAGGACTATCCTTCTGACCGCGGCCAGGTCTTCTGGAAGAACCTCCCTGCGAAGCCTTATTTCTCGGCCGGGGATCTCCAAGAAAGGGTCCTTTGCTTTGGCCGTGAGAGTGAGAGGGTTTCTAGGAATTCCAGATGCTTCCAGGATTCTGGCCACAACCTCTCTTGAGTCCAAGCCGGCTTGCTTTGCAGCCGCCATGAAGCCTGCATCCGGTGAGATGCAGGGATTGGGGTTCACCTCCAGTATCCAGGGCCTACCCTCTGGATCCACTCTGATATCCACACGGGCGTAACCCCTAAGACCAAAAAGCCTCCAACATTTAAGGGCAATCTCTCCCAGCAGAGGTAAGAGCTTATCTTGCTCCTGGAAGCTAAAGGAGCGAGGAGTATTGCGGAACTGGAAAGAGTCTGGATCCCACTTGGCCTTGTAGCAGACTATTTTGGGTCTGGATTCCTCGTAATTTTGGAATAATATCTCGGCCACAGGAAGTACCTCTGGACCCGAGGGACCCTCCAGAACTGACACATTGAATTCCCTTCCCTCTATGTACTTCTCCGCGAAAACCTCTGCACCGACGGCTTTGGCTTTTTGTTCCAAACACTCTCTTAAGGCTGCTGTGTCTTCGGGGCGAACCAAGGAGCTTTCATCTAGGCCAGCAGAGGCGTGTTCCCAAACGGACTTTAGGATCAAAGTAGAGCCGGGCGGAGTCTTGAAAGAAAGTTCGTTCCTACTTATCCATTCAGGAGTTCTTAGCCCCGCCAGTTTTAGCATTTTTTTGGCCAGGAGTTTGTTGGAACATGTGAAGAGAGCCTCTGTGGGGCAGCCTGTGTAGGGTAAAGCCAGACTCTCCAGAAGAGCAGGCCCCAAATGGATCAAGCTGCCCTTCCCGTCCAAGCTTTCCACAAGGTTGAACACAAAAGGCGGAGAAAGACTCCTGAGGAGCGATCTGGCTGCTTCCATATCCAGGGTAAGTGAAAGCGGCTCTGGATCATATCCCAGCTCCCGAAGAGCTGCTTCTACAGTCTGCACTTGCATCAGGTCGTCCAGCTCGTGAGGGGCCGCCTGAGGGGTTTGAGCAGAGCTCAAAATCACCGGTCTCATCTATCTTCCCTCCGGCCCTTGGCGTATCTGGTAAGACCCGCACGGCTCAAGGCCGATTCCATTACTGCCTGGATGAGCTCCTTGTAAGAGATGTTGCACATCTTGCACAAGATGGGCAGATCGGAATGGTGGGGATGGAGGCCTGCCAAGGGGTTTACCTCCAGAAACTGGATTCGGCCATCTGGCCCCTCACGCAGATCCACTCTTCCGGCATCCCTGCAACCCAACCCTCTCCAGACACTCAGCGCCAGCTCTGAGGCTTCGCCAGCCTCAGCCTCCCCGGCCAGCCTATAATTTACGAACTTCTCGCATTCCTCCTTGTTCTTGTAGGAGTACACCTGGGCCTCTGCCCCCTCAAGCAGCACCACCTCCATGACCCCCAAGACCCTTGCATTTCTCCCGGTTCCCAGGATGCCGACGGTAAATTCCCTCCCGGGCAGAAAGCTTTCCACTAGAACCGGCTGGGAATACTTCTCCAAAAGCCTTGCAGCCTCCTCTTTGAGCTCTTGGAGCGAGCTTACACAGGACTTCTCGGTGATCCCTTTCCCCGTGCCCTCGGCAACAGGCTTAAGAAAAAGAGGATAGGCAAGCTCCATGGCATCTGCGTCTTGGGGCCTCTCCAGAACACAGAAATCGGGTGTGGGCAGACCCAGGTCTCTCACCAGCCTCTTGGCAGTGGCCTTATGAAGGGTGGTTGTCAGGACCAGGGGATCTGAAAAGGTGTACGGAATGCAGTACGCGTCCAGAAGAGCGGGCACAAGGGCTTCCCGGCCGAAGCCGTGAACTCCCTCGGCTATGTTGAAAACCAGATCCCACCTTTCCCCAGCCAGAAGGCGGGCCATAAGGCTTTGGGCATTGCCTATTCTGACAGTGGAATAACCCAGCTCCTGCAGGGTCTCCTGGATGGCCTCTATGGTCTGGGGTTGGTCGAACTCGGCTGTTTCCTCCTCACCATAACCCAGGGCCAAATATTCCTGTCTCAGGTCGTAGGTGATCCCGATTTTCATGGCTCGCCAACACAGCCCTGGAGGTTCTGGGAACCGTTTTCCTTTTTTGGTAAAGGGTCAGGGTACCTATAGGTGAGCCCTTTGTAGTTTCTCAGGAGCAGATCCTCCCCGTCTCTTCCCACCAGGTATTCTGGAAGGAGAGGAATCTTGCCTCCTCCTCCGGGGGCGTCTATCACGTAGGTGGGGACAGCATACCCTGTGGTGTACCCCCGCAAACCGGCTATTATCTCCAGACCTTTGGAAACCGGGGTGCGGAAGTGGGCGGATCCCACAATGGGATCGCACTGATACAGGTAGTAGGGCTTGACGCGGATCCTCAGGAGCCCGTGGAAGAGTCTTCTCATGGTCTCGAGCTCATCGTTCACACCCTTGAGGAGCACTGTCTGGCTTCCCAGGGGCAGCCCGGCGTCGGCCAGCCTTTGGCAGGCCTGGGCCACCTCAGGGGTGAGCTCTTCAGGATGGGTGAAGTGGATGCTTATCCAAAGGGGATGGAATCTCCTAAGCACCCTCAGCAGGGAGTTGGTGATTCTCTGGGGCAGCACTACAGGCACCTTGGTGCCCAGGCGCAGGAACTCCACGTGGGGGATTCTGGTTAGCCTCCCTAGCAGCCATTCGAGAGCCTGGTCGGGCAAGGTCAAAGCATCCCCTCCGGAGAGAAGCACGTCCCTGACCGTTGGCGTGGCTTGGATGTAAGAGATGGCCCTTTCCCATTGCGCTCGAGCCGCGACATTGGCCCCAGAATGACCCACCATGCGGGATCTGGTGCAGTAACGGCAATAGGTGGAACAGAATCCTGTGACCAGGAACAGAACCCTGTCAGGGTACCTATGCACCAGTCCTCTGACCGGGCTGTCACGATCTTCCCCAAGAGGATCCTCAGCCTCCCCTGGAGAGCGCTTCTGTTCCCACAATGTGGGCACTACCGTTCTCCTGAGCCCCTGAGTAGGATCTTTTGGATCCAGGAGGCCCGCATAGTAAGGAGTGATGGCCATGGGCAGGGACTCCCCGCCTGCCAGTATGGCTTGCTTTTCCTCTGGGCTAAGCTCCAAGACCTTCTCAAGTTGGGCCAGTTTCAATATGCGATTACTGAGTTGCCAACGCCAATCATTCCAGTCCGAAAGGCTGGCCTGGGGGAAAAACTTTTTTCTGAACCACTTGCTGCGCTCGCTGGTTACAAATCTCTGAGCCCATCTGGAGGGCTCCAGCAATGAAATTCGCAGGGAAGAATCCGAAGAGGGAAATAGGTTGGAATCAGAAGAGAAGCATTTTGCCTTGCCTTGTACTTCGCCTCCGGCCGACTGGCCCGGAGGCTCTACATCCTCGGTGAAAAGCACCTCTTTCTCCATTTGTCTCGCACCCCCTAATGAAAAGGGGGGACACATCCCCCCTTCTTGATGTTAGAGCTATTGTTCAAAAAGCCGCTGTTTACTCCCAAACTCATTCCTTGGCTTCTTTGAAATCTGAGATGCTAATTGACTTCTTGCCCTTGGCCTCCCGGACTTTCCCGGTGACCTCCACCTTTTTCCCCACCATCTTGAGCAGCTCTTTGCCCTTCCCTTTAAGCACAACCTTGTAATCACCTTTGTCGCTTTTTACGGCCACGGCGTTTACGTTCCCCTTGGCATCCTTTCCCACGGCCACAACCGTCCCCTTAACCGTGACCTGAGGGGTATCCGGGGCCTTCTTGGCACTGCTTTGGGAAGTCTTTTGCTCTGCAGCTATCAAGCTTGTGCAAGGTGCAAGAAGGAAAGCTCCCACAAGCAAAACTACCATTATCCTCTTCATTAAACTCCACCCCCCTTATCTGGGAAAGGGCTCCTTTTTTCCCAAGGAGCCCCAGCCTCAAGGCCTTCCCAGGAATCAGCAAGCTATTTCTTCATTTTCTTCATGAAGATGGCTTCGCACTTCTTGGCCGCATCATCCGCAGCCCTAGCAGAGCGCTCGGCCGAACCGGCCGCCGCCTCAGCCTTGGCCTGGGCGGCCGCTGCCTTTCGGGCCGCGGCATCGGCCTGCGTGGCCGCGGCGGTCGCCTGGCTCTTGGCGGCCTGAGCCTCGCTCAGGGCCTTGTCGGCCTTGGCCCCGGCTGCGGTGACCTTGTCATCCACGGCCTTGAGCTGCTCTGTGGTAGCGCAGCCCATCACGCTGAAGCCCAACCCCACCAGGATAGCAATGACCCAGAACAACCCAACGTTTTTCCTCGCCATCGATCAACCTCCTCTCCTGAATCGAGTTATCGCCCCGCCGCCGGTTCTCCCGGCCGGGCTGGAAAACTCCCGCCCTCTCCCCAACCATCACCTCCTTTCCAAGTCGCACGAGCAGTGCACCCAATTATACCCCACTCGTGGAGAAAGCCAACCCAAATATCGAGCCCCAATTAAGACTGACTAGGGATCCAGATCTGCCTTCTTGAAGCCCTCGACCAGTATCTCACGCCCCCCGGCCTCGTCCGAGAGCACTCGCCCAGTCACCTCCACGCACAGGTGAAGCATTTCTCCCAGATCCAGACCCGAGCCCTCCTTGCGCACCCTGTATTCCTGCTCATCAGAGCCCGAGATCGCCACCTGGGTGATCCTGCCCCGGGCATCCCAGGCAGAGGGAACCACCACGCCCCTTATCCTGACATAGGGCTTACCAGCTCCGGGTGTGCCCGCAGCCCGTGCCTCATGGTCTTGGCGGCCCATGCTTGATCCTCCCACATCAGGCCCATTGCTGGCCGAGTAAGCAACACTCATGCCACAGAGCCAGGGCTTGCCCTTACATGTCCTTGAGGGCTCGTCGGGAAGCAGATCGGAACTAAAATTTCCTTTTTTGCCTGGATCACCACACCAAGACAAAGGGAAGCCCCTACATTGGGGGAAGGGGTCGATGGGTGGAGGAGTTCAGAGGTAGGAATTGGAAGTTCCTGTTTATGGGAAGAGCGAATTCGCGGTTCTCGCATGGATTCATGGGGCCTTGAAGTCCTCTTTCCGAAGACCGTGCTTGCGCATCAGTTTGTGAAGCTGCCGGACCCCGACCCCGGCCTTCTCGGCTGTGGAGGCAATCCTCCCCCTATTGAGCTGCAAAAGCTCGCTCAGGTACCTCTTCTCCACCTCTTCCACGGCTCTGCGCCTGATTTCCTCCAGGGTCCAGGAGGTGTCCACCGAGATCTCCGGTGCACTGGTCTGGTTGGTGAACAGCTCGCTGGGGAAGCTCTCTGGGGTCAGCATGTTGGAGGTCTCCAGGATGTAGGCCCGCTCTATGAGATTCTCCAGCTCCCTGATGTTCCCGGGCCAGTGGTAGCGTTCCAGGGCCTCCATCACCTTTGGGTGAACCCCATGAATCTCCTTGGCGTTGAAGCGGTTGAGCCTTCTGAGGAACACCTCCACCAGCACTGGGATGTCCTCCTTGCGCTCGCGAAGAGGGGGAATCTCTATGGGGAAGACACTGAGTCTGTAGTACAGGTCGTTTCTAAACAGGCCTTCCTCGCACATCTTCACCAGGTCGGTGTTCGTGGCCGCTATGATCCGCACATCCACCTCTATGTTCTCCTCCCCGCCCACCCGCTGGAAGGTCTTGTCCTGGAGGACCTGGAGAAGCTTGATTTGGGCTGAGGGGGTTATGGTGCCCACCTCGTCCAGGAAAAGAGTGCCCCCATGGGCGATCTCGAACTTTCCGAGTTTCCTCCTCACGGCGCCGGTGAAGGCCCCTTTTTCGTGGCCGAAAAGCTCGCTTTCCAGGAGGGTGTCGGGAATGGCTCCGCAGTGCACGCTGATGAACTGCTTGTCCCTCCGGTTGCTGTGCCTGTGGATGAGATTCGCCAGCACCCCTTTGCCGGTGCCTGTTTCCCCTGCCAGCAGGACCGTGCTCTTTGTGGGGGCCACCGATTGCACCTTGTCGAAGACCTTCTTCATGGCCGGGCTGCGGGTCTGGACCACTTCCAGAGACTCGGCCTGCCAGAACTTATCTCTCAGATAGTTTAGCTCCGACTGCAACCGGATGGATTTCTGGACCGATTCCTTGACGTAACGTATCTCGTCAGGATCGATGGGGTAGGTCACATAATTGCTGGCCCCGGCTTTGACAGCCATGACGGCCTCCCGGATCATCTCCTGGGGGGCCATGACGATCACCTCCGAGTTGGGAAACTCCTGCCAAAAGGGTTGGAGCGCGGCCTTGTAGTCGTTGAATCCGTCCGCCCCTATGGCCTCTCTGAGAAAACACACATCCACGAATATGAACTCGTAGCGCTTTTTCCTGGAGGGCTCGAAACAGGCCTCGCGGCTGGGAGCCATCTCCACCCTATATTCACCGCGAAAGGAGTTGCGAATGATGTCGCCGGCGGACTGGTCCTGGGAGGCAAAAAGGATGTGTTTCATGAAATGCTCTTAGGGGCAAAATCCTCACCCCTTTCCCTGCCCGGGCCTCTACAAGGCAAGAAAACTGAAATAAGTGCCACCCCTGCTCGACCCATTGAAAGAAGTGGGGAGGCCTGGCTTGGAAGCAATGGCCTCCCCAAGGAAACCTTACTTCTTCATCTTTTTCATGAAAATGGACTCCGCCTTCTTGGCCATGGCCTCTGCCTTGGCTGCAGAGTCGGCGGCCGCCTTGGCAGCAGATTCTGCCCTGCTGGCAGCGGCCTCTGCCTTGGCTGCAGAATCAGCAGCCTTCTTGGCGGATGCATCAGCGTTGGCTGCTGCACTCTTGGCCGCCTGAGCTTCGCTCATGGCTTTGTCAGCCTTGTCGCCGACCATCTGAGCCTTTTGTTCCACTGCCTTGAGATCCTCAGTGGTGGCACATCCCATCATAGCGAAGCCGAAACCCACAAGGATAGCCAAAGCAACAACCAACCGTGCCGACTTTCTGGACATTTCCCCTTACCTCCTTTGTGTTTTCCAGAATAATAAGGCGAGGAACCTCCCCGCTGGTTTTGACCTTGGGTGCGCACCCCTCTTGCTGCGCCTCATCATCACCTCCCCTCTGGGATAACCGAGCCTGTTTGGAACTCCCAAGAAATTTCTGTCTTAAACCTCAGAAGAGCTCCTGAAAAAAACCACTCCAAATGCAAAAAACCCTCTTTTGGCCCGGTTTACTCTCTAAAGCCCTTTCTTGTGAGATCGACCTCCACAAGCATCCTATACGCCTTGATAAATTGCCAATCAAACCAGGCCGAGCATGAAATCCCATATCCAGAAGTTTTTATCCGTTAATCCTATCATCTGCCGACCAAAGCCCGCATTACCCACTGCTTGAGAATCGATTCAGCTTAGCTAAGTCTAATGCCACAAACCTGCCTGGATGTCAATAACAGAAACACCTAAAGACCCAGTTGAATCAAAGTCTCACCGGGCAGCCCTGCTCAGATGCGAGTCGGGGAACCTTCAGCTTCCATGGAGGGGGCTGGCCCGAAGCCTTGGGATCTGGCGGCTTTGGGGTCACGGGCCTGGTTGGTGGCCGGGTCTTAGCAGATCGTTCACTGTCTTGACCGGTTGAAACGTGCCCAACGGCAGCTCCACCAACACCGTGTTCCAGCGAGCCATACCTCCGTTCCAAAGTCCGGGGTGTTCCAAAGCCTTGAGTTCCCTCCCCCCGCTGGACTTCTTTGTCACAAGCACCCTGGATGCATCGGCAAACAGGCTGAGTTTGTAGGGCCTCCCGTGAGGATCCCTCAGGCCGCATACCATGTCCACCGGGTTGAAGTGAGTGGAGGAAAGCCATATGGCTCGTTGGCTTTCCTTTGAGAGGTCCACCTCTACACTCTCCACTATCTGGAGCTGTGAATTTCCTGCAGGGGCCTTTACCCAGAAAGGACCTCCCCCGGGTTCTCCTTTGTTCTCAACCATTCCACACACCCTCAGGGGTCTATCCAACCAATCCCTCAGCCTTAAGGAGGCCTCCACCCTGCTTCCAAGGGCCTTCCTGGAAGGAATTGGCAGATGCAACTCGTCTTGTGCGAGCTCCATGGCCACTCTTATGGAGCGCTCATCAGGACTAGGAAGCCCCAGCAGGCCCATTACACGGTTAATCTCTCCCTGAAGCTTTATCAGACATCCACCCAGGACCCTTTTCCAAAAAACAATCTCCTCCAGGAATCTTCCATGGGGGACATTGTCTATGTTCTTTATGAAGACTATGTCTCCCTGCGTCTCCTGCAAGTTCTTGAGCAATGCCCCGTGGCCTCCCGGCCTAAGTACAAGACGGCCTTCATTGTCTCTGAAGGGACGGTTTCCCATGTCCACGGCAAGGGTATCGGTGGAGGGGTCCTGAACAGAGACTTGGATCTGGAAACTGACTCCCAACTTCTTCTCATACTTGCTCTTGGCTTGCTCCAGGACTGCCTTGAATCGCTCCAAGTAAACCGGTGAAACCGTGAAGTGCACTTTGCAGCATCCCCAGGCATCGGCCACATAACCAGCGGCCTCCAGAAAGTGTTCCTCCAGGGAGGTTCTCACCTCTTCCCCATAGCTGTGAAAGGCCACCAAGGCCTTGGGTAGATCCTCGTATCCCATCCCATTGGGACCCAAGAGGGCCTCCAGGAGCTCCCCGATGCTTCCCTTTCCAAGCATAGTGGCTGGATCTGCTCCTGCGCGAGCCATGAACTCTGCCAGCTCCCCATAAAAAGGAAACCTCTCCAAGCCTCCCAGGAATTCCAGCACCTGCAATGCATTGGAGTCTCCCCTTTGAGCACGTGTTTGAACTTCTGCCAAGGAGCTTATGCCCTCTTTCCTGAGGGCTATGAGCCCGCTGAACATACGGCTTGCCGAGCCCGAAGCCGGCACGAACTTCATGCAACGGCCTTTCCCAGCCTCACTGATCTGTATCTTTGCCATTTCGCGGGCCTCAGAAGGATTCAACCGCCTGATCCCATCACCCACTGTACAGGCTCTTACAAGCTCAATCGGGGTAGGCGGGTGAAGGAAACTTTCCAACTGGGCCAATATCTGGGCTTCATGCAGGCCGTGGTTTCTTATCTGTGTTCTGTCCTGCTCTGAAAATTTGACTTGGTCCCCAGGGCTCATGTTAAAGCTTCCTCTTTCCCTTCGGTGGGCTGTCCAAAATTTTACCCCCAGGAAGGACTATTGAGTATGCTTTGCTGTTTTTTGGAGATCAAGGCCTCCCGGAGTCCCATATGGGCAGAAGACTTAACAAGCTCACGCATTGTCCCTGAATAATGCAGGCTAAAGAGCGCTTGGTCAACACCCAAACCCAGAAATGCGAATTGAAAATTCCGATGGCTTATCCCTAAGAACTAGGAATTCCTATTTTTCTGCCTTTTATTTGTTTGCATCCTGGCTTCTATTGTGATAAAAGAGCCCTTCAGCCCCACAAGCCTTGGAAAGGAGCGGGCCTGAAAAATAAGGTTTCCCACTAGGGGAAAAGGGGTTTGCTTCAGGGCAGAGGGGAGCTGGGCTCTCTTTATGGCATGTAACTTGCAGTTACCCGGCTCACGATGTTTTGATCAGCGCTCACAAACGCCAAGAGGCTAACTGAAAATATGAAACCAAACCCGGCACTGAGAAGTTCTACCGGCTTGGATAATTGCAGCGCAGGTTCTCCAGGCTGAATTTTTAGCCCGGCTCTTGACGGCTGTGAAGCGACTCTCAGGCACAAGCAAGAGGAGTTCCAAAAGCAAACCATGGAAGAGAAAAAAACAAAGAGGATTTTGGTTACCGGCGGGGCTGGTTTCTTGGGTTCTCATCTGTGCGATCGGCTCATAGCCCAAGGGCATTCGGTGTTATGTGTTGACAATTTCCATACTGGCAGCAGAAGGAACCTTATCCAGCACACCTTGAACCCCCAGCTCAAGGTTATGCAGCATGACATAGTCTGGCCCTTACATGTGCGGGTGGACGAGATTTACAACCTGGCTTGCCCGGCCTCCCCCGTGCATTACCAGCAAGACCCCGTGCATACTGTGAAGACAAACGTATACGGCGCCATAAATCTGCTGGGTCTGGCCAAGAGAACAGGAGCAAAGATTTTCCAGGCCTCCACCAGTGAGGTTTACGGGGACCCCAAGGTGCATCCCCAAAGGGAAGATTACTGGGGGCACGTAAATCCCACAGGAGTCCGCTCCTGTTACGATGAGGGGAAAAGGTGTGCGGAGACCTTGTTCTTCGATTATCACCGCCGTTATGCAGTGCGTGTAAAAGTAGCCAGAATATTCAATACTTATGGTCCACGAATGCAGGTGGATGATGGTCGGGTGGTCTCTAATTTCATAGTGCAGGCTCTTTCCGGCATGCCCATAACGATTTATGGAGACGGGAGTCAGACACGCTCCTTCTGTTATGTTTCAGACATGATAGAGGCTTTCCTTAGGCTGATGGAGAGTCCCGACGACTTTTGCGGGCCTGTGAACCTAGGCAACCCTCACGAATTGACCGTACTCGAATTGGCCGAGAAGATCCTGGATATGACCGGCTCCAGATCCCAAATAGTTTTCAAGCCCCTCCCCAGCGACGATCCTTGCTTGAGGCGCCCGGATATAAGCCTGGCAAAAGAAAAGCTCAGCTGGGAGCCCAAGGTCCGCCTGGAAGAAGGCCTTCTGAGCACCATAGAGTATTTTGACGCTCTTCTGAGAAAAGGACGGCGTCAGGCTCAGCCAAGCCAATTTGCAGTGGCAGCCATGCAAGGGTGAGTCCGCCCAGATATCCCGGAGCCAGAATCCAATGAAACCGGCTGTGCTAGTCACAGGGGGAGCCGGTTATATAGGCAGCCATACGTGCAAGAGGCTGGCCGAACAGGGCTTCCTCCCCATTACTTTGGATAACCTGGAGTGTGGACATCGCTGGGCAGTCAAGTGGGGGCCCCTGGTGGAAGGAGACCTCTGCGAGCCAAAGATGATCCAAAAAGCAATGGAACAACATTCTGTGGAGGCTGTTCTTCACTTTGCTTCCTATGCCTACGTGGGAGAGTCTGTGGAGAATCCGCGCAAGTATATGCGCTCCAATGTCCTGAATGCACTCAATGTGTTGGACGCCATGGTAGCCGCGGGGGTAAGAAATATAATTTTTTCCTCCAGTTGCGCCACTTACGGGATACCCACCAGGACTCCCATAAGTGAAGATTTCTTGCAGGCGCCCGTAAACCCTTATGGGGAATCCAAGCTCTACATAGAGAAGGCCCTGAAATGGTATGGAGAGGCCTACGGCATAAGATGGGTGGCCCTCAGATATTTCAACGCGGCAGGTGCAGATCCCGAGGGTGAGATAGGAGAAGAACATTCCCCTGAGACGCACCTGATCCCTCTCGTAATCCGGGCGGCTCTTGGGAAAGGCGAGCCGGTCCGGGTGTTCGGGACGGATTATCCCACCCCTGACGGGACTGCCATCAGGGATTACATACACGTTGTGGACCTGGCAGAGGCCCATGTGTTGGCCCTGGATTACTTACGCTCCAACGGGCCTAGCCTTGGGCTGAATCTGGGCACTGGCAAAGGGCATTCGGTTAAAGAAGTGATAGAGTCTGTGGAGAGGGTCTCGGGTAGAGAAGTTCCGAGACAGGAGGCTCCTCGAAGAGCCGGCGACCCTCCGGTGCTTGTGGCAGACGCTTCCAAAGCCAGGGATATCCTGGGTTGGAGGCCTTTATGGACGGAACTGGATGACATAGTCAGCACGGCCTTGAAATGGCACCAAAGCAGCCTGGGAAAAGCCAAAGAGCACACCGGCTAAGAGAGATTGGGCTGCGGGAGCAATATCTTGATAGGCAACTCTAGGGTTGAAAAAATGCAGGTCCAGCATCCGGATCCCATATTGGATCATCCGGGCTTTTTGGAAAAAGGCCGGTCAATTCACCCACAGGCGCGTCAGTCCGAAAGACCCAGGGTTGAGGGAAAGTTCCTGTTTGTGGGGCAGGAGAAGTTCTGGGTAAAAGGGGTGACTTACGGGACATTCCGGCCTGACGAATCAGGGCAGGAATTCTACGATCCAGTAAAGGTGGAGAAGGATTTCGCCCTCATGGCGCGCAATGGATTCAATTCCGTTCGCACCTATACAGTGCCTCCCCGCTGGTTGCTGGACCTGGCGCACAGGCACGGGCTTAGGGTCATGGTGGGTCTCCCCTGGGAGGAGCACATAGCTTTCCTGGATGAGGGCAAGAGGGCTCGCTCCATATTGGGGAGGGTTAGAAGTGCAGTGCGCTCTTGTAGTGGGCACCCGGCAGTGCTCTGTTTTGTTGTGGGCAACGAGATACCGGCTTCCATAGTGCGTTGGCACGGGCCTAGGAGGATAGAGCAATTCATCCGAAGGCTTTATAGGGTTGCAAAGCAGGAAGACCCCCAGGCAATTGTGACCTATGTCAACTATCCCACCACCGAGTTCTTAAACCTGGATTTCCTGGATTTGGTCTGCTTCAACGTTTACTTGGAGTCCCGGGAACGGCTCAGAGCCTATTTGGCCAGGCTTCAGAATCTGGCCGGGAACAAACCCCTGGTGATTGCTGAGATAGGACTGGACAGTCGGCGCAACGGCACCGAAGCCCAGGCCGAGAGCCTTTCCTGGCAGATCCGCACGGCCTTTGCCTCGGGCTGCGCAGGGGCTTTTGTGTTTGCCTGGACGGATGAGTGGTTCAGAGGGGGCTATGATATAGAGGACTGGGACTTTGGCATAACCACCAAGCAAAGAAAGCCCAAGCCCGCCTTGGAGTCGGTCAAAAGAGCTTTTTCCCAGGTTCCTTTCCCGCAAGAAAGCCCCTGGCCCAAAATCTCGGTGGTGGTCTGCTCTTACAATGGCGCCAGAACCATCCGGGACACCCTGGAGGGGCTGAATCGCCTGGAGTATCCGTGCTTCGAGGTCATTGTTGTGGATGACGGCTCCACCGACAATACCGCCCAAATCGCCTCCAGCTTTGGTGCAAAGGTCATCAGCGTTCCCAACGGCGGTTTGAGCAAGGCCCGCAACATAGGCCTGGAGGCCGCAGCAGGAGAAATAGTGGCTTATATAGATGATGACGCATATCCGGATCCCCACTGGTTGCAATATCTGGCCGCAACCTTCATGGAAACGGATCACGTGGGTGTCGGGGGCCCCAATATCCCTCCGGAGAAGGATGGTCCCATTGCGCACTGCGTGGCCAATGCTCCAGGCGGGCCCCTCCATGTTTTGGTCTCAGACCAGGAGGCCGAGCACATCCCAGGGTGCAACATGGCCTTTCGAAAAGAGGCCCTGGCTGAAGTGGGGGGTTTTGACCCCAGGTTTAGAATAGCTGGCGATGATGTGGATGTGTGTTGGAGACTCCAGGAAAGAGGCTGGAGCATCGGGTACTGCGCGGGGGCCTTGGTATGGCATCACAGAAGGAGCTCCATAAAAGCTTTTTGGAAACAGCAGAAGAACTACGGCCGCGCCGAGGCCCTGCTTGAGGGAAAATGGCCGAACCGTTACAACGCGCTGGGTCACCTTTCCTGGAAAGGCAGCATATATGGACTGGGCCTTTTGAGACCGCTTCCTTTTTTGCCTTCCAGGATATACCAGGGCACCTGGGGCACAGCCCCTTTTCAGTCAATTTACGGGCCCAAGCCAGGTCTTTGGCTTTCTCTTCCCATGATGCCGGAATGGTACCTGATTCTATTGTTTCTGGGAGGCCTCGGAGTTCTTGGCTTTTGGTGGGAGCCCTTGAGGCTGGCTTGGTTGGTCTTGGGGGTCTGTCTGATTCTTACAGCATGGCAGGCCTTGGGGAGTGCAGCCCGAGCCTGTTTTCCGGACTCAAGCCGAAGAGCCATACCTCTTTGGGTTCTAAGAGGCATCACCGCTTCTCTATTCGTTCTGCAGCCCCTGGCAAGACTCTGGGGAAGGTTAAGAAACGGTCTTAGCCCTTGGCGAAGGAGGGGCCATAGGGGATGGCTTCTGCCCCTGCCTCGCAGAAAGGCTATTTGGAGCGAGAATTGGAAGGCCCAGGCAGAGAGGCTGGAAGCCTTAGAAAAGGCCCTCAGGGCCCAAGGCGCGGTGGTGAGAGCTGGGGGGGATTATGATTCCTGGGACCTGGAGGTAAGAGGGGGGCTTTTGGGCAAAGTCCGGCTAAGGATGGCGGTGGAGGAGCACGGGGCTGGAAAACAGCAGGTGCTGGTGCGCTTCTGGCCTGTGATTTCAGCCTATGGTGCCGCCGCAATGGCCGGAGGAGCCCTTTTGGCCCTGGCGGCTTTTCTGGGGCAAGCCTGGACAGCGGGTGGTATAATCCTAATTGGCCTGCTCGGCCTCCTGGGGGTTTGGTTGGGGGATAGCTCATGGGCCGCAGCTTCCTGCCAGAAGGCCCTGGAGAGCCAAGAAAAAGTTTAAAGCTTTCCCGAATTTCTTGAAAGAACTCGGATGGCCGCAAGTATTAGACATTACAAGCCCTTAAGCAAATACATATTGAGGCAATGGCCTTCTCTGCTTTTGATCCTCCTTCTCACAGGCATAAGCTCGGCGGCTTCTGCTCTTCAACCATGGCCCCTAAAACTTCTGGTGGACTACGCCTTGGGCAGCGAGGCCGTGCCTGAGGCTGTGCGCCAAAGCCTGGAAGCCCTTTCTGTGGGCATCACCCCCGTGGTGCTCATCGTGGTGGCAGCCTGCTCCAGCCTTGGTCTTTTCGTGCTTCAGAGCGCTCTGGACGTCATACTCTCCTGGAGCTGGACCTCAGCCGGTCAACGTATGGTTTTTGATTTGGCTGCCGACCTTTTTCACAGGCTCCAGAGATTCTCCTTTGTCTTTCATGTGCGCCAAGGCATAGGGGAGTCTCTAAGCCGCCTAAGCGGAGACACTTACTGCGTTTACAGCCTGGCCCACGGGCTCTTGGTGGGCCCTGCCCACCAGATCCTGGTGATGGGCACCATGGGCATAGTGGCCTGGCGACTGGAGCCCACCCTTACGGCGGTGACCCTTGTCACGGTGCCGGCCCTGGCGGCCTCGGCCCTTTTCTTCGGGGAGCGACTACAGCGCACCACCAGTGTGACCAGGGAGGCCGAGACCCGTCTGATGGGATTTGTGCATCAGACCCTGTCCGCCATCCCCATTGTCCAGGCCTTCGGCACCAGACTTCTCAACCGCAGGACCTTCCAGCGCCTGGCAGCTGATGCCACGGTGGCCACCCAGAAAGGGAGCCTCTTCAGCAACGTTTATGGGATGGTCAATGGCCTGGCCTTGACCATGGGTACGGCCATTGTGCTCTTTCTGGGGGGCAAGAGGGTGACGGCCGATGTGATGTCCGTTGGGGACCTGTTGGTATTCCTTGCCTATCTTCGCTCCTGGCACGAGGCCACTCAGGAGTTGCTGCGCACCTACGGCGAGCTCAGATCTGTCACGGCCAGCATGGACAGGGTCTTGGAGCTGCTGGAGACCCCGGAGGAGGTCCAGGAAATCCCAGGGGCCAGACCCCTTACTGGCCAGAGACCCCACAGGGGCAGGCACTTGCGCCTGGAAGAGGTGATTTTCGGATATGAGCCGCACCGGCCTGTCTTGCGGGGACTCTCCCTGGAGGCCAGACCCGGGGAGATGGTGGCCATAGTGGGTCCCAGCGGGGCTGGCAAGAGTACCCTAGCATCCCTGATCCCTCGCTTCTTCGATCCATGGGAAGGCCGGGTGACTATGGATGGGAAGGATCTGAGGGAACTCAAGTTGTCCAGCGTGCGCTCACAGGTGGCCTTGGTGCTTCAGGATCCTTTTCTGCTTCCCATAAGCGTGGCCGAGAACATAGCGTATGGCAGGCCCGGGGCCAGCTCGAGGGAGATCGAGGAGGCGGCCCGCATGGCCGGAGCCCACGAGTTCATTCTCAGGCTTCCCAGGGGATACGAGACCGTGGTGAGTGAGCGGGGAGCCAACCTCTCTGGGGGAGAGCGAAAGCGCTTGGCCATAGCCAGAGCCATTTTGAAGGATGCTCCGGTGCTGGTCTTGGACGAGCCCACCTCTGCCGTAGATGCCAGGACCGAGGCTGAAATCATGGAAGCCCTGGAGAAATTGATGCAGGGGCGCACCACCATTGTGATAGCCCATAGGCTCTCCACCATCAGAAGGGCCCATAGGATAGTGGTTGTTGAGGAAGGCCTGGTGGTGGAGAGTGGGACCCACAGCGAGCTGTTGGCCAAGGGCGGGACCTACTTCAAGCTCCATGCTCGCCAATTGTCTCTCATCCAGAAGGAGGGGGTGGCGTGAGGGGCTGGTGGCTCGATATGATTCGCTACGCCAGGCCTCACTGGAGGCTCTTGGGAGCCATAGGTGCGCTGATGCTCCTGAGCGTGGGGCTTGACGCCCTGGTGCCGTGGCCCATGAAGGTGCTGGTGGACAACGTGCTCCAAGGAGACCCCTTACCAGAGAAGCTTCAGTGGCTTGGGAAGTTGCCTGGAGCTAACTCGGCCGTTGCCCTTGTAGCCTGGCTGGCCGGCGCGACGGTTCTGGTTTACCTCCTGAACCAGGCCGCTCAGACTCTTCGCACATACCTGGAGACCGGCGTCGGGGTGCGCATGGCCATGGACCTGGGAGCCGATCTCTTCGACCGGCTCCAGCGTCTATCCCTCAGGTTCCACGGCCGTCAGATGACAGGGGATCTGATCCGGAGGGTCACCCATGACACGGGCTGTGTCAAACAACTGGTGCTGGGTGTGGCCCTTCCCCTGGTACACGCCCTGGCCAGCCTTGGGACCCTCTTCTTGGTCATGTGGCACATGGACCCTCCCTTGGCAATCCTCGCGATGATGGTGGCACCCCCTCTGGGACTGCTCATAAGACTTTTTGCCAGACCCATGGCAGAGCGAACCTACGAACAGCAACAAATGGAAGGCCAGATGATGGCCCTGGCCGAGCAGACCCTGAGCTCCCTTCCTGTGGTTCAGGCCTTTGGCAGGGAGGATCACGAGGAGGGCCGTTTCCGGCAAATGTCCTTCAGGACTCTTCAGGCATATCTCAGGGCCGTGGCCTCCCAGCTTCAGTTCAAGGTTGGGGTGGGAGGGGTCCTGGCTGTAGGCACAGCGGTCATAATGGGCATAGGCGGGATTCACGTGGTTAAGGAGTCCCTGAGCGTGGGAGGTCTTTTGGTCTTCCTCACGTATTTGGCTTCCCTCTATGGCCCCATGACCACACTGGCTTATCTGGCCTCTGGTTTCGCCGCTGCAGCAGGAGGGGCTCGCAGGGTCCTGGAGGTGATGGGTCAAGAAGAGGAGATAAAGGATATGCCGGGCTGCAGCCCATTGCCCGGTAAGGGCACTACGGGAAGGCATGTGCGCTTTGAGAAGGTTACGGCCGGATATGAAAAGGACAGGCCAGTGTTAAAGGAAGTAAGTTTTGAGGTCCTCCCGGGTGAGACCGTGGCCATAATCGGCGCCACAGGAGCGGGCAAGAGCACCTTGGTGAGTCTTGTTCCGAGGCTCTTGGATCCATGGGAAGGCAGGGTGACGGTGGACGGGGTGGACATCCGGAGGGTAAGCCTGGAGAGTCTCAGGTCTCAAGTGGCCATAGTGCTCCAGGATGCCTTCCTGTTGCCCCTCACAGTGGCCGAGAACATCTCTTACGGCCGACCGGGGGCAGACCTCAAGGAGGTCATGGAAGCCGCAGCCGCTGCCGGAGCACATGAGTTTATCCAGAGACTTCCACAAGGCTATCACACGGTGATCGGCGAAGGCGGAGCTTCCCTCTCGGGAGGGGAAAGACAGCGCATCTCCATTGCCAGGGCCTTGCTGAAAAACGCCTCCATTCTCATCATGGACGAGCCCACCTCATCCCTGGACGCGGCAACAGAGGCCAGTCTGGTGGAGGCCCTGGAGGTGTTGATGAAGGGGCGCACCACCTTCATAATAGCCCACCGGCTCTCCACTGTCCGGAAGGCCAACCGCATAGTGGTGCTGGAAGAGGGAACAGTGGTGGAGACCGGAACCCACCAGGAACTCCTTAGCAAGGAGGGGGCTTACGCCCGATTCTACCAGCTGCAGTTTGGCACTGCTGGCTGGGCCCATACGGCCCCATGAGAGACATTGCACAATGCAACCCCCCTTGGCTTGGAGGTGATGTGCAGGCTCGGCGGGTCGTGGGTTGATTCCGGAGCCTGATTGAAGTACATAGATCCCATGCCGAGAAATCACCAAGAGAACCAACCTGCCGCGTGCACAGCTGGAGGTGCACTCAAATGCCCAGGCAGGCATTCCCATCCAGAGCCTGTCAGTGACAGGGCAAAAAAGCTGGAGGCAAGCGTACCCCTTCTGGCCAGCATCATAATAAGCAGTTACAACTACGGCAGATACCTCAGGGAGACCATAGACAGTTGCCTGGATCAGACCTACCCAGAGGTGGAGGTCATAGTGGTGGACGATGGCTCCACGGACAACTCCCGGGAGCTGATCCTTTCTTATGGAGACCGCATCCTCGCCGTTTTCAAAGAAAACGGAGGCCATGCCTCGGCTTTGAACCTGGGATTTCAAAAAAGCAAAGGGGATGTAGTAATTTTCTTGGACTCGGACGACGCCCTTATGCCCACAGCAGTGGAGAAGTGTGTGGAGTTGTTCAAAGACCAGCAGGTCTCTACCGTCAGGTGGCAGATGTGGACCATGGACCCATCCAGCCGGGTCATGGCCAAGAGGGTTCCGCCCGACAAGATCGCACAGGGGGATCTCAGAGAGGAACTGCTTCGGGAAGGGCCACACCATTTCCCGCCCACCAGCGGTAACGCGTGGGCGCGCTGGTTCCTGGAGCGGGTGATGCCCATTCCCGAAAGACTGTTCCGCCTTGGGGGAGGGGACTTGTACCTAGCTACCCTGGCGGGCTTGTACGGTGTGGTGAGGGCCACAAAGGAGCCCCAGGGTCTTTACCGGATCCACACGGACAAGTACACCCTCAAGGAGGGCTTTGAGGAGCGTGTGGCGCTTTTCATGGCCATGTGGGATGGGTCCCTGGATGCCCTGGCCAGCCATGCCAGGGGGCTGGGGATCCAGTTGAAAGTTGGGACTCTGAAGCGAAAGGGCTGGTGGAGAAAGATCGCACAGGCAATGAAGGATCTAAAAAGCGTAGTCCCAAAGGGCTCAACATATGTGCTTGTGGAGGACGACTACTGGGGCGTTGGGGAGGTGGTGCCAGGAGCCTCCAGACGTTCTTTTCTGGACAAGGATGGGTGCTATTGGGGGCCTCCCACAAGCGACAAGGCTGCCATTGAAGCCTTGGAGGACCTGAGGGGGCGGGGAGCCTCTTTCCTTGCCTTTGCATGGTCCTCATATTGGTGGTTTGAACATTTCCCGGTTTTCCTGGCTCATGTGCAAAGCCATTATCGATGCCCGCTCAGAAACAGCCGGGTGACGGTCTTTGACCTGAGGGAGGTTGCCCCCAGGCCAACCAGGTGCCAGGCCATGGCTGGAGGCCCAAAAAGGGGGATAAGGTGAGGCTCTCCGGCTCAGAGGAGAAGAAATGAAAGAGTTAGAGTTCCCTGGAGACACGGCATCCCACAAGGAGGCGGTGATCCGCACCATGACCGGGTATGACATGATGGGGAGCCAGGATGAGGCCTACTATGCAAGGCAATATCTGCACTGGATTCTCCCGGAGCTGGAGGCCCGTTTCCCGGGCAGGAGGGCCCTGGTAATGGATCTGGGTTGCGGGCAGGGTCGATTCAGCCTCCCCTTGGCGCAATGGTGTTTGGGGGGGGGCGGAGAGGTGAGGGGTGTGGATCTGGCGGGCCCTGCCCTGGAAAAGGCCAGAGAAAGGGCGCAGGGGCTTCCCAACCTGAGCTTCCAGGAGGCTGATGTGCTGGAGTTTCTCCAGGGGAAGGAGGATGCCTCGGCAGACGCTGTGCTCCTCATCGAGGTGACCTTCTTCCTCCCCAGGTGGAAAGAGGTTCTGGGCCAGGTGGCACGGGTCCTAAGGCCGGGTGGAGTGAGCTTCGTGTCATTTCGCTCCCAGTATTACAATCTTTTGCAGAATGTCTGGAGCTGGCGATGGGAAGGGGCCCGTATGGCCTTGGAAAAAAGGGAGGGATATCTTTGGGGAGAGCCGGTGTGGTACACCTGGCAGACACCTGATGAGATAAAAGAGTTTTACCGGGAATTGGGGCTTAGGCCTCTTAAACTTCTGGGAATTGGGGTTTGCTCCGGACTGGAAGAGGACCCACACGGGACCATAATCCGGCCCTCCCAGCTCTCGGTCCAGGAGCAGGATCTCCTTATGGAAATAGAGTGCCGGGCTGCAGAGGCCTATGCTGCCTGCGGGAGGTACATCCTTGCTATAGCAGAAAAGCCCCACTTACCCTGAGGCCAGCCCAAGAGTTGGGGTGAGGCTTGATGATGCGTCTTCCTGCCACGGGGAGCCGGGGCCATGCAGGTGGTATGACGGGCAGCTCCAAAAAGCCCAAGCCGGAGATTCCTGATGCGCTTGCGTGCCCTCCTGGGTTATCTGCTCATCCGATTGCTCTTCATAGGCTCGTTTGCGGCCTTGGGCTACTGGGCCTACATACATGTATCTCGGGAGCTGGCCACATCCCAGCTCCAGGCGCGTACCTTCTCACGCCTTGCCAAGGAGATGCGTTATTGGGTGGAAGAGGGGCCCAGCCAAGCCATCCGGTTCCCTCCGCCCGGTCCATACGACCTCAGGCTGGGCTATGCCAGGTTGCCCCAGTGGCTGGAAAGTCTGAAAGAAAGGGGCTACCAGATAAAGGCTCAGGCCAGGCTCAGCGGGCGATTCTTGGAGGCTGTGGACAGGGGCCTTTTCCCAATTTACAGGGAGAAAACCCAGGCCGGCTTGAGAATCCTGGATCAGGACGGCACGCCCATCTGGTGGGCGCAGTATCCTCAAAGGGTTTATGCCAGCTTCCAGGAGATCCCGCCGATAGTAGTGCGAAGCCTGCTTTTCATAGAGAACAGGGAGCTTCTGGATGAGAAGTATCCAACCCGCAATCCGGCTGTTGAGTGGGACAGACTGGCCAAGGCGGTCCTGGATATGGCCGGGGGTGTCCTTAAGACCTCAGGCCGCACTCCGGGCGGCAGTACCATAGCCACCCAGCTCGAGAAATATAGGCACTCACCTGAAGGCCGAACCCACAACCCCGTGGAAAAACTAAGGCAGATGGCCTCTGCCTCCTTCAGGGCTTACTTGGAGGGGGAGAACACCCTAGAGGCTCGCCGTGATCTGGTGGTGAGTTATTTAAACTCCATTCCCCTGGCCGCCATACAGGGATACGGGGAGGTGAACGGCTTAGGAGACGGTCTTTGGGCCTGGTGCGAGGCGGATTTCAAAGCTACCAACGAGCTTTTGAGACAGGCTGAAAGTCTCTTGGGGGGGGCTGGATCCAAAGAAGCGGCCCTGGCTTTTCGAAGGGTCTTGAGTTTGTTGCTTGCCCACAGAAGACCTTCTTACTACCTAACCGTGGACCAAGCCTCTTTGAACAATCTGGTGGATAGCTACCTGAGACTAATGGTCGAGGCAGGGGTGATCCCCAGGGAGCTGGGCCGAGTTGCCATGGAGCTTAGGCCCTCTTGGAGGCAAAGGGTGCCTTCCGGCGAACCTGTCTCCTTTCTGCAGCGCAAGGCCGCCAACTCGGTTCGCATGGTGCTGCTCAACGATCTGGGAATGCACAGCCTCTATGACTTGGACAGGCTGGATCTGAAAGTCATGAGCACTTTTCAAAGACCTCTTCAGGAGCAGGTCAGCCAGATCCTGGCCCAACTGGCGGATCCCTCAGCAGCGCAGGCGGCCGGCCTCAGGGGGCCCAGGCTCCTGGGGAAAGGGGACCCCTCCAGGGTTTTCTACAGCCTTACCTTGTATGAGAGGACTCCCAAAGCCAATCTACTTAGAGTCCAAACAGACAATTTCGACGGTCCTTTCAACATCAACGAGGGGGTAAAACTGGACCTCGGCTCTACGGCCAAACTCAGGACCCTGGTGCACTACCTGGAAGTGGTGGCCTGGCTTCATGAGAGGTACTCCCGCATGCCCGGATACAAGCTCCTCAAGGAATTGGATGAAATGTCCGACCCCCTCAGCCGGTGGGCCTTGGAGTACCTCATAGGAGCCTCCAACAGAGGCCTGGATGGGATGTTGGAGGCTGCCTTGGAAAGAACTTACTCCGCAAGTCCGGAAGAGACTTTTTTCACGGGTGGAGGCCTCCATAACTTCGAGAATTTTGATCCTGAGGACAACCACCAGGTGCTCAGCGTGAGGGAAGCTTTCAGACGTTCTGTTAACTTGGTGTTTGTCCGACTAATGAGGGATTTGGTGCACTACCATGTGTATAGGGCTACAGGCCTTACAATTTCAAAAGCAGGCCGCCTCCAGGACCCTCAATGGAAAGAATACCTGGCCAGGTTTGCAGACAGGGAAGGCCGAGAATACCTCTCGCGTTTCTACAGGAAATATAGGGGCAAGTCCAAGGAAGAGGCTTTGGAGCTTCTACTCCACGGTGTCCAGGCTTCCCCCAGGAGGCTTGCGGCGGTATTCAGGTTCGTGAGGCCTGAGGCAGACAGGTCGGCTCTGGCTGGATTCCTCAGAGAGAGACTTCCGCACACACAGATTTCGGACGGGGCGATCCAGGAGCTTTACCATACTTACGATCCCAAGCGCTATGACCTTGCAGACAAAGGCTTTCTGACCCATGTGCACCCCCTCGAGCTTTGGCTGGTGGCTTATCTCCAGCAAAACCCGCAAGCCTCTCGTGCCGAGGTGATGACCCAGGCAACCCTTGCACGTCAGGAGGCTTACAAGTGGCTGCTCAGGCCGGGTCGGAAAAAAGCCCAGGAGCGCAGGGTGGCCATGATGATGGAAGTGGAGGCCTTCGAGCGGATTCACTCGGCTTGGAAAAGGACGGGTTATCCTTTTGAATCCCTGGTGCCTTCCTATGCCACGGCCATCGGGAGCTCGGCAGATCAACCAGCTGCCTTAGCCGAGTTGGTGGGCATATTGCTAAACGAAGGGGTCAGGCTTCCAACCCAGAGGTTGGAATGGCTCCATTTTGCCGAGGGGACTCCATACGAGACATTCCTTGTTAGGGGGGAAGGAAAGCCCGAGAGGGTTCTGCCCAAAGAGGTGGCCAGGGCGGCTCTTAGGGCTCTGGTGGATGTTGTGGAAAACGGGACGGCCAGGAGGCTCAAAGGGGCTTTCAAGAGGCAAGACGGGTCTTTTCTGACAACAGGAGGCAAGACCGGCACCGGGGATCACCGCTACGAGCTCTACGGGGCAGGGGGAAAACTCCTGGCCAGAAAGGTGATGAATCGAACGGCCACCTTTGTTTTCTTTTTGGGAGAAAGATACTACGGGGCTGTGACAGCCTTTGTGCCGGGGCCTCAGGCGGCAAATTATGATTTCACAAGCGGCCTTGCGGTACAGCTCCTCAAAGCCCTAAGCCTGGTTTTGGAACCTGTTGTGATTGGAAAACCCAAGGAAATTCTGAACAAAGATAGGCTCGGGAGAGAAAAACTTGAACAGAGGCATGGGGATCTGATAAAAGAAGGGGAAACCGCCACAGAGGCTTGGGCCAGGGCCCCCAAGTCAGCAAGGAATTGAGGAAAAGCCATGGATGCAGTCTTGCTCTCCCGCTGGCAGTTCGCCATAACCACATTGTTTCATATCACTTTTCCCACCTTGACCATGGGCTTGGCCGTGTACCTGATTCTGGTTGAGCTGCTCTGGCTCCTGCGCAAAGAGGAGATCTACTTCCGCATGTATAGATTCTGGGTAAAGATATTTGCTATCCACTTTGCTGTGGGAGTGGTCTCAGGGATAGTCCTGGAGTTTGAGTTCGGAACCAATTTTTCCAGATTCTCTCAGGCCGTTGCCAATGTTTTCGCACCCCTTATGGCTTATGAAGGCATGACTGCCTTTTTCTTGGAGGCCGGCTTCCTAGGGATCATGCTCTTTGGATGGAACCGGGTGCCCAGGGGGGTGCACTTTGCCGCCACTTGTTTGGTAGGCCTGGGGGCCACGTTCTCTGCTTTCTGGATCATGGCTGCCAATTCCTGGATGCAAACCCCTGCAGGGCATGTGCTTGAAGGAGGGCTGATCCGGGTGGTGGATTTCCAGCAGGCCATCTTCAACCCCTCTTTCCCCTCCAGGTTGGTCCATATGCTGGGGGCATCCTACCAGACCTCGGCTTTTGCCGTGGCGGGAATAAGTGCATTTTTTCTCTTGAAGGATGAGCATGTGCCGTTTTTCCGGCGTTCCTTGGCCCTGGCCTTGGGCATGGCCTTGGTGCTGTCTCCGCTTCAGGTATTCCTGGGGGATCACAATGGATTGGTGGTGGCCCGTCATCAGCCGGCCAAGCTGGCCGCCCTTGAGGCCCACTGGGAGACCAACACCTCTGGGGGAGCTGGTTTCGTGGTATTCGGGATCCCTGACCAGAAAGAGGAGAAGAATGACTGGGAGGTCCTTGTGCCCAATATGCTGAGCCTGATAATAACCAGGAGTTGGGAGGGCAAGGTGACAGGCCTCAAGGAATTGCCCCCAGAGGATCGTCCCCCAGTTACTCCGGTTTTTTTCAGCTTCAGACTCATGGTGGGAATCGGCTTCTTGCTTTTAGCAGTGGCCCTGGCAGCAGGAGTGCTCTGGTGGAGAGGAAGGCTGGACAGAAGCAAGCCCATGCTTAAGATCCTTGTGGCAGTGCAGCCCCTGGGATTCTTGGCTACCTATTTAGGCTGGATAACCTCGGAGGTGGGCCGCCAGCCCTGGATATTGTACGGGATCATGCGCACCTCGGAGGGGGTCTCCCCTGTGAGCGGCGGGACAGTTCTTTGGTCTTTGTGCGTTCTGGTTGGCATATGCGGGGTGATAGGGGTCAGCTATTTCTGGTATGTTTTGCGCACCTTGAGGGCGGGTCCAGACTTGCGAAGCCCAATCCCTCCGCTTCAGAGGCCTGCCGGCATGCAGCCCCTGGTGGCATCCAAAGGTTTTGAGGGAGAGGATCATGCTACCAATTAAGCTTCTTCTAGCCCGCATTATTCACGACCGGTGGATAATGCGAGCTATCTTAATGAGATGCTTGGACAAACCGGTCAATGCTCAAGAACACCCTGAGTTTTGGTTCCAGCTTTTGCCCGGGATTCAGCCGGAATATGCAGAAGTGTGCCGGGAGCTTGGGGGCTTAGCCCCCAAGGTCAGAGGCTTTGGAGAATAATCCGGGCTAGAGGAGAGGGCTTCATGGATTTGGTAGCACTCTGGGCAGGACTGGTGGCCCTGGTAATGATTCTTTATGTGATCTTGGATGGAATAAGCCTGGGAGTCGGTCTTCTTTTTCCCACGGCCCTGGAGGGCTCCGAGAGGGACACTCTTATGGGGAGCATCGCACCCGTATGGGATGCCAATCAGACCTGGCTGGTCTTTGGGGGAGGGGCTATTTTTGCCAGTTTCCCTGTCGTGTACGGTGTTCTCTCCAGCGCTCTTTACATTCCTCTTGTGGCTTTCCTGGCAGGCCTGATTTTCAGGGGGGTGGCCTTCGAGTTCAGGGCCAGCGCAAAACGCAAAGCCTCATGGGACAAAGGTTTTTTTCTGGGGAGTCTGCTGGCGGTCTTCTCCCAGGGTTTGACCCTCGGAGGGATCCTAAGTGGAGTATCAGTGAAAGACCTCCACTTTGCAGGTGGAGCTCTTGACTGGTTGAACCCCTTCTCTCTGATGGTTGGGGTGGCCCTTATGCCTGGATATGCGTTGCTGGCCTCCTGTTACCTTATCATAAAGACCTCCGGCCCTGTTCAAGAAAGAGCTTATAGGCAGGCCAAGAAGGCCGCCTGGGGGGTCATCTTTTTCATGGCCGTGGTGACCGTTTGGACACCCATCCACTATCCTGTTGTCATGAGCAACTGGTTCAGTGCACCTAGGATCTACTTTGTTTGGATCTTCCCCGTATTGGGCCTGGCCTGTTTTTGGGCCCTTCTCGGAAGCCTCAAGGCCCGCAAAGAGGTGGCACCCCTGATCTGGGCCGTTGGGATCTTTCTTTCAGGATACCTGGGGCTGGCAACCTCTTTTTATCCCTATGCCATACCGCCCACTGTGACCTTCCGGGAGGCAGCCTCTCAAAGAGAGACCCTCTCCTTCCTACTCTGGGGGGCTCTCATCGTCTTGCCCGTGGTGGTAGGCTATCTGATTTACAGCTATGCGGTGTTCAAAGGGAAGGTTGGCGAGGAGCTATACGGGCACTGAGGCAAAGCCCCTATGAGCCACGGGAAGCTTTATCGAGACTAAAGCAAGGAGATCAAAGAGCATGAGGATCCTGGTCACAGGGCTTGCAGCCACATACCCTTTTGGGGGGGTTTTCTGGGATTACATGCAGTACGTGCTAGGCTTTTTGAAAATGGGGCATGAGGTTCTGTACATAGAGGACACGGGCAAATGGTGCTATGACCCTGTGGCAGGCACATTTGTGGAGGATGGAAAGAGAAACGCCGCATATCTGGCCAAACACTTAGAGTTGCTCGATCCGGCTTTAAAGGAGAGATGGTTTTACCGGGACGCCACTGGCCGCACCTACGGCCGCAGGTGGGAAGAGGTGAAAAGCTTCTGCAAGGAGGCTGACCTGTTCCTGCACATTTCGGCTTCCTGCTGGATGAGGGAGGAGTATTTCGGGGTCAAGAGGGTGGCTTTTATAGACAGCGACCCAATGTACACCCAAGCCTCGGTTCCGGGGTACGTAAACAACACCCTGGAACTGGAGGAACGCTCCAGGGTTGAGATGTTGAGACAGCATCATGTTTTCTTCACTTTTGCCGAGAACATAGGAGCTGAAGACTGCCGGATTCCTACCCAGATCTTTTCATGGATCCCCACAAGACAGCCCATAGTCATGGAGAGCTTCCAGAAACACAGAGTATCGGTCTCCCAAAGAAGGAGAGTCCTTACCACTGTGGCCTCCTGGGAGCCGGCCGAGGGGGGGCCTGTGGTCAACGGGGTCCAGTACAAAGGGAAGAGCGCCGAGTTCGAAAGGTTCCTGGATCTACCCTCCAGGAGTGTGCTTCCCCTGGAGTTGGCCATGAGTGGAAGAGCTCCCAAAGAAAGGCTGCAGGCCCACGGCTGGAAAATGGTGGAGGCTTACCCGGTCTCCTCGGACCCATGGGTGTACAGGGATTACCTGGCTTCTTCCCTGGGGGAGTGGAGTGTGGCCAAAAACGCCTACGTGGCCAGTTCGAGCGGATGGTTTTCATGCAGAAGTGCCTGTTACATGGCCCTGGGTGTGCCCGTGGTGGTGCAAGAGACAGGCTTCAGTAAAATCTTGCCCAGTGGGGAAGGAATACTGCCTTTCTCCACGATAGATGAGGCAGCCCAAGCCATAGAGTCCCTGGCTAGTAATCCCCATGGGCATGCCGCTGCGGCCCTGGAGTTGGCTGAGCAGTGGTTCGACCACAAAAAGGTACTAGGTGACCTGCTGGAAAAGGTTTTTTCTGCATCCCATTTTTCGAGGTGAGTTCTCTTGGACAAAGGGCTCATGAGCCCATGTGCTGAGGTAGGCATCAGAGAAAAGCTTCCCCGCCCGGGGAAAAAAAGGGGCTTTAGCTCTCTTTTTGTGCACTCCAGAGAGCTTGTTTCTTTTGAGCTTGCTCCGGATCATCCTTTCAAGCCGGATAGGGTTTACAAAACCCTGGAGCTTTGCCGCCGCTACGGCATTTGGGATAAGCCTTGGATGAAGGTGACAGCTCCTGTGGAAGTATTGGATGAGGAGCTCATGCGCTTTCACGAGCCATCCTACCTCCGGGTGCTGAAGGAGGCTAGTCAGGGGAAGATTTCCCTGGAGACCCTGGAAAGAGGACTCGGGACAAAGGACTGCCCAATAGTTCCAGGCCTGTACGAGTGGACTCTGAGCCTTGTGGGAGGAACCCTTGCGGCCATGAGGGCCATTTTGGAAGGAAAGGTGGATGTGGCTGTGAACCTGTACGGAGGGCTGCATCATGCAATGCCAGGTCACGCCGAGGGTTTCTGTTATTTGAATGACATCGCAGTGTCCATCTCGGAAGCAGTGGAGAGAGGGTGCAAGGTGGCATACCTGGATTGTGACGCGCATCACGGAAACGGGGTACAAGAGGCTTTTTACAGGGATCCCAGGGTGCTCGTGATATCCATTCACGAGACGGGTCGAACTCTGTACCCTTGGGGGGGGTGGGAGACCCAATTGGGTGAGAGGGAAGGTTATGGATACAATGTGAACATTCCCCTTGAGCCCGGAAGCGACGACGAGGTGTATCAACTAGCCTTCGACTCTTTGATACCCCCTTTGCTCAAGGCCTTTGACCCGGATTTGCTGGTGGCCCAGCTTGGGGCTGATTCCCTCATCTCAGATCCTCTCACACACCTCAGACTCACCAATAATGGTTACTCCCATGCAGTGAGATGCATAGCCGGGCAGGCTCGCCCCATACTGGCCCTGGGAGGAGGAGGCTATGACATGTACAGAACAGCCCGCTGCTGGACCCTGGCCTGGGCCATCCTGAACGACCTGGAGCCAAAGGACGAATTGGCAGGTCTGGTTGGGGGCATGATGTTCGGGCCCGAGATGGAGGTGGGAAGCCTGCTGGATGCCCCTCATCCCAGCAAGGGAGAAGTAAAAGAAAAAGCCATGGAAGAGGCCGGGCGAGTAATAGGATTCATACAGGAGAGGGTCTTCCCAATTCACGGTATTGCAACCGGCATTGCCCGATAGGGAATCGGAAATAGACGAGAGGCAAGACAGGGGATTTGGAATAGGAGAGCAAAACATTTTCTTCACAGAGGGATTTCATTGAATAGGAGGGGTCCATGAGCGATTGGCTCTTTGAAGAGGAGCACAGGATTTTCAGGCACCAGGCTGAAAAGTGGGTTTTGGCAGAGCTCAGACCCCATGCTGATGAGTGGGAGCAAATGGGGGAGTTTCCCCTGGAGGTCTTTCGCAGGGCTGGAGAGCTGGGCTTTTTGGCGGGCGGGTTCCCAGAACAATATGGAGGGGCCGGGGGGGATTTCCGCTATCATGCGGTGCTGGCAGAGGCCTTGGCCAAGAGCGGTTCCGGCGGAGTGGGGGCTGGCATAGGGCTTCACGCTTTTGTGGCCCTTCCGGCAATCTCTCGCTTCGGCACGCAAGAACAGAAGGAGCGCTTCTTGGCTCCAGGGATTCGGGGTGAAAGAATAGGGGCTTATGCTGTCACGGAACCCGATGCAGGCTCGGATGTGCTGGGCATAAAGACAAAAGCCTTGAGGCAAGGGGATCACTGGATCATAAACGGCTCCAAGACATTTATAACCAACGGCGCAAGAGCCGATTTCTATGTGGTGGCCTGCAAGACGGCTCCTGAACTCGGCCACAAGGGCATCTCCCAAATCCTGGTGGAAAAAGACAGGGCTGGATTCAGGGTCAGCCGCAAGCTGGAGAAGCTGGGCTGGCGTACCTCGGATACGGCCGAGTTGGTCTTGGAAGAGGTAAGGGTGCCCTTGGAAAACCTACTGGGAGAAGAGGGAAAGGGATTCTATCAGATCATGGAGGGGTTCCAGACAGAGAGACTGGTCATGGCTGCAAGCTCGGTGGCTGCAGCCCAAGAGTGTTTGGAGATCACCATGGAGTACGCCAGGCAACGCAGGGCTTTTGGTCGTCCCATAGGTAGTTTTCAGGTGATCAGACACCGTTTTGCCGACATGCTCACCCGCATCGAGGCCGCCAAGCAGCTTGTGTACAACACAATTTGGCTCTATGTGCACGGCAGGGAGTGCCGCAAGGAGGTGGCCATGTGCAAGATTCTGGCCTGCGAGACAGCAGTGGAAGTGGCCGACCAGTGCATCCAGATCCACGGCGGGTATGGTTACATGATGGAATTCCCGGTACAAAGGATCTGGAGGGATTTGCGAATCCAGCCCATCGGTGGAGGCACATCCGAAATACAGAGGGAGATCATAGGAAGACTCTTGGGCTTTTGAGAGGGGGGCCAGATGAAGGAAATTCTAGAGGATCTAAGGGCGGAGCAAGAAACCCTAGCTGAGTTGCTGCTTAAGTTGACCGATTCCCAGTGGGATCTGCCCAGCCCAGCCCAGGGATGGACTCTTCGGGACTGCGTCTCGCACATAGCACACATAGACGAAGTGGCTGTGCAGATCCTGCAAGGGGATTTAAGCCCCCTGGAGGAAGCCAAACGGGTGCTAATGGGCTTCAATGAAATAGGGGTGAGCAGGGGAAGATCCATGTCCGTGCAACAAATCCTGTATTGGTGGGAGAGGGCCAGAAGGGAGATGCTGGAGCGGCTCTCTGAATGTGATCCCAAAAGCCGAATCCCCTGGTTTGCCATGCCCATGAGCCCCAAGGCCTTTGCCACGGCTCGTCTCATGGAGACCTGGGCCCATGGTTTGGATATCTTTGAGACAGTGGGGGAAGCCCCCAGGGATACCGACAGGCTTCGCCACGTGGCTCTTTTGGCTTGCTTGGCCAGACCCTGGGCTTACCAGATAAACGGGCTCCAACCCCCTTCCACAGCCCTTAGGGTGGAGCTGATTCTGCCCTCTGGAAAGCTCTGGAGCTACGGGCCGGAGGATGCACCTGAGGTGATTCGGGGCTCGGCTTCTGAATTCTGTAGAGTCGCTGTCAGAAGGCTGCACTACAAAGACACAAAACTTAAGGCCCAAGGGCAAGAGGCCAAGAGGTTCTTAGAGATCGCCCAAACTTACGCCGGGCTTCCAGGCAGCGGCAGGAGCCCCAAAGTGGGCAGTTGAGGGGGCCCTTTCCGCATACCAGATTTCACCTGGAGGCCGGTCGCACCAGCTTCACCGAGCGAGAGTTGACAAGGTGTTGTCCTGCGGAGGTGAGCAGGTAGAAAAAACCTCCGCAGGAGTTGAAGAAATCAGAAAGCCTGGATCTGTTCCTGGGAAGATCCAGAAGCACATCCCCTTTTAGGCTCTCCCCCGAGAGAAGACACACATCAACAGCCTCTCTCTTGAGATAAGGTGCATCCTCTTCGGCTTCTTTATCTTGGAGGACCACATAGCGAATAAAGTGCCTTTGGAGGAAAACCACCTGGTCCTTCTGCGTTTCAAAGGGAAGGAAATAAGCCTCCCCCATGAGCAGGTCTGACAGCAATTCAGGGCCGTTTCTAAAGGAAGAGACAGGAGAGACGAAGAAATTTCCTCTCAATTCCTCCCCGTCTTCCAGAACCACCCTGGCCCCTTTGCGCAGCTTGTCCACCCTGAGTTCCAATTTGAGCTCCTCCCCACGAGCTTTAAGCAGTGCACCCCCTCGGGCTCCGAACATTCACCGATTTCATCAAGAGTTCGGTCTGCATGCCCGGATGCCTCAAGCCCTCTAAAGAAGAACTGCTTCTCAAAAAACCGAAAATTCTCAACCTACTTGAATGCCCTTCAGTTTTTGCCAGTATATCAAATCCTTAGCCTAGATCATGCGCTCAATCACGGCTAACGAAGGCTAACACACAAAGCCTTGGATCTCAAGTGCCACAGAAGCAACTTCTTTAGCCTTCTGTCTCAGGCCTTCTTAGCTCCGGGCAGGGCTGCCGGGAAGAGCAGACTCGGGTCCAGATGAGGCAAGGAGCCGGGTTCGCTGAAAAGCACCAGGCGTCTGAAACCCTCGGCCATGCGGTACCCGAATCTGGCTCCCAGAACCTCCAGCATTGCCTTTTGTCTTGGGATCCAAGCCTCAGGGCTTTGACTTCGGTGAGCCATGAGAGCGTGGGCTTTCTTATCCCATACATCCGAGATGTCTACAAAGGTATCCAACTCCACAGGTCCTCTTAGGCCCATGCCCCTGTAGGTGTTGGCCGCGAAAATAGAAGGTATGATGCCAGGTCGGCTGCCCCCTGCATACCACCTTATGAGCGCTCTGCGGGCCACCAGGAAGCTGGCCTCGTGGTCAGGGTGGGTGTCGTCTGGATTGTGCAGGATCAGGATCTGCGGCACCTGGCTCCCCAGGATCTCCACCAACCTGTTGGCGGGCTCGTCCGTGTCCCTGACCCCAGTGTCAGGCAGGCCCAGGAGGTCCACGGAGCAGCCCAACCTGCGGGCTCCTTCCATGGCCTCCCTCCCCCTCAAGTGATGGGGCTCGTATGTCATAACCACGATGTGGGCCTGGTGGCCCATGTGCGTGAACTTAGCCAGAGTACCTCCGGCCCACACCTCAGCGTCATCTGGATGGGCCATTATAGCCATGACCTTCATGCGAGCCTCCTACCCCGGATAAGAAAAACTCCTGTCCCTGGATCATCTTAATGGGGACGCCGTGGCTTTACCACCCCTGGTCTACCGGCTGGCTTGCATGCTACCCTCTTTCATGTCCCTTTGGGTTCCCATCATGTCTGGTGGAGGATGAACAGATGAGCGAGGTCATGCCCCAGGGAGAGGCCCTTCGCAAGGCCGTCAAGTGGATTTCACAGCGCAGAGAGACCCAGGACTGCCCCCCCAATCACAGGCTGGTAGAGGAGGCTTGCCTCAAGTTCAACCTCTCCCCATCGGATGCCGAGTTCTTGCTCAGGTTCCTCAAGGGTCAGACCTCCTCGGGATCACTCACCCAGGGTGGATGACCTAAGGCTGGAACCTCCCAGCCCTCGGGGATGATTCCAGGGCCAGGTACTCCCGGAACCACCGCAGGGTGAGCCTGGTGGCCTCCTGCCTGTGGGCAGGATGGGTGAACCTGTGGTCTGCTCCTGGGATCACCTGAAGGTGCTTTGGAGATGAGGCCAGCTCGTGGATGCGACGGGCGTGAGACACGGGAACCAGTTCGTCTTTCTCGCCATGGATCACCAGCAAGTGGTGGATCCCCTTGATGGAAGAGGCCAGATCGTGGTTTCTCAGATCTTGAAAGAATGCCGGGCCCAGCCCGCCAGTGCTCGCCTGGGCACCGCAGGCCGCCACCTCCGCCGGCTCAAAGGGCGTGGCCCACACCGAGAGAGCCGACACCTCGGCCCCGGTTGCGGCGCACAGGAGTGCCACGAACCCGCCCATGCTGCTACCCATGAGGCCTAGAGGACCCCGGTGTCCCAGTGTCCCTTTCAAGAACCCGATTAATTCCCGGAGGTCCTCCACCCGGCCCGAGACAGTGCTATCCTCGATCCTCCCATGGCTCGAACCACATCCCCGGAAATCGAAGCGGACCGCACCGATTCGCTCGTGCTGCAGAGCCTCTGCCAGTTGTCTGAACTTGGGGCTCTCCATTGAACTCAGTAGCCCGTGACATAGAACCACGCAGGGCAGTTCCTGCCATCCTCTGGGAGCATGGAGCACGCCCGCCACTGGTTGCCCGTGCACCAGAACCTGGAAGGCATGTTGCCCGTGCAGCCTCCAGTGGATCATCAGATGCGGATTTCCTCCACGCTCTCGCCCTCGCCTCCTTTCTTGGCGCGGTAAAGGCGCAGGGTGGCTTCCTGGGAGGGGAAGCCTGGCTGAATGTCCAGGAGGATCTTTATCCCGAACTCCCTCTCGGTGTCAGACAGATCTTTTCTGAGCTCGTTGAGAAGATATCGGCCCGTGCTCTGGGGCAGCTCCCCCTCCACTCTGAGGAGATTCTTTTTGGCCGCTGCCCCCTGGATCTTGCGAAGCACCTGGAGTGCTTGCGCCTCGGGGGACTTCACCTTCCCAACCCCCCTGCAAAGAGGACAGGGGTCAAAGGCTTTGGACTCCAGAGGGGGTTTGAGGCGCTGGCGGGACATCTCCAGAAGCCCGAACTGCGAAATGCGGGACATGCGAACCCTCGCCTTGTCTCCCTTGAAGGCTTCCCTGAAGGTCTTCTCCACCTCTGCCCTGTTCTTCTTGTTCTCCATGTCTATGAAATCCACCACGATGAGACCCCCCAGATCCCTTAGCCTGAGCTGCCTGGCTATCTCCTGGGCCGCCTCCAGGTTGGTCTTGAAGGCCGTTGTCTCGGGATCCTCCCGCACCGTGGTCTTCCCTGTATTCACATCTATGGCTACCAGGGCCTCGGTGGGGGTGATCACGATGGTGCCGCCTGACTTGAGTCGAACCTGCGGATCATGTATGGACTCGATCTGTTCCTCGATCTGGTACTTGTTGAACAGCGGGGTCCTGTCCTTGTAAAGCTTCACCATCTTGGCAAGCTTGGGCATGGTGGCCTTGAAGAACTCCTGGATTTCCTCGAAGAGCCTCTCATCGTCCACCAAAATCTCATCCACATCCGGGGAAAGGTAATCCCGTATGGTGCGGATGGCCAGGTTGCTTTCTTGGTAAAGCAGGGCGGGGGGGGTGGCCTTCTTGGCCTTCTCTGCTATGCCCTGCCATAGTCTGCGCAAGGCCTTGGCTTCCCGCTGAAGCTCGTTTTTGGATTTCCCCTCCGCCGCGGTCCGTGCTATGAACCCCACCTCCTCGGACGGGTTGATCTCGTCCAGAAGTTTCTTGAGGCGTTCTCGTTCCTGCTCGTCCTCGATCTTGCGGGAGACTCCGTTCTTGGCCCTATAGGGCATCAGGACCAGAAAGCGGCCTGGGAATGAGATGTAGGTGGTGAGCAGTGCCCCCTTGTGCCCTCTGGGGTCCTGAGAGACCTGCACCAGAATGTGCTGGTTACGTTCCAGGATCTTCCTGATGGGAGGAGTTCCATTGCCTTCTTTTTTAGGCTGTCCCCTGTACCACTTGGGGTGGATGTCGTCTGCGGGCAGGAAGCCGTTTCGTTCCCCCCCGTAGTCCACGAATGCGGCGTTGAGGCTCGGATCCAGCCTGTCCACCACGGCCTTGTATATGTTTCCTGAGATCTGTCCCCTAGCGCTGGTCTCCATTCCTACTTCTTGGAGAAGCCCATTTTCCACTATGGCCACCCGGAGCTGGTCCTCAGCAGCGGCGTTGATTAGCATTTTCTTGGACATGCCCATCCTTCTCTGGTTTTGTCTCCCGTGTTGGCCCCTTCACGGGTGAGGATACCTTATCCCAGCCTGGTGGAAATGACAACATACAAGGGCAGCGGTTTGCCTGGAGCAGACTCATGGGTTATCATGCCATGTCGTGGGGCCGGGAATAGATAACCGCTGGAGCGGGTGTCCATGCCTTTTTACGCTTTCGGGGAGCGCGAGCCCAGGGTTCATCCCAGGGCATACGTGCATCCCATGGCCGTGGTGTTGGGAGATGTGGAGCTCGGGGAGAACTGCTACGTGGGCCCCGGGGCAGTGCTTCGGGCTGACTGGGGCAGCATACGTGTGGGCGCGGGTTCCAACCTGCAGGAGAACTGCGTGGTGCACGTGCGGCCTGACCAAGAGGTGATCCTGGGGGTGGACTGCCACGTGGGCCACGGAGCAATCATCCATGGAGCTTTGGTGGAAGACAGGGTGCTTGTGGGCATGGGAGCCATCCTCATGGATGGCGTGCGTGTGGGCATGGAGTCCATAGTGGGGGCAGGGGCCGTGCTCAAGGAAGGCTTCCAAGTCCCACCCAGATCCATTGTGACGGGAGTTCCTGCCAAGGTGGTGGGACGAGTCACGGAGCAGCTCATGGAGAGAAAAAAATGGGGCACGGCACTCTACCAGGGCCTCCCCAGACTGTATAAGGAGCAGCTCAGGGAGATTCCCCCAGGCTCCCTGAGGAGGTTGTGAGCCGGTCTTAGCCAGGTGGAAGCCCGGACGACGAGCCTGGCGGCATTTGAGGGCGAGAGGGTGGCCCAGTGCTGGCATGGAGCAGATTGATACAATCGGGAGCCTTGATAGCCGGGGTCTTGCTGGCGGCCATGGGGGCTCACTGCGAGGAGACAATTGGAGACATCAGGTGGAGGAATTCCCTGGGCATGGAGTTTCTCAAAATCCCCCCTGGGAGTTTCATGATGGGGAGCCCCGAGAAAGAGCAATTCAGAGACGAGGATGAGACCCCCCACCTGGTCAGGTTGACGCGTGCCTTTTTCATCCAGGAAACAGAGGTCACCCAGGCCCAGTGGAAGGCCGTGATGGGTTCCAACCCATCTTTTTTCAGGGACTGCGGGGACAACTGCCCTGTGGAAAGGGTCTCCTGGAATGATGCCACAAGGTTCCTAGAGGCCCTCAATGGAAGAGGAGAGGGGCGCTATCGGCTCCCCACAGAGGCCGAGTGGGAGTACGCATGCAGGGCAGGGAGCGCAACCCCATTCAGCTGGGGGGATGCTCCGGACTGCCGCATGGGCCTGTTCAACAACAACCCCAGAAGAGGGGTGGCCAAGTGTTTGGCAGAGGTGCTGGCCAGGGGACTGAAGCCAGGCTCCACGGCCCCAGTGCGTTCCTATCCTCCCAACAAGTGGGGGCTTTACGACATGCACGGAAATGTCTGGGAGTGGTGCCAGGATTGGTACGGGCCCTATCCCAAAGGGGAAGTAACGGATCCCAAGGGCCCGGAGCAAGGCAGTTTCAAGGTGAGGCGGGGCGGCAGCTGGTTCAAATATGCCACCTTCGGCCGTTCGGCCAACCGCAACTATGCTCATCCGGCCAGCAGATACAACACCACTGGATTCAGGCTGGTAAGAGAGGTGGATTAGCCCGCATTATCGACTGATGGTGAATAGTGCAGGCTAGCGGCTTTCTTGGGATCTGAACTTTTCGTGTAGTGCCCTCATTCTCCTACTCAGCTCGGCGCAAATAGCTATGGGAATCCCAGGATGCTCGGCCATGAGTCGGTGGAAGGCCTCTCCCTCCAACCTAAGCAAGAGCCCCCCCTGAGAATCTGCTTTGACAGTGGCGGATCTGGGCCCGTGATCGAACAAAGCCATCTCCCCGAAGAACTCCAGGGAGCCTATCTTGGCTATGGGCACTGGCTCCCCGTCTCCCATGGACTTCAGAACCTGGAACTCTCCCTTCACCACAAGGTAAAGGGCATCTCCAGGTTCTCCCTCCTTTACCACCACCTCTCCAGGGGCGCAGGAGCGCTCCAGCATTATTCCCGCCACAGCGAAAAGATCCCTCACCAACAAAGAAGAGAAAATGGGCACTTTTCGGGCATAATCAGCCTTTTCTATGAGGCTCAGGAAATGCTCCCCAAGTTCCCCCGAGGAGCTTTGGAAATGAGCTTGGCTGAACCTCAGGTAAGCCTCACTGACCAGGGGATCTCTGTCTTGCAATAAAGCCTCAAGCATGTTTTCACCCATGGGCTGGAGCCTTATTTCCCCAAAGTAGTAAATAGCCAAAGCCCGGCTGACCGAGTCCTCCTCGGCTATGAGAAGCTCTGCCAGTTCTTGCTGTGAAATCCTTCTTGGATCCGGGATCTTCAAGCTCTTGCGGGCTGCAGCCAGCTTTTCTTCAAGGGGTATGTTGTCCAGAAGTGGGATGAGCAGTTTTCTAACTCCTGGATGAAGAAAGCTCTCCAGTGCTTCCAGAGCATCTTCCACCTCTCTTCGATCCGTGGAGCCGAGTGCCCTGAGAAGCACCTGCATCCCCTCACCTCCTCCTTGAACGCTCAAGACTCTCAAGACAGTCTCCTGCACCCCGCGGCTCGTCTCTAAAAGATGCTGGCTCAACAATTGGGCGCAAATACCTTCTCCGTGGGCTTTCACCGCCAAAGCAGCGGCGATCATTCGATAGGCCCTCTCGATCTGTTCTTTTACAAACTGGGAGACCTCCACTGGCTTGGCCTCCATCTCATCCAAGAGCAGCAAAGCCTCTTGGCGCAACCTCCTGGAGGGAGAGGCCAGTGCTCTTATCAATTCACGGGCAGCCTCGGCATTGCCCTTGACCGCTTGGCGCGCCCAGCTGCGCACCTGCGGGTCCTCGTCTCCAAGTAGATCCAGCCAACCTGCAAGTGGGACTTTCTCTGCGCAGGAGGCCATCATCTCCGCTGCAGCCCTTCTCACCACTGCGTTTGGATCCCGAATTGCTTGGCGTGCCATTGCTAGCAGCTCTGGGTCACAACTGCGCGCCAGTCCTCTCAAAGCCAAGCTGCGCAGCTCCGGATCTTCACAGCCGGCCCAGTGGTAGAGATCCCGAGCAAAGTTGGGATCAGCACTCCTGGCCAAAACCTCCAGGGCCACTTTCACCTGGGAGATTTGTCCTGAATCCATCAGTTCTTTGAGAAGCCTGCGGCACTCCAGAATCCCTTCCTGATCCCTTCCTGCCAAGATTCCGGCCATGGCCTGGATCCGCACTTTGGGTTCCCTATGATTCAAATGCTGCTTGAAGATTGCATAACAGGATTCAGGGGCCAGGCGGTTCATTGCCTCCAAGAGTTCGCTGAGCAGATCGGGGTCAGCCGTTAGTGCCATATTCTCCATCAAGGGGATCACTTCCTTGGCTGTTTCATCCCTCTGGAGGCTGGCCAAAAGTGCGTGTTGAAGAGCCCGGGGTCTTCCAGGCAAGGCCTCCACCACCCAACGGGCCCAGCCAGGCGGCCTCACCAAAGCCAATATCTCCGCGCACAGCGATGCTACTTCTTCCCTGGAGTCCTTAAGCCCCGATCTAAGTGCCTCCAGACTTCTTGCATCCTGAGCCACAGCTTTCAGGTCTATTTGCTCCAGGCGTTCCCAGTCGATCTGGCGCTCCAGGAGTACCTTCACGAGCATTCTCGGGTAATTCCTCCTGATCATGAAGCTGGTCAAAATCCAGAGGAGAACCAGCGGTGCTGCCACCAGGGAGAGGAGCTGAGGGGGGATTATCCCCTTAATGGCCATGAGAAGCCCAGAACCTGCCATGTCTGAGGCCCTCACCACCGTGCCTCTGAGGAAGACCCTCACCATGGCCCGCATTTGGGGTGGGAAAAAGTTGTACAGGATAGCCCTGGCAGGATTGTTGAGGGTGGTCTTGAGCACCTCTGTGCTGAACCGGGCGTACATGGCAGCCAGTATGTCGAAACGAAGCCACAGGGAGATGAAGGACAGAAGATAATTGATGGGGTGAAACAGCAGGCTTGTTGGGACCCCCCAGCGGCTGAGAAGCCTCCCGGAGAACAGAAGGGCCGAGAACATGAATGCGTTGGAGACCCCCCTGAAGAGCCCCAGGAAGTGCAGAGTCTCCTGTTCTGTGCCGTAGGTGATGTCCACCACCACATTGAACTGGTAGGTGAGCACCGGAAGCACCATGTTGGGGATGGCAACCAGCAGCACCATGTAACGCAGGAAAGGAGACTCTTTCCAGAAAACAGGCGCTTCCCTGAGGGTTTCGGAAAGCCCAGGCTTGCGCTTTCCCCGTCGCCTATCCGTGCGGGGCTGTATGGGGGTGCCCACCACCCGCTCCGTGCCCTGGTTGAGCCCTGCTGCCAGCAACGTGCCCACCACGAACACCCAAAGCACGTTGTCCACCCCGACCCAGCGCGCCACGTTTGATGTGAGCACGCTTCCCAGGGTGGTTCCCAAGATCCCCCCAGCTGTGATGAGGGTGAACAACCGCTTTGATTGCCTTGTGGTGAAAAGATCGTTGAGGATGTCCCAGTAGAGGATTGGGAGTGTTTCTATGGCCTGGCTTTTGAGAATGAAAAGGATGGGATACAGAAGAGGGAGGTCCAGGGGGATGAGGAGCCGCACGGTTGCCACACACGCCGAGAAGAATATGAGCAGCCCGGTGAAGACCGAGAGGGTGCGAAACTTGCCCATGAGCACCCCCACCGCATTGATTACCAGGAAGGTGAGGATGGATTCTATGAGAAAGACCGTGGGGAGGTGCTCCACGCCGAATCTTTTGAGAAAAGCCGTTTGGGAGTAATTGTTTACAAGCACGGAGCTGACCCTCATGGCCAGCTGGATGAGGGTGACCCATATCAACAGGCGCCATTCCTCTGGATAGACTCGAAAGGCCTTTTGAAGTAAAGACCCCATCAAGAGAACTCCAGAAACCTAAATACCCACTAGCCCAAGTAACTCTCTAGAGCATGGGCTGGACGGCATGATGTCAAGAATTATTCAGACCGCCGTGTCTTGGAGCTTCACGGCGCATCAAAGCTTACCACATTCAGGCTCAAAGCTCCCAGTGGTTCTTGGACTTGAGCCCCACAGGGTCTTGACTCTGATGGTGAAGGCCGATTCCGTGATATCGTAAGACAAATTAAGGGTTGGTAAAATCCTGACCCTGCTTTTCCTCTTCCCCAGGATTTTAACCTGGACATGGTGAATCTTAAGTGGCCTGAAGACAAGCTTATCCCCAAAGGGGCCGGTTTCGGCTCTTGATGCGGCATGAAGAAGATGTTGCCCATTTTGATCGTACATGGCCTGAGGGGTCAAGCGGGCTTTGACACCTCCCGAAAGCCTGTGATAAGAGAATAGACCGGTCTTAGGGGGTGCAAAGTGCAAGTCCGGACAGTTGGGGTGGTGGGAAAAAAACGTATTGATCTGGTGGTTCGTACAGCTGAACAACTGGTTGACTGGCTTAGAGCACGTCAAGTGGAATGTTTGGTGGAAGAAGAGCTGGCTGTATGTTCAGGGCTCCTGGTCGGATGCCCCAGGCAGGAGCTGCCTTCAAGGATTGACTTGCTGGTAGTCCTGGGGGGTGATGGGACTCTTCTTAGTGCCGCAAGGCTTCTGGCAGGAAGTCAGGTGCCACTTTTGGGAGTGAATGCTGGGGGGCTTGGTTTTCTCACCGAAGTAGCCCTGGAGGAGATGTTCCAGGTCTTGCAACAGGTGCTGGAGGGGGAGATCACCATCACCCAAAGGAGTCTTCTAGATGCAGTGGTGTGGCGGGAGGGGGAAAAAGTTGCGAGCCATAGCGTCTTGAACGACGTGGTTGTGAACAAGGGGGTCCTGGCGCGCATAATAGACCTGGAGACCCACATTGATGATTACTATTTGACCACCTTTAAGGCGGACGGTCTCATCATCAGCAGCCCTGCCGGATCAACAGCCTACAATCTCTCGGCAGGAGGGCCCATAGTCCATCCGGCCTTAGGTTGCATAATCTTGACCCCCATTTGTCCCCATACTCTCACCAACCGTCCCATCATTTTACCTGAGGACCGTACCATAAGGGTCTCTCTGGGCTCTGTTTATGGGGAGGTATACCTTACCTTCGACGGTCAGGTAGGCTATAGGCTGATAGACGGGGACCTGCTGGAAGTTCGCACCAGTCCGCACCGGCTCTCTCTCATTAAATCCCCACACCGGAGCTTTTACGAGGTCTTAAGGAGCAAGCTGCGTTGGGGGGAAAGATGAGAAAAAAGGGGCTGTAGGGTGGAATTCACTCGGGCAATAACATCAAAGCGGGATCAGCCGTGCTGGAGTCCTTACACATAAGAAATCTGGCCATCATTGATGATCTTGTGGTGGGGTTCGGTCCCGGGCTCAATGTTCTCACAGGGGAGACCGGGGCCGGGAAATCCATACTCATAGGGGCGATTCAACTCCTCCTGGGGGCTAAGGCCGGGGCTGAGATGATCAGGCAAGGGGCTGAGGAGGCCTCGGTGGAGGGGTTCTTCCTGGTTTCCGGGGATTCCAGGGCTGGCAAGCGGCTCAAGGCTCAGGGATTCGAAGTGGATGAGGGAATGGTGGTCCGCCGCGTCTTGACAAGGGCGGGCCGCAGCAGGGCGTACTTGAATGGGCAGAGCTGCACTCTTCCCATGTTGGCGGAGCTGTTGAGGGACATTGTGAACATCTACGGGCAGCACGAGCACCAGGGTCTTCTCCAGCCGGAGAGGCACCTGGATCTCCTGGACGAACATGGAAGGCTTTTGGAGCTCAGATCTGACTGGGAGAATCTTTGGAGTAGATGGATGGCCTTGAGAAACAGGATCTTAGAGGCCGAAACCAGTGTGAGAGAGGCCTTGAGCAGAAAAGAGCTCTGGGAGTTCCAGCTCAAAGAGATAAAGGATGCAAGGCTAGTTCCCGGAGAAGCGGAAGCCCTGGAGCAGGAAAGGTTGTTGCTTCTCAATGCTGAGAGACTTCAGAACTTCTTGAGTCGGGCCCAAGAGAGCCTTTATGCGGAGCGGGGCTCAGCCTTGGAACGGGTTTATATGGCCATCAGGGAGCTGGAGGAACTGCTCGGAATAGCCCCGGCCTTGGGAGCTGTTATCGGGGATCTTAAGAGTGCAGAAGTCCAACTGCAAGAGGCTGTGAGCCGGATTCGGGATCAGGCCCGCAATGTACAATATGACCAGGGTAGACTGGCCCAACTAGAGGAGCGTTTGGAGGAAATCCAGAGGCTGCGAAGAAAATATCGCACGGATGTGGATGGGATTTTGGCCCTGGCAGAGCACCTAGGGGAGCAACTAAGAGAAGCGGACTTAGGGGAAGAGCTCCTGGAGGGTCTCAGGTTGGAGATGAGAGACCTTGAGCAGGAGCTCTCTCGAGTTGGAGAAGAACTCAGCCTTGCGAGGCAGAAGGCCGGTGAGGAGCTGGCCTTGAGTGTGCAGGCTGAACTTAAGGATCTGGGTGCGGATCAGCCGGTTTTTCAGGTCTTGGTAAGTCGGCTTGAAGAGGGACAGGTTGTCGGGGAGGCTGGTCTTCATGCCGGCCCCAGAGGAATGGACAAAGTGGAGTTTCGCCTTTCCATGAACGTGGGTGAGCCTCCCAGGCCTCTTTGGAGAATAGCCTCGGGAGGGGAGCTCTCCAGGATAATGCTTGCCATGAAAAAAGTTCTGGCCGAGGCCGAGAGGGTTCCCACCTTGATCTTGGACGAGATAGATGCGGGGATCGGCGGTGCTGTGGCCCATGCCCTAGGAGAGAAACTGGCCCACATAGGGAGATCCCATCAGGTCTTGTGCGTGACACATCTCCCACAGGTGGCATGCTTTGCTAGACATCATTTCAGGGTTCTCAAGCAGTTAAAGAAGGACAGGACGGTCACCGAGGTGTGGGCTTTGGACCGTGAGGGCAGGGTGGAAGAGCTCTCCCGCATGTTAGGGGGCAAAGTAGTGAGCTCCAAAGCCAGGGCTCATGCCAGGGAGCTTCTTGAGAAGGCGGGGAATTGAATGGGACAACTGAGGAAAGCCACGGTTAGAGACGCAAGGGAAATCCATAGGATGTTGGAGACTTACGCTGCCCAGGGGTTGCTCTTGCCCAGACCCCTGTGGGATATCTATGCCCACATAAGGGAGTTCCACGTTTGGGAGGAGAAAGGTTCACTGCTGGGGGTGTGCGCCTTGCATGTGGTGTGGGAGGATCTTGCAGAACTCAGATCTTTCTGCGTTGTGGAGAATTCCCGGGGCATGGGCATTGGTCAAAAACTGGCCCAGGCCTCCATGGAGGAGGGCTTGCGTTTGGGGGTTTGTAAGATCTTTGTGCTGACTTATGTGCCAGCTTATTTCGAGAAAATGGGTTTCAAGAGGGTTGAGAAGGCCCAGCTTCCCCAGAAAGTCTGGGCGGACTGCATCCATTGCGTTAAGTTTCCTGAATGTGACGAGGTACCCCTGCTCAAGGAGTTTTGTGAGTAGAACTCCTTCTGTGTCGGAGAGCCTGGTTCAAGGAGCGATCTGCTTTGAGAAAGCGGGATCAAACCCATGAAGGCAGGCAGGAAAGCCCCCGCCGCCACCCTTGTGAGCCCCCGGGCTTGTGCTATAATCAAAATCTCGAAGGTAGAAAACCAAGGCGCGATAAATCTGGGGGTGAAATCCCCGAATGGCTTTAGAGATAAGACAACAGCTGCGCTTGACGCAGCAGCTCATTATGACCCCGCAACTCCAGCAGGCATTGAAGATCCTGCAAATGCCAAGGCTGGAGCTCAACAATGCCATCCAGACAGAGCTGCGGGAAAACCCTGTGTTGGAAGACCTGGTGGGCTTGCCCGAGGAGGAGTGGGACGCGCATTTTAATGATTCGGGTCGCCCTCAGCTTCCCAGGGACTCGGCCAAGGAGTTTTCCCTGGAGAAGATCCCCTGGGACTACCCCACTGTCCCCTATCATGACATGCCTCAATACGAAGATGAGGAGGAAAGACCCTCCCTGGAGCAGACTCTCTCCAGGCCTGAGAGCCTTACAGATTACCTCATATGGCAGCTGCGCCTCTCCGACCTGGAAGGCAAGGCCCGCAGGATAGGGCTTGAGATAATTGGCAACCTCGGCCCCGACGGTTACCTTCAAACTGATCTGGAGACTTTGGCTTCCCAGTGCGAAACCACGGTGGAGGAAATAGAGCAAGTTCTACTCAGAGTCCAGGATTTTGACCCTCCTGGCATTGCTGCAAGGGACCTGCGGGAGTGCCTTTTGATCCAGGTGCGCCATATGGGAATGAAGGGCACTTTAGCCGAGCGCATCATAATGGAATGCCTGAAGGATTTAGAGAACAACCGCATACCGCAGATAGCCAAGAAACTGGGAGCCACCGTTGCCGAGGTGGCCCAGGCAGTGGATTGGATCCGAGGGCTGGAGCCCAAGCCGGGCCGCCTTTATGCCACTGAGGAGGCTCATTACATAACTCCGGATGTGTTTGTCTTCAAGTTCCAAGATGAGTACGTGATAGTCCTCAATGAAGACGGGCTTCCCAAACTAAGGGTAAGCCCTTTTTACATGCGCTCCCTTTCCAACAAGGAACTCCCCAAAGAAGCCAGGTCTTATATCCAGGAAAAAATGCGCTCGGCTCTGTGGCTCATTCGAAGCATTCATCAGCGTCAAAGGACCATTTACAAGGTCACGGAGAGCATCATGCGCTTCCAGAGGGAGTTCCTGGATCGCGGGATCGATTATTTGCGGCCTTTGGTTTTAAAAGATGTGGCTGTGGACACAGGGCTAAGTGAGTCCACCATCTCGAGAGTGGTCACCAACAAGTACGTGCACACCCCTCAGGGCCTCTATGAACTCAAGTTTTTCTTCAACAGCAGCATCTCAAAATCCGACGGGGACGCGGTAGCATCCCAAAGTGTCAAGGAGCAAATCAAGCGGTTGATCCAAAAGGAGGAGCCCCACAGCCCTCTGAGTGACCAGGAGATAGTTGAGATACTTGGAAAGCAGGGGATTCATATAGCCCGCCGGACAGTGGCCAAGTATAGGACCGAACTGGGTGTGCTGCCCTCCAACCGCAGGAGGAAAGTATACTGATTCCGCAACTCACATACCCAGCAAAGATAGTTGAAGGCAGATTTGCATAGAGAGGTGAGCCGATGCAGTGTTCCTTTACGTTCCGGCACATGGACTCTAGCGAGGAGATAAAAGCTTATGCTCGCGAGAAGCTCCAGAGATTGGAGAAATATGTGGATGCGCCCATGGATGTGCAGGTAGTATGCACACAGGAGAAGCACAGACACCGAGTGGAGGTGCTTCTCAGGGCGGACGGACTGTCGGTGGCAGGTGAGGAAGAGACCGTGGATTTTCTGTCTGCCATTGATGCCGTTGTGGACAATCTGGAGAGGCAACTCAAGAAACAGAAAAAGAAGTTCAAGCAGTACAAAGAGGGCAACGAGGATAGAGGCTGGCGCTTTCGCATGGAGGTGATTGCCGGGGAGGTTGAGGAGGAAGGCAGGGAACCACAGGTGATAGTGAGCAGAAATCTGTTTGCGAAGCCCATGTCGGTTGAGGAAGCTGTCATGCAAATGAGGCTGACCGACAATGAGTTCGTGGTTTTTACGGACTCCAGCACAGGGCAGGTAAATGTTCTTTACAGGAGAAAGGACGGGAACCTGGGATTGATAAAGCCAGAGGCTTGATTTTCAAAGAAATCATGGCTTGTCAAAAATGGCCTCAAGAAAATAAGCTTTCGGCCTGAGCAACAAGCCCAAGCGATCCCAAGCATTACCTTCGGGACTCTCTGCAGGCCCTTGGGGAATGCATCTGAGCAGTGGAGCTGGAAATTTGAATGAAAATAGCCGAGATTTTGAGCCGCGATCGAGTTATCTTGGAGCTAAAGTCCGCAGGTAAGCAAGAGGTCATCCAGGAGTTGACTGCGGTTCTGCCCAAAGAGGGTTTGGATCTGGATCGGGTGGTGCAGGTTTTGATGGACAGAGAGAGGCTGGGCAGTACGGGGATTGGTGATGGGGTGGCAATCCCCCATGGTAAGCTGTCCGGCCTGAACTCTTTGATAGCAGCCTTTGGACGCAGTACCAAGGGAGTGGAGTTCGAGTCTTTGGACGGTCACCCGACTCATCTTTTCTTCCTCTTGGTGGCCCCCGAGGACTCGGCTGGAGCACATCTTAAAGCCCTGGCCCGCGTATCTAGGCTTTTCAAAGACCGGCAATTCCGAAAGGTTTTGATGGGGGCCAAAGATGTTGATGAGCTTTACCGGGCTCTCTTGGAGGAGGATGAAAAGTACGGTTGACCTGGGGAGGAGTCTCCGGGGAGACATCTCATGCGCTCGATCCACGTGGAGGACCTCCTGAGGGAGGGAAGGGAGCCCCTGGGGCTTAAGCCTCTGGCGGGCTTGGCCGGGCTGGGCCGCACGGTTTCCTCCTGGAAGGTATCGCGCCCTGGCAAGGCTTTGAGCCGACAGGAGATAAAGCTCAGAGCCAATAGACCTTTGATCCTGGGGCGAGCCGAGCTGGAGGCGCTCAGAGAGCTTCCACAAGGCAGGCGTAGGGCACTAATTAGGGAATTGGCCCTGATGGAAGTGCCGTGCCTCATCTTGGAAGGCTCTATTGCCTGCCCTGAGGAATTGGTGCTTCTGTTCAAGGCCAACTCAATTCCCTTGCTTTCCAGCTCTCTTTCCGGCACCAGACTTAATCGGGAAATGGCAAGGGTTCTCAGGGAGCTGCTGGGGCCCCCTTTGCATGTACAGGGGGTGCTGCTTAGGGTTTTCGGCCTGGGAGTGCTTATAGTGGGCAGAAGCGGGATCGGCAAGAGCGAATGCGCCTTGGACCTGATTGATCGCGGGCATTGCCTGGTGGCCGACGATTTTGTGGAACTCTCCTTGGACCCGCAGGGAAGAGTCAGGGGCCGGAGTCCAGAACTCATCCGGTATCACATGGAGGTCAGGGGGCTGGGGATTCTCAATATAAGGGAACTTTTCGGCCCGGACTCTGTGCGGGAATCCAGTGCAGTGGATCTGGTGGTGGAGTTCATGGAGTGGGAGCAGTTCAAGGAGGAGGACAGGACAGGGCTCATCCGCCGTACCTTCACTCTTCTGGACAAGGACCTGCCTCTGTTGAGAATGCCTGTGAGTCTCAACCGCAACATAGCCATACTGATGGAAGTGGCGGTACGAAACCATCTTTTGGGGATAAGTGGGCGCAATCCACTCAAGAGCTTTGATCGGAAGATCCAACGCCGTCTTCAAGGCGGTGCCGGGCTATGAAACAACTTCCCATCCTTGTGGTGACAGGGCTTTCAGGCTCCGGTAAGACTACGGTCATAAAAGCCCTTGAAGACCTTGGTTTTTTCTGCCTTGACAATCTACCCATAGTGCTCCTTCCCAAGTTCTTGGAGCTGCGCATTTCTTCTTCTTCCGAGATCAGCAAGGTGGCTGTGGTGATAGATATAAGGGCGGGGGAGTTTTTGGAGGAGGCCCCTGATCTCATCAGGGACCTAAGAGCCCAAGGGTATCAGATACAGGTTCTTTTCTTGGATTGTGAAGATCAGGTTCTGATAAGGCGTTTCAGTGAGACCAGGCGGAGTCATCCCCTGGCCAAAGGCCGGCCCTTGCTGGAAGGAATCCAAAAGGAGAGGAGCCTTCTGGCTGAGCTGAGGGGCATGTCGGATCTGGTCATAGACACCTCTTCCTACAATGTGCATCAGCTCAAAGAAGCCATAGAGCTTCACATGCAATCCCCAGCCTCCAGGAGACTCCAAATTCTTGTGCAGTCTTTCGGCTTTCGTTACGGGGTGCCAGCCAACAGTGATTTAGTCATGGATGTGAGGTTTCTTCCAAATCCTTACTTTGTGGAGGGTTTGAAGGATAGAACCGGAGAGGATCCTTTGGTGGCCGATTTTGTACTGGAGCGGGCCGAGACTCAGGAGTTCATAAAGAGACTTCAGGATCTAGTGGCCTGGCTGTTGCCCCTTTACGTAAAGGAAGGGAAAACCTACTTGACGGTCTCTGTGGGCTGCACAGGGGGGCGCCACAGGTCTGTGGCCATAGCCCATCAGCTTGCTTTGTTTTTTCGTGACTTGGATTACACCGTGAATCTGCATCACAGGGATATCCATAAGGAATGAGGGGAATAGGCATGGTGGGAGTGGTCATAATAACACATTGTGATTTGGCCGGGGAACTACTGAAAGCCACCCGTCTTATTGTGGGAGAAGACAGGGCTGTGGAAGCCATGGAAGCCCTTTCTGTGCAGATGAACGAAATGAATGAGGATCTGCGCAAGAGAATTGCAGCCGCCATTCGTAAAGTAGACCAAGGCCAGGGGGTCCTGATCCTGACCGACATGTTCGGTGGAACCCCCTCCAACCTGAGCCTCTCCTTTCTCCAGGAGGGACAGGTGGAGGTGGTCACCGGGGTGAATCTGCCCATGATGATCGCCTTGGGGAATTATCGGGAGGGTAAGAGCCTCAAAGAACTAGCACAATTTGTCACCTCTTACGGGCGCAAGCATGTCAACCTGGCAAACGAGATCCTCCAGAAGCGCAACCCCTGAGTCTGATAAGAAGTGTTTCAGGAAGGGCTGGCGTCTGAGGCCCATGGAGGAGAATGACTTGGTCCGTGTCATGGAGATAGAACGGGCTAGTTTCATCTCACCTTGGACCGAACAGATGTTTTTGGAGGAATTGAGGAATTCTTTCTCAAGATGCTTGGTGGCACAAGAATGCTCGCAGGGATCAGGGGAGGTGTTGGGGTACCTTTGCGCCTGGTTTGTGGCCTCTGAGGTGCACATTATGAACCTGGCCACTCATCCCAGAGCGAGAGGCCGAGGAATTGCAAGGGATCTCCTCAGAGAGACGGTGGAGCAGGCCAGGGCCTGGGGAGCCTTGAGGCTGCTCCTGGAAGTGCGGGAATCCAATAGGAATGCTCAACTTCTCTATGCTTCAGAGGGATTCCGACAAGTAGGACGCAGGCCACGCTATTACACTGATACTGGAGAAGACGCTCTTCTTATGGAGCTTCAATTGGGATTCTGGGATGAAAACAAGCCTAGCGCAGGTTGATCTTCTGGAAGAAGTGCAGCCCGGGACTTTCCTTCTGGGCCTGGCTGCTCCCAACATTTCCCGGGAGGCAAAGCCAGGCCAGTTCTATATGCTTAAAGCCGCACAGGGGCTGGACCCTTTTCTGCCGAGGCCTTTCAGTTGGCTCAGGAAAGGGGAGGAGGGCGCCCGCAGAGGGCATCGCGTGGAGATCCTTTTCCAGGTCGTGGGGAAAGCAACTGCCCTTTTGGCCCGGATGCGGCCAGGGGAAAAGGTTCAGGTGGTTGGTCCCCTGGGTAAGGGTTGGGAATGGGATCCAGCTCGATTCCCACTGCTTGTGGGAGGAGGGGTGGGTGCCGCCTCCCTGGTCTCGCTGGTGGAATGGATTCCACCCGAGGCGCGCCAGGCAGTGTGGGTGCTTGTGGGAGCCCGTTCCGGAAGGCAACTTTGGTGTGGGCAAGAGATCTCCAGGATGGGGGCCAAGGTGCTTTTGGCCAGCCAAGACGGGCTGGAGGGTTTTCATGGAACGGTCCTGGAACTCCTGAAGCATGAGGAAGCCCGCCTCCTTAGGGCTGAAACTGAGGTTTTTGCCTGCGGCCCCAGAGAGGTGCTGAGGGAGGTGGCAAAGTGGAGCGAAAGCAAAGGACTGCCTTGCCAGGTCTCCTTAGAGACCCCCATGGCTTGCGGTGTGGGGGTTTGTCTGGGTTGCGCTGTGAGGCTTCCCGGGGATGGGGGATATGTAAGAGCCTGCAAGGAGGGGCCGGTATTCAGGTCTCAGGAAATAGAATGGGATTGAAGAATTGGAGAAGACGCTCCCAGATATGAATTGCCCGTTGGGCCCGATTATATTGCCAAATCCTGTGCTGGCAGCCTCTGGCACGGCAGGTTACGGCACCGAAGAGCTGCCCGGTGGGGCTCTGTCAAAGCTTGGGGCCCTGGTTACCAAAGGCATCTCCATGGAGCCCCGGCCAGGGAACCCGCCCCCCCGCATCGTGGAGACCCCCTGCGGCATGCTAAACGCCATAGGGCTCCAAAACATAGGTGTGGAGGCCTTCCTGGGGGAGCACCTTCCCATATTGATGGAACTCGGAGTAAGGGTAATAGTGAATTTTTTTGGAGAGAGCGAAGAGGAGTACGTGAGATTGGCCTCTAGACTGGGGGGCTGTGAAGGGCTCACGGGTTTGGAGCTGAACGTCTCCTGCCCCAACGTTAAAAAAGGCGGCCGTGCCTTTGGAAGGGATCCGGAAGTGCTGCACCATTTGGTCAAGAAGGTCAGGGCCGAGACCTCCATGCCCTTTTGGGTGAAGCTGACTCCTGACGGGGTGGAGCCCTTGGAGGCTGCGCAGGCTTCATGGGAAGCGGGCTGCGACGGTTTAACGGTGGCCAACACCTATTTGGGCATGGCCGTGGATGTGGAGAAAAGAAGACCCCGCCTCTCCATAGGCACCGGAGGGGTATCGGGCCCTGCCATAAGGCCCTTGACATTGTATCGGGTGTGGAAGGTGGCGGCTGCGGCTCCTGTGCCGGTGATCGCCTGCGGCGGTATCACCTGTGCCAAGGATGCCCTCGAGTATTTCATAGTGGGTGCAAGGGCGGTGCAGATAGGTTCTGGAGCCTTCGGTAATCCGGGATTATATGGGGAGGTCTTGGAGGGCATAAGTGATTACATGATAAGGCACGACCTGACTTCTTTGGAGCAGCTGGTGGGAAGCCTCGAAGAGATGCCTCGGGCAGCCTTCTAGCCTACCTGTGAAGAATCAGGGAGCCGCACTCAAAAGCACCCTGCCTTTGTATTTCAAATTTGGTATTGTTTTGAGTCGGAATATGTTGAAGTGCATCGGGGTTTGGGGGCATAGCCCCCAAAGTTATGGGCATGGGGGAATAATCCGGGTTAGCTTTTTTGAGGGAAGATGGGTCCTGGGGGAATCCCCTCAACCCGTTGCAGAGGTTTGGGAATGCGGCTTCCGAGGGGGGGGATCCGGCCTAGGCTCGGAAAGATCCAGGATTTGATTCTCCAGCCTTCAGCAAGAAAAAGGGGGGTAGAACGGATGGGGCAAGCGGTGGTCAAACAGTTTCTGGTCAGCCAGATGGCTGTATTTGCTTATCTGGTGGGAGATGTGGAAAGCGGGGAGGCTGCGGTAATAGATCCTGCAGCCGGCACTGATCAGATCTTGGCCGAAGCCGGGAGACTGGGGCTCAGGATCAAGATGATCATCAATACGCACGGGCATGTAGACCATGTGATGGGCAACGCCCAGATGAAGGAACTGACCGGGGCTTCCATACTCATTCATGAGGCCGACGCCTCTTGGATGCACAAACAGTCTCCCTCCATGTTCCAGATGTTCGGAGGAAGACCCTCCCCCCCCGCGGACAAGACCCTCAGGGATGGAGACCAGATTCAGGTGGGTGGGGTGAGCCTTGAAGTATTGCACACCCCTGGTCATTCGCCGGGAGCCGTTTGTCTTTATATGCCTCAAGCGGTTTTCACGGGAGATACGCTTTTTGTGGGTGGGGTTGGAAGAACAGATCTGCCGGGGGGCTCCTGGCAGGTGCTCTTGGATTCCATACACAGGAAGCTCTTCAGCCTCCCGGCCGATACGGTGGTGTACCCTGGGCACCACTACGGGCCCTCACCCAAAAGCACCATAGGCAGGGAAAGGGACACCAATCCATATCTTTGAACCTAATTCAAAGACACCCTGTCTTTCGGCTTCGCAGTCTGTTCTGGTTTGAGTCGGAAAATGCCAAAGCTTAAGGGGGGGCTTGGGGGCTTGAGCCCCCAAAGTCACCGGCTTTGGAGACTTAAGCTACTACCGCCTAAAGGCCTTAGGTTTGGCGGGCCAAACATGCCCCGTCGAAGGAATTCGACTCGGCAGCCCGCCGCAAACCACCGGCTTCAGACGGTGGTTGTTGAGTCGTAACGGCTAAAACCGCCGACTTCAGTCGGGGGACGTGCGCACCCTGCGCCTTCGGCACATACCAAAGTCTTCGCCTGAAGGCGAGGGGTTTTCTGCCATTCCCCGAGTGGGACAACAATCCGGGTTAGTAGTTCAAGGGCAGGCGCTCTTGATAAGCTTTAGGTGCTGTTGTAGTTCACTGTCCGAGGGATCCAAGGATACGGCTTTTTCAGCACATGCAAGGGCCTCGGCCGCTCTTCCCATGCGAAAGAGGGCCCAAGCCCTGGCATCCCAAGCCGCGGGGTCTTCCGGATCCCCCTTCACAGCCGCCTCGGCCCAATGAAGGGCCTCTTCAAGATCCCCCTTGGAACGCCCCAGAAGTTTGGCCAGAAGGGCTGCGGCTCGAGGAGAGCCTGGATCCAACTCCAAAGCCTTCCTGTAGTCCTCTTCAGCCTTGCCGGTCTCTCCCCTCGCTTCAAGCACAGAGCCCCTGGCCAGCCTGAGCTCCGATGCTTCCGGGGCCATTTGCACAGCTTTGTCCAGGTCTTCCAGTGCCTCTAGCTCCTGTCCCAAGATGAGATGAACCGTGCCTCTGGACATAAGGGGATCCACCCATTTAGGGGCCATTTCCATGGCTTTGGTGAAATCCTCAAGGGCCAAGTCATAGTCACCTGAGACCAGGTAGGCATGCCCCCTGGCGTTAAGCACATCGGGCATGTGGGGTTGGATCTCAAGGGCCTTGCTTAGGTCTCTTATGGCCTCCTCGTACTGCTCCAAACAGAATCTTGCCAGGCCCCTCACCGCATAAGCCCCTGCCCACTCGGGGTTAAGCTCTATGGCTTTGCTGTAATCTTGTAAGGCCTGTTCCATCATGCCCAGATTAGCCTTGCACACGCCTCTGTTGTACAAGGCCTGAACCTGTCCAGGATCCAGAGACAATACCCTGGTATAATCATCCATGGCACTTTGGTATTGGCCCATGGCGAATCGGGCGCTCCCCCTCTGAAGGAGAATGGATGGATCATCAGGACTCAAGTCCAATGCTCGGCTGAAATGAAGCTCCGCCTCTTGAAAACGTCCGGCCTCCATGCACTCCCCCCCAAGGGATATCTCCTCTTGGGCCTTCTCAAGTCTTGCTTCTTCCATGGGGTCCCCCTATAGATTCTTGTTCTTTCCATGTGGCCTCACTAGAGTTTACCCCGGAGTTCTCGCATTATCATCTCCCATCCTAGAATTTCAAACATGGAAGTTTTTGCCCAGGACCTTCTTGCTTACTCCAGCCTGATCCAGGTGCATGGTGATTCCTCCGAGGAAAAAGGGCCACCCAGCCCCCAGGATCATGGCTGTGTCTATGTCCTTGGGGCTGGCCACCACCCCCTCCTTGAGCATCAGGTCACACTCTGTGCAGAGCACCTCCAGGGTTTCCTCCACAATTTGCTCCCTGGTGCGTTTCACAGGAGGATTTTTCCTTTCCCAAAGAGCCACCACTTCAGGGTCTTCACCAAAACCCTTTTCCGTCAGGGTATAGAAGGATTTCTTCCCCGCCTCCACCAAGCGCACCAGATTTTCGCTAACCGGAAAGCGATCAGGAAACGCAGCATGCATTACCCTGTTCACATGGAGCCCCACTGCAGGACCCACTAGCCCCATCAGGGTAAACGGCCCCATGGGCATGCCCAAAGAGCGTATTGCCTCATCCACCTCAGTAAAGGAGCTTCCCTCGTCTGCTGCCTTGATTCCCACACCGGTCCAAACCGTAAGCAGCCTGTTGACCAGGAACCCAGGGGAATCTTTTACCAGCACTGCGCTCTTCCTAAGTCTCTTGCAAAGTTCGAAGGCTGTAGCCAGAGAAGTTTGAGATGTGTTGGCAGCCTTTATCACCTCCACAAGGGGCATGACCGAGACTGGATTGAAGAAATGGATGCCTACAACCCTTTCCGGATGCTTCAGCTTGGAGGCCATCTGCGTCACCGAAAGGGAAGAGGTATTGGTGGCCAAGATACATGACTCGGCTATCACCTCCTCGGCCTCTGCGAACACTTTTTGCTTTATCTCCATTTGTTCGAAGACCGCCTCCAGCACCAGGCTGCACTCGGCAAAGGGCCCGTAATCCAATGTGGGATGGAGGAGGCTGAAAAGGTAATCAGCCTTGGAGCGCTCAAGGCGTTTTTTCTGAACCAGCTTGTCCAATTCTTCTCTCACGTGCCGGACTCCCTTTTCAAGGAATTCCTGTTTCACATCCTTCATAACCACAGGCACCCCCAGGTTCCTAAGAAAAAGGACTGCCAGCTGCGAGGCCATGAGTCCGGCACCTATGAGCCCCACCTTGAAGACCGGGACAGCTTGGGCTTCCGGGCGGCCTACCTGCTTTTTGACCCTTCTCTGAACCAGGTCAAAGCTATAGACCGAGGCCTTGAACTGGTCAGACACTATGAGCTCGGCCAGGATTTCCGTCTCTTTTGAAAATCCTTCATCCAGGCTCCACCCGAGGCTTCCCTCCAGCAGCTCCAGGGCCTTGTAAGGAGCCTTGGGGGCGTTTCTGACCCTCTCCCACACAAAACTCCGGGCCTTTTCAAGTGCTTGACTGGCTGATGAGTTGTCTGGGGCTTTTCTTTGGGGTTTCTCAGTCCCCTCCAGAAGCCCCATGGTGAACTTGATGGTCTCGTCCAGGAACTCAACGGGCTCAAAGAGCTTGTCGGCCAGTCCCATATCAAAGGCCTGGGAGCCGTTGAGCATCCGGTTCTGGCTTAGGGGATTAGTTATGATCAGTTGCAGGGCGTTTTCCATGCCCACAAGGCGGGGGGTCAACTGGGTGCCGCCCCAGCCTGGGACCAAACCGATGAAACACTCTGGGAAAGCCACTGCCGGGACACCGCTGGAAATGGTCCTGTACTTGCAATGAAGAGCTATCTCAAGTCCTCCCCCCATACAGGCGCCGTTTATGGCGGCCACTGTTGGATAAGGCAGTTCCATGATCCTTCTGAAGGCCGAGTGGCCTTGTTTCCCAGCCTCCAAAGCTTGCTCAAGGGAGCTGATGCTGCCTGCATCGGTGAGGTCTGCCCCCACGCAGAAGATGTAAGGTTTTCCTGTTATTATGAGGGCTCGAACCAAGGGATCCGCCTCAATCTTGTCCAAAGCCCGGTTAAGGCTTTCCAGAGCCCCTGCCCCAAGGGTGTTGGGCTTGCGGTAATCCTCCCCGTTGTCCATTGTTAGAATAGCTATTCTGCCGCAAGGGGAATCGTAAAAGCTCGGATAGAAATTGGTTACCAGCTCGGCCATAAGACTTGCTCCTTTCTATGGAAACTCGGCTTGGGTCTTGCTTTCCTGGGCCTGGACTAAGCCTGGAGGTTTTCCCATATCACAGTTCCGCCCTGCCCCAGCCCCACACACATAGTAGTCATCCCGTAACGAACTTGTGGCCTTTCCCCAAAAAGGTGCATCAGGTGCGCCATGAGCCTGGGCCCGGAGGCAGCCAAAGGATGCCCGAAGGCAATGGCTCCACCCCACGGGTTCAGCCTTGGATCCTCCTCCTCCAGACCGAATTCTTTCATGAAAACTATGCACTGAACCGCAAAGGCTTCGTTGAGCTCTATAAGCCCTATATCCTTCATGGAAAGCCCCGCGGTCTTCAAAGCCTTGTGCGTAGCGGGAATGGGTCCCAGGCCCATGACCTCCGGCCTTACACCTGCATACGCAAAGGAAACCAGTCGCATTTTGGGCTTCAAGCCCAGCTCTAGGGCCTTGTCCAAGCTCATGAGAAGGCAGCCTGCAGCCCCGTCGTTGAGCCCTGACGAATTCCCGGCAGTCACCTTCCCCTGGATTCTAAAAGGAGTCTTCAGGTCCCGAAGCCCCTCCAGCGTGGTATCGGGCCTGGGCTGCTGGTCCCTGTCCGCCACTGCCCAGCCCTCTTTTGTGTACACGGTCATGGGAACTATGGTGCGGTTGATCTTGCCTTCTTGGATTGCTTTGGCAGCTTTGCGCTGGCTCCACAGAGCGTACTTGTCCGCCTGTTCCTTGGTTATTTCAGGGAACATATCAAAAAGGTTTTCTGCCGTGGATCCCATAACCAGTGCCGAGGGATCCACCAGCTTCTCCGCCAAAAAGCGCGGATTGGGATCTGCCGTGGCTCCCATGGGGTGGTGCCCCATGTGCTCCACCCCTCCTGCAATGGCTATGTCGCAGGCTCCTAGAGCGATCTCTGCAGCGGCGGTGGTCACCGCTGTCATACCTCCGGCGCACATGCGGTCAACAGCGCATCCCGAGGTGCTGGCAGGGAGGCCGGCCAGTATCGCAGTAACGCGTCCTATGGTCAGCCCCTGGTCCTTCTCCTGAGTTGTGGCGCCCCACACATTCTCCTCCACCATATCAGGCTGTACCTGGGGATTCCTCCTAAGCAGCTCCCTTATTACCTTGACCACCATGTCGTCTGCGCGGGTCTGCCAAAAAATTCCCTTTTCACCTGCTTTTCCAAAGGCTGTTCTGCAGGAGTCCACCATTACCACGTCTCTTGCTTTCATGGGCTGGTCCTCCCATTTGGGGTTCAGTGGCCCTGGGGCCTTCCTGGAAGGGGCCCCAGGGGTTTGAGCATGTGCAAGGTTTTGAGGTTCATTCCTGATTATGAGCCCAGGCCGGACTGGTTGGGGGCTGCAGCTGCAGCCCCCAATATGCCTGGCCCTATCCGGTTTCAAGAGAAGACCGGCTCTCGAATGGTAAATCAGGGTTTCCTGGAGCTTGAGTCATTTGATCCCTGGGTGCCGTAATCTCAGCCTGTATTAACCACCGATCCTGAACAATTCAGGTTAGGCCGCTGAAAAAGCAGTCTCTGGGATCTCCAAGGGAGATCTGTCCGAAGACTTTATCACCTGGGCCTTGGCCTGACTCAAGGCAAGAAAAGTGTTGGCAAAGTACCGGGCTGAGGATATCTTTCCCACATAATAGGAAGCCTCACGGTTCTCCTCTGAAAAGGCGGCCATGGCTTCCTGAGACACCCCCTTCTCCGCAGCCAAAGCCTGGAGTTTTTCATTGGCGATTTTGGCTTGCCAAAGCAGTTGCCAGCCTATTACCAAGTCTCCGAAGAGTTCCAGGAAGGGGCAGGCATAAAGCACCGGCACGGTCAGGTCCTCCCTGGCTTTGGTGGCAAAGAACATGGCCACCTCGGCCACAGCGTTTTTGGCCTTATCCAGCAGTGAGATCTCTGTGCCAAGGATTGGATGGTCTTTGGAGGACTCTACAAACTGGCTCACCTCACCCAGGAAGCTCATAAATACCATGCCTTTGCCCATCCCTAGTTTGCGAGCCACAAGGTCCAGGGCCTGAATGCCATTGGTACCCTCATATATGGAGGAGATTTTTATATCCCTCAAAAACTGCTCCACAGGATATTCCCGGATGTACCCGTAGCCTCCATGCACCTGAAGCGCCGTCTCTACCACCCTAAAACCCATGTCGGTGCTGTAGGCCTTGACAACCGGGGTTAGCAAATCCACGAAACCCATCCAGCGGCTTCGCTCAGCATCGCTTTCGGCCGTGCGGGCCCGATCAGTGCAATAGGCCACAAAGTAAATCATGCCCCGTACCCCTTCGGTTATGCTTTTCATGTACATGAGCATTCGTCTTACATCGGGGTGCCTGATTATAGGTACTCGGGGCGCTTCCGGATTTCTGAACTCCCTTATGTCCGAGCCCTGAATTCTTTCCCTGGCATACTTGAGGGCATGCAGATAAGCTGTGGAAGCAATAGCCAAACCCTGGAGGCCGACTCCTATGCGGGCCTCGTTCATCATCTGGAACATTATGCGCATGCCCTCGTTTTCTTCACCCAATAATTCCCCTATGCAGCGACCCTCGTCACCGAAGTTGAGCACGCAAGTGGGCGAGCCGTGAAGGCCCATCTTGTGCTCAATTCCCCCCACGTGAATGTCATTGGGTTCCCCCAAGGAGCCGTCAGGGTTTACCCTTATCTTGGGCACAATGAACAAAGAGATGCCCTTGGTGCCCGCAGGAGCCCCCTCTATTCTGGCCAAGACCGGATGGATAATGTTTTCAGTGAGGTTGTGATTCCCGTCCGTGATGAAGATCTTGGTGCCTGTGATGGAAAAAGTCCCGTCCGGGTTCCTCTTGGCACTCGTCTTGAGAGCCCCTACGTCGCTTCCGGCTTGCGGCTCGGTCAAACACATGGTGCCGGCCCATTCCCCGGAAAACATCTTAAGCATGTATTTTTCTTTTTGTTCCGGAGTGCCGTAATTCTCTATGAGTCTGGCGGCCCCGTGGGTCAGACCGGGGAATGTGGTGAATGCCGGATTGGCAGCCACGAAGTACTCGTTGCAAGCAATGCCCAAGACCGAAGGCATGCCTTGGCCCCCCACATCAGGAGACTCGCTCATGGCTATCCAGCCGCCTTCGGTGTAAAGTTTCCAGGCCTTGTGAAATGCCTCAGGTACAGTGACCAAGTCCCCGTCCCTCTTGGCTCCTTCCCTGTCCCCCAGCACATTGGTAGGCATGATGTCGTTCACGGCCAGCTTTTGGGCCTCTCGGAGCGTCATCTCAAAAATGTCTTTGGAGAAATCCGCGTAGAGCGGATACTTGCAAAGCTCTTCCACCTTCAATTGCTCGAAGAGCACAAAAGCCGCATCCTGCTCATCCACCAGTAGGTTCGCCATGCCGCTTCCCTCCTTGTCTCCTTTTGAGTTCTGTGTGGAGCCCTCTTGCCCCTCGGTTCAGAGCCGTTCTTGCAGGGGAACTAGTCCGGGATTTGAATGACTGAATCATCATTCAGTAACGTGCGCACCCTATCATGAACCCCTGGGAGCTGTCAACAGCTCAATACTTGGCTTTCACAACTGGTTAATATTGCGAATTATTTTGTCCATATTGTGGCAGAAATTGATTCGGACTCGAAAAGGGTATGACTTTCTTTAGCCCGGATTCGACTTGGAGCATGTAAAGGTTTGAAGACAGGACTTGAGGGAAAGGCCGCTTCCCGAGAAAAGCGACCCGAATCGGCCAAGAATCCGGATTCACTTTGAGCTTGTGCTTGCAAGCTTGAGGAGTATTTGCTATTGATGCCTACTTGTGATCAATGGGGAGGGAGGAAGAGGTGGGAAGGCAGGAAAGGCGCCGAGAGGCCCGCTCAGCCCTGAAGGCTCGGGTGCGATTCAGGATCGTGAGGCAGGGACCGGATATGAAGGTTTCAGAGCCCTTGGAAGGGAAAGTGAGGGACCTTGCCCTGCACGGCATATCCATGGAGACCAATCAGATAGTGGCCGATGGACTTCACATCTCTTACGACCGCCACCCAGCCGAGCGCAATAGAATTTTCCTCCAGGTGCAGGTGCCGGAGGTGGGAACGATTAAGGCCGTAGGGGAAACGGTTTGGTATGAGAGGATAACGCCTGGAGAGTCTCGTTTTGTAGTAGGCCTTCGTTTTGTGGAGGTTTCAAAGGAAGACAGGGCTTTGCTAAGCCGGTATCTCTCTGGCGGAAAGGCCGAATTTCGGGGAAGGTAGTGTTGGAAAAAACAACATATGTTGAAGAGCTCTACAGGAAAGCCAAGGGCTTATATTTTTAAAAGTTTAAGGGGGGGTGTAGGATATCACTACACTTTTATGAGGGGGGCTTGGGGAGGCCCTGGGGGGTCAATTCTAATGATTGCAGATAGTTGAACACGTGGCCCACCATGGGTACGAGACTTGCAAGTATTTAGCGCAAACTAAGGCTTTTCTGGGAGGGGCCGGACCTGTTGGAGTGGAGGTGGTTTTCTGAACCGGAGGCTGTGCTATAGAAGGCTGCAGAAGTATCTGGGGCGGATGCAGGGGTTGGGGCGGAAGAAACAGGAGGAGGCGGCAGTAGAGCTGACTTGGTGAGGCTGGGATTAGACTAAGCTGCTTGAGCTGAGATTCGTGCTGAAAGTGGGGGCCGGGCTAAGGGCCTGGCCCAAGGCAGAGCAGGGCTTCTTGAGGGCTTTGCGGAGGATGGGTTCGGTCTCTCCTGATTTTCTTTTTGAGAGTGGAGTCGGGGCAAAGGGCGGCTGATCCGGACAGGTAAACGGCAGCCCGGGTCAGAGGAAAGGGAGCCGCTTTGCCCTGTGATCCATTTTTTGGAAGCCCCGTGGCAAAGAAGTTTTCCCAAAATCCAGAGACGAGGGAAAGGAGAGGTGGATATGAGTGAGATCGGTCACGGCGGGAAGCCCATTGTGGAGCGCATCCTGGATCCGGGTAAGGCCAAAGAGAAGATCAAAGGATTGAAAGAAATTCCTGTGCGAGAACAGATAGCCGTTGAGGTAATCGACATCGCCTATGGTTTCTTCTCTCCTTTGGAAGGGTTCATGAAGAAGGCAGACGTAGAAAGCGTCTGCAAGAAGATGAGACTTACTGACGGGACCGTCTGGAGCATCCCCATAGTTTTTGACCTTTCTGACAAGGAAATAGCAGACTACGGGATCAAGGCGGGAGACAGTGTGCTTCTGACCTATCAAGGGGCTCCCACGGCCATCTTCGATATAGAGGAGATTTACGATTACAACAAGCAGGAGATGGCCAAGGACGTGTACGGCACTACAGAGGAGAAACACCCCGGGGTAAAGCGCACTTACCAGTACAAGGACAAGTTCCTGGGCGGGAAGATCACCATGGTGAGCAAGCCCGTGATCAACGAGCCTTTTACTCCCTTTTTCCTGACTCCCTTGGAGATGAGAAAAAGGATAAAGGAGAAAGGCTGGATCCGCACCGTAGCCCACCAGACAAGAAACGTTCCCCACACCGGCCACGAGTGGCTCATGAAGGGCTCTTGGCTTTCGGCCTATGGGGAACTGCCTGTGGAAAAAATGGTGGTGGGCGTGATTGTAAACGCCATCATAGGTGAAAAGAGGCCTGGGGACTATATTGACGAGGCAATAGTGCTTTGCCATGACGTGCTTAGGAAGGCCGGATACTTCAGAGAGGACGTGCATCTCACATCCATCTCCCTCTGGGACATGCGCTACGCCGGGCCTAGGGAAGCGGTCTTCCACGCTGCTCTCAGGGCCAACTTGGGGATCACCCACCACATGTTCGGCAGGGACCATGCTGGTGTGGGCACCTATTATGACCCCTACGACGCCCACAGGATCTTCGACAAGTTCTCCGAGAAGGATCTCAACATAAAGCCTGTTAGAGTTTTGGAGTGGTGGTACTGCCCACTGTGTGCAGAGGTCACGTACAAGGGGCTTTGCGCCCACACCGACAAGGTCCAGAACTTCAGCGGGACTCTCATCAGGAGCATCATCCAGGACGGGGTGAAGCCCCCAAGGCTCATCTTCAGGCCCGAGGTCTTTGACCTGATTCTGGAGTGCGCCGAGAAGTACGGCCAGGGAGATGCCTTTGTGACCCAGAAGTATCTGGAGAACCGTAATCCGGTTTTCACGTTCCCCAAGCTCTAGAGCGCGTCCGAGAGGAGGAGACACGAAATGGCCGAGACCTTTCCCATCAATGTCTGGATCAACGAGGAACGTTACGCCAAGCTTCAGGCCGCAGGCCTTGCGGATCTTTGCCAGGAGATGCTGGCAGGACTCAAGGTCCTGAGGGTCCCCACCACGGCCGAGCAGCGTGATGAGCTTCTGAAACGTTACCCCATGGCCAAGTTCGACAGCGCCACAACCAAAAGCATCGAGCTGCTTCCCAAAGCCGTGAAAGACCAGATCTTTGATCTAATTGTGGCCAGAAAAAAGGTGGATGTGATCGGGGAATTCTTAAAGAAGTGAGTCTTGCCGAGGCCCATTGGGCTTCGAGACGGGAAAGGAGGTGAAAGCGGGTAGGAGCCTGTAAGTAGGGTGGGAGCGGAGTTTTGAACAGTTCACCCAAAAGACTTCTCAGTGAGGAGGAGAACTGATGCCAAGCTATGTGATTCTGGAGAAATGCGACGGGTGTAAGGGACAGGACAAGACGGCCTGCCAGTACATCTGCCCCAACGATCTCATGGTCCTCAACAAGGACACCATGAAGGCCTACAACAGGGCCCCAGAGATGTGCTGGGAGTGCTACAACTGCGTGAAAATCTGCCCCCAGCAGGCCATTGACGTCCGCGGATATGCGGATTTCGTGCCCATGGGAGCCTCCGTGGTCCCCTTGAGGAGCTCTGACTCCATCATGTGGACCGTGAAATTCCGCAACGGGCAGATCAAGCGCTTCAAGTTCCCCATCCGGACAACCCCCGAGGGATCGGCAAAGCCTGACGGCGGATGGGAGACCGGCTCGGACGACCTCAAGAGCCCGGTGCTGTTTACTGAGCCCGCCTCTTTGTGGCTCAAAGAGGTACCGACGCTGAAGAAGTAGCATTGAACTTCCCAGGACACCCAAGGAGGTGAATTCCATGCAGAATTTTGAAACTGTCGAGGTGACAACCGATCTCTTGATCTGCGGCGGAGGCATGGCAGCCTGCGGCGCGGCCGTGGAGGCGTCTTATTGGGCCAAGAAGAAGGGCTTGAAGGTGACCCTGGTGGACAAGGCGGCCATGGACAGAAGCGGGGCCGTGGCCATGGGTCTTTCAGCCCTCAACCAGTACGTGGGCGTGGGTGAGGGGGACAACACCCCTGAGCAGTATGTGGACTACGTGCGCAACGACCTTATGGGCATCACCCGTGAGGACCTGGTCTACGACATCGCCCGGCACGTGGACTCCACCGTGCACCTGTTTGAGAAGTGGGGACTTCCCATTTGGAAAGACGAAAACGGCAAGTACGTGCACGAGGGGCGCTGGCAGCTCATGATCAACGGCGAGTCCTACAAGGTCGTGGTGGCCGAAGCTGCCAAGAACGCCATGAAAGAGGCAGGCGGGGAGATCTACGAGAGGGTCTTCATCGTGGAGCCCCTCATGGACGGGGATCGCATTGCAGGGGCCGTTGGCTTCAGCGTTCGCGAGAACAAGTTCTACGTGTTCAAGGCAAAGGCAGTCCTGGCTGCCATGGGTGGCGCGGTGCATGTGTTCCGTCCCCGTTCGGTGGGCGAGGGCCTGGGCCGCTCCTGGTATCCTCCCTTTAACAGCGGCTCCAGCGCTTACTTCACCCTGAGGGCCGGAGCTGAGATGACCTGCCAGGAAGTCAGATTTATCCCTGTCAGGTTCAAGGATGCTTACGGGCCTGTAGGCGCTTGGTTCCTGCTTTTCAAGTCCAGAGCCACCAATGCCTTTGGCGGGGACTACATGGTGGAGAGAAAGGACGAGCTTGAGAAGTGGGCTCCTTATGGCCTGGTGAAGCCCATTCCGGCCAACTTGCGCAACTGGCTGGGCATGCTGGATATGAAAGAGGGCAAGGGCCCCATCTACATGAGAACAGAGGAAGCTATTCAGAAGATCGCCCAGTCCTCTGGGGACGAGAAGGCCGCCAAGAAGAAGCTCAAGGAGCTGGAGGCCGAGGCTTGGGAGGACTTCCTGGACATGACCATTTCCCAGGCCATCCTGTGGGCTGCCCAGAACATCCAGCCCGAGGAGAAAGGCTCCGAGATCTTTGCCTGCGAGCCATATTTCATCGGCTCCCACTCCGGGGCCTCGGGTGCTTGGGTGAGCGGTCCCCAGGACGTGGCCCCACCTGAGTACTTCTGGGGCTACAACCGTATGTCCACAGTGAAGGGGCTCTTCTGCGCAGGGGATGCCTCCGGGGCATCCAGCCACAAGTTCTCGGATGGCTCCCACTGCGAGGGCCGCATCGCTGCCAAGGGCGCCATGGCTTTCATCGTGGACAACCCAGAGCAGCCCAAGGTGGATCCCAAGCAGGTGGAGGCCCTCAAGGAGCGGATCCTGAGACCCCTGGCGCTCTACGAGCAGCACAAGGACCTCTCGGACAATCCTGACATCAACCCCAACTACATCAAGCCCAAGATGTTCATGTTCAGGCTCCAGAAGATCATGGACGAGTACTCGGGCGGCTACTCTGCTGATTTCACCACCAGCGGCAAGATGCTGGAAAGAGGCCTGGAGCTCCTGCAGTTCCTGAAAGAGGACTCCGAGAAGCTGGCGGCTGCAGATCTCCACGAGCTCATGCGCTGCTGGGAGAACGTGCAGAGGATGTGGCAGGCCGAGGCCCACATGAGATCCATCCTGTTCAGGGAGGAGACCAGGTGGCCGGGATACTACTTCAGGGCAGACTTCCCCAATATGGACAAGAACTGGGAGGTCTTTGTAAACTGCAAGTGGGATCCCAAGACCGACAAGTGGGAGATGATGAAAAGACCGGTGTTGAAGTTCATCAGCGCTGGGAAGTGATAGGGATCAGCCCAAGTGGGCCCTTGACACCGGGTTAACTCGGTGGTACTTCGGGGCTCCAGGTGCTCTGCGAGGAGTGCCTGGAGCCCTCTTTTGATGAGGGCCAATAGAAACCTGCCGCTCGCCCGAAGGAGGGGCCCGGTATTGGGGGCCGTGGGGGCTCTTTCGGGGAAGCGGCATGGCAGGCCGGGCATCGATGCCCCAATGGAGGTTCAGAATGGGAGAGCAGACACGCAAAGGAGTGATGGTTATAGGGGGAGGGATAGCCGGGATCACCGCAGCCATAGAGGCTGCAGAGGTGGGCTTCCCGGTGTTCCTGGTGGAGAGGGAGCCTTACCTGGGAGGGAGGGTCGTGAGGTTCGATCAGTACTTCCCCAAGTTCTGCCCTCCCACCTGCGGAATGGAGATCAACTTCAGGCGGATAAAGGCAAACCCCCTGATTCAATATTTCACCATGGCCGAGGTGGTTGATCTCAAGGGCGTGGAAGGTGATTTCCAGGTGAAAGTGCGTGTGAATCCCAGGTACGTGAATGAGAAGTGCACGGCCTGCGGGAAATGCGCCGAGGTCTGCCAGACAGAGATCCCGGATCCTTTCAACTACGGTATGAAAAAGATCAAGGCAGCCTACCTCCCCCACGAAATGGCCTTCCCCATGAGATACGTGCTGGCCCCGGAAATAATAGGCACCGAGGAAGCCGCCAGATGCAGGGATGCATGTCCTTACGGGGCTATTGACCTGGAGATGGGTCCTGTAACCATAGAACTGAAAGTTGCTTCCATTGTTGTGGCCACGGGCTGGGATCCATACGATGCGAGCCGCATGGAGAACTTGGCTTTTGGGAAAGCCCCCAATGTGATCACCAATGTCATGATGGAGAGGCTCCATGCTGCCAACGGCCCCACACAGGGAAAGGTTTTGCGCCCCTCGGACGGGAAACCACCTCACACTGTGGTCTTTTGCCAATGCGCAGGTCAGCGGGATGAGAATCACCTTCGGTTTTGCTCAAGGGTGTGTTGCTCGGCCACTCTCAAACAAGTGCAATATGTGCGCAAACAGTATCCAGACTCCCAGGTGTACGTGTTTTACATAGATCTCAGGGCTCTGGGCAGAAACGAAGATCTGCTCACCGCAGTGCAGGGGGATCCCAACGTGCATCTTATAAAGGGCAAGGTGGCGCGTATCACCGAGGATCCCGTCAAGCACAACCCCATAGTGGAGGCCGAGATAACTGCCTCTGGAAAGATCTCCCGCACCATGGCGGATCTGGTAGTGCTTGCTACGGGAATGATGCCCAGCACGGCACAGGAGAGGCCGTCTGGGATGCAGCTGAGCTGTGACGAAGACGGATTCGTGCTGGATGGAGCCGGGGTTTACGGGGCTGGATGCGCCAGAAAACCCATGGAGGTCTCGGCCACGGTGCAGGACGCCACTAGTGCCGCCCTGAAGGCCATCCAGTCTGCGGTGAGGAGGTGAGTCAATGGATCGTAAGATAGGCGCCTATTTGTGCACAGGTTGCGGCATAGGCCAAGGACTGGATGTAGAGCAGCTGGAAAAGGTAGCCAAGGGGGATTGCAAGGCCGCCTTGTGTAGAAGTTCAGAGATGTTGTGCGGGCCTGAAGCCCTTGCCTTGATCAAGCAGGACATGGCCCAAGAGGGGATCAATGCTTTGCTGATAGCAGCCTGCTCCCCGAGGGCCAAAACCGAGGTTTTCTCTTTTGACCCCAGGGAAGTACTGGTGGAAAGAGTCAATCTAAGGGAGCAGGTGGTCTGGAGCCACAGGCAGCAGGGGGCTGAGAGCCAGAAACCAGACGAGGACGTGCAGATGATGGCCGAGGATCAGCTTCGTATGGGAGCTGCCAGGCTTCAAAACATGGATATCTTGGTCCCTTACACCGAGGAAATCAACAAGAGGATCTTGGTGGTAGGGGGGGGGGTCACAGGGATGACGGCCGCTTTGGAGGCGGCCAAGGCCGGATATCAGACAGTTCTGGTGGAGAGGGAGGCCAGCTTGGGGGGATTTGCCTCCAGACTCTTCAGACAATATCCTGAGAGGACGCCTTACAGGGAGTTGGAAGAGCCTGTTTGGGAGACTTTGGCCGAGTCCCTAAAGAGGGAGTCAGGTGTGAGTATTTATTGCTCTTCCACAATAGAGCGCATAGAGGGAGCCCCTGGCATGTTTGAGGCCTTTATCCGCAAAGGGGAAGACACAATCCAGGAAAAAGTGGGCTCCATAGTCTTGGCCACTGGGTTTGAGCCTTACGATCCTAACAGATTGGGTCACCTGGGCTACGGCAAAAGCCCCAATGTGATCACCACTGTGGAAATGGAGGATCTGGCCAGGACCGGGAATCTGGTAAGGCCCTCTGACGGCAAAAAAGCAGAGAGTGTTGCCTTTGTGCTTTGTGCTGGCTCTCGGGACCCCGAGCACCTGCCTTACTGTTCCACGGTTTGCTGCATGACGGCCCTTAAGCAGGCCATGTACATCAGGGAGGGGAATTCCGAGTCCAAGGTTTTCGTGTTCTACAAAGACCTCCGGACCCCTGGCCAGTATGAAAACTTCTACAGAAGGGTGCAGGAGGAGGAAGGGGTATTTTTGACAAAAGGCCAGGTAGTGGCAGTAGAGGCAAAGGGGGACGGCTCCTTGCTGGTGGAAGCGGAAGACCAGCTCATGGGGGAGAAGATCCAGGTGAAAGTGGACCTCCTGGTTTTGGCAACCGGCATGGTGCCGCGCACTGCCTTGGGGGAGGAATCCAGAGAAGAGACCAAGGAAGAGGCTCCAGACAAGAAGCAGGACATCGCTTCCCAGCTGCTCATACCCACCAGAATCATACGCTCCAATACCCTGAACCTGGCCTATAGGCAGGGGCCGGAACTCCCGGAATTGAAGTACGGGTTTCCTGACTCCCATTTCATATGCTTCCCTTACGAGACCCGCAGGACTGGCATATACGCAGCTGGACCGGTGCGTGCCCCCATGGACATTGCCTTCAGCCAGGAAGATGCCAGAGGTGCGGTGCTCAAGGCCATCCAGTGTGTGGAGCTGACGGCTCAAGGCAAGGCCGTGCACCCTAGGGCAGGGGACATGAGCTATCCAGAACTCTTCATGCAGCGGTGCACCCAATGCAAGCGTTGTACCGAGGAGTGCCCTTTCGGGATGTACAACGAGGATGAGAAAGGCAATCCCCTCCCCAATCCCACCAGATGCAGGCGTTGCTCTGTTTGTATGGGGTCTTGCCCCGAGCGCATTATCTCCTTCAAGGATTACTCCGTGGGGATGATCGGGGCCATGATAAAGGCCATAGAGGTCCCGGACGAGACAGAGGAGAAGCCCAGGATCTTGGTGCTGGCATGCGAGAACGATGCATACCCGGCCTTGGACATGGTTGGAATCAGGGGAGGCAGTTACAACTCTTTTGTGCGTATCATCCCTCTGAGGTGCCTGGGCTCCTTAAACCTCATATGGATCGCCGATGCCCTGTCCAAAGGCATAGATGGGGTGTTGCTCCTGGGTTGCAAGCATGGAGAGGACTATCAATGTCATATGGCCAAGGGAAGTGAGCTTGCCAATTACCGCCTGGCCAAAGTCTCGGAGACCCTTGACAGGCTGGCTCTGGAGTCCTCCCGCATACGGGTTGAACAGATAGAGATCTCAGACTACCATCGAATCCCCGCCATTATGGAGGAATTCCTGGAGACCATTCAGGAGGTGGGCCCCAATCCCTATAAAGGATTCTGAGGTGGAAGAGAATGGAGTGGGCCAGGTGGGATCAGCGGGGTTTCCCCCTTGGGCTTCTGAGGGGGTCTTGCTTAATCGGCTCTTGAGGCTTGACCAGAGTTGGAATCAATTGTACCGGAGGCTTGGGAAAGCAAGACCTGAAGCGGCCAGCATTAGAGAATAATCCGGGCTTTGGATCTGACTGCCCGGGCTATAGGAGGTGGCTCAGATGTCACAGGTAAGGCTTTTGGAACCGGATCTTTCTTTCATCAGGGAGATGAAGGCCAATGGCGGGGAGGATCTTAAGAAGTGTTTCCAGTGCGCCACCTGCTCAGTGGTGTGCAACGTCTCCCCGGATGAGAGGCCTTTCCCCAGGAAAGAGATGCTTTGGAGCCAGTGGGGTCTAAAAGAGAGGCTTCTGGGGGATCCGGACGTTTGGTTGTGTCATCAATGCCACGACTGTACCAAGTACTGCCCAAGGGGGGCACGGCCTGGAGACGTGTTGGGGGCGCTTCAGCGCATGAGCGTGTTGCGTTACGGAGTGCCCTCCTCAGTGGCTCGAATGGTTCATGAACCCAAGTACTTACCACTGGTGTTCGGCATACCCGTGGTAATCCTATTGGTTTTTATGGCCGCCAGCGGCACCCTTGGAATTCCGCAAGGGGAGATCATTTACAGGAAATTCATCCCCCAATGGCCGGTTGTGGACGTCATCTTTCCTCTTACAGCCATCTGGACCCTGATTTGCTCGGCCCTAGGGGTAAGAAACATGTGGAGAGAACTGGTCAAGCAGGGGCCCCAGATCAGGAAGGAGTACAGCTATTCCCCCTTGGAATGGGTGACAGTTTACGTGGGGGGCACCATTGTGGACATTCTCAAACACCAGTTCTTCAAGCTTTGTGAGACCAACCGCTCCAGGTACACGGCCCATTTCAACATATTGTGGGGATTCATTCTGTTGGCCATAACAACCACTTGTGTGGCAGCCGGAGTCTACGTTTTTGGGAAGCAAACCCCCTATGCCCTAACGAACCCCATCAAGTGGATAGGGAACCTGGGGGCAGTGATTCTGATAGTGGGATCCATCATTGCCATTCGCAATAGGTTGGTTCAGGGGGAGGCTGCAGGTAAGGCCACCTACTTTGAATGGCTTTTCCTCTGGGTTGTGCTGGCAACAGGGCTGAGCGGATTGCTGACAGAGCTGCTTCGTTTGGCCAATGTCCCCTATGTAGCATACCCCATGTATTTTGTGCACTTGGTTTGCGTTTGGTTTCTCTTTGCTTACCTTCCGTTTTCCAAGTTTGCTCATATGCTTTACAGGACCACAGCTATGGTCTATGCCAAATACATTGGAAGGCAGCTAAGCAAGGGTGTTGACATATCGGTGCCTGCCCCGGCGGGAGGACATTGATATGGGCGTGGAGGACTGATCTGACGTGGTCACAGAAAGCCTCCTAGTTAGGCTTGTCAAAGCCGTCTATTGCTATGAGAGAGAGCTGGATGCACTTCGCAGACCGGAAGGGGTGGAGATCGGTCACAACACGCTTGTGGAGAGAATTGCGAGAAAATACGGAAAGAGCCGGGAGGAAAAGCTCCTCATAATGGAGACCCTGGCCAATTACAGGGGGGAGGATTGAGTTTGTTCCTGTGAGAAAAACCTTTCTTGCTGTAAGAGGCTCATAGCAAGCTCTCCAAGACTGAAAAAGGCCCTCCAAGTGGCGGAATCGAGGAAACATTGAACAAACCAAATTACAGGGGTGATGAAAGCCAGTTGCTCCAGGAAGAAAGCCCCTTAAGATTCGTTTGCAAGCCAGGGCTAAAGTGTTTTACCAAGTGCTGCAGGGACGTGAACATCTTCCTGGGGCCTTACGATATAGTCAGACTGAGGAAAAGACTGGGGATCAGCTCCGGGGAGTTTCTGGATCAATACACCATTACCGTGGTTCCCGAGGCAACAGGCTTTCCTTTGATACTGCTCAAAATGCAAGAGGAGAAGGCAAAGGCGTGCCCTCTCTTGGGCCCTCAAGGTTGTACGGTTTATGAGGACAGGCCCTGGTCCTGCAGAATGTTCCCTCTGGATCGGGCAGAGCAGGAGGGGTTTTATCGTTTGGTGGCACCCCCGGAGCTTTGCCTAGGGCTCCAGCAGCCCTCCGAGACAACAGTGGCACAGTACCTGGAAAGCCAAGAGATTGCAGCATATGAAGAGGTGGAGGCCAGGCTGAGCCGTTTGGGGCCTAGTCCGGCTCTTCTTAGGGAAGGCATAAGGAACCAGAAGATCCAGGAGATGTGCCGGATGGCCATGTACGACCCTGACAGGTTCAGGAGGTTCGTGCTGGAATCCAGATTCCTGCAGATTTTTCACGTGGAGCGGGACCTGGTGGAGATCCTGCCCTCGGATGACCTGGCTCTTCTGGAGTTGGGACAGAGGTGGTTGCGCTTCGGGTTGGTGGCAGGTGAGAGTATGAAGATCAGGGAGGAGCTCGTCAAACCTGAAGCAGCAGACAATCCGGGGGGAGGAAATGGGAGCGCAATCTGATCCCACCGGGGATCGGCCCTGTGGGGAGTGCGGAGGGTTCAGTATCCTGGCAGAAGGCCGTTTCCGATTTGCATGCCATCCCCAAGTTCCATGTTTCAATGAATGCTGTGCAGACCTGAGGCTGGTTTTGACCCCCTACGACATATTGCGCATGAAGAACAGCTTGGGTATGGACTCAGGAGAGTTCCTGGCCAAGTACACCGTGCCTGTCCGGGAGGGGGGCTCTCCCTTGCCCATGCTCAGACTCAAGATGGAGGAGAGCGGAAGAAGGCCCTGTCCCTTTGTGCGAGAGGAAGGCTGTGGCATCTATCCGGACCGACCCGGGGCCTGCAGGCTTTATCCATTGGGCAGGGGTGCCTCTAAGGCAGACTCCAAGGGGGCGGACCGAGAGTTTTATTTCTTGGTAAGGGAAGATCACTGCAAGGGGTTTGAACAGAGCAGGCAATGGACCCTTAAGGAGTGGTTGGAAGACCAAGGGGCGCATACCTATAATGAGATGAATCGTCCCTGGATGGAGATAGTAACCAGCCGAAGCCCAAGGCTCAAAAACCTCAACCCTCAGAGCCTGGGCATGTTCCATATGGCCAGCTACGACCTAGACAGGTTTCGTAAATTCGTTTTTACAACCAGATTCCTGGAGCGGTTCCATATTCCTGAGGAGGAGGTGGAACAGGCCCGCAGGGATGACGTTGTGCTAATGTTAATGGCTATGAAATGGCTTATCTTCGCTCTACTGGGGGAGATGAGCCTCAAGCTCCGGGGATAGCCGGAGCCCAGACCTTTGCTTGCGCAACAAGGCTCATGATTTGACCCAGGGTGGAACCCCTTCTCCCGGCCGGTTGCGGAAGTAAAGCTCAGCCACTTCCTGCATGGTCTGCTTAATGACTGCTGCCTGATCTATTTCCTGCTCTGCAAAAAGGCGATTCACCGTCTCCTCGTCCAGGTCCCGGGTGCCCTTTTCGTAGAGGGCTACAAACTCCTCTTTTCTCTCCTCGGGGAGAGCCGCAATCAGGTTCCGCCCCAGCCTGTTTTCAAAGAAGTTATAAAGTGACTCCACCATGCGTTCCAGAGCCTCTCCATCCAACTTCGTCTCCCTCTTGGTGATAAGGACTCTGCAGAAGTTCTCTATATAGGGGTTTTTCCTCTGTTCCATGGATCCTCCAAATATTTTTCAACTACTGGTTTTTTGAGGCCTGCCTGAGGTGTATCCCAGGCCCAGTGCCCGGCCTATGGAAACAAGCCGTGGGCTTTGGCTCGTGTATGGGCTTCCCTGCCTGTCTCCAAACACCTCTACTTCAACAAATCCAGCTTGAGCGAGCATTATTGAAATGGATCGGGCCCCCCAATATCTGACTCTGCCCGGCCCCTGCGAGGAGTTAAGGGGCAGATCGAACCAGGGAAGCTCCTCAGGTTTTGGGAGCTGGCCCTGGGGATTTTGCAGAGACCAAAACCTAACCGGGTTGGGGTTGTCTATGAGAAGCTTTCCCCCGGGGGAGAGAAGCCCCTTGAGCTGCCTAAGAAACCCCAGATCGGTTTCCCAGTCGGCCATATGGCTGAAAGAACCTCCCAGGATGAGCACTGCCTGCAGTTTGGCTCTCACAGGCAGATTTGCCGCGTCTCCCACCAGAAAAAATGCGGGCACGTCTTGGTCCTTGGCCCAGCGGCCGGCAAAAGCCACCCTGGATTTTGCCAGATCCAGCCCCACTACCCTAACTCCCAGCCTAGCCAAGATAACCGAGTGCCTTCCATTCCCGCAGAAAACTTCCAGTACGCGCTGACCAGCTTGCAGACCCAAGAGCTCTTTAATCTGAACCGCCTCGCTTCGGCTAAGGGCCGACTGTGCTTCCCTGTAGGCCAACTCCTCTTCCAGGGAATCAAATTTCTCCCTTCCCTCATAAAGCGCATGGAACCAATGCAAGTCTTACTCCCGGAACTCAGAATGCAAAAATTTTAGCATGGATTCCCCAAAAAAACTCGTCTGGCCAGCACTATTGACTATCATTGGATAATGCGGGCTATCTTATCGACATGTTTGGATAAACTGGCCTATGCTCAAAACCGTTCTGATTTTCAGTTTCAGATTGGATCTTGCTTTGAGTGGGAATATGTCCAATTAAGGGGGGCCCGGAGGCCTAGCCCCCAAAGTCGCGGGTCTTGGAGAATGATCCGGGCTAGTGCGGGTTTGCTTATCAGTGCCTAGTCCTCAAATAAGCCATCACTGCCTTGACCAATTTCTCTCTCACTACTCCCCCCTCCCCAAACCGGTCAACCTTAAGGCTCCGCCTCAACACCCTGGGTAATGTTTCCGGTTTTCCCATTAATCCCCCCATTCATAGGGCCGGCAAACAAGGGTGTCTTCTAGACCAGAGCATCCCATCACCTATGCAAAGCTGGCCCGCATTCCCAAGTGTTCCTGGATAATGCGGGCCTTTGGATTCAATGCACCCCAAGGGCACACAAAGGACTGGCTTTCATCCCGGGTACAAGCTCACACAGGTCCACCGGATTCCCACGCTTCTTCATCTCGTGGCTTCTAACCCACTCTGCCCACTCGTCATAGGCAGGATCAGGCCAGATCTCCACCCTGGGCCTCACCAACTCCTCCTCCCGGGCATTTTTCTCTATGGCCTTGAAGTCCAAAGCCTCTTTTGGTCTCTTCATTGTCGCACCTCCGTTTAATAACTACCACTGAGCTCAACATAACCTGGGAGGAGTCTGCGTCAAGGGGTTCTTTAACTTGTATTGTTCCCGATCAGTGGATAGTGCGGGCCATCCTTGATGATACATTAAGACAAACCGCTCCAGGCTCAAAAGCACCCTGGTTCTGGTTTTCTATTTTGGCCCTAATTTGAGTTCCGACATTCCAAAGCGTGAGCAGAGGTTTGGGGGCTTGAGCCCCCAAAGTTACGGGCTTTGCATAGAAATCAGGGCTAAGGTCTCAGTCTATGATCCCTTCTTTCAAAGCCGTGGGCGACCAGACTGGCAGGGGCCCTTTCTCACCTGTCTGAGGATCGTACCTGTGTCTGTAAGAACAGCAGACCTCGTATTTTTCCATCATCCATTTCCAGCCGCGCACATAATAACCGCACTCATCATTGAAGCAAACGTACATGTAATCCGACTCCCATGTGGTCATGGAAGGCGTAGCCCATCGGTTCATGGGAAGACCGCAGTGTGGACAAACCGGCCTCTGTTCCATCGTCTTCATGCCTCCTTAGTTTTGCGAGAGTTTTGAAAAGCTCAATTTAGGGCCTTTTTTTAAACAAATCCTGTATCTCATTCCATTAGGTGGGGTTTACGCTTTCCTTGTTTCGAAGCTCTCAGGCCGTTTTAGCCCGACTCCTTTAAGCAGTTTTGAAAACCGCTAGGTTGTAGAAACCCCTACTTTTTAGAATACGATATAAGCCTGTGCAGTCAACCCGTAGTTGGTCACGGGGGTGATGACTCACTTGAACCCAGTTTTTTTGTCTTTCAAGTAAGCTTTCTTCCCCAGCCCTTGACCCAAGAGAGCCATAAAGTATGCTTAGGCAGGAGTGAGGTTGGTTGCGTTGTTAAGTATCGGTGCATCAAGGGGGCTAGCCTTAAAGGATATATCAGGACAAACCGGTGCAGTCTGAAAAACACCCTGCTTTTGGGTTTCAGATGAAGCTCTGGTTTGAGTCCGTATATGCCGGAGGATGGCGGGGGTTGGGGTGTAGACTCTTAGAATTTATATATTAGAGTTTGGAGAATAGCCCTGGTTAGAGAGACTTTGAGGAGGTAACAAAGATGAATTGGAAAGGTGAGTCGGACGGGAAAAATGGAATATGTTTCCCTTGTGAGGTCTATGCAGGCGGGCCTGAGCCCTCGGCATGCAGCCGTGGAGGTGATTATTTGAGTAAGGAAGAAGAGGAGACCCTGGGCGCCTTGAGGGAGTTGAAGGATAAGGCTAGATTTTTAAGGGGTCAGATCAAGGGTATAGAGTTTGCCGGGGAAATGGGTCACGTGGTGGAGGGAGCTAGGCTGGAGTTATCCAGTGAGCTGGAAGCAGCTATGGCCGAGATGCAGGAGCTCAGGAAAGCCTGGAAAGAGTTGGAGGCGCGCCTTAGAAAGGCCAATGCTCGCAAGCTGGCTCTCTTAGGGCACGGCCCATGGGAAGATGCTGGTGCAGGGAAACCCTGAGGGATGTGCTAAACGAGTTATGATGGAAGCTCATCCCCTATTGCTATTGCAGTTGTTCAATGGCCCAGATGATGTAGGGCTGACGGCCCACCCTTTCCATGGCTGTTTGGAGCTTCGGAAGGGCTGGCTTATACCCCTTCTTGCCCAGGATGCCTGCAACCCAATTCACGATCACCGCTAAGGGATGTTCAAGCATTTCCATGAGCCACTGCATTGCCTCAGTACTTCCTATTTCACCTGCAACCGACAGAAGGCCTGTCTTTATTGGATCCATTTCCGGGTCCCTTGAGAAAGCCTCCTTAATGTATGGAATGGCGCTTTGACCCAAGCTCTCAAGCCCTTTGAGACAGCTTTCCGAAAGATATGGGTAGCGGAACATGGCCAAATCCACAAGGGCTCTTATGGACGGTGGATCCGCCCATTTCACCAGGAGCTCCGGAACCAGCAGTCCGCTCCAGCCGTATTTAGGACACAGAGGTAAGAGATAGGGTAGAGCCTCAGGTCCGGCCTCTTGGAGCTCTTTCAAAACATCAGCCAGGGCCTCTTTCCTGAGCCTCAAACCTTCCTCTCGGCTTTGAGGATACCGTTCCACATCTTCTGCCTTTTGAAGCTCTTTGACCAGTTTTATGAGGTGCGGCTGAGACTCCCCAGGGAAAGACTCCTGGTAAGCTACCGCTTTCCTGGCTACCCAGAGCCTTTCCAGCCATGCCTCGGGGGCGTAAACATGTCCAATACCCTGTTCTTCCGATGCTTCCCAAGAGTGACACCCATGTCTCAGAAAGTGTTCTTTTTCCCGCAAAGCATTCCTGTGGCCCTGCTCAGCCGCCTCAAGGGCCTCATGGGGCCTGCCCATCTGCAAATAAGCGGTCACGAGGATATCTCTGAATCTGTCATCCTGGGGGAAGCTCTCAGCCCATGTTTGGGCAAGAGAAAGGGCTTTTTGGAACTGACGCTTCCCCAAGAATTCGTAGCCTTCTTTCACCCTCTGTTCACAAAGGGCCTTGGCTTGCTGGAGTTTCTTGGGTGGTGAGGTCTCCTTGGGGCTCACTTTGGACAAAAGCTCCCTGTGCCTTTCCAGACAACACTTCTTGTATTTCTTCCCAGAACCGCAGGGGCAGGGCTCATTCCTTCCCACCTTGGCCTTCAAAGCCTCTTGAGCCTGAGCTATCAGAATTTCCTCCAGTAGGGCTTCCTTATCCTGCATTTCAAAGGGCCTGCTCAACCCAAGCTCAATGGCTTGCCCCTCAAGAGGGACTTGTGTTGTTTGACCGGAATTTTCCTGCTCTTTTGCCATGAATTTGTTCTCCTCTCCTCTCCTCTCTTCTCAACCCTAAGCAGACCAAGGAATCAGGTTATCCTACCATAAGCCGCCCCCCTAATCACTTCCTAGGAGGTGAGGCTGTGGCATGTTCTTGGTGAAACCTGGTCTTACAGCTGCCCCCTTTGAGGCGCGCCCCTTTTTTGCCGTAATTGTTGATCCCAGGGGGAACAAGGCCAAAGCACCCTGCATTGACATGCTGCCTCAAACTCCCCTATGATCGAATTCCTTGATCTGCTCTTTTCGGGAAGCTTTCTTTATGCGAACTCTTTGGCTTATCTTTTGGATGGTTTTCTCTCTTGTCTTTTCTTGGGGCTTGGAGTTGGCTGCGGCCCAACAATCCCAAGCGCCTGTGCGCATAGTGTTGGATCCCGGACACGGAGGAAGGGACAGGGGGGTCTCGGGAGCGCAGGGGATTCTTGAGAAGGACGTGGTAATCGTTCTTGCGAGAGAACTCAGGGATGAGGCCCGCAACATGGGGGGATTCCAGGTGCTTTTGACCAGGGAAGAGGACGAATCCTTCCCATGGTCCAGGCGGCTGGATGCAGCCCAGGGAGCGGACTTGTGGCTCAGCATACACGTGAATGCGGATTTCCAGGGCAAGGCCCATGGCCCGAGGGTGTTTTACTCGATGCCCAAGGAACATCTCCCCATGCAGAAGGCAAAGGGGAGTTCAGGCAATGGGGAAGGGGTGAGGGCCATTCTTCAGGACATGCTCGCCACCAAGAAGACCAATGAAAGCATCCTGCTGGCAGAACATCTCCAGCGGGTGTTGGAAGCTGCATGGGGAGTGGGTTCCAGGCCCTCCCGCCAGGCTCCCTTGTTGGGGCTCCCGGACCTGGAATGTGCCGCGGTCTTGGTGGAGGTGGGGTTCCTTACCCACGCCGGGGATCTCAAAGTGCTTCAGGACCAGACCAAAAGAAGGGCCCTTGCTAGATCCATCCTAAAAGGAGTTCGTGGATTTCTGCAGGATCCCCGTAGGGCTGAATAGGTTTTTTAAGGGAGATGAGTGATGGCCGGCCGAAGAGGCAGGGCACAGGATCAGCTTAGGGCTTTGGTTGTGGAGTTGGGCGTACAGAAGCATGCCTGGGGCTCGGTTATGTTCTGCATGGGCGAGACCAAGCTGCTCTGTGCGGCTACTGTGGAGGAGGGGGTTCCTGCTTTTCTGAAGGGTAAAGGACAGGGGTGGGTCACGGCGGAGTACGGAATGCTTCCGGCCTCCACAGAGGTGAGGACCCCCCGAGAAGGCAACCGGGGAAGGACCTCGGAGATTCAGCGCCTCATAGGCAGGTCCCTGAGGGCCGTTACAGACCTCAGGGGATTGGGGGAAAGAACCGTCCGCATAGACTGTGACGTCATCCAGGCAGATGGTGGAACCCGCACGGCAGCCATAAACGGTGGTTTTCTGGCCCTAACACATGCCCTTGCTAGGCTTGTGAACTCAGGAGCCATTAACAGGATACCCATAAAGGACCAGGTGGGGGCTGTAAGCGTGGGAATTGTGGAGGGGCATGTGCTACTGGATCTGGACTATTGGGAGGACTATAGGGCCGAGGTGGACATGAATGTGGTAATGACGGCTTCGGGGGAGCTCGTGGAGATCCAGGGGACGGCCGAGGACGGGGTGTTCAGCAGAGGGCAGCTGGACAGGATGCTGGATTTGGCATGGGAAGGTATTCGCAAAATCCACGAGCTTCAAAAAGACCATCTTCCCTCTTTGCGCCCATGACTTCAAAACCCAAGAGAATTCTTGTGGCCACCAGGAATCTTGGAAAACTCAGGGAGGTGAGGGACTTCTTTTCCGACTTGGGACTTGAAGTGGTGGGTATGGCGGAACTTCCGGATGCACGGGACGTGGTGGAGGACGGCTCAAGTTTTTTGGAGAATGCAAGGAAAAAGGCTCGTGCCTTGGCGGCGGATTTCGGGTGTGTGGCCCTGGCAGACGACTCGGGGCTGGAAGTGGATGCCCTGGGAGGCCTTCCTGGGGTCAGGTCTGCCAGGTACGCGGGTGAGAAAGCCACAGATGAGGAAAACAACAGAAAGCTTTTGCAAGCATTAAACAGCCTTGGCACACAAGATAGAAAAGCCAGATTCCGTTGCGTGATGGTCCTGGCAGCCCCTGATGGGCGGGAGTGGATCTCGCAAGGGACCTGGGAAGGAGAAATAGCCAAGGCCCCAAGGGGAAGCGGCGGCTTCGGATATGACCCAGTTTTCTTGCTTCCGGAAGAGGGTAGAACTGTTGCAGAGCTTTCCCTGGAGGAGAAAAACAGCAGGAGCCACAGGGCCCAGGCTTTAAGAGGCATCAGGGGAGTGCTGCTAGAAATCCTAAGATGTGAATGGGAAGAGCGTTTATAGAATTGCTGTTTCTCAATGTGGGGGCTGAAGCTCCCCAAATTGCAGCTCCAGGGGATAATCCTGGCTGGAGTCAATTCGGCGGACCTACAGCCTCCCAAGTTTTTCTGGGTTCGTTGAAATATGTGGGTTTTGCGTGCTAAGATCATTACTATCCGGGGTGTAGCTCAGTCTGGCTAGAGCGCCAGCTTTGGGAGCTGGATGTCGGGGGTTCAAATCCCTTCACCCCGATATCAAGGTTAACTGGGCAGGTCCGCAAGCCTGCCCATTTTTTTTGGGGGGGATTCCTGCAAATCCTCAACTGGGGGATCCCACCCAGAGGTCTTCTGTCTGGCGCTCTGGGATCCATTTTTTGCCCATGGGCATGTCAGGCAAGCTTGCCAATACCACAGCCACCTTCACAAAGGTTACGGTACCAGGCCCCAGGTGCCCACCATAGACCACAACCCTGTCCTCCCTCACCGTGGAAGCTGAAAAATGCGCATGAAGTAAGGGGTTCCCATCCCCGCTGGGCACAACATATCCGCTCAAGGAGGTTATCTCCAGAGGGCCCTCCACTTCATAATAAAGCCTGTCCTGGGGGTTGACTGGATAAGATTCCGGAAAGTGCTTTAGATTTCTGAAAACCGCCTTTTTGAGCGCCCCTATGCCCATGAGAATTAGGCCTTTCTGGATACCCTCTTTCCTTACAAGGGCTTCCATGGCTTCCAGGAGATCCACACCGATGGGGATTCGGGCCATTACCAAGGGTCCCAAGTCCCCACGTCCAACTCCATCCAAGAGCCCGTGGAATTGCATCTTTCCCCTCCTTTTGGGATTCACAGGTTCAAACCTGCAAGGAGCTTCTTTTTACCCTAAAGGCCTCTTGATGGAAAGACCCCTTCCTCCCTTCTTGGGGCATTGAAGAGCTCCTGGGCCGCCATAAACTAATAGGAGTAACTGGAAGCCAAACTGGTTTTCTAAGCTAAAGGAGGAAGCACAACTATGACAAATGTAACAGTTTTGTTGGCGGCAGCCATTGCAGTTCTTCTTGTCTCATGCCTCATGGCTTTTCCTTCCGAGGGGAGTGGAGAGAAGTCTTTGGCCCGCGCCACTTTTGCCGGGGGGTGCTTCTGGTGCATGGAGCCGGCCTTTGACAAGCTGGACGGAGTCCTCAGCACCACCGTGGGTTATACTGGAGGGCACAAGGAGAACCCAACATACGAGGAGGTTTCCGCAGGCTGGACAGGTCACGCCGAAGCGGTGGAGATTCTCTATGACCCCAAAAAGGTGAGTTATGAGCGTCTCCTGGAGATTTTCTGGAGGAACATTGATCCCACCGTGAAAGACAGACAATTCTGTGATGTAGGTTCCCAGTACCGCACAGCCATCTTTTATCATGACCAAGAGCAAAAAAGGCTGGCCGAAATCTCTTTGGAGAAGTTGAAGCACTCTGGCGGGTTCTCAAACATTTTCACGGAGATTCGGCCTGCCTCAACTTTCTGGCCCGCAGAGGATTACCATCAAGATTACTACCAGAAGAACCCCCTCAGGTACAAGCTCTACAGAATGGGCTGCGGTCGTGATCAAAGGCTCAAAGAGCTCTGGGAGAAGTCCTGGGAATAGGGCGATCCTCAAGGGAATCCATTGGAGCGTCCATCAATCTTTGGAGGGTTTGGCCTAGCTCCTCCAAGCTGAAAGGCTTCCGGATGGTCCCCTGGCAGGCTCCCGAAAGAGCTGCCTGGTTCCCTCCCTCAGGGAAATGTCCGCTGCAAAGAAGCACCCTAACCTGGGGGTCCATTTCCTTTAGTGCCCTGAGCACCTGGGAGCCTCCCATCTGGGGCATTATCATGTCCAGCATTACAAGATTCACTTGCTCGCGGTGCTTTTCATAGAGCTCGAGAGCTTCCTTGCCGCTTTGGGCCTGTATCACCCTGTAGCCTAGGGCTTCTAAAAGCTGTGTGCCCACCTTGAGGATTGTCTCCTCGTCGTCCACGAGCAGTATCGTGCCTTTGCCTCTGCATTCACCCGAGCCTGAGTTCTCTGCAGCAAACCTGTCTTTGGATGCTGGGAGGTAGACCCTGAAGGTGCTGCCCTCTCCCAGTTCACTCTCGGCAGTCATGAATCCGCCGTGAGTTCGTACAATCCCGTAGGCTGTAGAAAGCCCCAGTCCAGTGCCCTGTCCCACCTCCCTGGTGGTGAAGAAGGGTTCGAAGATGCGTTGAAGTGTGGCCTGGTCCATTCCCACACCTGTGTCTTTAACGGTGATCCTAACAAACTCACCAGGGGGAACACCCTGGTGGGCGGTTTCATCCTGCCCAAGGGAAACATTTTCGGTTTGGACCAGGAGCTCACCCCCTTGGGACATGGCTTGCACCCCGTTCACCAGCAGATTGATCAAAACCTCTTCCAACAGGTTCTGGTCGGCTCTTACAGGGTGGATTGGATGGGCCAGTTGCTGTTGGATCCGGACCTGTTTATGGGTGGCGCCGAACAAAGAGCAGACTTCACGGACCAAACCATTGACGTCCAGCAAACCGGCCTCAACTTTTTCCGTCCTGGCGGATCTCAAGATCTGGCGGCTAAGCCCGGCTCCGCTTCTGACCGCTTCCTCTATGGCCTTTAGCCGCTCGCACCTGGGATCCTCAGGATCCATCTCGATTAGCAGCAAGGAAACGTTTCCCTGAATGGCCATGAGGAGGTTATTGAAGTTGTGGGCGATGCCTCCTGCCAGGGTGCCCAGAGCCTCCAACCTCCTGGACTGCTGGAGTCGCTGTTCCAGCTCCTCACGCTTTTTTTCCATGGTCTTGCGTTCCGTGAGGTCCCTAATCCAAACATGGATCCCGGGACCATCCTCGAACTGAATTCTTCTGGCCAATATCTCACCCTCAAAGCTGGACCCGTCTTTTCTCTGCAGCAAGACCTCGTAATTGCTGGGCGGATTCTCCCCCCTCATGCGTGCCTCGCCCCTGGCCCGCGTGAGGGCCTGGAATTCCGGAGCATAAACCACCCAGTGGTCCCTACCTATCAATTCCCCCGGTTCATAGCCCAGCATCTCGTGCAGCCTTCTGTTGGCATACACGATCTTGGGCCCTTTTTGTATGAATATCCCGTCGAAACTGGTCTCCACCAAGGAACGATACCATTCCGAAGGTGCAAAAACCCCAAGTGGATCCTCTTTCTCCGAGGTGGAATCTTGATGCCTCTCCTGTCCCTTGTGCGCGGCTTCCAGCTCAGTCAAACGCTTTCTTAGCCTTTCGATCTCTCGGGACAGCTCTTCTGTGCTTTTCTCTGGTCCCAAGGACATATGGAGACCTCCTGACAGAATCCTAGTGAGATCACAGTTTGGAAAGTTTTGGTCAGAGGATGCCACAGGCAGAAATGGCTGTCAAATCAAATCCTCAGCAAACATTTCCTATCTGAAACCACTTTGAGAAACAGGCAGAGCACGTAAATCCACCCCGAGAATCTTAGGGCCCACAGAAATGCTCTTGAGGAAGCGGCCGGGCCATGAAGATTCAAAAGCCACATCATGAGGATGTGCCTGATGCCCCCTGATCAAGCGAGAAAGCCCAAGAGAAGATTTTTTTTGGGGCTTCCTGAGAACCACTTCAATTTGTCCTTTTCTGACAATATGGCGAAATAGAACTCGACACTGGAGCGTGCTTTTTGTATAAGGAGCTCTGGGTGGGAATGCCCCTGTGAGATCCACTGTTACCGGGGGGTCTGAGCAGAAACATGTTTTATACAGTTCCTGCAACCTGTCTCATGAAAGAGGCAATAGAAATGGGACTCTCAGGAGCTTGAACAGGAGCCTGCATGTCATAGGAAACCCAGTATGAGGAATCACAGCCAACCACCAT
>CAYPWF010000005.1:0-91414 GCA_964414345.1 uncultured Desulfarculaceae bacterium
GAAACGCTACCGCCCGTGATCCATCACGACCAAGGGATCGCATTGGGTATCACCTTCGGCACCTGGCCCTCCAAACCGACCAAATGTACTTGACCTCTGTGTGTTCGGGAACGTTTTTGAGGATCACCCCTGAGAAGGAACCCTCTTTTTTGAGGGTCTTTTCTCCTCCGAACACATTGGTTTCATAGTTTTTTTTCTCCAAGAATACGAAAGGAATTGCCATGGGCCCTTGGATCTGGATCTCTTGGGGGGAATTGCGCTCTGTCCTATCCTTGCAAATCCATTGCCTTTCTTTCCAATTGTTGTAGGAGGTTGAAGTCCCCTGAACCAGGAGGCTTTGGGGATCCAAGGTCAGCCTGAAGAGGGAATGCCCAGGACGGGATTCCACCCATACTTGGATCTTATGGATGTTCTCCATCAAGAAAGTCTCTTCGGAGGATTCATTGATGATCCTGTCCACGACCCTCCAATCTTCCCCCTTGCGGCACCTTCCGAAACTCTCCTGCTTGAGCTGGTGCTTGCGATGGGAACCCCCGTCTATGCTCTTGCTCACAAGGATCCCACCTCGTTCCTTGTCGAAATAGAACTGGACCGTGAGATGGTAATTCGTAGACCCCCTCAATTGCTCGCGGATGATCGTGGCAATGGCCCCGCCGCCATACCTCCTCGTCTCTTCCTTTGCGGCCTCCACCTCCGCCTTCAGGATCATCTGGACTGTGCCTTCCCAGCATTTTTGGGGCTCCACTTCCACATGTGCCTGGGCACTCACGAAATCAGGATATCCCTCAGGCTGGTACTTGGCCCCGATCTCAATCCCTTTTTCTTTTTCTCCGGCCCGGTATTTCAGGATGAGCTTCCCCCCTTCATTGGTTGTGAGCTTCCCTACGGGATATAGGCTCCCGTCGATCAGTCCCTCCACCGTGATCTCCACAACTTGATTCGCGGCGGGGATCCTTTCTCCTTGCACGGTTGTCTTGTAAAGAGAGACCTCGATCGAAGTTTGCTCTCCAGGGGAGATCACCTGGTCTTTTGCCTTGGCCTCCATCTGCATCCCTTGGACCGGGACCGAAACTTCCTTGAGGACTCTCCGGTCCAAGCCGCAACTCATTATTTTCAAAGGCTCCTGGGATGCCTCCATCCCTCTTTTCAACCTATAGGTCGCCGAAGCGCCCTGCGGGCCTGTGATTTCCAGCAAGAGGGAGGCATCGAAACTCCTGCAGTTTTGCCGAAACCCCTTGGTGCATACAAGCTCGCCCCTTTTCGTGTGTCTTGGAAGAATCACCTGTTGTCCGTGATTCGGATCATAGACAGGCTCCCCCTTGCAGTTCCTGACCCTGATCTTGAACTCCATTTCTCGTTCTTCCGTGAGGGGCGAGACATGTTCCTGGGAGAGAGAGATGTCCATTTCAGGCCCTCGGGGCGGAACCAGGTAGGAGGATTCGTAATCCTGGATCCTTTGACCGATGCTTCCGTGAGCATCCAGATTCCGTTCGATCATATGGAAAAGGTCGGAGTCGCTCGTATTCCTAGTATGAAGAATATTCCCGGGCAAACCGCAGGCATCCTTCTGGACCAAATTGGAATCCATCAGGAGCCCTTCTCCGTAGGGAACGACTTCGTATCGAAACTCGTAATCGCAATCAGCACCACCTGCTTGATCCACCGGAACGAATTGAGTATCAGGAGAATTCATCCTGAGCTCTGCCAAGACGCTTTCTTGGATTTGCCCCGGCCATGACTCCTTGGGCTGGGCAGGGTATTTCCCCCCCAAGTATTCCATCAATTCCCTGTGGTAAGGAAACTGTGCCTTGACCGCCACCTTAGGTTTTGAACAAGGATTTTCCTGGGGAGACCCGACTCGACAAAGGCAGAAAAGTATGCAAAAAACAAAATACCAGATTATCCAGGTTTTCTTGCAAATTTCTCGCCTTCCTCTTGCCTTGAGGCTCACTGCCCCTGGCAGCAGGCTCTGAGCTGTACCTCTCAGGTCAAGACATTCTTGCATGATGGCCGCCCCTTTTGGCCTAGCCGGAGTATTCTCAAAAGCCTCTGAGTAGTTGGTGACGGGGATGATAGCTTACAACTTACCCAATTCTGGTCATACCCTTTTTGGGTAAAAAGCACTGCCCAGGGTAAGAGGCCATATGGTTGGGCGTGGGAGTTCTCCCAAGTGAATCGGGAGTGCAGCCCCACCCCAAGGGTGCACAGGACCTTGAGCCCCAGGGAGAAGACCCGACAAATACCCCTTACCCAATTTGGGTTATCCAGGCCGGGAAAAACAAAAAGGGAAGGTGGGCCTGTGCCCGCCTCCCCCTTGACCCGAAATGCCGAGGGACGGAATCGAACCGCCGACACGCGGATTTTCAGTCCACTGCTCTACCGACTGAGCTACCTCGGCCCTTCATAAGCTCTTGTATATCCCAATGGGGGCTTTCAGTCAAGGCCAATAAGCAAGGCCTTGCACCCATTCCAACTCTTACCCTGGCAAGCTTTGGGGAGTGCTCCTCCTTACCACTACCCCAACCCCTTGCCCCCATTGAGTCCATATTGCTTCATTTGCCTCTGTGCCTTGCATGCACAGCTCAGCCCAAGTCCCCATACAGGAACTGCAGCAGGGCCAGCACTGCAATCCCAGCAGTCTCTGTGCGAAGTATCCTGGGGCCAAGCCCCACGGCCACACAGCCTGCCTGGAGAAGCTTCTGCACCTCCCAACTCTCGAATCCTCCCTCAGGTCCCACCACCACCCAGACATCTTTGGGAGCCTCTTTCAAAGAGCTCAAAACATCCTTGAGTCTCTTTTCGGATTCAGCCTCCCACAATACCAGTCTTAAGGCCTGAGGCTCTGGAACATTGATGAATTCTTCCAGTTCCCAAGGACCTGCCAGCTCCGGGACCCTGCTCCTCCCGCATTGTCTTGAGGCCTCCTCTATTATCTTGAGCCAGCGGGACCACTTGGCAGTTTCCTGCGATCTGCTTGCCCATGGTACCGAGCGTCTGCAAGAAAGCACCCCCAACCGGACCACCCCCAGCTCGGTGGCCTTCTGCAGCACCCACTCCATTTTTGAAGCCTTGGCAAGCCCCTGTACCAAAGACAGGTTTAAATGGGGCTCCCTTTCCAAAGACTCCAAATCTATCACTTCCAGGATCAATCGGCCCTCCTGGTCCAGCCTTCCAACTCTGGCTCTGGCCTCTACACCCTTTCCATCGAATACGAGCAGTTCCCGGCCTGGGTTCAACCTTAAGACCCGTGAAAGCCTGCGGGATTCCTTTTTGTCCAGGAGGAGAGAACTCCCAGGCCTCAGAGTCCCCTTCACAAGCACCCGGGGCCGAGTCATGCTGCGCTACAAAGCAGCATGGCGCACCATTCCCCCATGCTCCTGGATGCAAGTTTTTTCATGCCAACACGTTGGAAGCACTCCGCCACGCTCTTTGTTTCCTCCCCCAGAATGCCTGAAACAAGCAGGGTTCCTCCTGGACACACCACCCGGACCAGTTCTCTTGAGATCCCTATCAGGGTAGAGCCGGTGAGATTGGCAACCACCAAGGGGAAACGTCTGGCACCAACCAGATCCAAGCCCCCCTCGAGGACTTGGATCTTCCCCTCCAGGCCGTTGATCCGTATATTCCACTGGGCTGCCTCCACTGCCAAAGGATCCAGGTCCAAGGCCACCACCCTCTTGACGCCAAGACGAGCCATGGCCAGGGCCAGGATGCCTGTGCCGGTGCCTAGATCCAATGCAGTCTCCAGGCTGCACCCCTCTGTCAACAGATCATCCATCCAACTCAAGCAAAGCCTGGTAGTCTCGTGCAACCCCGTTCCAAAGGCCTGACCCGGCTCTATCTGGATCACCTTCACTCCCTCTGGCCCCTGAAACGGGCTCCAGGGGGGTCTCACTGCCAACCTTCGACTTACCATGGAAGGTTTAAAATAGGCCTTCCAGGCATTGGCCCATCCCGGATCCTGGAGCTGCTCCAACTCTACACCCAGGAGGGGGTTGCTTCCATGAATCTCTTCCAAGGCTTTCCCATAATCCTTTAGCCTAGGGCACAAACCGAGGAAGGTCTCTTCATCCCTGGCATAGGCCAAGAGCACCTTGCCTGAGCGGCCTTCCAGGAGTTCCAAACCATTGCAGCCGTTTTCACTCAGGAAGGATATGACCGCATCCTGGGCCCATTGCCTCAGGGAAATCCTCAAACGCCACCATATTTCAGATTCCTCAGGCATGCTTCAAAAACTAGGGGGTAGTTTGACTTTGAAGGTAGTGCCTTCCCCGGGCCGGTTGTCCACTTCTATCCTGGCCCCGTGCATCTCCAGTATCCTGCGCACAATAGCCAATCCCAAGCCCGTGCCTCTGTTCTTGGTGGTAAAGAAAGGATTGAAGATATTAGGGAGAACATCCGAGGGGATTCCGCCTCCGGTGTCCGAAAGCTCTGCCACGACCCAAATACCTTCTTCCTCGGAGGCCAGATAGGTTCTGAGGCTCAAGGTGCCCTTCCCGCCCATGGCATCTATTGCGTTTTGCATGAGGTTCAAGAAGACCTGCTTGAGCTGATCCCTGTCACACTGGACAGGCGGCAACCCTCCGGTGAACTCTTTTCTAACCTTTAGTTTGGACTCTTCCACCTGCACTCTTACAGACCTGTAACACTCTTCCAAAAGAGAGGAGAGATCTGTCTCCACCCTTTGGCCCGGGGACACCTTTGAGAAATCCAGCACCCGGCTTAGAATCCCCTCAAGTCTCTCCACTTCCTGGTATATGATGCGGGAATAATCATCTTTATGCCTTTTTTGCAAAAGCCTGGCATAACCTCCAATGGAGACCAAGGGATTCCTTATCTCATGGGCCATAGTGGCCGCAAACTCCCCCAGGGCGGCCAGTTTTTCAGATTGAATGAGCCGCTGCTGCATGGCTTGAAGTTCTTGGTGCGCCTTTCTGAGGCTTTCAAAGAACATGGCATTCTGAATGGCCAGCCCTGCCAAAGAGGCGAAGGCGCCTAGAAACCTGAGGTCTCTCTCCCCTATGGGCCTCCTTGAATAGATATTGTCCACCAAGATTACCCCAAGGGCCTCCCCCCTTGCCACCACCGGCGCCATGGCACACTGGGTTCCTATCTCCAATGGGCTTAGCAGCTCTATACCCCTGGGGTTTTCCCTGGGATCCAGGCAAAAGGCCCCCCTGGCCCTGAGGGCGCGCACCAGCACGCACTCAGTGTCATCCAGAGGCACTCTTATGGAGGCGGCCACCTTTTGGATCACTGTAGTTTCGGTCAGCTTGGCGTCTTGAGACAGGGCCCATTCCAACCACTGAGGTAGGTTCCATTCTGCGCGACTCACCTCCCCCCACACTCTGCCTGCTTCGTCGGCACTGGCTGGTCCAACCCCCACGCGCCCCTCCACAACCCCCTCGCTCTCGTTCACCAGAAAGAGCATGGCCCTGTTGAATCCCAACCCGTCTCCCAAAGTAAGCGCCACTAAGATGACCCTCAGGAGGCGTTCCAGTTCTGTGGCTTTCATCATGGCTGAGCCGCTAGCATAGAGGATGGATAGCTCCCTCACCATGGACTCTTTTTCCAGAACCAGTTGCTCTATGTGCCTGTGATGCATTGCCCTGGAAAGAGCCCCTGCGATAAATCCCCCCATTGTTTCCAGGAGGCTCAGATCCTGATCTGAAAAAGACTCCACCTCTGCTCCCGAGCTTGAAAGCCTGTCATAAAGACTCATGACCCCCAAGATTTTCCCCCTTTCCACCAGGGGGACACACGCGCAGGTCTTGACCTCTATGCTAAGCCCCTCACCGGAGCACACCCCGGCTCCCTCGGAGATGGACATGCGGTGGGGCCTGATTGTTTTGATCACAGGGCAGTCACTGGCAGGCCCGGTCTTGAACTCCTCCTTGCGCCTGATTCCGCCTCCTATAACCGATGTAACACGATAAAGTTGTGATTCTTCATCCAGGAGTCTTAACACCCCGGCACGGGCCCCAACTACTCGTACCGTGGTTTCCAAGGCCAGCTCCATGAGGGGGTCCAGATCTAAAGTCCCACCCACTGCTTTGCCGACCTCGTTCAAGGCGTCCATCTCTTGAAGCCTCAAACGAAGCTGCTCCCGGAGTTGCTCCATGGCTATCAAGCCGGCCAACTCCCCTCCCGCCAGTGAGATGAGCCTTATCTGTTCCTGAGAAACCGCCTTGGAGGTGCCGTGAAGAAGGACTAGGACTCCATCCTGCAAAGAGCCGGGCCTCCCGGTAGGCACGGCCAAGACCGTAACATAGGTGGGGAAATCATTTCTCCAATGTGGATCAATGGTCTCCAGAGAGCTTGACTTGTCCAGGAAAGCCACCCTGCCCTCCAGCCCGCATGCCCCCACTATTCCCTCTCCCAGGGCAAAAGGAGCACTCTCTTTTATCAGCTCCCAGCCGTGACTGGATTGGGCTGCCTCAAAACAGCGTCCTTCTTTGTCTTTACAGTAGAATACGGCCGAATCAAAACCCAGGCCCTGGGCTAGGACGCCCAGCGCCTCACAGACCCGTCTCTGAACAGGGCCCTCCCCGCGGGCAAGCTCTCGCACCCGCTCCAGGATTTCCAAGGAATCCATTTCAAACCTTTCTAAAGCTCGACAAGAACTCACCAGGCCGGACAAGATGCGGCGATATTAGCACGAAGTAGGAGATTTTTTCAACGCCAGAGGGGAGCGGCTGCTTCTTTTCCCTTACTGCATAAGATAGACCATCTCCGGGCTTTACTCCCCCCGGCGACGCTCATCTTCTTCCTGGGAGGTCTTGCAATCTATACAAAGAGTAGTCACGGGCCTGGCCAAAAGCCTCTGCTCCGAGATCTCCTCACCACATTCCTCACAGATCCCGTAGGTTCCCTTGTCTATACGGTCCAAGGCTTCACGAATCTTGGAGATGAGCTTCCTCTCTCTATCCCTTATGCGAAGCACGAAATTCCGATCGCTCTCCACAGAGGCTCTGTCTGTGGGATCCGGGAAGCTCTCCTCCTCATCGGTCATGTTGGTCATGGTTCGGGCCGCATCATTGAGCAAAGCCTCAAGCCTCTCGTTTAGCAACTTGCGGAAAAATTCTAGCTTCTGGGCATCCATGGCAGTCTCCGAAGCACTGGGATCGGCTGTCCGAAGTATTGTATGATAACGCAGAGCTAACAGGCATGTAAACCCCTTATGGAGGTTCAATTGCCTAGCCCGGGTTATGCGGGATGAGAGGATAATGTTGGCTATCTTAATGACATATTTTGAGAAACCGGTGCATACTCAAAAACAGGGTGAGCTTTGGTCTTAGGTTTTGGGTGCGGTTGAGTCAAAATGTGTGGAAGTGTACCCGGGGCTTGGGGGCTTGAGCCCCCAAAGTCAGAGGCTTTGGAGAATAATCCGGGCTGGAGAAGTTGCTTTGGAAACCACAAATTAGTCTCCCCCCCACAATCAACAAGACCGCAGACACGCTCAGGAAGCCACCTGTGAGACGTACCAGGCGTAAGTGGAAGCCAGGCCTTCCCTGAGCCGGATCTTGGGCCGCCAACCCAGGCTTTCCAAGCGTGACACATCCAAGAGCTTCCTGGGGGTTCCTTCTGGTTTGGAAGGATCGAACCGGATCTGCACATGGCAACCAACCACCTCAGCCACCATTGCGGCCAACTGCTCTATGGTGCAGTCCATGCCGGTGCCTATGTTCAGGAAGCAAGGGTTGGGGGGCTGAAAAAGATCAGAGAGCACCTGATCCGGAAGCTGCATCAAGAAAACGCAGGCGTCCGCCATGTCATCCACATGCATGAACTCCCGGCGGGCCTTGCCTGTGCCCCATATCAGAACAGAAGGCCGGCTTAACTGGTGCTTCTTTTTGAAATTAAAACCATCTTGAACAAGGGGAAGCCCCAGGGAGGAGCGCACATCCCGAGGGATGGGGCCAAAGCGGGACTCGTCCCGGGCTATACCCTCCAGATCTCCCATGGAGGCCAGTCTGGCCAGATGAAACTTGCGCATCAGGGCCGGGAGCACGTGGGAGCTTTGCAAGTCAAAGTTGTCGTTGGGACCGTAAAGATTGGTAGGCATGACCGAGATGAACCTGGTGCCGTACTGCAAGTTATAGGAACGGCACATGAGGATCCCTGCGATCTTGGCCAGGGCATAAGGTTCATTGGTGGGCTCCAGAGGGCCGGCCAGAAGATACTCTTCTCTTATGGGCTGAGCACACTGCCTCGGATAAATGCATGAAGAGCCTAGAAACAGCAGCCTGTGCACCCCTGTTTTCCAGGCTGCGTGGATCACATTGGTCTGGATGGCCAGGTTCTCGTAAATAAACTCAGCCGGATACGTGCTGTTGGCCCAAATTCCACCCACCCTGGCTGCAGCCAGATAGACTTGTCTTGGCTTCTCAGAAGAAAAGAACTCTTCCACCTGTTCTTGACGAGTCAGGTCCAGCTCCTGGTGCGTGCGCAAGATCAGATCTTCCTGACCCAAAGACTTGAGTTTTCTAACCAGCGCCGAGCCCACCAGACCTCTGTGACCCGCCACAAAGATCCCCGACATCTTTTCCGTCCCGCCCTGGGGGCAAAACCCTCTTACCCCGGATCATTTGCCAAAAGCCCTCGCCTTGGGGAACCACACCCCAAAACCTCTCAATCATTGTTCTCAACCAGAAGAAAACGGGGGCTATAAACTCCCTTTCTGATGGGATGAGTGTACGGTATTGGTTCGCAAGGCCAGCTGGCGAACCAGGTCTTGACAATGCCTTAGCTGAAGCAGCTCCTCCATATCAGCCTTGACCATTATGCTCACCAACTCACGGAATCCCACCTTGGGCTCCCAGCCCAACTTTTTTTGCGCTTTGCTAAAATCCCCGCGCAAGACCTCCACCTCTGTAGGTCGGAAATACCGCGGGTCTATTCTAACCAGTACCGCGCCGGGCTTCAGCAAGTCATGCTTGAAAGGTATTTCCATGGAGCATGCTTCTGTGGATTCCAGGCAAGAAAACAATGTAGGCTTATTCTCCACAGAAGCCAAAATCCCCACCTCCTCGGTCCCGGAGCCCTGCCATCTAAGCTCCATGCCAGCCTCAAGGAAGGCCCTCTCACAGAATTCCCTCACACTGTGGCATTCTCCTGTGGCCACCACAAAGTCCTCAGGCTCATCCAGCTGGAGGATCCGCCACATGACTTCCACGTAATCTGGAGCATATCCCCAATCCCTCTTTGCCTCCAGATTCCCCAGATACACGCACCTTTCCAAACCCAGGCGAATGCGTGCCACGGCCCTTGTTATTTTTCTGGTCACAAAGGTCTCACCACGACGGGGAGATTCGTGATTGAAGAGAATCCCGTTGGAGGCAAAAAGCCCGTATGCTTCTCTGTAATTGCGAACCATGTGGAAAGCGTATACTTTGGCCGCCGCGTAGGGACTCCTGGGCTGGAAAGGTGTCTCCTCGCTCTGGGGGGGAGGAGCCGCCCCAAACATCTCTGAAGAGGAAGCCTGATAGAAACGGGCCTTGAGCCCGCTTCTCCTCAAGGCTTCCAGCAACCTGGTGGTGCCAAGCCCCACCACGTCCCCTGTGTAGTCAGGCATGTCAAAACTGACCCTCACATGACTCTGGGCAGCCAAATGGTAGACCTCATCGGGCATCACATTGTATACCAGGTGGGCAAGCTGACCCGAGTCCGACAAGTCTCCGTAATGCAGAAAAAGCCTGGCCCCGGGTTCATGAGGATCTGTATAGATGTGCTCTATGCGATCTGTGTTGAAGGTACTTGAGCGCCTGATCAGGCCGTGCACCCGGTAGCCCTTGGAAAGGAGCAACTCTGCCAGATAAGAGCCATCCTGCCCGGTGATCCCGGTAATAAGAGCCGTCTTGCTCATTTGCCCTGAATCCCAGTTTGAATGAAAAATGTTTGAGCCTTTGCAACCGTATGCTAGCCAAGGAAAGCGGCGGCGTCAATTGAGGAGAAAAGGCAGAATCCAGGGCAAGCCAGAAGGGGGCAGGCGAACTCATAAAGAGCCCCCTTCGGCCAGGCAAGGTCCCAGGGGAAGGGCTTCAGGGGGAACGGACCTGCCATGGCCGAGAAGGGATTCTCTTGGATCAAAAATCAGGCTCCAGCACTATCCTGCGGGTAATGTTACCAGAGTGAGCTTCCTCGAAAGCCTCCTTTATCTGGCTCATGGGCCTTGTCTGGAGGAAAGGCTCTATCTGGATCTTTCCTTTCTGAACCATCTCCAGCACCACCGGATAATACTTGGGCAGGCATCCCCATGTGCCTATTATCTCGGCGTCAAAGGCCATGAGTCTTGAGATGCTGTACTCGTTTTTGGCCATTCCGAAGCCTACCACCACCAGTTTCCCCACAAAGGACAGAAGGGTCAGGGCTATGTCCTGGCCTGCCTTGGTGCCCGTTACCTCGAAGATCTTCCATCCCCAGTTGTGAGGGAGCTTGTTGGCTTTGCATGTTTCACGGAACTCGTTCTGAATCGTCTTTACGTCTTTGTCCTTGGAGTTGATTATGGCATCAGCCCCAAACTTCAAAGACCTCTCCAACTTCTCCTGGTTGCGCGCTATGGCCACCACATAGCGGGCACCCAAGGCCTTGACCATTTGAGTCATGTAAACCCCCACCCCGCCGGTTGCTCCTATCACAACAGCCAAATCTCCTTCTTTGAAACCGGCCCTCATGGCCGCCTGGTAGGGGGTGGTTACAGCGTCGGCCACAACCGCGTAGTGGGAGAGGGGAATCCCTTTGGTATCCTCTATCACGCACAGATCCTGAGACGGCACCGGGATATGACTGGAAAAACCCCCGTAAGGCCCCAGGCTGTTGCCTGGCATTTTCTGGGCCAGACACCTGTTACCCCGGCCGGCCGCGCAAATGGGGCAGTTATTGCAAGGCATGACGGCTGGGACTATCACCTTCTTTCCCAGAAGATCTCCAGCCACAACAGTGCCGCTGATCTCGTGGCCTAGGGTCAGGGGAGGCTTCTCCACTGTGGGCACCCCATCATAGAAATAACCCAAATCCGTGTGACAGACCCCGCATCCCGCCACCTCCACCAGGGACTCCCCCGGCTTCAGCTCGGGCACGTCCAGTTCAGCCCTTTCCAGTACCCCTTGCGTCACTTCGCCGGTCTCCCTGTTCTTGCTCCAGGGAGTCTTCATCTGCCATGTCTGGATCTTCTGGGGCGCTGCCATGGGAACCTCCTTTCTCCTTCCTCTGGTCGGTCTCGCCTATCTGGTCTGTTCTGTCTGTCTGGTCTATTTCGTGGGTTAGCAGCCTTGGGTTGGCTGAGTCAGGGAGACAGGGGGTCAAAGGCCCCCATCTTTGCGACTCACCCCTCCCTTGCCGGCCTGGTATAGATGACCTTGAACCGCTCAAGGTTCGCTTCAAGACATGAGCGGCACTCCCCTTCCTCTGCAGGGGGGAGGGGCTCCAAACGCACCTCCAAACCTAGGGAGCGGTAGAGCTCCACAGCCTCGCTCAGCCTGGGCTCTGCTGCTACAAACTGCTTGGTCCAACCATCTTCCATGCTGATTTTCCCTATCGGAGCTGCCAAGTCCTACCCGGCCTGTTGCTCAAGGCTAAAAGCCTACAACTTCCCCCCATATCTATTTCACCCTTTCCCCTCCCCCTCCGAGAGAGGGAGATGCCATGGCCTCGATCAAGACAAAGGCCGCCTGCAAGGCCGAAGTGGGGCAAAGCGGGAAACACTCCCTGCACTCCCAGCAGACCTTGGAAGCTATCTCAGGTATGAAACTGATCTCCCGCCTGGTCCCCCGGTCTATGAACCCCACGGCGTTCAACTTCTTTATCTCCGCACAGTACCTAACACAAAGCCCGCAAAGGATACAGAAAGAAGCCTCTTTTTCGAACCGATCGGGGTCGGCTCCATATTCCCGACCCAACTCCACCAGAACCGGTGAATGAGGTGCGTGGGCCAAAAGCAGCTCCAGGATACTTTTTCGAATCATGTCGATTTTGGGCGACCTTGTCTTAACCACCAAATCCTCTTCCACCTGATATAGACATGCCGCCACCAACCTTGACCTGCCTCGACTCTCCACCTCCACCGTGCAGATCCTACAGGCCCCGTAAGGCTCCAGTTTTTCATGATGGCAAAGGGTGGGGATACTTATCCCTTGCTTCTCAGATGCCTGAAGAATGGTCATCCCTTCTTTTGCCGCAACCTCCTTGCCGTCTATCTCCAGCCTTATGTCACTCATCTCGGGGTTCCTCTGGTCTATCTGGTCTGTTCCGTCTATTTCGACTGTTTGGCCCATGGGGCGCAACGGCCCTTGGAATCGTCTTCTTTCCGTGTCCGCGCCTTTATCCCTTAACCTCGGGTGCGGCCCCCTGCTGCACTCCGACGGGCACGGGCTGCCCGGAGATCTTCTTCACAGCATTGAAGCGGGACGGACACACCTCGAAACAGGTCCCACACTTGGTACATTTTTCCTGGTCGATGACGTGCACCACTTTTTTCCCACCGGTTACAGCCCCGGCTGGACATTTCCTAAGGCAATTCATGCAGGCCTTGCATTTCTCAGGGTCTATATAGTAGGAGATCAAATTCTTGCAGGAAAGGGCCGGGCATCTTTTCTCGCGCACATGGGCCTCGTACTCTTCCCTGAAGTATTGCAAAGTGCTGAGGAAAGGATTGGGGGCGGTCCTGCCCAGGGCGCAAAGGGAGGCCTCCTTGGCAACTACAGCCAATTCCTCCAGGAGCTGTATATCCCCTTCTTTGCCCTCCCCTCGGGTTATGCGGGTGAGCAGTTTCAACATCTGTCTGACCCCCTCCCGACAGGGCACGCATTTCCCGCAGGACTCGTCTGTGAGGAATTCCAGGAAATACCTGGCCACATCAACCATGCAGGTATCCTCGTCCATGACGATCATCCCGCCTGAGCCCATCATGGATCCGGCCTGGGAAAGCTCGTCGAAACCCACTTGCATATCCAGCAGGCTCTCAGGAAGGCAGCCCCCTGAAGGGCCTCCGGTCTGCACTGCCTTGAAGGCCTTCCCGCCTGGGATACCGCCGCCGATGTTGTAAATGATCTGCCTCAGGGTGGTTCCCATGGGCACTTCCACAAGGCCTGTGTTGGTTATCTTCCCCACCAGGGAAAAGATCTTAGTTCCTTTGCTGGTGTCCGTTCCAAATTCACAGAACCAATCAGCCCCTTTGTTTATGATGAGGGGCACATTGGCCCAGGTCTCCACATTGTTAAGGACGCTGGGCCGGTCCCATACCCCTTTTATGGCCGTATGAATATACTTGGGCCTGGGCTCCCCAACCTTCCCCTCCAGGGCGGTCATGAGGGCGCTGGATTCCCCGGACACAAAAGCCCCTGCCCCTCTGTGCACCTTTACCTCAAAATCAAAACCCGAGCCCAATATGTTCTTGCCCAAAAGGCCTTTTTCCATAGCCGTTTCTATGGCATGGCCGACATTTTCCACAGCAAGAGGATACTCCTGCCTCACATAGATAAATCCCTGGTGGGCCCCCACTGCGTAGCCCCCTATGACCAGACCCTCCAGAACCGAGTGCGGATTCCCCTCGAGCAGGCTCCTGTCCATGTAGGCCCCGGGGTCTCCCTCGTCGGCATTCACAATCACATATTTGGTATCGCCTGGAGCCTTTCTGGATTCCTCCCATTTTCGGCCTGTAGGGAATCCCCCGCCCCCTCTTCCCCTTAAATTGGATCTCTTGACCTCTTCCACCACCTGTTCGGGGCTCATCTGAAAAAGCACCTTGGCAAGAGCAGAGTATCCCCCCAGGGCCAAATAATCCTCCAGGCTCTTGGGATCAATGCTGCCGTTTGAGCCAAGCACAACTCGCTGTTGGTTCTTGTAAAAGGGGATATCTGATTCATGCACTATCTTCTGTCCGGTTCCGGGCTCCTCGTACAGAAGCCTCTCCAGGAGCTTGTTTTGCTTTACGGTCTCCGAGACTATTTCAGGCACATCTTCGGGCTGCACCTTCAGGTAGCATATGCCTTCAGGATGGATGACTATGATGGGACCTCTTTCGCAGAAGCCGTGACAGCCCGTCCTCCTAAGCTCAACATCCCCTTCCAGGCCTTGTTTCTTGAGCTCCTCCTGGATGGCCACAGCCACTTCCCTGCTTCTGGCAGCATGACAAGCCGATCCAGAACACAAGGAAATACAGCGTCTGTGAGGGTCTCTTCTGGAAAGAATCTCCTTCCTTAGCTCTTCCAGTTCAGCGGGTGAATTTATCCTGGGCATTGTCCCGTCCTACTCGTATTGATTGAGCACTTCTGATGTTTTGGAGGGCGCCATGGCCCCGTAAGTTTTCCCGTCTATTTCCATGACCGGCCCCAGAGCGCAGCATCCCAGACAATTCACTGTTTCCAGGCTGAACTTAAGATTTGCATCGGTCTCTCCGGCCCTTATCCCGGTCAAACCCTCCACGGACTCCAGGACCCTCTGGGCCCCCCGCACATGACAAGCGGTACCCATGCAGATATGGATCTCGTGACGGCCTTTGGGCACCAAACTGAAGGCCTTGTAAAAAGTGGCTATGTGCTGAATGCGGCTAAGGGGCACATCCAGCCTTTGGCTGACCCTCTCCAAGGCCTCTTTGGGGAGCCAGTGGATTTCCCTTTGAATCTCCAGCAGCACCTGGATAAGAGAGCTGGCATCTCCGTCATACTTGTCTAGGATTTCATCCAGTTTGCCCCTGTCCATGGCCTCCTCGTCCATACGGTTTCTCTTTTAGTGATTTTTTTATCATCCAATCCGCATTGAATTTATGCCTGTCAGACGGACCAAGCAATTTACCTCCCCGGTCCCCCAGGACTGCCTTCAAGCCAAGGCAAAGCTCTTGGCCTCTCCGTCATACCTTATAAGACCTTTTCTGGAAAGGCCTATGAGCTGCTTGGATACTTGAGAGCCGCTAAGCCCCAGTCGCTCGGCTATCTGCCCTGTGGAAAGAGGGGTTCTTGCAAGCAGAAGAGCTATCTCCTGTTTTTCCAATTCCTCCAGGATGGTCTGGCGAATCAGAGCCTTGCCCTCCTGGCTCCCGAAAAACCTCACATATTCTTGCTCAGACCTTGAAAGCTTGAGCCTTTCCGCCATGGCAAGCCTTATGTAGGGAACCAGCCTTGCAGCAGCCTCCAGGCCGATTCCAACTCTAGCCTGGTCGGCCCCCTCTCCTGTACCCAGGGGCCCGAGCTTGGTCAGCTTCTTGGCAAAGTCATTCATTACCTCGGCGAACCTAATCCCTTCGGAAGCGCTCACCCACTCCAATCTGAGCCTCTCAGGACTCAGGCCTATGTGTTCCAGGATTGCTTTCCCCACATATACCATGCCCAAGGCGTCATAATTCCCCTCTGTAATGTAATGGCACTCTCCGGGCCAACATCCGCCTATGAAGACCCCGTCCGCCCCACCTGTGAAGGCCTTCAGTACGAAAGAGATATCTACCCTGCCGGAGCACATTAAACGCACCAGCCTCACGTAAGGAGGGTACTGATAACGGGAAACCCCTGCCAAATCCGCCCCTGCGTAACAACACCAGTTGCAGGAAAACCCTATTATCCTGGGCTTGAATTGAAAACCAGCGCTCATGATCTTAACGTCCTCCGGTTCCCGTGGCCTTTTTTTCCTCTTCCAGGTTTTGCTCCAGATCAAAAAGCAGTCCTTCTATCTGTGCGTACACTTGCTCGTCCTTGTAATGCTTGAGGAAAATGGCCCCTGTGGGACACTTGGTGTTGCAAAGCCCGTCCCCTTTGCAAAGCACAGGATTCACGCTGGCCTTTCGGCCCTGGGGGGTGTCGCGGAACTCTATGGCCCCATAAGTACAGCAGGAGATACAGGCCCCACAGCCCACACACCTCTGCTCCTCCACATCACAGACGGATCCAGAGGCCACTATTCTGTCCTGGGAAAGCAGGGTTAGGACTCGGCCGGCAGCGCCATAGGCCTGGGAGACAGCCTCTGGAATATGCTTTGGATAGTGGGCAATGCCGCAAAGATAAACCCCGTCAGCTCCGAAATCCACAGGCCTGAGCTTTACATGAGCCTCCTGGAAAAATCCGTCCGGGTTTAGGTTCACCTTGAACAACTGGGCCAACTCCCTGGTTTTGGCCGAGGGGATAACTGCCGCCGCCAAGGCCACTAGATCAACACTTAGTTCCAGTTTCTTGCCCAGCACATAGTCCGGACAGCTCACTTTAAGGACACTTCTGCCTTCCTCTGTGGCCGCCTCAACCTCGGGCATACTCTGGGGTTCATACCTTATGAATCTAACACCTTTTTCGGCCGCTTCTCTGTAAGAGTCCTCCCTGAAGCCATAGGTCCTCATGTCCCTGAAAAGAACGTAGACGTCCAAAGCGGGGTTCAGCTCCTTGAGCAGAAGGGCGTTTTTCACCGAATGGCTACAGCATATTCTGGAGCAGTAATTCCTCTCCTGATTCCTGCAGCCCACACACTGGATCATGGCAATGCTTTGGGCTCCCAGAATCCTTTCATCCTTCTTGGCTATGAGCTCTTCCAGCTCTATGTTGGTAAGCACCCTGGGATCTTGCCCGTAGAGATATTCGGTGGGCTTGTACTCCTCTGCTCCTGTGGCTATCACAGCCGCCCCATGCCGGATCTCCTGCATTCTCCCCTGCGACCTGACACTCGTTGTGAAATTGCCCACATAGCCCTTGCAGCCCAGGATGGAGGCCCCAAGGAGCACGTGTATCAGGGGATGCCGGTTGACCTTTTCAATGAGATGTCCCAAATAGTTCTGGACGTCTATTCCCTCCAGGGTGTAATGGAGCCTTCGCGCTATCCCTCCCAGCTCATCCTCCTTCTCCAGCAGGTACACTTCATGGCCCTGCTCCGCTATGCTGAGGGCGCAGGTCATACCCGCAATCCCACCTCCCACAACCAGGGCCCTCTTGTCCACAGGAAGGTAGAATTCTTCCAGAGGCTCCAGCATCGTGCTTCTGGCCACAGACATTCTGACTATGTCCTTGGCCTTCTCTGTGGCCTCCTCTTTCTCCCTGGAGTGGACCCAGGAACAATGCTCCCTGATGTTAGCCATGTCAAAGAAATACTGGTTGATGCCGGCCATGCGCAGGGTGTCCCTAAACAAGGGCTCGTGTGTCCTTGGAGTGCATGCAGCCACTATCACTCTGTTGAGGCCCTTCTCCTGTATGGTGTCCGCTATGGCCTTGGCAGAATCGCTGGAGCAGGAGAAAAGCTGCTCCTGGGCATGGGCCACATGGGGTAGGCTTAGGGCGTAATCCACCACAGAGGGGACATCCACCACACGTCCTATATTGGCCCCACAGTGGCAAACAAAAACTCCCACTCTGGGTTCCTCTTGGGATACATCTCTCTCAGCAGGGTAAACCCGCTCAGTGGCCAGCTTTCCTCGCCTTCGCCTCAAGAGCTCCCCGCATTTTGAGCCGGCTCCGCTTGCACTCACAACGCTCTCTGGTATGTCCACTGGCCCCTGGAAGGCGCCGCTTACATAGATGCCGGGACGGGTTGTCTCTATGGGATTGCCTGGGTTTGTTTTGCAGAAACCGTGCTCATTCAGCTCTATGCCGAATATCTTAGCCAGATCCTCTGCCCCCGCGGGCGGCCTCAGGCCCACGGACAAGACCACCATGTCAAACTCCTCTTCCTTGACCCCCTCCTCGAAGGTGGAATACCTTATTCTTACCCCTTTGGTCTCAGGGTTCTCCCCAACCACCGAGACGTAGCTTCTCACAAACCTGATACCCGGCAAGCGCTCTGTTCTTTGGTAAAACCTCTCGAAATCCTTCCCGTAGGATCGGATGTCGTTGTGGAATATGGTGCATTGGGCCTCGGCGTCATGATCCTTGGTAAGGATCACCTGTTTTTGGGTGTATGTGCAGCAGACCGCCGAACAGTAGCTGTTCCCCCCCGGCAAAACGGTCCTGGAGCCCACGCAATGGATCCAAGCCAGCTTCCTGGGATGTTTTAGATCCGAAGCCCTTCTTATCTCCCCCTCATAGGGACCAGTGGAGCAAAGTATCCTCTCGTACTCCAGGCTGGTGACCACATTGTGGAAACGGCCGTAACCGTACCGCTCCAACATCTGCCGGTCCACTATTTTGTAGCCTGGAGACAGTATGACAGCCCCCACCTTCACTTCCACCCTCTCTGGTTTCTGGGTGAAATCTATGGCCTTGTTCTTACATACGGTCTGGCAGATCCTACATTTCTTTTCCTTGAGATAAAGGCAGTTCTCGTCGATGTATGTGACCAGGGGGATGGCCTGTGAAAAGTATATGTGGATGGCCTTGTTCTTGGATATGTCCTGGTTGAAGGGATCGGGGACTTTCACAGGGCAATATTCCACGCAGGTTGTACAGCCGGTGCACACATCCTCCAACACATACCTGGGCTTTTTCACCAGGGTCACTCTAAAGTCCCCGGGTTCTCCCTCAAGCCTCTCCACCTCCGTATAGGTCATGATCTCTATGTTCTGGTGCCTGCTGCATTCGATGAACTTGGGAGACTCTATGCACATGGAGCAATCATTGGTGGGAAAGGTCTTGTCCAGAAGAGCCATGTGTCCGCCTATGGCCGGAGACTCCTCTACAAGAAAGACCTTGAAGCCTGCTGTGCCCAAATCCAGGCAAGCTTGGATGCCGCTTATCCCGGCCCCCACCACCATCACATCTGCACAATTGGCGGTGGAAAGTTTCTCCAGCAACTTCATCATCTCAGAACGGATTTCCATATCTCATCCCCTCATGGTTGAAAACCTAGGCCAGAACCATCCAAACCATACCATACGCCAAAGTCCCTCATCGGGGGTTAAACCCCAGGCCCTTGTAAGAGCTTCACATTTTCCGACTCAAGCCCAAGCAGAACCGGAAATAAAGCTACCTATGAGCATGGACCATTTTTCATCTTGCCGTGACCCCCAAGAAGGCCCAAATCAGGCTCCTGAGCAACACAATCTAAACCACCTCAGCCAAAACTTCGCTGATCTCCTTGATCTCTATCACTTCGCTGTCAGGCCTGTTGAGCCTGCTGTCTTCGAAATTGGTTATGCAGTAAGGGCAGGAGGTGACCAAGACCCTGGCCCCTGTCTCCACAGCCTGCTGGAGCCTGAGGTCAGAGAACCTCTCGTTCCTGGGGGTTTCCATCCAGATGCGCCCGCCTCCTCCCCCGCAACACAGGCTGCTTTCCCGCTGGTCGGGCATTTCCAGGAGCTCCAGCCCTGGTATGCTCTTGAGGATCTGACGGGGCTCCTCGAATACGTTGTTGTGCCTGCCCAGGTAGCATGGGTCATGGTAGGTCACGGATTTAGGGAACTCCCCTTTTACCTCCAGCCTGCCCTCCTTTATAAGCTCCCAGAGGTACTGGGAAATGTGCACCACCTCCAGGTTCATGCCCAGAGCTGGGTATTCGTTCTTGAAGGTGTGGTAACAATGTGGGGAGGAAACCAGTATTTTTCTTACTCCATGGTCTACGAAACTCTTGATGTTTTCCCTGGCCAGCCGTTTGAAAAGCTGCTCGTCGCCTGTTTTTCGGATGCTCTCCCCGCAGCAGTTCTCCTTGGGGCCCAAAATCCCGAAGTCCACCCCGGCCTTGCTGAGGATAGTGGCGGTTGCCTTGGCCACCTTTTTCAGCCTGGCATCGTAGCTTGGGTAGCAGCAAGCAAAATAGAGGATTTCGGTGCCTTCCTCGTAGCTCTTGACCGGGAGCCCATCTGCCCAGCGGGCCCTGTTGGCCCTTTCCTCGTTTAGGGGATTGCCCTGTCCAACCAGGCTTGCGCTAACCGTACGAATGGGTTTCACCGGATTAGGGAATATGCCGTAATCCGTGGCTATCTTGCGAAGCGCCACTCCTGCCTCTATCTGATTAACACCCCTGGGACAGCGCTGGGGACAGGTCCCACAGGTGGTACAGCGCCAGATCTCCTCCCCCTCTATTTCCGTGAGACCGAAGACCCCTTCGCGGATTATCCTTCGCATGCTGAAACTGGTGACCCGGTTCCAAGGGCATACGGCATCACAAAGACCGCATTGATAGCAAAGCCTGAAGGATTCCCCCCCGGATTGCTCTACCAGCTCTATGATCTCCTTGTAAGGCGCCACGGTCTCCACTTCACTCATCTCCTTCCAAGGCAGGCTTCTCGATCAAGAAGCACAGGGGCTCCAGGCCCAAAGAAGCCTTGGCCCTTGTTGCGTGCCCCTCCAGGGTTCAAGGTCACTTCCCAGCCACCCTCATTCTTTCTTGGAAACTTTCTCACCCGAAACTCTAGCTATGGTCTCTATGACCTTCTCCATACCATATTTTTCCAAGAGGGCTTCAACACCCATCTCCAGATCCTCGGGCTTGGCATCTTCTTGCCCTTCCTCTTCCCTCTCCTCGTAGGTCAAGGCATCCACCAAACACCACTTCACGCACATGGGCTCTTTGAGCTCCGGGTCGTCCTCGCACATGTCGCACTTGAGGGGCAGTCCTGAGTCGGGCTCCTTGAAAAGATCCCTGGAAGAGCAGGAGGCGTTACAGAAGTTGCATTCCCCGTAGTCCCTTCCGTCTATCACATAAGAATGTCTTCCGGCGCACTCGGCCTCGGCATGATACCCGGCCCTGATAGGCAGAAAAACATTGTCCAGTTCGTCCCTAATCACCCTTATCCTGGATCTGGAAGGGTTGTTGCTGGCGTACTTTGGCGAGGAATGAAAGGCTGAGCAGGCAACCTCGCAAGCCCTGCAGCCGTTACACTTGTCCACATCAACCTTTATGGATTTTATCTTCTTTTTTTGCACCGTCGACTCCTTTCCCGCGGCCCGAGTCTTCCTACAAGGCCCAAAACTAATCTAAGAGTCTTCCCAGACTTCAGAACCAAGACCCCCTCACGCTGCTTCCAAACTCCTTAGACCCAGCTTCCAAGTCTCACCCCGCCTACCCCTCCAGAATGCCCCTTTCCACAAAGTCCTGGTAAACATAATCCAAGCCCAGGTTCTGCAAGGTCTCCTTGGTGGGTATACCCTGGCTGTTCCAGCCCTTGTATCTGTAATATTCCTCCAAGAGCTGGTTCTCATATTCCGGGAATCTCTTTTTCCAGTGATCATCCGGGGGGCGCTCGTCCTGCCTTCTCATGCCTTTCCTTATGTTTATGGATCTGACCATGTTCCTGACCCTGCTGGCTGCGCTCCAGAGGGAATCCTCGTCCATGTCCAGACCTGTGGCATAAGAGATTAAGGGCGCCAGGTTGTGGATGTGGTATGGAGGCTTTAGAGGGAAGGAAGAAAGCCCCGCGCAAATCCCTGTGGAATCATCTATATAGTGCATTATCTCCTGCCAGTCCACCAGGTCGCAGATCACATCCACTGAGGGATAGAAGGGAAACACCTTGCCCTCCTCACCCCACTCCAGGATAAACTCCTTGAATTTCTCCTCTTTCCCGCTGGGCACATGCACCCAATCCCTCACGAACTCCTCCCTCACGTCCTTGGGCAGAGGGGTCTGGGGTATCTGGCCTTCGATCTGGGTGATATTTATCTTTTCCCCCGTGGACCACATGAGGAAGTAAATGGGATTCAACATGCCCAGTTTGATGGGGATCTGTTCATGCTTTTTTATGGTGTTGTGGTCAAAGGCTTCGGCCCCTTTTCCTATGCGGCGGGCCGCCCAATAAACCCCGTCGGCCAGCACATCCCCTATACCCTCTCTTCTCACGATCCTGTCCAGGAGCCAGTTGAACTTGCCTTCGGTGTCGGAGGGCATGCCTTCTAGGTCCTTGTCGGTCAAAATCCCCGCCTCGTGAAGCTCCAGGGCAAAGGCCATGACCTGCGGGGTGGAGAACCCGTCGACCCCGTACTCCTGGGCACGGCCCGCTATTCTGAGGCCGAAGTCCAGATCGTCAGCCATGGCTGCCATCACGTAGGTCAGCTTGGAGAAGCACTTCATGGTGTAAGTGGGATAGCCTGGTATGGAGATGATGCCAGCGCAGCGCACCGGACAGTTGTAACAGCTTATGAGCCTCTTTCTGGCCGACTCCAGAGTCTCGGTCCATTTTTTCTCCACGTCCTTGTTCCAGAAGTCCTTCCTCCTGTGCCTGGCATTCCCCCAAGCAAAGGCTATGGTGTGCCACTCCTCGTCGTGCACGGCCATTTCCTGGGGAGAGCCTATCCTGGCCAGAATCGGAGGTACACCCTTCAAGGGATTGTTAGCCCGGTGCTGTATGTATTCCAGTATCTGGTTGCATATCTCCATAAACTCGGCGGACTTGGCGATGTTAAGATCCTTGGTGCCCCGCACAGCTATGGCCTTTAGGTTCTTGTCCCCCATGATGGCCCCAAGGCCCAACCTGCTGGCGCTTCCCCTATGACTCTCTATGGAGGAGAAGAAAACCCTGTTCTCCCCAGCCAGGCCTATGGCCATGACCTGGGCTTTGGGCTCCTTGAGCTCCTCCCTGAGCAGCTCTGCGGTCTCGTAGGTGCTCTTCCCCCTGAGGTGACTAGCATCCCTTATCTCCACCTTGTCGTTGTTTATCCAGATGTACACCAGCTCAGGCGACTTGCCCCTGATGACAACCTTGTCATACCCGGCGTACTTCAGCTCTGGAGCCCAAAATCCACCCATCATGGAGTAACCCATGAGCTGGGTCTGGGGTGAAATGGAGGAAATTATGGTCCGGTTGGCTCCAGGGGCCGGGGTGCCACAGAGGAGCCCTGAGCTGAATATGAGGAGGTTTTCGGGGGAGAAAGGCTCTACCTCCGGAGGTACCCTGTCCCACAACATCTTGGAATTGGTTCCAAGCCCACCCAGGTAAAGCGGAGTAAGCCTCGGGTCGGTCTCCACCCTCTCTATGCTTCCTCTGGACAGATCAATTTCCAGGTTGAACCCTGTCTCGGCATACCTCATTTCGTCCCCCCACTGTCGAGCTTAGCGCTTTTGCTTCTTGGAACCTAGGAGCCCCCCGAAAGCAGCTGTTTCAAGCTGTCTTGCGAACCCCTAGGCAGGGCCTCGAACCGGAAAGGCCTGAGACCTCATCACTAAATTCATACTAGTCTCTTTGCGACTAGTATCAATCTATCTGGTCCCTGAAAGCTTGTCAACACTTTTTTTGATTCCGGAGATGGTTCAGGAAGAAAGCTGGACCCCATGGGTCTTTTCAAACCTTGGGTTTTTTTCTAAGAGGGACTTGGCAAACACAGCAGCTCCAATGGCCCCGGCCAGCTGCGTGTCGTATCTGGGTTGAAGGCTCTTGAGTCCCAACTCCCTCTCCACCCGCGCCACAACCCCTGAGTTCTTGGCTATGCCCCCTGTGATGGCGAACTCCCTCTCTACCCCGATCCGTTCCAGCAGCAGAACCACCCTGCGAGCCATGGCCAAGCAGTAAGCTGCAGCGACCTTTTCCCTGGACCAACCAGATCTAAGGAGCCTTGAGGCCTCGCTCTTGGCGAACACCACACAAGTGCTGCTCACAGCAGGAGGCTCCTGTTCCACCTTCAGGGAAAGCTCTCCCATCTCCTCAAGGGGAAGGCCCATTAATTCAGCCAGGACCTCGATCCCCCGGCCAGTGCCGGCGGCACACTTGTCGTTCATGATAAAAGACAGGACCTTTCCTTCCTGGTCACAACGGATTGCTTTACAGTCCTGCCCTCCCATGTCCAGAATCGTGCGCACCGAAGAGCCGTAAATGAAATTAGCTCCTTTGGCGTGACAGGCTATTTCGGTTACCGTGCGATTCGCAAAGGGTATGTTGACCCTTCCGTATCCGGTCCCAACGATGTAATGAATCTCTCCTAGGGTTAGGCCTGTGTTCTCCAAGGCCCACTCCATGGCCCTTGTGGCGCTCTTGGCGCTTTGGGAGCCTGTATGGATGTTGGAGTAACAGTAGAGTTGCCCGTCAAGCATTACTACGGCTTGGGTGCTCACAGAGCCTACATCCACTCCGGCGGTTATTAGCTTGGCTTTTCTCCAGTCCAGATCAGGGGAGTTCCATCTGACCTCAGCCCATGTTGAAAACCCTGACATGCCTCGCTCCTGCCTTATGCCTTGCAGCCTGTCTGAGAACCGGCCTTTCTCCCAAGCCGTAATTGGTCACCTGTGGGGATGGCTTACCTCAAACCTTCTCAGCCCCGAGGAGCGCTGCCCCCAAGGCACCTACCAGCTCGGGCTGCTCGGGAACCTTCACCTCAACTCCCAAAAGCCTGCTTAGGGCCTGCACCACCCCAATATTTCTTCCCACACCCCCCACCAGCAGCACCTCGGGTTCCACCCCGACCCGCCTCACCATGGAGGCTATCCGCTCGGCAATGGCGTCATGCACGGCCCGAGCCATGTCGGGTTTGGGGGTGTTGGCGTGCACCAGAGAAATAACCTCGCTTTCTGCGAAAACAGTACACTGGGCATTGATGCAAACCTGCTTTGTGGCCTCCAAGGCCAAAGGGCCCATCTCTTCCAGCTTCACCTCCAGGGCCCTGGCCATGGTTTCCAAAAAAACTCCGGCTCCAGCAGCACATCTGTCGTTTATGACAAAATCAACCAGCCTCCCACGGCTGTCGGTCCTAAGAGCCCTGGCCTCCTCTGCCCCCACATCTATGACCGTTCTGGCATTGGGGGAAAAATACACGGCTCCTCTGGCATCCGCGCTCACCTCGGTTACGGTGTCGTGGTGAAAGCCCACCTGTTGCTTGCCGCATCCAGTGGCCACAACCCTTTGCACCTTTTCCTTTGGGACTCCGGCTACATCCAGGGCTTCCCCATAAGCCTTTTCCACTGCAGCAGCTGTATCCCCTCCGGCCACAACCAGACTCCAGCCAAGTATCCCAGACTCTCCCAGAATCACAACCTTCACAGTTTTGGCTCCGCAGTCCACCCCTGCTGTTATCATCCCAGCGCTCCTGAATCCAAGCCTAACCCCCCCAAGCCCCATCCGCAAAGAAAGAGAAAAACCCGGTCATCCCAAAAAGAAATTATCACCGGCCCAGGTTCCTGCACAAGCTAAGAGGTCACATTTTTTCACCTACAGATAATCAGGCTCCATTCTCCTGGGGAGGCACGGCCCCCATTTCAGGGGGCTTGAGCGACCTGTATCTTTTTTTCCGAAAAGAAAACCTGTCAAGGGAATCGGCCGGGCCTAAGAACACAGGTACCCACTAGTCCAGATCCACCTGAGTCTTGCACTTGTTGCACCTCATGGCCCCACGGAAAAGCTTCTGGCCGCATTGGGGGCAAAGGTACCTGGCTTCCTCATCCTGGACCCACTTCTCGGTTCCTACTTCCCGCCAATAAGGAATGGCCCTCAAGATCACCCTCTTGCCCACGCTCATGGGGAAATTCTCTATGTGCGTGCAGGGGAACTCATCACATTGGTGGCAGCCCTGGTAACCTTTCTTCTGGGTGCAGGACCTGATCTCACACTTTTTGCAGTATATGAACTGATCCTGGGAAAGGCACCCCTGGCATCTGATCTCATCTGGGGTTAGCCTCTCGCTGTTGGGGAGGGTGCCCTTTCCAGGGGAGTTACCCTTGTAAAGCTCAACCAGTTTCTCTTTGAGCTTCTGGTTATTGTCCCTATGTGCAATGTAGATGGCACAGACCCCACAGTAGAGCCCGCACGGAGCCAGAAAATTCGGGTTCACTTCCATGGCATGCCCCCCTTGCTGTTCCTTTTTCTGGAACTGACTGGGTCCTTTTGGCACTGGGCTGCGAGCCGAAGGCCTGAGGCCCGAGGGCTGAATCAGATGCTCCCCATTGCCTCGGCCTATCTCAGCTCTCTTTCCAGACAGGCTCCCGCTTATCCAAAAAAGCCTGGAGCCCTTCGCGGGCATCCTGGGTACTCATGAGCTCCTTGAGATAGATCTCCTCGATACGGCCGAGTCCCTTTTCCCCCTGGGTGTCCCAGCCCTCTACCATTGCCTTTCGGGCCAGTCTGAGCACGACCCCGCTTAGCTTCCCGAAGCGGGAAACCCAAGCCTGGGCCTCTGCCTGGAGTTGATCCTGTGGGACTACCTTGTTCACAAGCCCTATCTGAAGGGCCTCCTGGGCTGTGACCGTCTCCCCTGATAAAACAAGCTCCATGGCCTTTTTCCTGCCGATGATCCTGGGGAAGGCCAGCGCAGCTATGGGGGGGAAGACACCGACTTGGATCTCTGGCTGGCCGAAACGCGCCTTGTCGCTGGCCAGCACCATGTCGCAATAAGTGGCCAGCTCGCATCCTCCACCCAGGGCCGCCCCTTGCACCACGGCCAGGCTGGGCACCCCCAGGGAGTCCAGACGGCGAAAGATCCCGTGGAAGACACGAATCATGTGCTCGGCCTTGTCCCCCAGATGGTCCGCCACTTCCACACCCACAGAGAAGGCCTTCCCCTCGGCTTGGAAAACCAGCAGATTGGGGGGAGAACTCACGAGGCTATCCAAGGCTCGGATTATCTCCTCCATCATCTGGATGTTCATCCAGTTAAGAGGGGGCCTCTTCAAGGTAATCCAGGCCGCCTTTTCCTTAAGCTCCACTCCGATGAACTCGAACCCCTCCTTCACCCTTGCACCTCCTGTCCCTGAAGAGAAACCAGCACCGGAAAACCAAGGCGGGACCCAAGAGGCCCCGCCCGATTTGAATTCTCCTAGGCCTGCGGCTTGCCCAGAACCGCCTCTTTTAGTTCCTCGTCAAAGGGATGGGCTTGGGCCAGAAGCTGCCTGTACTTGATGAAGTCTATCAGGTCCTTGCCTGTGATCTTCTTGGTGTTGAAGGCGTGAAAGCCTAGGAAAGCCTCTGTCATCATGTTCACAGAGAGCCAGTGGCGGTTGGCCAGCTTGGTCATGTCCCAGAAGAACTTTTTCTTCATGCGGATACCGTCTATGGACTTGATAAGACAGCCTGGGAAAAGATTGGTGAAGGTCCATAGAATCTCTCCCACACACTGGTCCAGGAGGGCTAGATCCTTCTTGGCCTCCTTGACGTAAGCCCTGGCCTTGGCCAGCTCCTCCCCTTTCTTGAACTCCCCGTAGACGATCTCCCCATCCTCCACGTACTTGTCTGTTATGACCTGGGGGTTGCGTACCCACTTGTCCCCGTCCTTGATGACCGGAACCACCTTTGAGATGAGCCCCAGTCGCTTCATCTTATAAGCACTCCACATCTCGCAGGAGACGCAGTTCCACATGGCATCCTCCATGCTGAGGAACCATGGGAGGAAATCCGTGGAGCCCCCATCCGGCGCAGAGCCGTGGCGGGGACCGGCCTGCCCGAAAATTGCTAGGTCAGAGGCCACAGTCAGATCACAGGCCATTCCTATCTCCTGTCCGCCTGCCACCCGCATGCCGTTTACCCTGCAAATGACGGGTTTCTTGCAATTCAAAATGGCATCCACCATGCCGTTGAACAAATCCATGTACAGGCCGTATTCCTGGGGATTGCCCCCGTAGTACTCTGCATACTCCTTGGTGTTGCCCCCGGTGCAGAAGGCATCTGTTCCCACAGCAGTAAAAACAACGGCCACCACGCTTCTGTCCATGGAAGCCTTGTGAAACCCGGAGATGACCCCCTTTACCATCTCAGTGGTGTAGGAGTTGTATTGCCTCGGGTTGTTCAATATGACCCAGGCCGAATAAAGCCCCTCCACGGGCCGGCCTTTGGGGTCCAAAATGGGCCTTTTCTCGTAAATGGTGCAGGGGGCTTCTTTCCCAAAATGCTCATCCCCCCAAAGGTCGTGGTCTTTCATGCCTTTCTCTTTGGGCAGCCAATCCAGGGACATCGCAACCTCCTTATTCTCTTGTTTCGTTATTTGCTGACTTGGATTTCTGATATCAACCAGCCGGCACCTGCTCGCAGCTTCTTATCTAAGCCCTTTCCTGTCCCCCTCCATCACCCCCTCTCGGCTATCTTTCTTTGTCCCCCGAAGGCCTTCTCCCCGCCTTCCAAAAAAGCCACCTGGGACCACTCCTGACAACGCTCCACCCTATCCAACATGACGTTGAGATGGTGCAGCTCGCTTCTGAATCTATCATGATCCTTTTCCAGCACCAGGAAGCGGTTAACAGGGGTCTTCCCCCTGTACTCCTCCATCCTCTTCCTTAGGCTTCGAATGGTCTTTTCCAGCAGCACCTTTTTCTGCTTGAGGCAATCCAGAGCTTTTTCTTTATCCAAGGCGAAAATAAAAAAATATCCCAGATTGGAAAGGTCATAGGTGATGTTCTTGTCCAGGAGGGACTTCTCAACAAGCCTGGCCAGACGTTCCCGGCCCTTGGAGGTAAGGCTGTAAACACGCCTCTCTGGCATGAGCCCTTCCCTCTCCCTGCGGGAACTCACCATCCCTTGATCTTCAAGGGACCCCAGGGTCTTGTAAATCATGGGAGGGCTTATCTTGGCCCAGGAGTCCATGCGGTGGACCTTGACCAGCTGGTTGATCTGGTAGCCGTGCATGGGCTCATCCAGGAGAAAACCCATTACCACCAGCTCATACTTGGACATCCCGGGCCTCCTCTAACGGGGCCTCCGAAATCTGCCGGAAGCCGTAAGCTAATCTACTTCTGACTAGTCTCTTTGAAACTAGTCTTAGTTACCCTACATGGAATGGGATGTCAAGAGAATTTTTAGGTCTGTTTGGCACCAATGGGGGCAGGCAGCCGGGCGAATGGTATTTGATCCCAAACATCGGACTCCTCAAACCAAGCTCTCCGGCCTGGAGGCTTGACTTTGAACCCTGAACTCTCCCGGCCTCTTACTCCTTGCCCGGAGCAGACCAAAGAAGCCCTCCTGCCTCGTCCAGAAGCAGGATGGAGGAAACAGGGGTGAAGAGCTTCTCCCCAGGGGCTTCTCCCTTAAGCCTTATTGAGCCAAGTGTGAGCCTGAGATTCCCTCGGGCGTCTCCCATCTGCAGGGTTGGCTCCCCCTGCTCCAGCACTCCGAGACCTGCCCTGGGCTCTCCTGTTTGGTCATAGAAATTGAGGAGCACATCCTCCTCCTCGCTGAAGCCCATATGTGCCCTGACTGTCTGCCGCCCATCCATAAGAAGAAGGGACGGGTCCCCCTGCAAACCTACCTTGGCAGCCAGTCTTGTGTGCCCTGTCTTGTCTCGAAGCTCTAGGCCAGGATCATTCCCTTGCCCCAGGCGCAGGCTGGCCCTGCCCTCTGCCGAGTCGTCCAAGAGGGTTACCTGCGGTGTACCTTCCATCCAGGTTCCCAGGATCACCCTGAATTCTCCCTGGCTGTCATGCAGGGAAAGAAAAGACTCCCCTAAGGGATCCAACCCGGCCATGAGTCTCACCCGGCCTGCCCGATCGTACAGCACGAGTCTGGCACCGCCTTCTCGATGCGCCCCAATCCTCCCCATGACTCTGCCCGAAGCGTCTATCACCCTGAACTCCTCTGCGGCTACAACCTTTTCCTTTAACACGGCCCTCTGAGCCGATACCCCCTGGACCTCCAGAAGGGTCCCACCTATCATGCCACCCAGCACACCCCCACCCAGGATACCCAGCAACTGAATCCACGATGCCTTCACTTACATGACCTCCTGTCAAGTTAAGTTTTCTCCATTCCCGGGGGACGGGATCGGGAAAAGGGTCTGCACCCTTAGTACTTGAAAATCAAACCTCATGGTATTGCGGATTCCCCCAATCGGAAAAACTAAAGTTCTGTAGCACGCTGTGCCCGTTGAAGTCCAGCACGCGGCAGTCGTCGGTCTGCTTCAGATCCTCCAAGACCAGTCGGTAATGCTCCCCATACCGTTGCATCACCTTTTCCAGGGGAAGCTCGTAGGCTACGAACTTTCGTATCCCTTTGGAGGCAAGTTTCTCCACCAATTTTGGATCAGTGAGGGACTCAAAGTTTGTAAGTATCACTATGGGCCCTGTTCCTGTGAGGAAGATCCCGGCTTTCATGCGGCACCTCCTCCATCGGGTCTCCGATCCGCCATCCCCCTTAAGAAAGATTCTAACACAAAAGTTTGATACAGGCCTCCAAGGATGGACCTAAACCCACGCCAAACAGATATCTTCTTTAAGCGTTTTCTAAAAAGATTTTCATGGGGTTGTAAACCTCCAGGCATGCAAAGTTCGTCAAATTTAGCGAAACCTGAGCTGGAAACGAGGGGGGCAATGGATACAATCTTGGCTCTGGCAGATCCCTCTGTTGTGGGTGCGCAACTCCTGTGCTATAAGGATCAAGAAGCTTCATGGATCAAGACACAGGAGCAACCTGCGCTTCATATGGACCTCAGTGATGAAGAGCTCGTGGAGTTGGCCAAAGGTGGAGATCGAAGGGCCTTCGAGGAGCTGGTGGTGCGCCACCAGGAGCGAGCTTATTCCCTGGCTTTGCACATGTGCCTGGGGGATACCCTGGAAGCCCAGGATCTCACTCAGGAAGCCTTTCTGCGGGCATTTCGAAATATCGGAAATTTCAGAGGGGACTCAGCGTTCTATACCTGGCTTTTCAGGATCGTGGTAAATACCTGCCTGGATGGAAGACGAAGAAAACTGCGCTGGGAAAACCTGTTTTCTTTTTGGAGATCCAGGTCCGAGGAGCAGGAGGAAAGCGACGAGCTGGAGGCGCAAGCAGATCCCAAGCCCGGTTCCGACCCTTTGGCCATGTTAAGCAACAAGGAGCTTTCCAGACAGGTGCGAAAAGCCCTTGAGGGACTTCCTCCAAGGCAAAGGATGGCCCTTCAGCTGAAAGTCATCCACGGTATGAGCCTCAAGGAGATCTCCGAACTAATGGGAGCTGCCGAGGGGACTGTGAAGAGCCATCTTTTCAGGGCCACCCACAGGCTTCAGCAGGAGCTGAAGGACTGGCTGTGAAGTTAGGGAGGAAAGAACCATGAAAGAATGCTCCCGTTTCAAAGAACATCTCCTACTGGATGTGCACCAAGAGCAGCTTCCCGAGCATGATAAGTGGCTGGAACATCTGGCAACATGCTCTGAGTGCCGGCAGGAGAGGGAGAAACTAGAGGCCATGCTCCTCAAAGTGGAGCAGGCTTGGCGTGTTCCCCAGCCAACTTCCTTTGAGTCGGCCAGGCTTAAGAAATCAATTCTCCAAGAATTGGAAAAAAGGCCGAGCAGTATGAGAAACTGGGCCTGGCCGGTTAGGTTGCCGGTTCCTGCTTTAGCCGGGGCAGTGATGATAATGGTGGCGGGATGGTTGGGCTGGCAGCATTTTGCACCCCACAGGATGGAGAGCAACAATCCTGAGAGCGAAGAGAGGCTTTTGGTTCAGGAAAAGGATCTCTTGGAGGACATGGAGCTTTTGGAAGACATGGACGTAATCCAGAGACTGGTTCAAATCCTGGACAAGAAGGAGGCCGTGCTCTGAGCAAAAGCGCGGTTTGAGGCAAGCCTGGGGAAGTGATGAAAAAGACTAGCCTATTGGACATCTCCTGGATTAGGTCTTTGAGCTTGGGGTGGGGTATCATATTTCGGCTGGGGCTAGGTTCCTTATTTTGGGCTGCTGTTGGGCTGGCTGGGCCAGGCATATCAGTTGCTTTAGATACCGCCTACGATCAGGACCCGATTCAGAGACTCAAACCACCCCCTTCAGTGGAACGGAGGCTTCCACCTCCCCCCACTGAGAAGCGAAGAGCTCCTTCTGAAGCCCCAAGCAGACTTACACCAGAGGAAAGGGGGAGACTGCACCAAAGACTCCAGCAGTTCCGTTCCCTCCCCCCTGAGAAGCGTGAGAACCTGCGGGAGAGATGGCAGAGGTGGAAGAGCCTCCCCCCTCAGGATCAAGACCTGTATCGCAAAAGGTTCGAGCAGTGGAGAAGCCTTCCTCCGGATGAACAGTTGCGCTACCGCCAGAAACTCAGAAATCCGGAAAAGCTGAGCCCTCAAGAACGAGACGAAATCCGCCAAAGGTTCTTGGGACGCTGAGCATCAGGGCCCAGACTCTGGCACAAGCCGAGCAGCATCTTTCACCAACAGCACTAACCCGGATTATACTGCAAGGCCTGTGACTTTGGGGGCCACGCCCCCCCAAGCCCCAGGCACTCTCTAGCATATCCCGACTCTGACCAGGGCCGAATCTGAAACCGAGGATCAGGGTGTCTTTGAGCATGGCCCGGTTTGTCCGAACAATCCATTGAGATAACCCGCATTATTTACTTATGGTGAATGATGTGGGCCGCGTGCGGGTTGGCTTTTCCATGTGATAGGCCGAGTTGAACCATACTCGAGAACATGCTGATTTCAGGTTCTGGGGGGTATGTGAGAAAATGTGGAAATTTGGCTGGGGCTTGAGGGTTTCCCTTAGGTCCAAATCCTGCAAAATCAAAGCCCATCCGCCCTGCAATGCGGGCTAGTTTGTCTCTAGAATCCCGAACAAGAGCTTTCTGAACCGACGGATATCCAGCTCTGAGACCCTTGAGCCTATTCGGGCTAAGAACACATTTTCCTCTCTTATGGCTACGTTGGGCTCGTTGGTTGGGTACTCCTTGAAACCATATGGTTTCATCAAGTTGATCATCATCTGGCGATACTGGGCCAGGGTAAAGCCGGTCCCCTCCAAATCCCAATGCCAGGAAAATCCGTTCATATAAGCTATCTTCTCCTCATAGAAGTCCCTGTCCATGGCCATGTGTACCAGTTTTTGGGCGATCCCCAGGTTTCTCCAGTTCCGGCTTACCTCGATGGCTCCCATTTCATACATGAGTTTTCCCAAGGCAGCCCACCTTTCCCCTGGGGAGGGGTAATAGCAGCAGGCATATCCCACCACCATATTTCCATCTGCCAGTGCCAAGATCACATTCCCATCCTCCCCGGAAGCTATTCGTTGGAACAGCTCCAGCTTCTGTATCATGGAGGAGTAATGAGCGAATCTTCCCAACCCCGGGTCCAATTTAAGTCCGAGAAAGGACTCTGGTGGGCAAAGTGCCCTGAAAAGCAGCTCCCCCCTGGGGGTCTCAACCCTTTGCTCATTGATCTGACCGGGCTTGGGGCACATCAGAAGTCGCTCCAATCCCGATGAAGATTCTTCACCATAATTACCAGGTCGTGGTAACCTCCCTGGGGATCCTTCACATAGTCTTCAAGAACAGCCGCCTTGAAGAAGTCCAGCTTCTGGACCCCTCTCATGGCCGCATCCTCCACCCCTGCTACGAACTCCGCCACAAGCTTCTCTACCCCCATTCCCATGGCCAATTTAACCAAATCCAGAAGCATCCAGGTGCCAAGTCTTTGGCCCCTGTAAACCGGATCAACCATTATACGGATATGTCCCACATGGCTAAGGCAGCCCCAAGATCTCCTGTGGAGGCTCAAGTTAGCCACTATCAAACCATCGGACTCCCTGACAGCAACCATGGGGAGGACCCTTTGGTAATCCATCTGCTGGAACCAACTTCTTATAACCTGAGGATCTGAAACGTTTTCTCGTCTGAACCATCTTTCCCTCTCAGGAATACGAGAAAAGAAATGGTTCAGCCCCTCCTCGTCTTCCAACACCATGGGGCGAAGTAACACGGGAGTCCCATCCTTGAGCACCACCAGCTTGGGGTAAGCATCGAACATGCCGCATCTCTCCTTTCCCATAGCCTCAATGACTCCTACCGCCTCAACTGCAGCTGCCTCCCAATTTTCATCGAGGCCCCCTGATTTTTCGAATGTGTTCCATTATCCTGGAAGCCACCTTTGAGGAGTCCAACCCGAGCACCTTTGCTATTTGGGTTAAGAAACCTTTCACGTAAACATCCGGAGGCAAGAAGTCATACGAATCCTCTTCAATAGACCGAAGATGGCCTCGTCCTATCTTGGTTCTTTGGGCTATTTCCTCCAGGCTTACAGAGCGGATCTCTCGCACCTGACGAAGCAATGCCCCGGTCCATTCTCCCCTTTGCTCTGCTGCTGCGAGGAGTTCCCTAACACGCTGTTCCATTTCTTCTCGCAGCTTTGGATCTTGCACAGAATGCGTTTCCAAACCTCTTGGCTTGGGCGGTATGGGAAGCACTGGGTCAGCAGCCGCAAGCCTCAAGTGCTGCTCTGCCTCAAGGGGATAAAATCCCTTTTGCCTCAGAATCTCATCCCAATGGCCCCTCCGCTCCGGATCCATCAGGACGTTATAAGCCTCATGCACCTTGTTTAGGATTTCCTCACGTTGCTCCTCTGTGAAAAGTCCTGCTGTAGCCATGTGGCCGGGCCCGTAAGTCTTGAGAGCTATCTGAAAAGCCCTCTTGATCTCTGCCACCGTAGCCCTTGGATCCACATCTAGGACCTCGTAAGGATTCAGGGTTCCTAGCTCTATCATGGAATCTCCCAGCCTCTTATCAGAAGAAGTCAAAGGCAAGCTGCCCTTGGCTCAGTAGCCTTTGGGTCAGGTTCTCTATACACTTGGCAGCATTTGATTCAGGATAGCTCTGCAAGAGGGACTGACGGGAACGAACACATTGGATCACCCTCTCGTCAAAGTTTATATACCCGCTGTAATCAACCTTTAGTCCGAAATACTTGTGCACAGCGCTCCTGACTGAGAAGCCCACCTCCACATCCTCGTAGCGCCGCACCTGGTTCAGGACCAGCCTCACCTGAAAACTCTCCAGATTTGACCTAAGAATCCGGCTCACCAATGGCTCTGTGCGCCCCAGATGTTTCAACAGCTCAGGCACGGGCTGAAAATCCTCTATTTTCCCAACATGAAATGCCCTATTCAGCGCGCTCTTCACGGAGCGTTTCCTGGTGCTTTTCACCAAGGTCCAGTAAATGGCCTCTTTGAGAAATCTGTATGTGTTCTCTATGGAGGTGGGCTCAGGCACTATCACATAGACCCCAAGAGTGGCCATCAAGAAAAGCTCCATAGTGGTCTGAGCACTTCCTGAGCCTATATCCAGTATTACGTAATCCACCTGGGCGCGCCTCAAGGCATTGCGCAGCCTGTTCATGTCCCTGACTTTGGGGCCCCTCACAGGGTAATCCAGGGTGCCGCTCACAAGGAGCAGATTCGCCACCCCGGTTTCCTCCATATAATCGTTTAGATCGCCGTGATTTCCCTGAAAAAAAGCCCCTAAAGTATACTTGGGCCTTTCTATACCTAAGCAAGTGTGCAGATTTGCCCCTCCCACATCCGCATCCACCAAAAGAACTTTGTGACCCCTTTTGGCGAGACATATGGCCATGTTGCTGGCAATGAGGGTCTTGCCGGTGCCCCCCTTACCACCTCCCACTGCCCACACGGCCCTCGGACCCCTTCGAGACTCGCCCATCACACCTCCAAATGCTGTTCCAATCCAGATACCTTTTCATTCAGCTCAAATTCCAAAGCAAAATAGCATGTTAGAGGCTGTAGCGCAACCCGCGCCCCCAAAAGGGAGAAGGTGGCTTCTTAAGCAATGTTTAAGCGCAGGATTTCCTTTTCAGAAGGGGGCAAAGCTGCTTGCGAGTTAGCCCGGATTATTCTCAAAAGACCTTGGGCTTTAGGGCTATGCCCCCAAACCCCCAACTAAGCCTAAGCCTGGTTCGACTCAAACCAGGGCCAAACCTGAAACCGGGAATCAAGCTTTTTTTGAGCATGGACAAGTTTATCCAAATATGTCAATAAGATAGCCTGTATTGTTCACTCATCGTGAATAATGCGGGTTAGGTCTCCTTAGCTTTTCCCCTCAGAGCACCCTGGCAAAAGTGATCACGTGCACCTGCTTTGCGCCTTTTCTGAGCAACTCCCGGGAGGCTTCCTTAAGGGTGGCCCCTGTTGTGTAAACATCATCCACGAGCAAGATGGTTCTTCTTTTCAAGAGGCTCGGCTCCCTCACGCAGAAGGCTCCCTTTACATTGTCTCGCCGCTGAGGCTTGCTGAGGCCTACTTGCGGAGGAGTTGCCTTGGGTCGCTCCAAGAGCCCAAGCTGGAGGGGAACACCTAGACCCTTTGCCACTGCCTTTCCCATTATTGCCGCCTGGTTGAACCCTCTGTGTCTTAGTCTTGAGACATGCAGTGGAATCGGTACCACAAGATCCAAACCCAAGGCTTCAAGTTCTTTCCCAAGCTTAGAGAGAAGAAGCTCGCCCATAAAACGGGCCAGGGAAGCATTAGGTCCGTACTTCATCTTGTGTAAAAGCGGAAAGACCTCTTGATCGTAAACCACCAGGGCCCGGGCCGAGCGAAAAGGAGGCGGATTTTCCATACACTCCCCGCAAATATGGGAGGACACCACAGCGGAGTGGATAGGCAAGGCGCAGGAGGGACAAAAAGGGGGTACCAACCATGATATCTCCTTGGCACACCGGCTGCAGATACCATGACCCCGCCAAACCAATAGAGCTTGGGGATCCTCAGGGCAGGTTTTCAACTCCCCTTCACAAAGCGCGCACACCCTTGGGAAGACCAGATCAACTATGGAGTTGAGTAAATCAACCGAACGCTGGATCAGGGCCATGTCCTGGTGTCGTTGGAATGGGAATTTCCCCCCAGGCTATGAACTAGACTCATGCCCCATCCTGCGGGGAGCTGATGAGGCGCTATGATTCCTGTTCTGTTTCGGCCTGCGCGGGTTGCTCTGCTTGAGACAGCTCCAGCCTGGGTGCATCCGACCATAGCCCTTCCAAGTCGTAGAATTCCCTGATTTGCTTTTGAAATATGTGTGCGACCACATCACCGAAATCCATGAGAACCCAGCGGGCAGCAGCCATTCCCTCCACCGAGGTGGGTCTCCACTTCAAAGCCTTTAACTCCCTTTCAAGGTGTTCTGCTATGGCTTGCACCTGCCTGTCAGACCTGCCCGTACATATGACGAAATAGTCCGTGAAAGAGGCCACCTTCCTCAAGTCCAAGATCAAGACATCCTGGGCTTTTTTGTCCTGCATGAGATGGGCAATCAACAAGGATTTCTCCTGGGAAACCCTCTTGCTTTGCACAACATCTCGGCTTTCATCAAGAGCCATGTGCTCTCTCCACCGGCCTGGACTCGCCTTTTGCCCCGTAAAGGCCGTGCAGGTTTATGTAATCTGCCACTTCCTCGGGTAGGAGGTACTTTACTGATCGGCCGTTTTCCAGGAGATTTCTTATCTCTGTGCCGGAAATCTCCAGTGAGCGGAAACCCCTGAAAAAGACCCTGTGCCCGCTTGGGTGAACCCAGGCCCGTTCATTGGGATCATAGTGGAAAACATTGCTCATTTTGGCGGGCAAAGCTCTTTTTCCAGAAGGTCTGAATCCGGCTCTTCCCAACACGATCCAGTTGCTGATGGCAAAGAGCTCCCGGTAAGCCTTCCAGGTGTGGATAAAAAGAAAGGCATCCAAGCCCACCAAAAAGAAAAGCTCCGCCTCCGGAGCCTGCCTCTCCCGTAAAAGGCACAAGCTCTCCAAAGAGTAAGAAGGCCCCGGACGGCTGCATTCCAGGTCAGACACCTGGAATGCCGGGTTTCCTGCCACAGCCCTTTTTACCATCTCCAACCTGTGCGCTGCAGGGGCTACCCGCTTTTTTCTCTTGTGAGGGGGCACACAAGCCGGCAGGAAAATCACCAGCTCCAAGCCAAAACTTTCCCTGGCCTCCTCTGCCAGCCTAAGATGGCCGTAGTGAATGGGATCAAAGGTCCCGCCGAAAACCCCAATGCGCACCTTATTCCCTTACCTGTCCGTCACCGTAGACCACAAACTTGGTGGTGGTCAACTCTTCCACACCCATGGGCCCGTATGCATGGAGCTTGGTGGTACTGATTCCTATCTCAGCCCCCAAACCCAGCTGGTAACCGTCGCTGAAGCGGGTGGAGGCATTGACCAGCACCACCGAGGATTGCACCTCCTGGAGAAAGCGTTGGGCATTCTTGTAATCCCGTGTCACAATGGATTCCGTGTGGTCAGAGCCGTACCTGGCGATGTGGTCCATGGCCTCCTGGAGCCCTTCCACAACACGCACAGCCAGGATAAGGTCATTGTACTCTGCGTACCAGTCCTGCTCTGTAGCTTCCTTGAGATCCGGCAGAATCTCCCTTGTGAGAGTGCAACCGCGAAGCTCCACTCCCCGCTCCTTGAGCTTGGAGCCTATCCTAGGCAAAAAGGCGGGGGCTATGTTTCGATGCACCAGAAGCGTTTCCATGGCATTACATACTGCCGGCCTTTGCAGCTTGGCATTCATACAGATCCTCTCGGCCATATCCAAATCCGCCGACTCATCCACAAACACGTGACAGACCCCTTTGTAGTGCTTTATCACCGGGATCTTGGATTCTGCCACAACCGCCCTGATCAGCTCTTCTCCACCCCTGGGGATGATGACATCAATTATGCCCTCCAACTGAAGCATCTCCCTGACCGCCTCCCGGTCAGTGGTTGGAATCATGCTCACAGCCCCTTGGGGCAAGCCTTCTGTCTTAAGAGCCTCCCGCAGGATCTCCACTATGGCCTGATTGGAGCGGAAAGCCTCCGAGCCCCCCCTAAGAACAACTCCGTTCCCTGACTTAATGCAAAGGGCAGCGGCATCGGCTGTCACATTTGGCCTTGCCTCATAAATGATGCCCACCACACCCAAAGGGATTCTCATACGCCCCACCATAAGCCCGTTGGGGCGCTTCCACATGCGCACAACCTGCCCCACAGGATCCGGCAATGCCGCCACCTCCCTGATACCTCGAGCCATCTCCGAGATGATCCGCTCCGTGAGGGTAAGTCTATCCAGCATGGGCCGAGAAAGCCCGGCCTTTTGGGCCAAATCCAGGTCAAGCCTGTTCTCCTGTAGAAGCTTGGGGGCCTCCTTCTCCAGCGCCGAGGCCATGGCGTGAAGGGCCCTTTCCTTGCGATCCGAAGAGATCCTGGCCAACTCCCTGGCCGCCTGTTTGGCCTCCAAAGCCACCTCCCGCACACTCATAATTCTTCCTCCTCCCCCAGCTATCCTACAGTCTGTTCTCTCCCTTTATTCCCTTATCTCAAAGGATCACCACCAAATCGTCCCTGTGGATCACCTCGTCGAAGTACCTGTAGCCCAGTATGGACTCTATCTCAGAAGTCCTGCGCCCCTGGATCCTACGCAGCTCTTCAGAGCTATAGTTCACAAGACCCCGGGCAAATTCAACCCCGTTCTCCCCCACACAGCTCACTGAGTCGCCTGCGCCGAAATTCCCTCTTACCTCCTTGAGTCCAGAGGGAAGCAGGCTCTTGCCCCTCTCCACCACAGCCTTGCGCGCCCCCTGATCCACCACCAGGGCCCCGCAAACGGTCCTGGAATAAGCTATCCAGTGTTTCCAGCTATTTATGCGGTTTTCCTTGGGAAGCACCAGGGTCCCCAATTCCTCACCCCCCAGGACTCTCTCTAGAACCCTCTCCCTGCCGCCGCTGGTAATCACTGTGGGAACTCCGTACACAGAAGCTGTGCGGGAAGCTTGCAGCTTGGAGATCATTCCGCCGGTTCCTACTTGGCTGGTTGTGAGTTCCACCATGGAGAATATTCTCTCGTCCACATCCTGCACCACTGCTATGCGCCGGGCCTCGGGATGAGCCTTGGGATCCTTGTCGAAAAGTCCGTCAGTATCCGTGAGGATAAGTAGCAGCTCAGCCTGGACCAGGTTTGTCACCAAGGCGGAGAGGCAGTCATTGTCCCCGAACTGGATCTCCTCTGTGACCACCGTGTCATTCTCGTTGATGATGGGTAGGATCCCCCAACGTATCAATGTGAAAAGGGTGTTGCGGGCATTGAGGAATCTTCTGCGCTCGGCTAGGTCCTCCCTGGTAAGCAGGATCTGGGCCACCTTACGGCCTGTCCTACCGAAGCACCTCTCGTACATCCACATGAGCCTGGCCTGGCCCACTGCAGCAGCAGCCTGTTTCTCCGGAATACTCTTGGGCTTCCTTCGAAGTCCAATCTTGCGCGTGCCCGCGGCGATGGCCCCCGAGCTGACAAGAACCACCTCGTAGCCTTTCCCCATAGCTCTTGATATGTCGTCACACATGCTCTGGATGCGTTGTTCATCCAACCCCCCATGGCCGGAGGTAAGCACTGCGCTGCCCACCTTCACAACCACCCGCCTGACCTGGCCCAACATATCGGCCCGGTTCACCTGGCCGCTCACCCCCCTAAACCTCCTTCTCTTTCCTCTCCCTTTTCCACAGGCATATTTTTGAGTCTCATAAAGATCTCCCCAAGGAGTTCCTCGACTCCTTGGCCTGTAAGGGCGCTTATCTGGTAGCAGCTTATGGATTCTTTGCTCAGTAACTTGTGGATCTCCCGCTCACGAAGACTGGCCCCCGGTAGATCTACCTTGTTTAGAGCCACCAGGCAAGGCCTCTGTAAAAGGCTGGGTTGGTACATTTGCACTTCGTGACGAAGGATCTGAAATTCCTCCACCGGCCCCCTTTCCCGATTGGGATCCAGGTCAAGGACATAAAGAAGAAGCCTTGTACGTTCAACATGCCTGAGGAATCGAAGACCCAGCCCCACTCCCTTATGCGCCCCCTCCACCAGGCCTGGCAGATCGGCCATCACCATACGCTCTTCATCGCTTAACTCCACAACCCCCAAATGAGGGTTTAGGGTGGTGAAAGGATAGGAGGCTATCTTGGGGCGGGCAGAAGAGACCCTGGCCAAAAGCGAGGACTTTCCAACATTGGGCAGTCCCACCAGGCCCACATCGGCCATGAGCTTTAGCTCCAGGAGTACCCACCGCTCCTCACCGGTTCCAGGAGGTGTGGAAAACCTGGGGGCCTGACGCGTGGGGGTGGCAAACCTGGCATTACCCTTTCCCCCATGCCCTCCCTTTGCAACCACCACCCGCTGCCCGGCATGGGTTAGGTCTGCCAAGACCTCACCGCTTTGAGCATCCCGCACAAGGGTACCCACCGGCACCCTCAGCACCAAATCCTCCCCGTCCGCTCCGTGACGGTCGTTTCCCTCCCCGTGCTTACCGGAACCGGCCTGGAAATGCTTTTTGTAAGAGTAATCCAGCAGACTTTGGACCTGGGAAGAGGCCTCTATCACCACATCTCCGCCGCGGCCGCCGTCTCCGCCGTCAGGTCCGCCCTTGGGACGGAACTTCTCTCTCCGGAAACTGATACAGCCCCGCCCGCCCGCTCCCGAGCGGACGTGAATCTTGGCCTCATCCAGAAAAGGCATGCATCCTGGCTTTGCCCCCCGGGCCACGGCCCTGGAAGGCCGTTGGTTGGAACCTCCCCGAAAAAGGTTTGGACACCGCCTGGCACACCTCAAACTGAGTAAACACTCACCACCCTGCGGCGTTGACCCTTTGTTTCAAAGCGCACCACACCGTCTATCTTGGCAAAGAGCGTGAAGTCCCTTCCCATGCCCACATTCAGGCCGGGGTGAAATTTGCTCCCCACCTGCCTCACCAAGATATTACCGGCTTTAACGCGCTCCCCGCCGAAGCGCTTCACGCCCCGGCGCTGGCCCTGACTGTCCCTACCGTTTCTCGAACTCCCCACGGCTTTCTTATGAGCCACGGCAAAACCTCCCTTACTGCAAATGGATCTCTTCTATGCGAAGGCCTGTGAAATCCTGCCTGTGCCCTTGGGTCTTGCGAAAACGCTTGCGCCTTCTCATCCTGAAGACCCTGATCTTGGGGGATCTGCCCTGCTGCTCTATTTTAGCCACAACGCTGGCCTCCACAACATAAGGCTGCCCGACTCTTATTTTTTCCCCCTCCTGCACCAAGAGCACCTGCTCCAGCTTAAGCCTATCACCTACTTCTCCCTCGATGCGCTCCACCCTCACCAGATCCCCTTGCTTGACCCGGTATTGCTTACCGCCTGACTCGATGATAGCGTACATTTTTCCCTCCTGCCGGCACCCCCCTGGGTTGGAGCCTCTTGCCCTCGGGGCACTCAGACCCTCTATAATATCCGGCTCGTGGCTTTTCAGTCAAGCTGCTTTGCAGCTAAGCACTGGCGAACTCAGCAGAGGTTTCTTGGGGTATGCTTTCAGGACAAGCCCTTGTGCCTGCACTCAGGGCATGGTACAAAAAAACTCATTTTCCGGTATGAAAGGAGCAAGGCAGTGGCGGATCTGCTTTTGGAGGTGGGCACAGAGGAGATTCCGGCCTCATATATTCATCCGGCCTTGGAATCCCTGGCCCAATCAGCCCAAACAAGCTTGAAGAACTTGAGGCTTTCTCACAAGAGAGTTCACACATGGGGAACCCCCAGGAGGCTTGCCCTCATGGTGGAGGAAGTCTCCGATTCACAGCCTGATTTGGATCAGGAGGTGCTAGGCCCCCCGGAAAGAGTGGCTTTGGACTCTCATGGTAAACCCACCAAGGCTGCTTTAGGCTTTGCCCGAAGCCAGGGAGTCTCAGTGGAGGAGTTGAAGGTTGTAGAAACCCCCAGGGGCAGGTATGTGGCTGTCAGGAAAAGACAAAGAGGCGGGCTAGCCAAAGATCTCCTGACCCAGGAACTCCCCCGCTGGATAACTCAGATTCCCTTTCCCAAGTCCATGCGATGGGGAGAGTCCTCCTTGCGCTTTGCCAGACCAATTCATTGGATACTAGCCCTTCTGGACCGGGAAGTTATCCCATTTAGGCTGGAATCCTTACAAAGCGGCTGTACCACCCGTGGGCACAGGTTTATGAGCCCGGGGCAGGCAACAGTAAATCACCCTCGGGAATATCTGGATGTTTGTCGAAGTCTCCATGTGATTGCGGATCCCAGGGAACGAGCCGAGATGATCCAACAGGAAGCCTCCCAGGCGGCTTCTTCTTTGGGAGGAAGGCTTCTGGAAGATCAGCAGCTGCTCAAAACCGTGGCCAACCTGGTGGAATATCCGGTGGTGGTGGCAGGAGCTTTCCAGGAGGAATTCCTGCAGCTTCCCCGAGAAGTCCTCATAACAGCAATGCGTGAGCACCAGAAGTTCTTTTCAGTTCAAGATGGTAGTGGGAACCTGCTTCCCTTTTTTTTGAATATTGCCAACCTGCGTCCTTCCTCCTTGGAGACGATCCGAAAGGGGAACGAAAGGGTCTTGAGGGCTAGGCTTTCGGATGCAAGATTCTTTTTCCAGGAAGACGCAAAGCGCTCTCTCCAAGAACGGATTGAGAAGCTCTCGGGGATCATTTTTCACGCAAAGCTCGGAACAGTGATGGAAAAGGTGGAAAGGATAAGGACCCTGGCAGTTGGGTTAGCTTTGGAACTGGAGCCCGGCTGTGTGCCTCAAGTGGAAAGGGCCGCCTTGCTCTGCAAGGCTGATCTTACCACCGAGATGGTGGGGGAGTTCCCGGCCCTACAGGGCATAATGGGCATGTACTACGCGCTTCTGCAGGGAGAGGCCAAGGAGGTTGCCGAGGCCATCAGAGAGCACTATCTTCCAGCCTTTGCAGGAGACCGAATACCTTCGGGCCCCGTGGGAGCCATGGTGGCCCTGGCAGACAAGCTGGACACGGTGGTGGGCTGCTTTGCGGCAGGCGAGCCCCCCAGCGGGGCTGGAGATCCTTTAGGGGTCAGAAGGGCCGCCTTGGGGGTGCTGCGAATCCTTCTGGAGCGCAGCTATGCACTGGACCTAGGCTCTGTGGTGGATCGAGCCTTGGGACTGCTCAGAGCCCAGATGGGGAAAATAAGAGAGGGAACTTCAGAAGAGATCTTGGATTTTTTTAAAGTCAGGCTTGAGAACCTTTGGGTCTCCCAGGGGCACGACATGGCAGCCATACAGGCTGTGCTTGGAGCCGGGCTCAAAAATCTCCCTGCCACCCTCAAGCGGCTGGAGGCCCTTGAGGAATTCATGGGGGAGGACGGCTTCTCTGACCTGGCTCTCAGCTTCAAGAGGGTGCTAAACATAGTGGGTGACCACTCACCGGGTGAGGTGGACCCATCCTTGTTCCGCCAAGACGAAGAGAAGGATCTTCTGGAGCTGGTGAGCTGGCTGGAGACGCGAATTCCCCAACAGACAACCGAGGCTAAGCACTTGGAAGCGCTCCACGAGCTGGCAGCTCAAAGAAGGAGGCTGGATCTGTTCTTCGATGCCGTCTTGGTAAATGACCCGGACCCGGCCGTGAGGGCGAACCGCTTGAGCATGCTGGCGCGGCTGGCGCGAGTCTTTCTCAAGCTTGCGGACTTCTCCAAATTGAGCGGGAAGGCCTGAGGGGATTGGGGATGCCGCAATAGGAGGCGGATCCACACCGGCTGTGCGGTCCCACAGAGCCAGCCCTCAGGGGAGGATCCGGCCTGGGTCAAGCCCCAGGGATGCTCATGTGGGGGAGTCTTTTATGGCCTTGCTCTGCAAGCGCATCTGCTTGATCAAGTAATCGAAGGACTGGGATAATATCACCTGCCTGAACTTGGTCTGGTAGTTCCTTACAATGCTCACCCCGTCTATGATCACGTCCACCATGAACCACCCGTTATCCTTCCTCAACAGGGTGTAGTCCACAGGGATGTGCTCGTTGGTGCGAAGGATCTTGGTACGCACCCTCATCCTACCATTTTCCAGAGCCTCACCCAGATAGTCCACGGTCTCCCTTCTCAGGAAGTTGAGGACCATGCGCGTGTAGGAGTCCTGGAAGAGGTCCGCAAAAAGCTCGCGGAACTCCTCTTTCTGCTCTGATTTCAGGCTTTCCCACCGATCCCCCAGGGACTCCTGGGCCATCTCCCTGCTCAGGAAGTTCTCCGAGATGAGCTGGCGGATCAGCTTGGCCCTCTGTGGCCTGCCGGCCTCCCCCTGCAAATCGGGCCTGCTTTGAATATCCATGGCCTGCTCCAGCACAGAGCGAACCCTCTCGGTAGGGACTTCCTGTGGACCTCCCCAGGCCCTACCCAAGAGAAACATCACAAGGAAAACCAAGGCTACAACCCGGCCCTCTCCCATCTCCTTTAATCCTCCCCATGTGTAATTGGCGGCCGCCTCATGAAGGCCATCACTGCGGGGGGTGTGACCACCGCAGCCAGGAGCACCAGCATGCTCCCCACGAAGGACAGCACCCCGAGGCTGAAGATCCCCTGGTGACGGCAGATCATGAGGGTACCGAAACCTAGATTTGTGGTCAAGGAGGCGCAGATCACCCCCTTGCCCGTGCTCATGGGTAAATGGCCCGGGGCCATGCGACCCTCTTTCCAGCGGTGCACTATTATGATGCCGTATTCCACCCCGGCCCCCACGATAAGGGGCAAGAACACGCTGTTGGCAAGATTGAACTGGACCCCCAGAGGACCCATTAGCCCCACTGTCCAGAGGGTCCCTGCCAAAAGCGGTAGAAAGGCCACGATGAAAATGGGCCGCCCCCTGAACTCCAGAATCAGAAGCAGGCATATTCCCAAAAGTGCGTATATGGAAGCCTCAACACAAGCCCTCTGATAAGCCTTGCTGTACACGTGCAAGGTGACCGCATCACCCACTGCCTCTGGATCCACGGATCGGATATCGGCCACAAACCTCTCCCTTGGCCCTGGCTCCCATATGCTCTCCAGGGGAAATATCCTGATCAAGTAGTGGCCCCGTCCTGCAAACCTGTCCCAGAGCACACTTGGGATATCCTCCAGTTCCATGGGCCTGAGGCCCTTTCCTGACTCGAGCATCCGAAAAGCATCCACCAGGTCCTCCTGGAATCTGCCCTGATATGCCGCAAGGGGGCGCCAGGAGTCCCCAGAGGACTTGAGCCGCTCCAGGATCTCGCCGCTTAGAAAACGCACAGCCCCGATCTGCTCCACAACCGGTCTCCTGGCGCCCCAACTCTCGGCCTGGGAGTCGTCCATCTTGAAACGGATCCGCTCCAGTAGATCCACAAGGGCCGAGACTTCAGGGGGCTTCCCATCCATTGCCTGGGAGTTCAACGGGGGGACGCTTCCCGAGATGCTCCTGACCACCGGGATCTTCTCCGGCTGGTTCTCTGGGAGCAGGCTCAGCACGCTTTGCACTTTCCATACAGTGGGGAGGGCCTCCAGGCGGCTTGTCTTTTCCCGTAACTCCTCCAAAGAGGCCGCAGTGGATGTGGCAAAGAGCACCGATCGTTTGCTGTTCTCACGAAGTCTCTCCTCCCAGACCACGGACTCGGTGCCCTTGGCTTGCAGCCTCAAGGGATTGAGATCAAAGCCCACCTGACTGGCCCCTAGAAGACTCATGGCAGACACAGCACACACACCCACCAGGACCCAACCGGCCTTTCTCCGATTGAGGGCTATGAGATCCCTTCCCCCTTGAACTTCCTGGGTCTTGATCCTGGGGATCTTTCCGTAAAGGCTGAGCACCGGGAGCACCGCAAAGTCCACCAATACTTGGAGCAGGATCCCCATCCCGGAGATGAGCCCCAGCTCCACCAGTCCCTTGAAACCTGTGAGCACCAGGGGAAGAAATGAGAGGGCACCGCTCATGCCCGCTGTTAGGATGGCCGGCCCAGAGCGCTCTGTCACCCTCAGGATGGCCTCCTTCCTGGATACGCCCGCCACCCGCTCCTCCTCCTCCTCCATCCTGGCGAACCAGTGTACGGCATAGTCATCCCCCAGGCCCACCAGCATGGGGGCGAAGACCATGGAGATAATGTTCAAATGCCCCACAAAGAGAGTAAGGCAGCCAAAGGTCCAGCACATGCCCATGGACAAGACCGCCATGCGCATGAAGGTGCGGCCGTGGCTGCGGAAGAAGAGCACATTCAGGATCCACACCCCCGCAAGGGAGATCCAGGTGGCCCAGGACATGTCCTTGAGGGCAACGCTCATCTCGTCTGTCTTGAGAGCCTCCTGGCCAGTGACGCCCACCTCTACATCCGGGAATCCAGTCTTCACCTCCTCCACAAGAGCTCGAAGATACTCCAGAGAGACCCTGGCCTTGTTGAAGGTCTCCTTCTCCCTTCTGGGGGTCACGAAGAAAAGCAGGAAGCGCTTATCAGCCACCCAGAAGTAGCCCTCCAGTTCTTTGTCCCAGGAATCCTCCTTGAAGAATGACGACCAGGGGGATAGATACTCGTTTCCCCCTTGCAGGTAACTCAAGATGCCCCTCAAGGTATGGATCAGGAACCCTAGGTCCATGGGCTCCTGTTTCCCGCCTCCCTCTGTCTCGGGGGTCTTGAGAAAGTCAGTGAAGAGGGCCTGTACCATTCTGGAGGCCATCTCGGAGTTGACCACCTCCAGAAAATTCGTCAGATCAGGCTTCTGCGCCAAGCCCTGGATAAGGACAGGGTATTGGGCCATGCGATCCTTTATGCGATCCAGATCCTTCTCCCCCAGATACAACAGAGCCCAGGGTCTGAGCAGTTCCGGATCAACCCTGAAAAACGCATCCTTGAAGTGGGAGGGATCCTTCTCTATGCGTTCAGCCAGGGCCTGGAGGAACTGTACGGCCCTCCTGGGGGTAGGGGCCTGGATGACTCCGGTGAATGTGTCCTTGTTCTGGAAGGGCTTGACCTGCTCGGTGAGGCGGATCAAGGGGTCGTTGGGGGAGATGAGATCCAGCTGCCCGGTCTGAAAATCCAGCTCGCTCACTGTGTACAGGACACTGACCACGCACAAGGCCAGGGCGGTCCCCAAAACGAGATATGGCCTGGGCAGTGCCCAGGCCACCCATGCGACCAGAAAACGAGCTCTAAGTCCATTCAAAACACAGATCCCGGTTCTTCGTTCGCTTTTTCCAGGAGCTCCACTCCCAGGCTAGCGGACCCCTCCCCTATACTCGGCCACCGCGTTGCTCAGCCTTGCCAAGGCCAAGTGGTAGTTCAGCAGGGAAAGCAGAAAATCCCCCTGGTTTTTCCCGTAGCGCTCAACCGCGAAGAAGATATCCCGGGCCTGGCCCACCCCCATGTCGAAATTGGCGAAGGCCACCACCACCCACTTGCGGGAGGCAGAAGCGGCCTGCTCGGAGGCCTGGAAAGCGTGGAGGTGTTCCAGCGCATCTTGGTAATGCTTGGCCACCTCCAGGGGGATGTTTCTCATGGCGTATTCCCGGGTGTGGAGCAGCTTCTCGTACTCGGCCCTCGCCTTGCTCACCTTGGCCTGCTGGATCCCGAGGTCGAAGTGCCACTTGGCCCCCAAGACCACTCCGCCGTTGGCATGATTGAAATCGTCCCCAATGTATGAGACATCCATGTGCTCCCGATTGGGTGCTCCGGCCAGGGAGGCCACTCCGGCAAGGAAAATGGAGGGGTACATGTCTGCCTTGGCGGCCTCAACCAGGCTCTTTCGGGCTTCCAGGCCATTGTCTATCTGTTCCAGCTCCGGCCTCTGCCTGAGGGCTTGCTGGATGTAATCCCTCTGATCTCCCAGGGCCCTTGTGTCCTTGGGAAGCTCCTTCACGTCCAGGTCGAAGTCCTTCTCGGCCGGGAATCCTATGGCCTGTTTTAAGGCCAAATAGGCCAACTTGGAGCCTGAATCGGCCTTGGCCTTAAATCGCTTGGCCTCAGCGGCATAGGCCTCCAGGCGGTAAAGGTCGCTCTCATCCACGGATGTGGATCCCAGAGATATGAGTTTCTGGATCCGCTTCCTGGCATCATCCACAAAGGACTCAACGTCGGCGGCAGCCTCCTTGCCCTGCTGTGCCAGAAGCATCGCAAAGTAAAGCTCCTTCACCCTCAGGATTACATCACCCCTGTTTTTCTCCATTGCGGCCTTCTGCACGTTGACTCCCCGCAAGGCAGCATCGATCCTGTGGGAGATCTTCCCGAAGGTGTAAAGGGGCTGCACCACTGTGATCTCCAATTTGCCGAATGGGCCAGGGTCCCCAGGGTCCCAATCAGGATTCTCGATCCTACCCCTCAGGTACCTGTCCCCCGGACCTGGTCTGGGAGAAACCACCACTATGGGCCTGTCCGCTGCATCCACCACACCCCCGATGGCCAGGGCATCCAGCTGAGGCCAACGGGCCGCCTTGGCCTGTTCAAGATCGCTTTCAGCCATGACCAGGTCTTGTTGCGCTTGGCCCAGTTCAGGGCTCTTCTCCAAGGCCATCTGGATGAGCTGATCCAAGTTGAGGGTGACCCTTTCCTGGGAACCGGCTCTGTCCAACGGTATAAGAAGGAGACCAAAGGCAGCCAGGAGTGTCAAAATACCTTGGAGCCATCCATTTTCTCTCGTCATCCCCTCACCTCCCTCACGAGGATAGAACCCATAAGTTCCAGCAAGCATAGCGTACTTGTAACAGTATGCAAAGACGGAAATCCTTCTCCCAAAGAATTGGAAGGCAAAACCTCGGCCTTTCAGCCCGCATCACTGACGATGATTGAATAATCGGGTTAGATCCCAGCATGCCCGCTCAAGAGCTCTTTTGCCCTCTTAGGAGCAGGAAATAACAACCCAATCCCACCAAGGCCCAGAACCCTTTTGTGCCCCTGAGCACAAGCCCCAACGCCAGTCCTGAGACTCCGCTCATGCCCAGCAGGTCGAATATTAGAGCCCTGGAACCCTCCTGAACCCCCAGGCCGGCCGGAACCAGGAAACCCACCAGATCCATCCACGCCCCAAGGAACCAAATCACCGCCCCGGTCCCCAAAACCCCCTCTTGAGAGGCCGAAGCCAGGAATATCCAAACCTGAAGGATCCCGCAGGAAAAACCGGCCACATGCCAAAGCATGGCTTTGAGAAGATCCCCGGGCCTCTCCCGGTGAAAGCTCTCCAGGTGCCCATCCACCACGCTAAGCCATCGGGCTGCCTTCCTAACCGGAGTTCCTCCCAGGCCCCTTCTTTCCAGAACCCTGGCCACCCCTCCCAGCTTTCCCCTTTTCTGGAGCCAGAAGAAGACACCTATACCAAGAAAAAACATTGCTGTGCTGAGAGCCCACGCCAGCATCACGGCCGGAGGGATGGGAACACTCCAAAGGGCTAAAACTGAGCCTGTGGAGACAAAAAGAAGCTGGGACAGAACCAAGGCCAGCTTACCCACTATGACGCTGGCAGCTGCACTAACGCCATCTCCCAGACTCCCCAATAGCATTCCTTTTATCACCTCTCCCCCCATGTGGGCGGTGGGGGTCAGGTAATTGAAAGCCATCCCAGCCTGCCTTACCATGCCCACGTGTATCCAGCTCAAACCCTTGTGCCCACGGGCCAGGCACTTGCTCCAAGCAGTTGTGTGCAGGGCCTCGCCGATCCCTTCCAAAAGAATGAGGGGCCCCCAAAGCCATCCCAAGAGCCTCAGCTGTTCCAAGACCGCCCCTGGCCCCAGCCTAAAAATCAAGGCCAGAAGCAGCGCAGCCCCTGCCCCCAACATCAACCTGTTCAGCCATCTCATGGGAAGAGCCCCTCAGAAAAGCTGCAAGGCATTTTAGGCAGGCCGGCCTGACCCTGTAAAGAAGCCCCTCCCTGTGTCAAATCCCTCAAGGCCTTAGCCTTGAGATGGCAACTTGCCAGGGCGTCTATCGGATAGTAGACTTCAGGGGTTGCAGGCCACTGAGCCAGGATCGGGCCGCAATAAAAACTCAAGCACAAAAGTACGGGAGGCTTATCTTAGTGGGAGACCTGATAGAAGATCTCTTGAACCCTGAGGCCCTTCCTCACCCCACAGCCAATGTGCAGCTTGTACAGACCCACATTTCCCTTGTGTTTGTGGGTGATGAATTCGTATACAAGATAAAAAAACCTGTGGATTTCGGCTTTCTTAATTTCACCACCCCGGAGCTTCGACTCCACTTTTGTCAGGAGGAGGTAAGGCTTAACCGACGGCTCTCTCCTGACATGTACCTGGGTGTGCTGAGCGTTGTTTTTGATGGAAAGAGCCACACTCTGAGGGAGACTCCAGGGGGCAAGGTGGTGGATTATGCCGTTTGGATGAAAAGAATCCCACAGGACAGGCTCATGAAGTCCTTGCTGGCCAGGGGGGAGCTTGGGGAAGCACATCTTAGGGAGCTGGCCTTCTTGCTGGCCCGTTTTGCTGCAGAAGCGGAGACTTCTCCAGAAATAGCCAAATTCGGCGAACCGGACCGATTCAGGGTTAACACTGAGGAGAATTTCGCACAGACAGAACCTTACATAGGCCGCACCATAGAGCCAGGAGAACATCTGGCCCTCAAGAGATGGACCCATGAGTTCTATGAGCAGAGAGAGGGACTCTTCATGGAGCGTATCCGCCAGGGACGCATAAGGGACTGCCATGGAGACCTCCACATGGAGCACATTTGCTTTGCCGAGCAGCTCTGCATTTTCGACTGCATAGAATTCAACGACAGGTTTCGTTATTCAGACACTCTATCAGACATAGCCTTCCTGCTCATGGACTTGGAGTTCCACGGAGCCTGGGATATGGCTGCCCGGTTGTGGGATCTTTATGGGGAAATGGCAGGAGAAAGAAATGTGCAGGAGCTGCTGAAGTTCTACAAGGTATATCGGGCTTTTGTGAGGGGCAAGGTCAACGGCTTCAGGCTGGAGGATCCCCATATCCCAGAGCAACAGAAGGCTGAAGCAGCCCAGGAGGCCAGAAGATATTTCAAGCTGGCCATGTCCTACATAGGGTAGTAACCGGCTGTGGGAAACGATGTTAAGGGCCTTTTTGACACATCCAAGCTGCTTCTAGTATGCTGAGTGCTGAGGGTCGAATTCTATAAGGATTTTCTGAAAAGGCGGGAGGTCAACAGATGCGTGAGCCTTTTGTTGAGTTTGTGAAAAGAGAACTGGGGCCCCGTACTCTTCTAATAGCCTGCGGCTTGCCGGCCTCCTGGAAGTCAGAAACCACGGAGGTCATAGAACAGCTAAAGGGCTACAAGAGACTTCGCACGGACATGATCCGCCTAGAGGTACTCAAGGGTGAAGATGTATTTGACGAAAAAGTGGCCTCCAATATGGACAAAAGAAAGATGGTCTACGACACCATGTTTCGCATGGCTGAGGAGCTGGCCTCCAAAGGGGAAAGTGTGATATTGGATGCCACCTTTGTGACCCAGGCATTGCGCAAGAGGGCGGCCCAGGTGGCAGACCGGCACAACATGAGCTTTGTGATCCAGCAGACTCAGTGCCCCCAGGAAGTCTCCTTACGGAGAATCGCCAGGCGCACAAAAGAGAACTATGAATCGAACGCTATAACCGAGCAGGCCTACTTCAACAACGTGAAGAAATTCGAACCAGTGGATCTAGAGGACATCAAGGCAAGTTACCCGAATTTACGCGTAGTCCACCTGCTGGTGGACACTACTGAAGATCCGCCAGAGGCCTGGTACGTCATCGGAAAGACAGTTAGGTAAGGGTTTTGCTGCTCCTAGCCCTGGGCCGTTATCCCGAGCCGATCCTCACAGACTCTCATGCGGGCCTTGAGGTCCCCCATCTCATTGGCCAAGACCAGGTAATCCCGGTCGAACCTGGCCACAATGGCCCTGATGTTCTCCTTGATTTCGGTAAGTTCCGTCTCCATTCGCCCCAGACGCTCCTCCATGCGAGCAAATCTTTGGTCCATCTGGGCAAATCTTTGGTCCATCTGGGCAAATCTTTGGTCCATCTGGGCGAACCTCTGGTCCATCTCCCTTCTGAGGCCTTTGATCTCTTCCCGAATGTCTATGAGCACTTGCAAGGTGATGTCTTTGATCTCATCCATTGAAACCCGCCTCCTTGCCTTTTGGGCACAGAGCGCAGCTGGGCCAAGGGCTTCTTGAGGACCATTCTAACATGGAAACTGCTAGACCGCATTATTCAAGATGAGTTGACAACACAGCCCATCTTCATGATAGATCAGGACACACCCCTCCATGCTCAAAAACACCCTGATCTTCTTTTTCATATTTGGAACAGGTTCCAGTCGGCATATCTCAAAGCGCACCGGGGCTTCTTTGCGCAGCCCCAAAAGTCAAAGGTCTTGGAGTATGATCTGGGCCAGCTTTTCTCTTTGCGCTCCAGCCAAGGCAGACCCTTCATTGCCCTGCCACTTTCCAGCAGCGCACCAGGTGCCCTTTCATAGGGTAGAATCTGATCTCACCCTGCCTGCAACGCTCCTCCACCAGCCAGCAGCGGGCTTGGAACCTGCAGCCAGGCGGAGGATCCAAAGCGGTTCCCACCTCTCCTTTTAGCAAAGGTGGTTCTTTGCGCATCTCAGGATCGGGCGCCGGCAGTGCTGCCCAAAGCCCCTTTGAGTAGGGATGAAAGACGCGGCTTTCCAGTGCCTCTGCAGGGGCGTACTCCATTATTTGCCCCCCATACATTATGGCAACTCGGTGGCTCACATACCTTACCAGATGCAGGTCATGGCTGATGAAGAGATAACTGAGGCCCATGTCTCTTTGCAGTTCCAGGAGCAAATTGATGATCTGAGCCTGCACTGAGACATCCAGAGCAGAAACCGGCTCATCGCACACCAACAAAGAGGGCTCCACTGTGAGAGCCCTTGCAATACATATTCTCTGACGCTGGCCCCCTGAGAACTCATGAGGGTATTTTGCCGCTGCCCCCCTGGGAAGCCCAACCCTCTCCAGGAGCTCTCCCACCCTCTTCCTCCTTTCCCATCGGCTTTTGAGTCCCCTTTGCATGAATCCCTCTTCCAGCATCTGGCCCACGGTCATCCTAGGATTCAAAGAGCCGTAAGGATCCTGGAAAACTATCTGCACTTTGCTTCTAAAAACCTTGAGAGCTTGGCCTTCAAGTGAGGCCACATCCTGCCCCTCGAACCTGATGACACCTTTGTCCAGCTCCAAGAGCCGCAAGACCAGCCTTCCCAATGTTGACTTTCCGCAGCCCGACTCTCCCACAAGCCCTAAAATCCCGCTCCTTGGCACATCCAGATCTATCCCGTCCACAGCATGAACCCAGGCAACGGGTCTCTGGAAAAAACCCCGTCGTATTGGGAACCACTTGTAAAGATCACGCACCTGAAGGATGGAGCCTCCCTGCTGGGAAAAGTCCTCTTTTGCCTGATCCAGAAGTTCCATTGCCCAAGCCCTGCCTACCATGTTGCCTTACCAGCTTCCATGAACCACAGGACATCTGGCTTTATGGTTTTGCGCGAAGTGGCACATCTCTGGAAGCTCCTCCCTGCAACGTTTGATGGCCAAGGCACACCTGGGGTGGAAAGGGCATCCTCGGGGCCTCTTTGCCGGATCCGGCACACTGCCGGGGATTGCCGGCAGAAGCTCACCCTTCTTGGCCCTGGCTGGGAGCGATGCCATGAGGCCCCGTGTATAGGGATGGGCCGGCGCCTTGAAGATCTCACCTACGCTTGATTCCTCCAGCACCATTCCCGAATACATCACCACGGCCCTGTGAGCTATCTGGGCCACCACGGCCAAATCGTGGGTGATGTATAACAAGGCCATGGAGCGCGTCTCCAGAAGCTCCTTGAAAAGCCTCAGGATCTGAGCCTGGATGGTCACATCCAGGGCTGTTGTAGGCTCATCGGCTATGAGCAGCTTTGGCTGACAAGCCAGAGCCATGGCTATCACGACCCTTTGCCTCTGGCCTCCGCTCAATTGATGGGGATAGTCCTGAGCCCTCCTGTCCGGATCCGGCATTCCCACGGCCCTCAGAAGCTCCATAACTCTCTGGGCCGCTTTCTGGCCCGAAATCCCCTCGTGCACAGCCAGCACCTCTTGGATCTGGTGACCCACCGTAAAGACCGGGTTGAGGGAAGTCATGGGTTCCTGAAATATCATGGATATTTCTTTGCCCCTTATGCGCTGGAGCTCCCGCTCCCCCAGTTCCAAGAGCTCCTGACCCATGAATCGTATGCTGCCGCCCTCCACCTTGGCCGGCGGCGAGGGCAAAAGCCCCATCACACTCAAAGCGGTGAGGGTCTTGCCGCAACCTGACTCCCCTACCAGGGAGACAACCTCCCCGTTTCCGAGCCGGAGGTCCACCCCGGCTAGAGCCAGCACAGGCTCCTCACCATCTTCCCCCTGGAAAGAGACCTTGAGATCTCTGATTTCCAGAAGAGGCTGCTTTGAATCTGAGAATTCCCCCGGTTCACCCATGGAGTCTCCCGCCCAAGCCGAGCCAGCCTTTGGGGACCGATCAGCCATTTGTTAGGCCTTTCTCTGCCTCAACCTGGGATTCAAGGCTTCTCTCAGTCCCTCTCCGAAGAGGTTGAAGGCCAGCACCACCAGGAGCACTGCACATCCAGGAATAAGGGTCAGCCACGGGGCGTCGAACAGGAACCTTTTCCCGTCCGAAAGGATGTTCCCCCAGGTGGCATGGGGGGGCGGCACCCCAAAGCCCAAAAAACTCAAACCCGCCTCGGTTAAGATCGCCCCTGCTATGCCCAGGGTTGCCGAAACCAGCACAGGAGCTATTCCATTGGGCACCAGATGGCGGAAGATGATCCTTGCGTCCGATAGGCCTAAGGCCTTTGCTGCGGCCACAAAGTCCTGCTCCCTCAAAGCCAGGAATTCAGCCCTCACGAACCTGGCCGTGCCCATCCAGCTTGTAAGACCTATTACCGCCATGATGTTGTAGATGCTGGCCGGCAACAGGGCCACCACGGTCAGGATCAAAAAAAAGCTGGGAAAGCAAAGCATCACGTCCACAAGCCTCATTATGAGTGTGTCTACGGAAATGCAAGGCAGTGTCAGAGCACGGGCCAAGACTCCCTTTTTCCCTCCCGCCAGCCTGGCCCCCCAAAACAGCAAAACTGATGTAAGACCAAACGCCAGGCCCAGTCCATAGGCCCCTTTCCAGAGGGCCCCAAAAGCCCCAGCAAACCCCAGGCATCCCCCTAGAGAGCTCAAACCCAAGGCCTTTGGTCCGTAGTAACCGGCCAGACCTCCCAAGAAAATTCCGATTCCCACGGCTATTCCCACGGCCACAAATCCCACTGTCAGTGAAACCCATGCCCCCTGCATCATTCGCGAGAACACATCCCTGCCCAGGTCATCCGTGCCTAGAATATAGATTCCCAAAGGGGGAAGCTCGTGAGGTTTGAGAAGCTCCACCCTGGCCTTGGAAAGAGGAGGACGCAGCTTCTCGGGCAGCCGCACCAGGGAGGGGTCAAGCACGGGTCGCTCCCCAGTGGTGAGGCCTACCCCCAAGACAGCCACGCCTAAAAAAAGCAGGAATACCAAAAGACCGGCAACGGCCATCTTACGCCTTCGAAACTGCTTCCAGAAATCACTCCACAGGGATTCTGCCTGCTCCTTCTCCTGTTCCCCTACGTCCACAGCCAGTCCCTCATGATTTTGTAGTCTTTCACAGCCTTATCCTAGGATCCACCAACATGTACAGGACGTCCGAAACCAAGGTACCCAACAAAACAAGCACTGCCGAGATAAAGTTGAGAGTAAGTATCACGGGGTAATCCCTGGCCAAAATGGCCTCGTAGGCCATTCTACCCATGCCGGGCCAGGAGAAAATGGACTCTATGATGACCGAACCCCCTATAAGGCCTGGGATCATAAGCCCGAACATGGTCACAAAGGGCAAAAGTGCGTTTCTTAAAGCATGCTTGTAATGCACCATGTCTGAGGGAAGTCCCTTGGCTTTGGCTGTGCGCACATAATCTTGGGACTCCACCTCCAGCATCTGGCCTCTCACATACCTGGAAAGCTCTGCAATCCCCACAGTGGCCCCCAGCACCGAGGGTATGACCAGGTGCCAAAGCCGGTCCATCCATCTGGCCAGGCCCTTTGTCTCTCCCAATCCGAAGGTTTCCATACCTATGACAGGAACCTGCAAAAGACTCACCACCCCGATGATAAGCAGGTAAGCGAAGAAAAAACCCGGGATGGAAATCAGGAAATAGGCCACGAAAGTCATCGTCCTGTCGAACCGCCCTCCCCTTCTCACAGCAGCAGTTATTCCCAAGGGAAAGGAGATGGTCCAGGTCAAAAGAGAGCCCACCAGAAAAAGAGGCAGGCTGTTGAGGAATCTCTCCCAGATCTTTCCCAGCACAGGTTGGTGATCTTTCCAAGATACCGTGTTTCCTCCCAGGAGATCCTGATAAAAAAGAAGGTATTGCACATGGAGGGGCTGGTCCAGGTGGAAGGCTTTGCGGAACCTCTCTACCATCTCGGGTGTAAACTTGGGGTTTAGGGGATCCACCTGACTTGGCTCACCAGGAGCCATGTGCACCACTGCAAAGGAAATCACCGAGACGAAAAAGAGAGTCACTATCTTCTGTAGAAAGCTCCTAGCAAGAAACGAGATCATGGGCCTATCCTGCCTCCCTCATCCTTCCTCCCCTTCTCCCTGCCCTTTCACCCTTCACCCTTCACTCTTCATTCTTCACTCTTAATTCTTCATTCTTCACTCTTAATTCTTCATTCTTCACTCTCACTCTTCACTCTTCATTCTTCATTCTTCATTTCTCCCCCTCTCCCCTTCCCCGCGTCTCCGCCTCTCCGAGTCTCCCCCTCCCCCTCCTTCTCATTCCTTATCAAACACCGGGGCCTGCGGGAGTTTCACCCATTTGTTGAAGTGAAAAGCGTAATTGCCTGTCCGGGTGGGCGTAATCCTCTTGTAAACAGGATTCCCTTCAGGGTCCTTATCCATTATGACTATTCTCCTGTCCAGAACCGCCGTCCAACGGGTAACGTACAGGAAGGTGTAGGGCTGCTGTGCTGCTATGATCTCGTGAAGGCGTCTGCAGAGCCTTACCTGTTCTTCATGCCTGTATTCCTGTCTTATCCTCACTATGAGCTCATCCGCCTCTGGGTCCTGAAAGCCCACAAAGTTCAGCTGGTGGGGACCAGTCTGGCTGGAATGCCATATCTGGTAAAGGTCCGGATCAATTCCCATGGACCAGCCCAACACAACCGCATCAAAATCCCTCTTGTTTATGCGCTCGTTGATGAAAACAGCCCACTCCACCATGTCGGTGCGCACCTCTATACCCAACTGCCGCCAGGAGTCTTGGGCTATGGCCAGGATGGCTTTGCGAAGCTCATTCCCGCTATTGGTGATGAGGGTAAAGCGCATGGGCTGACCGTTTTTGGAAAGCCGGCCTGAGCCGTCCTTGCGCCAGCCCGCTTCTTCCAAGAGCCGCAGTGCCCCCTCTGGGTCATAAGCAAGAGCTGGAATCCCGGGGTCGTAGTAATCGGTTTGTTTTGGAAAGGGGCCAGTGATCCTCTCTGCCTGGCCGTGAAGCACGTAATCCAGGATCTTTTCCACGTCTATTGCCATGCCCAGGGCTTTCCTGACCCGCACATCGTTGAAGGGCTCTCTTCTTAGGTTGTAGCCGATGTAGGTGTACCCGAAGGAGATGCCCGAGAAGGCCTGGAACCTGGGGTCATGCTGTAGCCTCTCCACCTGGTGAGGCTGCACCGCATAGGAGTCCAAGGTGCCTGCATAGAACTCCATTTCCTGGGTGACAAGGTCAGGCACAACCCTGAATATGTATTCCTGGTAATTGGGGGGACCCTCCCAGTAATGCTCGAAGCGGGCAAGGCTTACAAACTGGTCGGTCTTCCATTCTTTGAACTTGAACGGCCCGCAGCCTACCGGATTTCTGTTGAAATTGCTTTGTCTTATTCCGAAGTTGGATGGATCCATGGATCTTTTTTGAGCCTCTTTTCTCAAAGCCTCCTTGTTAAGAAGGTGCTGGGGCAGGATCCCCATGCTCCATGTACCTAAGGCCGGGGAGTAAAGCCTTTTATACACGACCCTCACGGTTCTCTCGTCCGGGGTCTCCACTCTCAGGACCGGTTCGAAGTCAGAGATCCTAGGTGAGAGGTTGGCTGGATCCATTATGGCCTGATAAGTAAATTGCACATCCTTGGAAGTTACAGGCACTCCATCATGAAAGAGCACCCCTTCTCTCATGTGGAAAACTATCACTGGGTTGTGCTCCACAGCTGGAAGAATCTCCCTGGCTATGTGAACCTGCGCCCCCGGATCCACCTCTTGCGGGAAAAGGCAATAATTCTCTGGCTTGAAGGAGTCGAAGTAGCCTTCCCCCAGAAGGGGCTCCAGCTTTAGAAAAAAATCCTGGTCCACCTCCTTGAGAGTGATCTTCACGAGGGGAGGCGCCTGGACCTGCACCTGTGCGGCCCGCGATTCCGGCTGGCCCGGCACCTTCACAGAGAGAAAGCGGGGTGGCTCTGCAATTAGCTCCACCCCGCTCACCTGAGGCCATCGGCCGAGCTCCTGCCTCAGCCAAGCCAGGATTTCTTCCTCTGAACCGCCTTGCATCCCAAGGGGAGGCTTGTAAAGCCTGAAGTAGGCTTCTTCGCTGATTTCCCAGTGGCTTGCCACACGTCCCCTGAATCTCAAATCCTCGTCCCTGTCCAAAAGCCCCTCAAAGATCAGGCCGGCCAGTTCCACGCTGGAGCTGTCTGCTGCCAGAATCGGATTCAGGAGGCTTGCATCCCCTATGGAGCCCGTGATGTACTGGGTAAGTCTTCTGGGATTCCCCCTTGTCTGCTCCTCGTAAGTGGGCACCCATAGCAGGGACTGAAGCAGCATCCCCACAACCAGCAAAGGTGTCACCATCAGGATTTTTTTTACAAGCATCGCTTAGCCCGGATTATTCTCGAGGACCGGGGGTATTTGGGGCTGAGCCCAAATCCCACGTTGCTGTTTGCTCTGTTCAGGTTTCAATCAGGGCCGGACCCGCAACAAAGAAATGCGGTGTTCTTGACCGTGATTCAGTTCACATCTAGACATAATGGTGTCAGCCAGCATTATCCACCCCTGGGTGAAAAACGCGAGGCAAGTGATGAGTTTCACATAAGGCTCCTGGCCACCCCTACCGTGAGTTCTCCCAACATGTGAGTATAAGAACCCAGTTCATTGTCATACCAGCCGTACACCACCACCTGGGTGATGGGGACCTCAAGAATCCCCTCTCGAATCCCTTTGAGAGAGTCTTGAGCCACAGCACAAAGCCTTGCCAGATTCACCCGGAGATTGGCCGTGCGGGTGTGAGTTTCCTTTCCCTCTATGATGGCCGCCGCAGCCGTGCCTATGACATCCGCCGAGACGTTCTGTTTCTCCGTGTATGAAAGGTAGGGGCTCAGGTAGCCTTCCGCAGCCTTTTTGTAAATGGAGTTGATCAAGTCCCTCCTGATGGGGGTTGAGGGATCCTCCTCTTGGATGTTTAAGACCAAAATCACCAAGGAGCCTGTGCTGGTGGGGATGCGCACCGACTCTGCCATGAAGCCCACTTCCCTCATCTCCGGGATAACCAATCTCAAAGCCTCTGCCGCCCCTGTTGTAGTAAGTATGATGTTGTTGAAGGTGCTCCTGTTTTTGCGCAGATCCTTGGCTTTGGGGTCAGGCAGCCTGTCCAGCACTTCCTGGCTGCCGGTTGCTGCATGCACCGTCACCATGGAGGCGGTCAAAAGAGGTCCTTGTCCAAAATGATCCAAGATGGGCCTCATCATGAAAGCCAGGCAGGTGGTAGTGCACGAGGCTGCAGAGATGATCCGGTGGCGGCCGGGTAGGTAATCATGCTCATTTATACCCTGTATGGCGGTCACTGCATCCTCGGGCATAGAAGCGGACTTGTCCTTGATTTTGAAAGGTGCGGAAAGAATAACCTTCTGTGCTCCTGCCTCCAGATGTGCCCTCAAGCTTCCTTTGGGGGCATCCCCAGGGGCCGTTGGGTCGGTGAAGGCCCCTGTACAGTCCACCACCAACGAAACGTTCTGTTCCCTCCAAGGGATCTCCCTGGGATTGCGGCTCTGGCGAAGCACCTTCACCTTGACACCATTCACCTTCATGCTGGATCGGTCCTCATCCAGTTCCTCTATGACGCGCCCCCCCTTGTATCCAAACAAGAACCTATCCAGGCTTCCATACGTGCTGTCTCTGAGCACATAATCGGCTATGTCCTCCAGCCCCTTCCCCACATCCCTACCTACGTTCACCACCAGCTCCTGGAAGGAGCGCCTGGCAACATGATGCCATAAGGTGAGCTTCCCTATCCTGCCCAGCCCGTTTATGCCTAGAGGCATGGGCAGCGTCGACTCCTCCGAGCACAGAAAAGGATGATCCTTTGCTGTGAGACTCATGTTCTCACCTCCCCATGTGCATTACTTCCCCTGCCGCCCTCAGGGTCTTGTGCTCCACAGGATGGCGTCCCAAGTAGATGGAGCCGCCCCTGCCGTCCATGCTCAGAAAGTCCCCCTCTCGAATCACCACATCATGGATCCGACAAGGACCTCTTTCGCTCAGCAAGCGCAGCCCTCCGGTGCCCACAACACAGGTCTTCCCAAGCCTCAGAGCCACTATGGCAGCATGGGAGGTCTGGCCCCCCTTGGCGGTGAGAAGCCCGTCGCTGAGCGATATCTCCTTGATGTCGTCCGGCACAGTATCCGAACGTATAAGAATCAAAGGTGTCTCAGGCTCCTTCTCCCTCCATCTCTGGATCTCCTCCAGGGTGAAGACCGCCCTTCCCGACAAAGCGCCGCCGCTCACCCCAGTCCCTTTTCCCAGGTAATGCTCATGAAGATCGCTAGAGGCCACGAAGACCGGCATTGTCTCCGTGCGCCTCATGGTGACCATGTCCCTTGTCTGCAAAACATAAAGACTGTCCGGATCAGGTCCTTCGAAAGTAAACTCTATTTCCTGGGGGTTCCATCCCTTGTCGTAAACCAGCATCTTGCAGACCCCCTCCAGAGCCCTGTAAACCCCTGGGAACTCCTCTTCCAGGGTAGGCTCCCCATGACGGCCAGACTCCTCCCTCTGCTCCCTGGAGATGGGGTAGGTTGTCACTAGGCCGGCCACTATGTCCTCGCCCTGGTTCATGGCCGTGTAGTCCCCCCAAAGCACCACACGACGCATGCGCTTGGCTGGATTTGCAGTAAATAGGACTCCGCTTCCAGAGTTGGGACCAATATTTCCAAAGACCATTGCCTGCACGATCACGGCAGTGCCCCAGTCATCGGAGATCCCCATTATTTCCCTGTAATCCCTTGCCTTGCTTGAGTCCCAGGAGTAGATGACTCTATGAATCGCTGTCTCCAACTGTTCCCAAGGATCCTCCTCGATCCTGATGTGGCGTTCCTCCAGGGCTCTCTTATAGGCCAGGGCCATTTCCCGCATCTGCTCTCCGGTGAACTGGCGCTTCTTTTCAACAGCGTGTCTGGCCTTCCATTCCCTCATGATCTCGTTGAAGGCCTCTCTCTCCATTCCGAAAGACATTCCCCAAGATTGCAGGAAGCGCCGGTAGTTGTCCCATGCAAACCAGGGGTTCCCAGAGGAGGCGGCCAAGCCCTGGGCCACCTCTTCATTGATGCCCACATTGAGCAGGGTGTCCATCATTCCGGGCATGGATATGGTGGCCCCGCTTCGCACGGACACCAGAAGAGGCCTATGGGGATCCCCGAAACGGTTCCCTGTGGCCTCCTCCATTTCCCTAATCTCCGAGCTTATCTGATCCAGAAAGTCCTCGTGGGCCTGCGGAAACCTCAGCACTATGTGGTGGCAGCGGGAAACTTCCGTGGTAATTATGAAGCCTGGTGGGACCTTCACACCCGCCTCTGCCAAGACCACCAGATTGTATCCTTTGGAACCCAGGTGGATGGAGTCCCGGGTGAGCTCTTTGGCCTGGTGGATGGGGGAGACCACCTTGTCCGGATCGTAGGTCATGAGCAGATCCAGATCCTCCTCCGATAGGGTCTCTTTCTGAAGGGCTAGGGTCTGATGTATCTTGGTCAGAAAATTGTCCAGATATTGGAGTCCAAAGGTGCTGGAGACCAGGTCCCTCAGGAAGCGCTCCGAGATGCGGTGCACGAAGGCCTCATCGTCCTGGTCCGCGGCGTATCCCACGTAAGTGGGAAGGATGTGTTTTCGGCCCAAAGAGCTTATGACCATTGTCAGGTTGTCTTTGTGCACGTCCGCATAGTAAACATTGAGGATGTCTTTTACGCCTTCAGAAAGGCCCCTCAGGATGTCCAAGTACTGGGTGTAAGTGAATCTTCTGATCTCCAGCGACTTCTCCAAGAGTTTGAACTGGGCGTCCAGGCGCTGGGAGGATATGCCGTCTATCTGCATGGCCCGGATAAAAAGCCTGATGCAACGCACGATTCTGAAGAAAACGGCACGGGTTATGAGGGAGAGGTTTACGGAGCCTATGAGCCGTTCAAAATAGAGATTTGCCAGGTTCTCCAGCCTGAAAGAAAGCCCCAAGGCATCGAACTTTCTCTCGTGGTAGCGCCCGTACATGGAAGGAATGTCTGCAGCTATGTGCCTCTTATGGTAAATGTCTTCGGTGACCTCATAGGTCTCAGGGGAGAGAATGACCTCTTTTAGCTTCTCCAGATAACTTAGAAGCACATCCAGACATTCTTCGGGATCATCACGATCCAGGACTGCCTGTAGCTTCTCCAGACCCGTAAATCCGTGTGCAGCCGCCTGGGAGAGGTGATACCTGATTTCCTGGAAACCAAGGTAGTATTTTTGGTAAACCAGCCTGTACATTCTGACCAGGAGACGCACTCTTTCCCGCTCAATATCGCTGACCCCCTGAACTTTGGAAACCGCCCGGCTGAGTTCTTCCTCGGGGAGATCCAGCAGATCCTTCACTCCTTTGAGGTTGTAATCCCGAAAAACTTGGCTCATCACCTTGTGGGGTTCCAAAACCAGTGGGCTTTCAGGATCCAACTGTTGGAAGACTTCCTCGGGGAGAAAATGGGAAAGCCCTGACTTGTCCAAGCTGATCCAAAATCGGAAAATCTCCTCCACGAATTCCACGATTAGGTTGCTGCTCTCCACATGACTTTGCTTTCTGAGAAAGTGGATCAGGGGATCGCGCCTTCTGTGGATTTCGTCCATGTCAGTGGAGACGTCCCTTAACAGGCCCTCTGCACCTATCTCGTTGAAGAAAGCCGGGATCAACTTGGTGAGCTGTTTGACCAAGTTGTAAAGGGGAGCTATGTCGCTATTCAGCAGCTTGCTTATGTCCTTCTGGAAGAGGTCCGTGTCTCTTATGCAGGTGCCTGCCAGTTTCAGATTTATGATAAGGGCCGAGAGCAAAGTGGTGCACCACTTAGGCTGAATACAAATCAGGTCCAGCCAGATGCGGATGTTCAGTAGGTGGTTGGGGTTGCAAAGCCATTGCCATTCTGTGTCAACCCCTGTCACCTCCGGAGGCTGGAACCCGAAGCGCACCACCTGCTCCAAAAATACCTCCACCAGCCTGGACTGCCCCTTCTTAAAGACCTCCTGACCTATGGCGTTAATGCACTGAAGGGCAGTACGGGGATAGTGCACCACATTTTCTTTTAGCAAAGAAAAGGTCCTGAGCAGGAAGGACTCCAGCCTCTGGGGTAGCTCGCTCCTGATCATCTCTGTTAGAGAGCGCTGGATGTCCCTCAAGGTCTCCTCGTAGATCTCAGAGAGCCTAGAGGTGTTCATTATCTTAAAGAGGAGCAGAATCTTTCCGTCCCTGAGCAGATCCTCACCTGCCCCTTTGGAGGTAAGATTCAGGGCTGACATGCGCTCTGGGAGTTCACGGTACATCCGAACCAGTTCCAGATGGCCGGGCATCTGCAAGAGCTTTTTTGCTGTCTCCACCGGGGTGAAGCCTCCATCCAAGCCCTCCAGGAACTTGAGGTGGCCCTTCAACCTGTGGTGGGAAAGTTCCGCAAGCAGATCGCTCAACGGGCCGGAAGGGGGCTCCTGTGCGAACTCCTTTCTAAACCAGGCCACAGGATCTTCCTCTTGCAGCCATTCCAGATAAGTTATGTGCAACAGCTCCTTTAGGAGCTCATTGAGAGGGACCAAGCCTGCTCCGTCGGACTCCATGGAGAGAAGATTCAAACCCATTCTCTTAAGGGGATGGTAGCTCCTGGCCAATAGCTCTTTTTGAGGCTGGGGAAGCCCTTTTAGCCGCTCCAGAGCCTCCCCCAGGACTTCAATATAGGGCTTTGGATCCTCTGAGAGGCATGTTTGAACCACCTTCTCCATGTAACTCAGGGCACACTCCAAGGCCTGGGACTGGATCTCCTTGCGCTTGGCAAGGCTCATGGCCTCCAGGAAGACCTCCAAGATAAGGCCCACCGCCTCATGCCCCTTGGGGTGGCGCCTGTAAGAGTCCAGGTTCTTGAGGGCAAAACCTCTCAACTCCGAAAGTATCAGCTTCCAGTTGCGGAATGGGTGATGAAGCTCGAAGAGCAAGGAGTCCACGGTCTTGCGAAGACCTCTGTATTCAGAGACCACCTCCTGGAGCACCCTGAACCTGGGATGGATGTGCACGCTGGAGACCGCCGTCTCCTCAAGGTTACGGCGAAGCGCCTCTGATTCTTCCAGGAGTGCCCTTGAATCCATACCATCCGAGCTCATGACATGCTCATCCCCTTGTTGAGGCCTTCAAAAAATGTCCCGCTGACTCCAGGATCACACGGGCCTTCTGGCGTGCATGTGTCGAATCAAGTCAAGGACTCTATTGGAATAACCCCACTCGTTGTCATACCATGACATTACCTTGACCATACGCCCCAGCACACGGGTAGATTGGCCGTCCACTATGGAAGAACGGCTGTCCCCCTGGAAATCCACAGACACTAGGGGCTCATCCGTATAGCCCAGGTACCTGTTGCAGGCTTCCTTGAGGGCGTCATTGACCTCTTTGGCGGTGGTGTCCTGCTCCACTTCCACCACTAGATCCACCAGTGAGACGTTGGGAGTGGGCACCCTCACGGCCAAACCATCGAACTTGCCCTTGAGTTCCGGGATGACCAGCGCCACTGCGGATGCGGCCCCGGTCTTGGTGGGAATCATGGAGAGAGCTGCGGCCCTGGCTCTTCTCAAATCCTTGTGGGGGAAATCCAGCAGCTGCTGGTCATTGGTATAGGAGTGGACCGTGGTCATGAGCCCCCGTACTATTCCGAATCGGTTAAGCAACACCTTTGCCACAGGAGCCAGACAGTTGGTGGTGCAGGAAGCGTTGGAGACTATGTGGTGCCTGGCAGGGTCATAGTCGTCCTCGTTCACACCCATGACTATGGTCACATCCTCGTTCTTGGCCGGGGCGGTTATGATGACTTTTTCAACCCCGGCATCCAAATGGGCTCTTGCCTTCTGGGCGTCTGTGAATTTTCCTGTTGACTCCACTACATACTGAACTCCATGATCTTTCCAAGGAATTGCCGCAGGATCTTTCTGCTCATACACCACCACCATGCGGCCGTCCACTATCAATCCCTGATCCGTGGCCTTTATATCCTGTTTCAACGTCCCCATCACCGAGTCGTACTTGAGAAGATGGGCCAAGGTCCCATTGTCCGTAAGATCGTTAATGGCTACGATCTCCAAATCAGAGAACTCAGGGTCCAGCAGTGCAGCTCTGAAAACCGTCCTACCGATTCTTCCGAACCCATTGATACCGATGCGAATAGACATAGGGGCCTCCTTGACTGAATTTGGATATGGGTGCTCGACCCTTTAAGTGCTCGGGCTCCAGCGGTTCAAGCTCTGATAGCCGAATGGAAATCCGTTTCCCCTAAGTTTGAGCAGCACCATGCTCTGATATCAACCGATTCAGGCTCAATATAGCATCAGGGTCGGAGGGCTGCAACAAGGCCTCTGTTGATTCAATGAGAATGGCTTGACGGGTTGGGGAACAACTCATAGCATCTTGAGGGGTTGACCAATCCTTTGGCGGGAGGAGGTATGAGTCATGAGATTCCGAAGCATCGACCAGATGGAACTTCGGGGAAAACGCGTGCTTGTCCGGGTGGACTTCAATGTGCCTTTGGACTCAGAGGGTAAAATAACCGATGACACCCGCATCAAGAGCGCCCTTCCCACCCTCCAACATGCCTTAAGAAAAGGGGCCAGGGTGATTTTGGCCTCTCATCTGGGGAGGCCCAAAGGGAAGCCCGACCCCAAATATTCCATGGCTCCCTGTGCCAAACGCTTGGCCGAGCTCCTTAATCGAAGGGTGGATCTGGCTCCTAACTGTGTGGGTCCTCAGGTGGAAGAAATGGTGGCAAAAATGGCCGAAGGGGATCTACTGATGTTGGAAAACCTGCGATTCCACCCCGAAGAGGAGGCCAATGATGAGGGCTTCGCAAAGGCTTTGGCAAGACTGGCCGATGTGTTCATAAACGACGGGTTTGCAGTAGCGCACAGGGCCAACGCCTCGGTGGAGGCCATCACCCGCTTCTGCCCGGAATGTGGCGCAGGGCTTCTCATGAAAAAGGAGTTGGAGTCCTTCTCGAGGGCCTTGGAAAACCCGGCCAGACCCTTGGTGGCCATATTGGGGGGCGGGAAGGTGGCCGACAAGCTGGGGGCTGTGCGCAGGCTCCTAACTGTGGCGGACAAGGTCATCATCGGGGGGGCTCTGGCTTACACTTTTCTGAAGGCCGGCGGCCTGGACACTGGGGCTTCTTTGGTGGAGACAGATCTGCTCTCCCATGCCGGCCAGCTCATGAGAAGAGCCAGAAAAAAGGGGCTCAAACTCTATCTACCTGTGGACTGCGTAATGGCCCAGGAACGCTCTGCCCAGGCCAAGCTCCTCATTAGGCCTGTTCAGGAAATGCCGGCAGGTTGGATGGGGCTTGATATAGGACCTGCATCAGTGGCTCTTTTTAAAGAGGTCTTGGAGGATGCCAAGACCATAATCTGGAACGGTCCCATGGGGGTTTACGAGTTGGAACCCTTCAGCAAAGGCACCAGAGAGCTGGTCAAGGCAGTGGCAAGAAGCAATGCCTTCAGTATCCTGGGCGGAGGAGACCTGGACGCGGCTGTGCACCAATCCGGCCAGACCAAGGGTATCTCTTACATATCCACGGGAGGTGGGGCCTTTGTGGAGCTTGTGGAGGGGAGAAAACTCCCAGGCGTGGAAGCTCTCATCCGCTGCTCCAAAACTAAAAGGAGGCGTTGATCCATGCGAAAAGCGCTTGTGGCCGGTAACTGGAAGATGTACATGACCCGCATCCAGGCAATAGAACTGCTCAAGGGGCTCAGGCAGGAGCTGGGAGGCAAGACTTACCAAACCCAGGTGGTCTTGGCTCCTCCTTTCACAGCCTTGGAAACGGTGGCAAGGGAGATTCAAGGCTCCGGATGGGGCCTGGCTGCACAAAACGGGTTCTGGGAAAAGGAGGGGGCTTTCACAGGGGAGATCTCCTTCCCCATGTTGGCCGAGCTTGGATGTTCCATGGTCATCTTGGGACATTCGGAGAGGAGACATTTCTTCGGGGAGAAAGATGAGTGGGTGCGCAGGAAGCTGGAGGCAGCCTTGGCCTTCGGTCTAACCCCCATACTCTGTGTAGGGGAGACCCTGGAACAAAGGGATCAGGCACAGACCCTTGAGGTTGTAAGAAGGCAGCTCCAAGAGGCCTTGGGGGGGCTGCAGGAGGAGGGGGCCAAGGAGTTCGTGGTGGCTTATGAGCCTGTTTGGGCCATAGGCACGGGTAGGACGGCTACTCCTTCCCAAGCCCAGGAAGTGCATGCCATGATAAGGCAATGGCTAGGGGAACGCTTCTCCTTAGCGCGGGCCGATGCAACCAGGATCCTCTACGGGGGGAGCGTAAAACCCGAGAACATAGCTGACCTCATGGCATGCCCCGACATAGACGGCGCGCTGGTGGGAGGTGCGAGTCTCAAGGCGGATTCCTTTGCAGCAATAGTCAGGCTTGGGAAAGACTGAGTCTTTCCTCTCGGGATAGAACAGGGTTCACTCCCTGGGCAAATTCCCAAGAGACTTGAAGGCAGATCTCAAAGGCCTCCAATACTATCTGGCGCGGTTGGACGCATGGGTGTAAAATTCATAGGAGTGTGCGCTCAAGGCCTTGATATTTGTGTTGCGGGAAGCCGCAATTAGAAAAGAGGCCGGCCGGAGAGGCCGGATTTCAACCCCTTAAAACCAGTAGGCCTGGAAAAGCCAAAGGGCCGGGGAGGATAGATGTTCACCGCTGTAGCCATCATCCATGTCCTTGTGTGTGTTTTTCTTATCTTGGTCGTGCTCCTGCAGACCGGTAAGGGATCCGACATCGGGGCTGTCTTTGGGGGCGGGGGGTCCCAGGCCCTTTTTGGAAGCGCAGGCCCTGGCACCTTTTTGGGAAAGCTCACGGCTGTCATGGCTGGTATCTTCATGCTGACTTCAGTCCTTATAGCAGGGAATTTCTTTGCCCGGCCTTCCAAGTCAGTGATAGAAGAGCCGCCTCCTGCGGCCCAGGCGCCTGCCCAGGAAACTCAGGAGAACAGAGCACCGGCCGTACCTGAGAAAGCTCCAGAAAAATAATGAGGGACTGCTTTGCCTGGGCTGAGGCTCTGAAAAGCCAGCAAGTGGGTCTCGTGAACTTGAAGTTAGGGGCCGTCCTTTGATATGATTAGGAGCGAGTTGCCGAAGTGGTGGAAACTGGTAGACACGCCATCTTGAGGGGGTGGTGGGCTACGCCCGTAGGGGTTCGAGTCCCCTCTTCGGCACCAGATGAAGCACACGCCCGGAGCAAGAGACCCGGGCGTTTTTGATTTGATCCCATACTCAAAGGAAGGCTCAATGGGTTCAGAGCTAAGGGAGGGGGAGCACGTTCTGTTGATCGACCAGAAGCGCCGAGAGTTTTTGGTGCGCCTGGCCAGAGGGACACGGTTCCACTCTCACCATGGATTTGTGGAACACGACCATATAATAGGCCTTGAAGAGGGCTCCAGGGTTCGATCCTCAAGAGGGAGCCCCCTTTTGGTTTTGAGACCCACCCTGGCCCAGATTATCATGAACATGCCCAGAAAAGCCCAAGTGATATACCCAAAGGACATAGGACTCATACTCATGTGGGCTGATCTTTTCCCCGGGGCCAGGGTCGTGGAGGTGGGCACGGGGTACGGGGCCTTGACAATGGCGTTGCTGAGGGCAGTGGGGCCCACAGGGCAGCTAGTCTCTTATGAGATCCGGGAGGATTTTTGTCTGGCCGCTCGCAGAAGCGTGGAGACGTACCTGGGGCCATGTCCTCAGTGGACCATAAAGTTAGCAGATGCCTTGGAGGGGATCCAGGAAAGGGAAGTGGACAGAATGACCATGGACGTACCTGAGCCCTGGTTGTTTCTTTCTTCGGCCAAGGAGGCCCTCAGGCCCGGGGGGATCCTGCTGTGCTTTACGGCCAACGCAATACAAGTAAAGAGCCTTTACGACGGTTTCCTGGAGGTGGGGGGCTTCGCACACATGGAGACCATGGAGAACCTGCTCAGGCCCTGGTATGTGAAGGGTTTGAGCGTAAGACCCGTGCATCGCATGACGGCCCACACCGGGTTCATAACAGTGGCCAGGAGAGTACTGGAGGATTGCCAGCAAGAGGCCGGGGGCTCCTCCTGCCTGGAGTCACATCAAGACGCCCCCCCTGAAGCCCCAGATCCCAAAGAGGATCATTGAAGTCATGGAGCCCGCAAGGGAAAGCACGGAGTTGGGTTTTCCACAGGTGCTGGAGGCTGCAAGTCGCATAGCCCCCTATGTCCATCGCACCCCGGTTCTCACCTGCAAGAGTCTGGACCGCATGTATGGAGCCAGGCTCTTTTTTAAGTGCGAGAATCTTCAAAAGGTTGGGGCCTTCAAGATACGGGGGGCCACAAACGCTGTCTTCTCTCTGGAGGACAACAAAGCATCACGAGGGGTGGCCACCCATTCCTCTGGGAACCACGCGGCAGCGCTTGCCCAGGCAGCTGCATGGAGAGGGATTCCCTGTGAGGTGGTCATGCCGCGCAACGCCCCTGAGGTAAAAAAGAGGGCAGTGGCCGGATACAGAGCCCGTATAACCTTCTGCGAGCCCACACTAGAGGCTCGCGAAAGGGTCCTGGAGGAGTTGGTTAGGGCCAGTGGCGCCACCTTCATCCACCCGTATAACGATCCCAGGGTCATTGCGGGCCAGGGCACGGCAGCCTTGGAGCTCTTGGAAGAGGTGCCTGAGCTGGAGGCGGTTATGGTCCCGGTTGGGGGAGGGGGGCTTTTGAGCGGCACAGCCCTGGCGGTGTCAGCCAGGAGCCCGAGAACCATGGTCCTGGCAGGTGAGCCTGAAAGGGCGGATGATGCCATCCGCTCCTTGAGAGAAGGCCGCATCCTGCCCCCTCAAAACCTCGACACCGTGGCCGACGGGCTTCGCACCTGCTTGGGAACCCTTACCTTCCCCATAATCCAGAAGCTGGTGCACGCCATATTCCCGGTGAGCGAAGAGGCCATACTGGAGGCCATGAGGGACATATGGGAAAGGATGAAGCTGGTGGTGGAACCCTCAGGGGCGGTCCCCCTGGCGGCGGTGAAGGTCTCGGGGAGGCTCTTGGAGGGGAAAAGGGTCGGCATAATCTTATCGGGTGGGAACGTGGATCTGGACAGGCTCCCCTTCAGGCCGGCCGCCACCTGGTAAGGCTCAGAGACGCACGGAAAGGGCCACCAGCATGCCTGTCTCGGTAATCTCCCCCAGGGCGCCTGCCATGTCCCCTGTGATGCAGCCCATCCTGGAGGAGTAAAGGGAAAGGCACCCCAACAGCACCAAACCGAAGGCCAGGTTCAGCAAGAGGACCTCAGGCCAGCCAAGGGTCAAAGAGCCCAGCAAGAGAATCCCAGCCCACCAGATCCAATGGAGCCCACCGGAGCCGGCGATTAGATCATGGGCAATGCCTTCCTGGCCCCGGCCGTAAGGCAGCAGCCTCAGGCCCACAAGCATGGAAAGCCTTCCGTAGGCAGGCACCAGGAGAAGGGATAAAAAGCGCCCCTGCTGGGGTAGATCCAGAAGGGCCAGGGTTTTGAGCCCCAGGACCAGGACCAGAGCCAGGACCCCCCAGGTGCCTATGCGGCTGTCCTTCATTATCCTCAAGGCCTCTTCTCTTCCCCTTCTACTGAAAAGCCCGTCCGCCGTGTCAGCCAGGCCGTCTAGGTGCAGGCCCCCTGTGAGAAGGATCAAAAAGAGCACGCCCACAAGGGCCCTGAGCCCCGGGCTGAAAAGATATCCGGCTAGAAGGTCAAAGCAGCCCCACACACACCCCAGAAGCAAACCCACCGCAGGAAGCCAGCCCAGGCTGCCCGGCCCCGGCTTCATGCCGGCTCTTGGAACCGGGATTATGGTCAGAAAGGAGACTGCCTCCAGAAAGCCTCTCATGGCTCCCATCACCTGGTCCTCGGATCCCCCTGGCCCGGCTTCACAACCAGCGGCATGCCCGCCACCATAAGCACCACCTGATCCACTACCCTTGCCAGCATCTGGTTGAGCAGGCCCGCCAGGTCCCTGAAACGTCTTCCCAGGGGGTTCTCGGGCACTATGCCCCAGCCTACCTCGTTGGTCACCATGGCCACGGCCTTCTGGCTCTTGGCCAGAGCATCACAGAGCCCCTCAGCCCGCACCCTTATCTCCTGGTCCCCCAGCTTTTCCATGATCAGGTTGTTGAGCCAGAGAGTCACGCAGTCAAACACGACTGCGGCTACCTCCACCGGAGGACTCAGAAGCAGCTTTTCCACCTCCAGCGGTTCCTCCACGGTGACCCATCCAGGGCCCCTTTCCTGCCTGTGCTTTCGTATCCTCTCGGCCATCTCCTGATCCATTGCCCTGGCCGTGGCCAGGAAAAGCCTGGGGGCCGGGTAAGCCTGAGCCCAGGCAAGGGCATATCTACTTTTCCCGCTTCTTGCGGCCCCTGTCACCAGAAGCCTTCTGGGTTGTGATGTGTGCTCAGCCATGGAATACTCTCTTTTCAAGGCAGCCCTATGATGTCACCCATTGGGAAATCCTTTGCAATGACCTTGCCAGGTTCTCAAGTGAGAAGACCTCTATGGAGAGCCCTCCCCTGAGGCCCTCCAGCCTGGCCCGCAGATTCTCCCACAAGGCCTCAGGCAGCAGGTCCAGGGCCTGATGATCCACCCCATCCTGCACCCCATGGAGGTGCACCATTCGGCACCTCTCCATGCACCTATCCAGCTCCTCCTCCACTGGGATCCCGTAACGCACCAGGTGGCCCACATCCACGCAACACCACATGCCTTCCCAGCGGAAGGTCTCCATCAGCCAGCTCGGGGCATAGTCCAGGTTCTCCACCGCCAACATCCTGGCCTCCATCCCCCCTCTCCACAGCTCCTCCAGGCAGGAGCCGGTCCTATCTGCCCAAGCGGTCTGATCCGTGATCCTCTCCCCATTTGCACTTCGGGTCTCTAGGTGCAAGACATACAGGGTGGGCGCCAAGGAGAAAGTCCTCTCGTGAAAACGCAGCAGGGTCTCCACTGATCCGGCTCTCACCTTCGGGTCAGGATCGGCCAGGAAAACATCCGTTGGCAGGTGTACGTTGTAAGTGAGCTCCAGATCCACGGCAAGCCCGGCCATCTCGCGTATCTCTTTCTTGGATGGGAGGTTCTGCTCTTCTCCGCTTTGGAAGAGCACCAGCTCCACCTCATCTACGTAAGGTGCCAGGAACTTGAGGTTAGGCAAAATAGGGGCAGGCAATATGTAGGAGGTGGTGGACAACCTGAAGGGCAAGCACCCCTTGAGGCAAGGCAGATCCTCTTTTCCTACATCGCGGATCGGTGAAATGATTGGGCCAGCTCTCATGAATCTCCCGGGGCTTTGGGCACAATTAGGCGCCCACCCCATGGGTGTCAGGAAGTCTTCTCATCATAAAGGGAGCCTGCTTTTCGGGTCAACCGAGCAGGGCCCTAAAAGAGTCCCTCAGGCCAAAGAGAGGTTGGGTTGAATTACCCATTTGGGGGGTCTGAACAGTACGACTGGATCTCCTCAAGAGGCCTTGCCTCTTTTAGGGACCAGGTGGGAGCGGCTTGGGAAAAGCCACTGGAAGGTCTTTTCCTGTGTTTGGAGACCCAAGTTCCTGAAACCCGTCAAATGGGGTGTTTACCCCATTTACCTTTCTTGCCAAGCTACTTAGATAGGAGGGAGAGGATAAAGTCAGGGATCCGGCATAAGGCTTTCCAGGAAGATTTGGCGGGGAGCGGACGGTCATGGCTAAGGTGTTGATTCTGGACGACCATACGCTGGTGGCTGAATTGCTAAGGGAGGAGCTTGCCGCAGACGGCCATCAGGTGCTAACAAGCAGTGATCCCAGACAGGTCATATCCACCATCCTGCTTTTTGCGCCTGATATCCTGATCATGGATCCTTTTTTGGGAAAGCGACCTAGGTGGGACTTGTTGCGGCGGATCAAGCGTTCCCACGAGGGAATACCGGTCATCGTATACACAGGCCACCAGGATTATGAACAAGACCCACACCTGGAAATGGCCCGCGCCTTCGTGCTAAAGAGAAGCTCCCTGGAGGAGATCAAAGCCCTGGTGGGAGAGGTTGCCTCAGGAAAGCAAGTTCAGGTTCCCCTGGGGAAAAGAAGTATGGATTCATCTTCAAAGGAGGCTCAACCCTCCCCCAGCAGAAACAGGGCCGTAAACTAGGAGGAGCTAGCCTTTTCCCAGAAGAGGCAGTCCCAGGCACGGCAAAGAAGGCGGAGACTTGATTCCAGGCCTGAGGAGGTGAGCCATGGCAACTTACATAATTCTGAGCAGGTTTTCTCCGGATGCCTTTCGAGACCCAAAGGAGTTCTTGAAGATCGCCGAGAGCGTTTCCAAAGCCATCAGGGAGCAATGCCCGGATGTCAAGTGGAAGCACAGTTATGTGCCCTTCGGCCGCTTCGATGTGGTGGACATCGTGGAGTCTGATCGGCCAGAGCAGATAGAAAGAGCGGCAATGCTCATAAGGGCTTACGGCAAGTCCACCACCGAGACCATGATGGCGACTCCCTGGAAACAGTTCCTGGAGAATCTCTCCAAGTAAATGGAAGCCGTGGGATGGACCAGCCAGGAGAGCCCGGCCTAGCCGGGCTTTCCTGGCCTAATTCTCAGGTCCCGCCTGGCAAGCTTCTCCAGCCCCAGCTAGGTGATCCATCAAAGCCGAGTGACCCAGCTGAACTGGTCTAATGTCCCCACGCAATTTCCTGTCTCATCAATACCAGTCTCTGGAGCCATCTTGCCTGGCAGCGGGCCAACAGGAGGCAGATCTCCAGGAGCGAGTTTCTCTTTTTCCCCCAAGCTGTTGACCTTTGCCCTGGGGAAAGCCAGGCTGTGGGTAGAGGCAGTTGCAAGGAAGGAGAGGCACCGGGATGGATGGAAGGCTGGCCGCCTGTTTGGTGGTTTCACTAGTTTTATTAAGTGGTTGTGCTCCGCTAGTAGGGAAAATCGAGCCGGGCCGGCCCTTTTCATGCCAGGAGTTCCTCGAGACTCTCGACAGGGCTGTGGTTAGGGCAGGAGTCAGAAACGCCTCTTTTCACCCTGTCCCAGGATTCCACAATTTGAGGACCAATCGCTTCCTGAGCGCCCTAGGCCAGAGGCTGGAGGAGCCGGGTGCCCGACAGGCCTGGATTGAAGAGATGGCCCGCTTGGGGCTCCTTGCCATGGACAAGGAGATCTCCAATCTACCGGATGAACTGATGCTTTCCTTTGGCGGACATGGCTCTGGGACTGTGAGCAGAAAAGAGCTTTCCGAGCGGGTGGGGCAGTGCTCGAGACTGACCCCCTCTCAAATGGAAGAGGCAGGGATCGCGAGTTTGGTAGCAGAGGCAAGGGTCCCGGATGAGTATTCCTTCTTTCAAAGCGCTCTTGGCCTCTATCCTCTGGCCGCATTTCCTGTGGCCCTTTTGACCCTCAAGGCAAGGCGGGACATGTTGCGATGGTTCGCCCGCCCCTTGGAGGAATTGCCTGTGGAGGGAAGGCTGGTGGCTTACCTGCCAGCCGAAGCATCAGGGCTTGAGGAGGGAGCCCTGGAGGAGTTGGTTCAGAGCTCCACGGCCAACCCTCTCGGCATTCCCATTCTGGATCAGGAAGCGGAGAGGCAAGTGGTGATGGCATTGGCCCCGGTCCTGGTGCAAGACCAGGCCACCCATGGGGATGCTCTGGGCAGAATCCACTGGGGGGAAGGAGGCCTCGCGGTGGACGGGAGGATGCCCACTGTCTACTACTACAGCTCACTGGCCTTTATGGGAGGGGTCCCGGTGCTCCAGGTCAACTACGTGATCTGGTACTCCCAAAGAGGTGGTAAGACCACTCCTTGGTTCGAGAGGGGTCCCATGGACGGCCTTACTCTCCGCTTCACCCTCGACCCAGGAGGGAGGCTCGCCATGGTAGATGTCATGAACAATTGTGGATGCTACCACTTCTTCTCACCCAGGGAGGGACTGGTGAATCAGGCACGATCCCAGGTCCCGGGCTTTGGTCCCTTGGTGCCTCAGCATCTCCCGAACCTCTCTCATGGGGATAGGTTGGGCTTCAGGGTGAGCTCAGGCCGCCATCATGTGCAGCGTCTTTTTGTCGCCAGGGAGACAGTGGGCCAGATCCAATACTACGAGCTGGTGCCGTATGAGGTGCTGGAGGCCCTTCCCAGAGATGCCCAGCGAACAGAGAGTGTTTTCGATGCCTTTGGGATCCTCAAGGGATCCGAGAGGGCCGAGCAATTCCTCTTGTTCTCAATGGGGATCCCTCGCATAGGTAGCATGAGGCAGCGAGGACACCATGCCATTGATTTCTTCCAGAGGGCCCACTTCGATGATCCCTATTTGTTTGATCAAAACTTTGTTTTCAGGTGAGGCCATGCTGAGAGAAACCCTTTTAATGCTAGCGCTGATCTGGATTTCGACACCTGACTGGAAGGCCCAAGCCCAGATGCAGGAGCAGGACAGGGTCTTGCAGACAGTACTGAGAATGAAGGCAACCTTGGATGGGATCACAGATTACACCTGCGAGGTGGATCAGGCCTATTATTCTGACGAGAAAGAAGCCCATCGGTACCGTTTCAGGTTTTTCTTCAAGCTTGGGAAAAAGATCCGAATAGAGTTCCTCGATCCTTACTCCGGGCTGATCATCTACTACCATGGCGGCAAAGGGGATGCCACGGTGGTGCCATTTCCGGTTTTGTCTTTCTTGAAGATCCGCCTCTCCCTGGACAACCCCATGATCCGAACTCCAACCGGGCAGAGGGTGGATCAGACGGACATGGACTATTTCATCCAGTTTCTCCTGAAGAACTTGAGCGGCCCGGGCCATGGAGAAGGGGAATACCACGAGGACCAGGACTCGGTCCACTTCTCCCTCACGGCCATGGATTACCTGCAAGGCCAGGAGATGGAGCGTTACAGGATCTCCGTGTCCAAGAGCTACTGGCTCCCCACCCGGATCGAGCGCTACACTCTTCAGGGCAGGCTCGTGGAAAGGAGCATAATTGGGAACTATCTGCTGAACCAGGGCCTGGGAGAAGAGCTTTTCGGGCCTTGAACTGGATTGCCGGCCTTGGGGGGCAAGCCCAACGTCCAAGGCCTTTGGGGCCCTAATGGGAATGCCAGGCAGGGTAGAGTCTCGCAGTGAGATCTTTTAAATGATGGGAGGTTAGAGATGATATTTGGCTCCAGGATCTTGCTAAACCAAGGGGAGCAACGCGCCCCTGAAGAGGGCCAGGCAGTGGATGCGGCCCTCAGTCTGGCTCTAGGGGATCTCAAGGCCGAGTTCATGGATCCCGAAACTGGTAGGATTCACTACGAGGCCATGGCTGGTTCAGAGCTCTTCCGGATGTATGAGGGGCTGGCCAGCGGGCTTCGCTCTTTTCCCCTGGAGGATCTGCGGGAAAAGGATCAGAGGTTGGCCTTTTGGATCAACGTTTATAACGCTGCGGTCATCCACGGGGTTGTTAGGCTGGGGATCAGGCGCTCGGTCAGAGAGGTCCCTAAGTTCTTCAAGCGGGTTTCATACCAGGTGGGCGGGCATCTGTTCTCCCTTCACCATATGGAACACGGAGTCCTGCGCGGGAACAGAAGGCCTCCCTACGGTCTACTCAGACCTTTCGGGAGAGGAGACCCAAGGAGGGCTTTCTCGGTCCAGCCCTTGGATCCCAGAATACACTTCGCCTTGGTCTGTGGGGCAAGGTCATGCCCTCCGGTGGGTTTTTACGAGGGGGACCGCGTGGAGTTTCAGCTGGAGCTGGCTTCTTTGAGTTTCATAAACGGCCCGGGGGTGAAGTTCCTGAAGGAGTCCAAGACTCTCCTTCTCTCCAGGATCTTCAAGTGGTACAAGGGGGACTTTGGGGGCATGGAAGGGGTCATGGATCTGCTGCTCAGGTACCTGGACCCCGGGGAGGCCAAAGAGGCTATAAGCCAAGAGAGAGAACAGCTGGCTATCAGGTTTGAACCCTACGATTGGGCTCTTAATCAATAGACCGATGCTGCCCATGATAAGACTTGGCCCCTTGTTGCTGCCACGGCCCATGGGAAAGCCTGGGTCTCCAGCAGAGGAAAGCACTCCTTCCATGAAAATGGTCTCCCGGGTTGCGTGGAGAGGAGTCGTAACTTTCTTCCTGGTGCTGGCAGGTTTCCTGGCCTCGGTTGCCTTCCTCGCCGAGACCGCTCCGGTCAGTAAGGGCCGCGAAACCTTCCTGCTGCTGTATGTGTGGTGTTTCTTCCTGTTTCTTCTTTGCTACCGTCTTTTCCCTGATTCTCTACCCGCTTGGGTCCAGTGGGGGGTGATCCTGGGGGCATCCATTTTGGCACGACTGGTCTTGCTTCCCACCCCGCCTCTGGACGACGTGAACCGCTACGTGTGGGACGGTTATGTCTTTAACCATGGAGTGAACCCCTACCTGCTGAGTCCGGATGACCCCAGACTTTCCCACTTGGCAGAGCAACTGCCGGAAGTTTGGCTGGGGATGAAGCACAAAACGGCCACGGCCTGCTACCCTCCCCTTGCCACCCTGCTGTTTTCACTGGGGGCAAGTATCAATCCGTCCCTTTTCCTTTTCAAGGTCTTGGTGCTGTGGTTCGATTTGGCCACAACGGCGGCTTTAGGCTTAATGCTTAGAGCCAAGGGGCTGCATCTTCGCCGTTTGATCCTCTATGCCTTCAATCCCTTAGTCTTGGTCTTCGTGGCTGGTGAGGGTCATCTGGATCCGATACAGGGTTTTTTTCTCATACTGGCCCTTTTTTTGATGGCTCTGGAGAAGCAAGCCTTAGGCTTTCTCACCCTCGGCTGCGCAGTGGGGACCAAGTACTTTTCAGGGGTAGTGGCCCCTTTTCTGGTCCAGGGCCGCAATTGGAAGCAATTCTTGTTTCTTCTCATAGTGCCTTTGCTCTCATATGTTCCATTCTGGGAAACAGGATTGAACCTCTTTGGCTCTCTCGGCGATTTCGTGACCTATTACTCCTTCAACGGTCCCATTCACTGGATTCTTACCCGGTTTTTGGGGAGGGCTGCCTCATTGGCCGGGCTCGTGGTGCTCTTGAGTCTTCTGCTCTGGATCATCTTCCTTCTCCAGCACGATCCATTAAGAAGCGCATACCTGGCCATGGGTTCGGTGCTGGTGTGCATGCCAATCCTCAACCCTTGGTATCTTCTTTGGCTTACGCCTTTCCTTACACTTTTCCCGTCTCGTGGTTGGCTTTACCTACACCTGGCCGTGGTTCCGGGCTCCCACCTTGCTTCCCTTGGCTTGGCCCAACAAAGTACCTATTGGCTTCTCTTGGAGTTTCTTCCCTTTGCAGCGCTGCTGTTGTGGGATACTTTTGCGAGGAGCAGGAAGGACTCCGGGGTTTCGTATCCTGCAGTCAGAAGACTCTCAATAGTCATTCCCACTTTCAACGAGCAGGGGGTCCTGGGCCGATGCCTGCAAGCTCTCTCAACAACCCAAATGGAAGTGAAAGAGGTCATAGTTGCTGATGGAGGCTCCACGGATGGAACAGTACAGGAGGCCCGAGATTGGGGTGCCCTTGTGGTGCAGTCCCGCAAGGGCCGCGGAGTTCAGATTCGTGAAGGGGTACGTTTGGCAACCGGGGATGCTGTTTTGGTCTTACATGCAGACACCATCCTGCGAGATGGGGCTGTGCAGCGTTTAATCAGCGCGCTCCATAGAAACCCGGGAGCAATGGGAGGGGCCTTGGGCATGGAGTATGAGGAGTCGTCTCTGAGGTTCAAGGCCCTGGCCTCCCTGAACAACATGAGGGCCAGGTTGGTAGGGATCTCCTTTGGGGATCAGGGACAATTCTTTAGGAGAGAGCCCGTTGAGGCTCTCGGAGGGTTCCCCTCTTTCATGCTCATGGAAGACGTGGAGCTCTCCATGAGGTTGAGGGGGGCTGGTCCTGTGCTCTTCGTCCCCAAGGGAGTGACGGTCTCCCCGAGGCGCTGGGAACAAAGGAGCTTCGTGGGAGGAGCCCTCAAGATCATCCGGCTGGTTGTAATGTTCCTCATCCAGAGGCGTCTCGGCCTTTTGGATCCCTTTTGCGAAACCTTCCACAAGCGCTATTACGGCCATGGGCCCTCCCGGTGACAGCCCCGGGCTGGGTCAGTCAACCTGGCAGGCTCTTCCTTTCAGGTCGAAGAAGAACCTCAGCACCTTTTTGACCGTGTCGGAATAGAGCTTCCTGGCATACACATTCCCAACCACCCGCTTGCTGATCTCCCCCAGGGTGGGATAGGGGTGCACCGCCGAGGCCACGGAGGAGAGTCTCACCCCTCCGTTGAGTATGGCCACCCACTCATTGAGCAATTCTCCAGCGTGAAGTCCCAGGATCTGAACGCCAAGAGGCCGACCTTTTGGGCTCAAGAGCATCTTCACCTTACCAACCGTCTCACCCTCAGCCAGGCTCCTGTCATTGGCCCTGAATTCCTCTTTCCATACCGTGTACTCTACCCCGGCCTCCTGGGCCATCTTCTCGCTCATGCCAATACCAGCGAGTTCAGGATCCGTGTAGGTGCACCAAGGCATCCACTTGTAATTGGCTTTCCGGGGCAATCTTAGGATCGCGTTGCCTACTACTATACTCCCTTCGTAACCCGCCGCATGAGTGAACTGATATTCCCCGGTAACGTCCCCTGCAGCGTAGATGTGCTTGTGTCTGGTTCTGAGCCGGGAATCCAACTCGAGCCCTTTCTGGCTGAAGGGAATCCCCAAACCCTCCAGGCCAATCCCCCTGAGGTTGGCCTCCCTACCGAGGGCAACCAGGATGGTCTGCGCCCTCAGGTTTACGATCTGGCCCCCAGCCGTCTTTAGGGCCACCTCCCTCTCTCCCCCGAGATCTTTTGCGCCCAACACAGAAGTGTTCAGGTAGAACTTCACTCCCTCCTGGGACAACACCTCCATAAGGACATCCGCCATGTCCTTGTCCTCTTTGCTCAGTATCTGAGCGCTTCTCTGGATCACGAACACCCGTGTCCCCAACCGTTGGAAGGCCTGGGCCATCTCTATGGCTATGGGGCCTCCGCCCAGGACGATCATGGACTCGGGCAGGTGTTCCAGGGAGAAAATCTCCTTGTTGGTAATGTAAGGGGTCTTTTCCAGACCCGGGACCGATGGAATGGCTGGCGAGGAACCAGTTGCAATGACCCAGTTCTTGGCCGAGAAAACAGAACCGTTGAGCCTCACCATGTGCTCGTCCACCAAAGATGGCTCTCCAAACTCTACTTTGACACCAAGGCGGCAGAATCTCTCCACGGAGTCGTGGAGCTGTATGGCAGATATCACCTCCCGAATTCTGGCCACCACCTTCTGATAGTCAACTGGTCCAGATTCCACAGGGGAAAGCCCGAACTCCTCGGCCTTTCCCATCAGGCGGCGCACCCGAGCGATTTTGATGAGCGTCTTGCTAGGCACGCATCCGAAATGCAGGCAATCCCCTCCAAGTTCCTTCTCCTGCTCTATAAGAAGGGTCTTGGCCCCTAATTGTGATGCCCCGGCTGCCACGGTAAGCCCTGCAGCCCCGCCTCCCAGTATTCCGATATCGAAGTCATGGCTTGCCATCACTTCCCTCCTTTAATCCCTTGAGGCACTGGCTTCACCGAAGCCACCGCGGCCTTCCGCGACCGTGCCCTATAGAGGTTCAACAGTTTCTTTACCACCACCGGGAAAAGGCCCAAGGCAGCGAAGGAAATGATTAGGCTGGGGGAGAGTATGCCTGAGAGGGCATCGATCTTGGCCAGCTCTTTCCCAGCATTCACGTATACGGCGGTTCCTGGCAGCATCCCCACCTGGGACACTAAGTAGAAGGTGCGAAGCGGCACCTTTGTGAGCCCCATTAACATGTTTATCATCCAGAAGGGGAACAAGGGGATGAGGCGCAACGTGAAGAGATAGAACGCCCCCTCCCTTGCCAACCCCTCGTTGATGCTGCTCAGGCGATCCCCAAACCTTCCCTGGACCCAGTCCCTCAGCAAGAACCTGGAGACCGCGCAGGCCAAGGTGGCTCCTATGGTGCTGGCAAAAGATACAATGAGGATTCCTCCCCAAAAGCCGAAAAGAGCTCCCCCTGCCAATGTGAGCACCGTGGCCCCCGGGAGAGAAAGGGAAGTGGAAAGGACGTAGATGAGCATATAGGCCGCAATCACAAGGGTTTTGTTTTCAACGTAGATGCTCGAAAACCTGGCCTCCGAGGCCTTTAGGTAATCCAGGGTCAGGTACTGGCCGAGATGAAATATCTTGAAGGCTGCAACCAGGCAAAGAATGCCCAAGACCACGGCCACCCTCGTGGCCAGCTTTCTTCTGGATGGGTTCGGCTTTTCCATCCTGTCTGTTCCTTTCTGCTAAGGCCCTCATTCAGGCAGTTCCGTTTGCCCTAGAGAGAGGACGCCTTCTTTAGCATCGCATAGGCCTGCGGCCTGATTCCTCTTCCGTCGGGCTTTCCCTTCCCGTAACCAGAAAACTAGGGGGCTTGATTTAGACTCCAGTCGTACTCGTAACGGATCCTTCCTCTGAATCCAGAGAGAGCCTTGGCCAACGGGCTCCCGGCATATTTGACCAAGTGTTGGATGACCCCTGATTTGCTCCCACCGAAGTCGGCCTGGTACCAGTCATAAATGGAGGAGAGCACAAGAGTGTCTGCCTCCAACCTGGCCCCTCTCGGATGGCTCACATACTGCCTTGCTCCCATTTCCAGCAACTCTTCTGTGTTCTCGGCAGTGAAAGCTTCAGGCTGCAAATTGGGGCAGCTCACGCTGGCGCAGTTGAGGGCGTAATGCACGCGGTTATCTTTCCAGATGGGCTTCAGGATGCGGTGTTCTATGTCGTTTAGGGAGACTCCCTCCCCCTCGATCCTGAGAAGCTTGGCATCCCACGGCCCCCTGCTGAACCATCCGGGGGAGATGTTGATCTCCAGGATGCTTTTGACAGGGTAATGATCCAGGACCACTTTCAGGGTAAGGGCGTTGTAAAGGTTGATCCAGTAGGCTTTCTGCTCCGGCCTGGCCAGTTTGGAGACCGCTACCTTCTCAAGGGTTTCCAGGTACTTTTCCAGGAGGATCTTGTCCTGACCTTCCACCGCCTTGTACCTCACCAGGTTCACACCCGATGGGTGATCCCTAAGGAGGTACTTTTGGAGGAACCCAGCCCAGGGCGTGTGATCGAGCTTGCTCTTGCTGGAAGGGTCATGCGCCTCCCACCTGGCCCACAACTCGGCTTTAGGGGCGGCCTGGAGCTCCCCAACACTAAAGCCCAGGACCAAGACTCCCAGAATCCAACTTCCCGGTTTTTTCCATGACATTATTTATCTCCCCTCGCACCCTCCCCTCTCCCTTATTCCACCATACCCCAATACTTCTATTTTTTCAGCCGTAAGAAGCAGATCTAGGAAGGCGTTCTCATTTCAATGGATTGGGGCTCTGGGGTCGTAGGAGCGAGGTTGGACCCCGCCCGCAATGGGTTTCGCCCTTGGTTTCGTAGGAGCGCATTTCCTATGCGCCCGCAAAACGGGGTGAACCCAATGGGAGCTGATAAACCCCTCCCCTTACATCTCCCACTTTATCATCAGCCCAGACAAGGCATAAGAAGGCCTGCAAGCATCAAGGACACCCCTGGCCTGGATCATTCACCACTGGCTGACAATCCAGGGTGCTGGACCGTGGGAAGAAGTATGGAGCGGCCGCATCAAACCTTGCAAAGCCCGTGGATGGATTCGCATGTGGTAGTGTAGAGTTTCTCTATCCAGTCATCGCGCCGGATATATGGCATGGAGGGGGACCCGCACGTGGGACAGATCCTGGATCTGGCCATTCGTCTCAGTAAACGATGGGTCGTTGCCACAAAAGCAGCATGGCTCCAGGTCAGAGGGGATACTGACAGAGGCTCCCCTGTCACGGGGTGCAGCTGTTCGGGCAGAACACCGGATGGAAGGGCATGAGAGGCTGCCCACAGAAGTATCTCCTTAGCCTGGTTTAGCTCCTCCTCGCTTTCCCCACGCTCCAGGAGAAAGTCGGCCAGCCACAGCGTGCAGATCACCCATGGGTTCCCAGGCAGTTGCTCGCTCTTTTGATGGTACGTATCCCCCTCGTAGCGCGCCATCCCACCCACCTTGGTCTTGACCCACAGCTTCTCCCTGGTCTTGGAGATGCTGGATGCCACACGCGGGTCATTGGCCGAGTACATGCCGAAGGCGAACAAGCCCCAAAGACTTGCATCGCAGATCCCATCTGGTTTCAGTTCCCCGTCATCACCCAAATACAAAATGCGGCAGAAGCGCCCCAAAGCCGGTCTCCAAAGATGTAAGGAAGCGGCATCTCTGATTTGTGCTGCCACAGCACGATACCGCTCTGCCTCCTGCTCCTCCCCGAAGAGCTTGCAGAAAAGCGAGGCGGCTGTCAGACCCCCGAAGACCGCCCCCACCGTGAAAGCCGAAATCCCGTATCGCTCCTCCCACAAGTCGTAGGAGGGAGCCGGAAGACCCGTCTTCCCCTCCCTGTAAGCACACATGAACTCAGCCGCCCTCTTGATGAGGCCCGCGTAGAGTGGCTTTACAAACTCTATGTCCCGGTACATCACGAAGTGATGCCAGAGGGCCCAAACTACAAGCGCCGTGGAATCCTCTTGGATGGGCAATTGCGTCCGCCCCTTCTGGTACCAGGGATGCCAGGAGGAGGCCAGGGTGCCATCGGGGTTGTACTTGTGGAGGAGGTAACCCTCCGGATCCAGCCTCTCGGCCATGAACCGAAAGAAGTTTCTGGACAGCCCTGGGTACCCAGCCAAATCCAGCGAGTAGGACACAAGGGCTCCATCCCGAGGCCAAATGTAGGAATAAGTGTCTCTGTTGAACTGGATCACATCGGAGTCGTTGCCTGCCAGTATCCCGCCTTGCCAATCGGTCTGGCTCCTCAGAATGAGCAAGCTGCGCTTGTAGAGCTCAGCAACCTGGTTTGGCAGCTCAGACAGGGGCGGAGACTCCTTGCGCACCCACAGCCGCCAGTAGTCTGCCGTGCGTTCGAGCAGCTTCTCAGGGTGCTTTTGTTTCACCAGCGCATCCATTTGCCGAAGAGCCTCCCAGCTCTGGGCTGCAACCATCCAGAAGTAGGCTTTTCTCTCCTCCATTGGGGCCAGGATCATCTTGAGACCGATTACCGCATCCACCGACCCCTGGCCGATGGGATTGCCCGAAAGCCTCCCATCCTCCGCATCTTTGAATGTCCCGATCTTCCCGTCCGTGCCCGTCTGTCCGGTGGCGAATTGGTCCAGTCCCTCTGTGCCATCCACCTGGCCGTTCACCAAGAAATAGCGGGCCCCCTTGTAGTGGACCACTCCCCCAGTGGTGGGATCAAAGGCGGCCGTGTCCCCCACCGTGTTGCCTGATATACCCAAACAAAGATGGAGAAAGAGCCTTATCTCCCTGGGACGAGCCGCCAGGTTCTTTACCGAAATCACCCTGAGATAGAGATCCTCATCGAAGTCCACCGCATCCCTGCACAGGAGAGCTACACCTAAGTCCCTGGAGGAAAGGGAGACTTCGGTGACCAGCGTATCGGTCTGGTAAAGCAACGCCCTATCCCATCCCTCCCCCACCCAGGAAAACCTTCCATCTACCCAGATCCCAAACCTTGAGGTCTGCCCTGCCCCGTGGTTCTCCTGGCCCACATGGGGGTAGTAGATGTCCCGGATGCAGTAATCCCTGTCAAAACAAACCAGCAGCCTCCCGTTGCCCACAGGTATGTCCCTGGGCATGACACTCACCCCTTTCCTGGTATGCCAATACCTGGGCCAGGATAACACGACCCAAAGCACGCAAGAACCCTCGGGCCAGCGTGAATCATTTTTCTAAATGGACGCTCGGTCTGAAATGGGCACAAGGGGCCCCTCCCAAAGACTACTCTGGAGTGAGTCTTTCCTGGAACTGTGTTACCTTCTCTTAGGGAGAGGAGTAAGGGTAAGGCCCCTGTGGATGCGCCCCACTCGGAGAGGGGGACACGGCTTGGGATCCGAGGGGGGGATGCCACAGGCAGCTTTCCCTTCCGCTAGAAGGAATGAAACCGGGGAGGTTCTCTATGGAAGTGGGAATGATTGGGCTTGGCAGGATGGGGATGAACATGGCAAAGAGGCTGCTTAGGGGAGGGCACCCGGTGGTGGCTTACAACCGCAGCCCGGAGAAGACGCAGGAGATCGTATCCCATGGTGCCCTGGGGGCTTACTGCCTATCTGAGTTGGTTGAGAAGCTTTCCCCGCCGAGGGCGGTCTGGCTCATGCTCCCTGCGGGCAATGTGGTGGACCAATATATCCAAGAACTCTCTGGCCTTCTCCGGCCCGGGGACATCCTGGTGGAGGGTGGGAACACCCATTACAAGGACGACCTGAGAAGAGCCCGGGTCCTGGAGGAAAAGTCAATAGGGTTCCTGGATGTGGGGGTAAGCGGCGGGATATGGGGGCTGGAGAAAGGCTATTGCCTAATGATCGGTGGGAAGAAAGAAGCTTACGAGAGACTTATCCCGGTTTTCGAGTCTTTGGCCCCCAAGGATGGCTACCTCTACTGCGGGCCCACAGGGGCTGGGCACTTCGTCAAGATGATCCACAATGGGATAGAATACGGCATGATGCAGGCCTATGCAGAGGGGTTTGCCTTGATGGAGGCCTCTTCTTACAGGGAGCACTTTGATTATTCACGGGTGGCCCACCTTTGGAACCAGGGAAGCGTGGTTCGCTCCTGGCTTCTGGAACTCCTGGAGTCGGCATTTTCCAGCGACCCCAGGCTCTCCCAAATCAGGGGCTATGTGGAGGACTCCGGGGAGGGGCGTTGGACAGTGCAAGAGGCCTTGGAGTCTTCAGTGGCAACGCCCGTGATAGCGGTTTCCCTGTTTCAGAGGTTTCTCTCCAGGCAGGAGGACGCCTTCAGCGACAAGATCCTGGCAGCCCTCAGAAGGGAGTTTGGGGGACATCACATACTCAAGGCTCAGGCTAAGCACGACTCGCATGGGGAAGGTAAGCCATGAAGCCCGAAAACAGGGCCACAGAACAACCCAAAGGACTCATGGTACAGGGTCTGGCTCCTGACTTGGGCTTGCCTTCCAAGGCATGTCTCGTGGAGGGGACCCCGGATCCATCTTTGCTTGTCATATTCGGGGCCTCCGGGGATCTGGCTACCCGCAAGCTCATCCCGGCTCTCTACAGTCTCCACCTCCAGGGGGGATTGCCTCAGCCTTTCGCCATCTTGGGCTGTAGCCGCAAGCCCTGGGGACGGGAGCAATTCCAGGAGGCTGCGGGTGAGGCCCTGCGCTCCAACTCCAGACTGGATGAGTCAAGCTGGCAGGGGTTCTCCCGGCTGTTGCACCACCAAAGCATTTCCTATGAGGATTTCAACTCTTACAAGAAACTGGCAGAGAAGATTGCCGAGCTGGATAGCCTCCTGGGTATTGGAGGGAATCGAATTTTTCACCTGGCTGTGCCTCCCTCCCTTTATGAGACCATAGCCCAGATGCTGGGACAGGCCGGGCTGGCAAATGAGGGGCCCTCCAGGAGGGGCTGGTGCAGAATCGTGGTGGAGAAACCATTTGGCAGGGACCTAGCCAGCGCCCAGAGCCTCAACAGCACACTGCTTGGCTGGTTTGGTGAGCACCAGATCTTCCGCATCGACCACTACCTGGCCAAGGAAACTGTGCAGAGCATCCTGGTGCTGCGCTTCGCCAATGAGATCCTGGAGCCGCTTTGGGGCAGGGCCCACGTGCAACACGTGGGAATCCTGGCCTCAGAAGACATGGGTGTGGAAAGGCGGGCAGGCTACTACGAACAAGCCGGTGTTCTGCGGGACATGTTCCAGAATCACATGTTACAGCTTCTATCCCTGGTGGCCATGGAACCCCCGGCCCTCTTCGCCTCAGATCGGGTCAGGGACGAGAAGGTCAAGGTGTTCCGCTCCCTGAGATACTGGGGGGAGGAAAGTCCCGAGAACGACCTGATTTTGGGGCAGTATACAGGCGGCACCATGCAGGGCAACCCTGTGCCAGGCTACCGGGAGGAGGAGGGGGTCCATCCCCAATCCCTAACCCCCACCTTCGCTGCCATGAGGCTTTTTGTGGACAACTGGCGATGGCAGGGGGTTCCGTTTTACTTGGCTTCGGGCAAGCGCATGGCCAGGAAGCTGACTGAGATCTCAATCCAGTTCAGGGAAGTCCCCCATTCCATGTTCCAGGGCCTCTTGGGCCAACCAGTCCTGGCCAACCGCCTGGTGCTTAAGATTCATCCCGAGGAGAAGCTGGTCCTTACCTTTCAGACCAAGAACCCCGGCGCCCAACTGTGTCTCAGACCCGTGACCATGGAATTCGATTACTATAGCAACTATACCGGCTCCAGGCTGGATGCGTACGAGAAGCTTCTCTTGGATTGTCTCAGAGGAGACCAGATGCTTTTCTGGCGACAGGACGCCATCGAGGCAGCCTGGGGTCTGATGGATCCCATCCTGGATGCTTGCGAAAGCTGTTCGGACAGAAGAAGACGCCTCTTTTTCTACCCGGCCGGCACCTGGGGGCCAAAGGAGGCCTGGCCCTTGATGGCCAAGCTTCTGCCCGATAACCCATGGGGACGGGGCTTCTGATGCTGTGCGTGGAACCCAGGCCAGGGGTGGAGCTCCACCAATACCCTGATCTGGAAGCCCTCAGCCTCGCTGCAGCAGCCTGGATAGTAGAGTGGGCCAGAGACTCCCTCAGCAAAGAATCCGTTTTTACCTGGGTCCTGTCCGGGGGGCAAAGCCCCGTAAGGGTATATGAGCTCTTGGGGAACCCTTCATTTTGCAACCAGCTAGCCTGGGACAGGATTCACCTGTTCTGGGCGGACGAGCGTTGCGTGCCACTGAACCATCCTGATAGCAACTTCAGAATGGCACAGGAGCTCTTGATCTCCAAGGTCCCGATTCCCGTGGATAATGTGCATCCCATAGTAGTGCAGGGTGGTGATCCCATGGAGGCGGCCAGGGGTTACGAGCAACACCTCAGAAGCTTCTTCCAAAGGCTTGCTCAGAGCCGGGAAGAAGGACTCGGGAAGTTGCGGCCCACCAGCTTCCCCGGCTTCCATCTGGTGCTTTTGGGGATGGGCCCTGATGGCCACATCGCTTCCCTTTTCCCTGGGGAGCCGGCCCTGGAGGAGAGGCGGCGCTGGGTGGCCGCAGTGCCTGAGGCCCGAGGGACTCCCCAAGTTCCCAGGGTCACACTGACCCTGCCGGTGCTGAACCTCTCCAGGATCATCTTGGTCCTGGTTGCGGGAAAAGGGAAACTTGATGTGCTGAGGGCGGTTCTTGGGGATTCAGAAGGCCCAACTTCCCCCTACCCCGCAGCTCGGCTCAGGCCCAGGGGTCGCCTCATATGGCTTCTGGATAGGAGCACCCTTGGCCTTTGAGAAGCATTGGAGCCGAACTCGCATCGGGCAGGGGGATGCTCCTTGTATTGCTGAGGGAAGTTACTGGGAGAAAGACCCTGGATTATCCCGGGCACCCGCATCAGGAGGCTTTCTTTGAGAGATTCCATCATCAGTATCATTGAAAGGCGTCACTCCTGCCGGAGATATTATGACAAGCCCTTGGGCCCCAGCCACAGAATGGCCCTGGAGGAGTTCCTGGGGTCCCGGTTAGAGGGCCCTCTCGGCAGCAGGTTGCGCATGGTGCTTCTGGCTGCCACTGAGGAGGACAGAAGCTCTCTCAAGAGGCTTGGCACATACGGGTTCATAAGGGGGGCCACAGCCTTCATGGCAGGGGCTGTGAGGAGTTCCAAGAATGACATGGAGGACTATGGGTACGTGATGGAGCATGCCGTGCTTCTGGCCACGGATCTGGGGCTTGGGACCTGTTGGCTGGGCGGGACTTTCACCAAGAGCAGCTTTGCCAGGAAGATCAGTCTTACCCATGAGGAGAGCATGCCGGCGGTTGTGGCGGTGGGATATGAGGCTGAGGAGGACCTCATGCGCGGCCGGCTGCGTCGCACTGTCAGGGCCACAGAGCGCCTTCCAAGGGAACAGCTCTTCTTCGAGGATAGCTTCCTCAAACCCCTCCGGGAGATCCAGGCCCCTCGCGCCCAGGTGCTGGAAGCGGTCAGATGGGCCCCCTCGGCCTCAAACAAGCAGCCCTGGCGCATAGTGGTGACCCAGGAGGCTTTCCATCTTTATCTCCAAAGGACAAAGGGTTACGGTAAGAAGAGCTTACTGTTCAAACTCCTGGGCCTTGCCGACCTCCAGAGGGTGGACATGGGCATAGCCATGTGCCACCTTGAGTTAGCGGCCAGGGAGCTGGGGTTTAAAGGAAAATGGGTAATGGAGATGCCGCAGATACCAGGATCCAATGATGGTGTGGAGTATGTAGTCAGCTGGAAAACCGGCAGTCTCCCTGTAGAGGGGTTGTCTTGAGTTAGCCGGGCGGATTTTTGCAGTCAGATTCCATACAACGAGAAAGGAGGAACCGGCCATGACTTTGTCTCATCCAAACATTGGAAAGAGGGCCTTTGCGGACTTTGGGCTCAGCAAGTTTTTCTCAGGGGCGCTCTTTTTGATTGGTTGCCTTTGCTTTTTGGGGGGGGCGGCTTATGCTGACGACCGCTTGGAGGCCAGGCAGCTCGTGGAGAGGTCAAAGCTTACCTTTGAGAGGTTCATGGCCGCAGGAGAGATGGGAGCCTTTCGGAGTCTTCTTAAGAGCGCCCAGGGGGTCTTCATAGCCCCGCAAGTCCTAAAAGGGGCCTTCATCTTCGGGGCCTCGGGAGGAAGCGGCGTTTTTCTGGCCAGGAGTGGGGAGGGGAAATGGACAGGGCCGGCCTTCTATACCCTGGGGGAGGGAAGCTTTGGGCTCCAGATCGGAGGTGAGGCCTCGGAGATCGTGCTTCTCGTCATGACGCAGCGGGGAGCCACCGCTCTTCTTTCGGACAGCGTGAAGCTGGGAGTGGACATAGGGGTGGCGGTTGGGCCTGTGGGAGCGGGGGCCGACGCCTCAACGGCCAATCTCAGCGCCGATATCATCACCTTCTCCAAGTCCAAGGGCCTTTACGGAGGCATTTCCCTGGAAGGAGCGGTAGTAGTCACAAGGGGGGACTGGAACAGCGCTTACTACGGCCGCTCTGTGAAACCCACTGACATCCTGCTGCGCAGGTCTGTGTCAAGCCCCCATGCCGAATCCCTCATCAACGCAGTGGCCAAGGCTGCGGCCAGAAGATGATGGAATCCTGGTGTGAGCTTAATATTAGAAGATGCCGGCTCAATCCTATCCGTGTCTGAGGATATCTTTTTACTTTCCAGCTCGAATGTCTTGACACTTTGATCGCATGAAAACCCCTCCGACCAACGGGAGGAGGGATCATGGAGGAGAAGCTGAGTCTAGGGTTATTGGGGAGCTGGGTCCGAGGCGAAGCGAGGAACCCAGCAATGGTGCGTCGTGTTAGACCTTGGCGCAGGAGCGGGGATGAGCACAGCGAGGCCATGGTGGAGCTTCTTTCGGGGAAGGCTACAGTGGACCGACTCGGCATTCGTCTTGGGGTCAACCTTAGGACTGTGGAGAAGTGGCGTGAGGCAGCTATCGGGGAGTATTAAGCAGTCCGGGCGGCAGGGTTGCTGGGCGAGTGTTTCCTGCCTACCGGCAGGCAGGCGAAGTTGGAGGCGGGGATTGAGCGGTAGTTGAGAGTCATCCTGGTTGGGGGGGGGGGGGGGGAGG
>CAYPWF010000006.1:0-89279 GCA_964414345.1 uncultured Desulfarculaceae bacterium
GTTCCCAGGGGGGCGAAGAGGGGGTAAAGATCCTCGTAAGACTGGCAAGGGAGCTGAACTGCCTTGGGGTGGCGGGGGGCGGGATATATCCTCTGGATAGGGCGGCCAACACCCAGGGGGCCTGCGACATGGGGACCCTGCCTGAATTTCTCCCTGGTTACAGGTCCTCGGGGGATCCTCGGTGCAGGGCTGAGCTGGCCCAATCTTGGGGGAAAGAGCCTCCCCCCGGCCCTGGCATGAGTCTCCCAGAGATGCTGGAGGCGGCCCTGAGAGGAGAGCTTAAAGCTCTTTACATAATGGGTGAGAACCCTTTGGAGGTTTTGCCGAGCTATGCTGCCGAGGCTCTTTTGAGGCTGGAGTTTCTGGTGGTCCAGGAGATGTTCCCCACGGCCACTTGCCAGAGGGCCCATTCGGTCTTGCCTGCTGCCGGTTTTCTGGAAAAAGAGGGCACTTATACCAGCCTGGAGAGGAGAATCCAGAGGATACGGCCGGTCTTACCACCTCCTGGGGGTGCAAGACCCGACTGCTGGATCCTCTCGGGGCTCTTGAAGCGAACAGCCGACCTGCCCGAGTACGAGGCGCCGGCAGAGGTGATGAAGGAGATCAGTCAGACTGTCCCCCAAATGAGGGGGGTACGTTATGCAAGACTTGAAGCCTCGCCCATTTTTTGGCCCTGCACGGATCCAACGGCCTCTGGAGAGAGGATTCTACTTAGGGGGGGAGCCCCTGAGCCCCAAACTGTGCCGGATCCTTCCAAACTTATGCAGATGGATCCAAAAGACCCGGACTTCCCCTTCCTGGCCGTGGAAGTTGAGTCTCTCTTTAGAATGGGCAGCGCAGTTCGTTCCAGCCGGGCAGGCAGGTTGAGGGACTTCTCCCCCCAAACCCTGGTTTTCTTGAATCCCTCTGACATGGGCAGACTGGAGCTGGGAGAGCAAGCTCAAGTGAAGTTGCTTTCCAGATGGGGCGAGCTTAAGGCTACTGCGCTGTCGAAGCCTGAAATCCATCCAGGCTTGCTTTGCGTGCTGCCTGCAGCCCAAGGCCGTGGGCTTGCCGGACTGGCGCCTTGGGGTTGGGACCCTGCCAGTAGGACAGCTCAAACCAGAAAGGCAAGGGTGAGGCTGGAGAGGTGCGGTGGATAATGGGTCCTGTCTTGAGGGTATGTTGCGAGGGACTTTTTCATGCTCAAGAACAGCCTGATTCTTGGTTTCAGAATCAGCCCGGGTTTGATCGGAATATTTTGAAGGGCACCGGGGGCTTGGGGGCGCTATCCCTGAGCTGACCGGTTTTAAAGAATAATCCGGGTTAGCTGCGCAGGAGGAATTCCCCATGCTGAAAACAGGCGGATCGGCTGGAGAGCTAAGTGGTCTGGAAGAGCTTTTCGGCGGGACCAAAGGAGGCAGGCAGGCTCTCATCCCTCTATTGCAGAGAATCCAGGAACGCTTCGGTTATGTGCCCCCCCAATCCCTGGAGCCTGTGGCCAGGCACCTGGGACTCTTCCCAGCAGAGGTGCAGGGCGTGGTGAGCTTTTACGCCCAGTTTTCTCTCACACCCAAGGGTCGCAACATTGTTAGGGTTTGCAGGGGCACCGCCTGCCACGTCAAGGGTGGGAAATCCATACTGCGTGTGGCTGAGGAAAAACTCGGCATCCAGGATGGACAGACCCGGGAGGATCTGCTCTTCAGCCTTGAGACCGTGGCCTGCCTGGGGACCTGTTTTTTGGCACCTGTGATGATGGTGAACCGAAACTACTATGGGAGGCTTGTGCCGCCTCAGGTGCAGTCCATTTTGAGACAGTATGAGTGAACATTAGAAGGAGAGTATTTACATGTCCGCGTTGAAGAGCTTGGAGGCTCTGGAGGGGCTCAGGCAAGAGCTTCTTCAAAATGAACCTCCCAAGAAGAGCCGCTTGAGGGTCTGTATGACCGGCTGCAGGGCTTATGGAGCCTTGCAGCTGAGGGAAGCCCTGGCAGAAGAGCTCCAAAAGGCGGGCCTTCGGGACTCGGTGGAGATACGGGAGACGGGTTGCCAGGGGTTTTGCGCCCGAGCCCCTGTGATGGTTGTGGACCCACAAGGTTGGTTTTACCAACAGGTAAGACCCGAGGATGCCAAGCAAATAGTGGAAGAGACCCTCTTGGGGGGGAGGCTCCTGGACAGGCTGGTCTATGGAGACCCCGTGAGCGGGGAGCGCTTTGCCTCCTTGGGGCAGATTCCATTCTATAGGAGTCAGCAGCGCAAAGTGCTTGGTCTTTGCGGCCTTGTGGACCCCAAGAGCATAGAGAGCTACCTGATTCAGGACGGATACTCAGCCTTAGCCAAAGTGCTAAGGGAGATGAGCCCAGAGGCTGTGATAGAGGAGGTGGAGCGGGCTGGCTTGAGGGGAAGGGGAGGGGCCGGATTCCCAACAGGGAGGAAGTGGCGTTTTACCAGGCAATCCCCTGGGGAGCCCAAGTATATAGTCTGCAATGCGGATGAGGGGGATCCGGGGGCCTTCATGGACAGGGCCGTGCTGGAGGGGGATCCCCACAGCGTGCTGGAGGGGATGCTCATCGGGGCATATGCCATGGGGGCCCGGGAGGGTTTCATTTACGTGCGGGCCGAGTACCCCATAGCCGTGGAGCACCTTCAGACGGCCGTTTCTCAGGCCAGGGAGCTGGGGCTCCTAGGTGAGGGGATATTGGGGTCAGATTTCTCGTTCCAGGTGCACATCAAAGAGGGGGCCGGTGCCTTTGTTTGCGGGGAGGAGACGGCCCTTATAGCTTCCATAGAGGGCAGAAGGGGAATGCCCCGGGCCAGGCCTCCCTTCCCAGCCCAGGCCGGACTATGGGGTAAACCTACCTGCATAAACAACGTGGAGACCTTTGCCAATATCCGCTCCATCATCTTGGAGGGTTCCCAAAGCTATGCTTCGGTGGGCACCGAGTCTTCCAAGGGCACCAAGGTTTTCTCCTTGGCCGGCAAGGTAAACAACACCGGGCTGGTGGAGGTGCCCATCGGCATCAGCATGAGGGAAATCATATACCAGGTGGGAGGGGGCATCCCCAAAGGGAGGAAGTTCAAAGCAGTTCAGATGGGGGGGCCCTCTGGAGGATGCGTGCCGGCGCGCCATCTGGACTTGCCTGTGGACTACGAGTCCATCCAGTCCGTGGGCTCCATAATGGGCTCAGGCGGCATGGTGGTCATGGACGAGAACAACTGCATGGTTGACATCGCCCGCTTTTTCCTGAGCTTTACCCAGTCGGAGTCCTGCGGCAAATGCGCCCCATGCCGCTTGGGCACGACCCAGATGCTCTCCATCCTGAACAGGATCACCAGGGGGGAGGGCCGACCCAAGGATCTGAACCGCCTAATAGAAATCGGCACTGTGGTGCGAAGATCCTCCCTTTGCGGTTTGGGCCAGACATGCGCCAACCCTGTGCTTACCACCATCGCGCACTTCAGGGGGGAATACGAGGCCCACATCCAGGAGGGTAGATGCCCGGCGGCTTCCTGCGAGCAGATGATCATCTCTGCCTGCCAGCATGCCTGCCCGGCAGGCATAGACGTGCCCAACTATGTGGGCTTTATAGCCGAGGGCAGGTTTGCCGAGGCGGCTGAACTCATTCGGGAGCGAAATCCCTTTCCCTCCATATGCGGCCGCATATGCCACCACCCGTGTGAGACCAAGTGCAGGAGAGGGGAGCTGGATGAGCCGGTGGCCATACGGGCCCTGAAGAAGTTCGCGGCCGACTGGTATTACGAGCACGCCCCAAAGGAGCCTGAACCCTTCCCCCTGCGCCACACAGAGAGGGTGGCGGTTGTGGGGGCAGGACCGGCCGGGCTCACCTGTGCTTTTTTCCTGAGAAAGATGGGCTATCCCGTGGTGGTGTTGGAGGCCCTTCCCGTTGGAGGGGGCATGATGGGGGTGGCCATACCTGACTTCAGACTTCCAAAGGAGGTGATCCAGCGGGAGATCCGTTACATAGAGGCTCGTGGGGTCGAGATCCGCTACAACTCGCCTGTCACCACCCAAAGAGGCGTGGAAGATTTGCTGAAAGAGGGCTTCCAGGCCGTGTTCATTGCCGCCGGGGCCCAAAGAAGCCAGCTAATCGGGATTCCCGGAGAATTGGAGGGCATAGACGGTCTTCATTACGGGCTTCGTTTCCTGAGAGACGTGAAGGTAGGCAAGAAGGTTGATGTGGGAAGCAGGGTGGCAGTCATAGGGGGCGGGAACACTGCCTTGGATGCAGCTAGAACCGCAAGGAGACTGGGAGCCGAGCAGGTGAACATCTACTACAGGCGCTCCTTGGAAGAGATGCCCGTGAGCCGGAGGGAGCTTCGGGAGGCAATGGAGGAGGGGATTGGAATCAACTGCCTCGTCAGCCCCACCCGTTTGGTGCACGAAAACTGGAAGGTGAAGGGGATAGAGTGTGTGCGCATGAGACAGGCAGAGGCGGACGAGTCGGGAAGGAGAAGGCCTTTACCCATAGAAGGTAGCGAGTTCTTTGTGGAGGCGGATATGGTCATACCGGCCGTTGGGCAAGCCCCTGACCTATCTTTTCTCATGGAGGACACTCGCTTGGAAAGGGTCAAGTGGGGTGCCCTCAGGGTGAACCCCAACACCTTGGCCACCAACGTTCCAGGTATCTTCGCCGGGGGGGACCTGGTCACAGGTCCCACCTCGGTGATCCAAGCCATTGCTTCAGGAAGAAGGGCTGCGCTGGCTATAGACAAGTATCTCAGGGGAGATCCCACCCGGGTGGTGATAAGGGACGAGAAGTGCGTGGAGGAACCCCAGAGAGCAACCCAGCCCGAGGAGGCTGCCCCTGCAGGGCGTGTGGAGGTCCCCATGCTTCCCCCTGGAGAAAGATTGAGTGGATTTATGGAGGCTGAGGGGGGTTACTCGGAGCAGGAAGCTGTGTCCGAGGCCCTGAGGTGTCTGAGGTGCGACAGGGAAAAAATCAGGGACCGGCCTTTGTGAAGGCAAGGGGATCCATAAGAAAGGAAATATGAGCCTTGTGCGGCTGGGAGAGAATCTGGCGAGACCTGGTTGTACTGCCCGTGTGAAGCATCATAATCCAAGTCTGGATGATCCAAGCCAAGGAGAAGACAGATGATCAGGTCCATCACCAAACAGAAGAGCCTAGAGGAAATCCTGAGCCTCCTGGAGGGCATGGAGAGGGTTTTCATCCTGGGCTGCGGGACCTGCGTAACCCTCTGCCGCACCGGAGGTGCGCCAGAAGTTGAGGACATGACCAAGAAGCTAAGGGAAAACGGAAGAATCATCATGGGCTCCATGGTCATACCCGTTGCATGCGACGAGATCTCCCACGAGGCCCTGGAGCAGATGAGGGACCCTCTTTCCCAGAGCCAGGGGATCCTGATCATGACCTGCGCATTCGGGGTACAGACTATTGGCAGGCAGGTTCAAATCCCTGTTATACCGGCCCTGGACACGCTTTTCATCGGCAAGGAGCGGGGGATCGGGCAATTCGAGGAGATCTGCACCCAATGCGGGGATTGCATCCTGGGGGAGACCGGCGGCATCTGCCCCGTGACCAGCTGTCACAAGGGCCTTCTCAACGGCCCCTGCGGGGGGACCAAGGATGGCAAATGCGAAATAGACCCCCAGAAAGACTGTGCTTGGACCCTGATTTACGAAAGGCTGAAAGCCCAAGGAAGGCTGGATCGCATGCGAAGGTTGCAGCCTGCCAAAAACTATCAGGTAAGCCCCAAGCCGGGCAGGATCTTGATCCCCGTGGAGGAAAGGGGGGAGTGAGATGAGCTTGCGGTTCAGAGAAATTCTAAGCTCGGGAGAATTTGTGATCACAAGCGAAATCGGCCCGCCCAAAGGTACAAATCTGGCCCCCATGCTTCACCACATTGAGCTCCTCAAGGATAAGGTGCATGCTCTAAATGTGACTGACCATCAGAGCTCGGTCATGAGGTTTCCTTCCTTGGGAGGGGCCATGCTGATAAGAGAAAGAGGGGGAGAGCCCATCTTACAGGTGACCTGTCGAGACAGAAACCGTCTGGCTTTGCAGGCAGACCTGCTCCTGGCTTACAGCAGGGGGATAAGAAATGTGCTTTGCCTCACCGGAGATTCGGTAGTGGTGGGGGATCACAAGGAGGCCAAAGGGGTCTTTGATCTGGACTCTAGCCAGCTTCTTATGGCCGTGCGAAGCTTGGAGCAGGGCAAGGATTTGGGGGGAAACGAGCTGGACGGGAAGCCCGAGTTTTGCGCCGGGGCCATTGTGACCCCCGAGGCAAGGCCTTTGGAGCCGCAGCTCATCAAATTCGAGAAGAAGATCCAGGCTGGGGCCGAGTTCTTCCAGACACAGGCCATTTACGACCTGGAGAACTTCGAGAGGTTCATGGATTATGCCAGGCCCTTTGGGGTCAAGATCCTCGCTGGCATAATCCTTCTCACCTCCTGGAGGATGGCCGAGTACATGAACAAGAACGTTCCAGGGGTTTACGTCCCCCAGCCCCTCATCCAGGAACTCAAGGAAGCCCCCAAGGGTGAGGCGCTCGGGGTGGGCATCCAGATCGCAGGGAGGATGATCAAGACCTTGAAAGAGAAGAGGCTGTGCCATGGGGTGCACATAATGGCCATAGGCAGGGAGGAGCTGGTGCCCGAGATTCTTCAGGCAGCCGGCCTGGATGGAACCGGGGGATGAGGCGCGATTCTTGCTAGTTCAAAAGAGCGGGGGGGGCTTGCTGCGGTCTAGGTGGAACCCCCAAACCCTCATAGGAGGTGAGCCATGGCAAGGATATTGGTGGTTGACGATGACCCGGATTTGGTGGAGACCGTTTCCATGATGCTGGAGAAACGTGGGCACCAAGTGGTGCCAGCTTACGGGGGGCTGGAGGGGCTTAAGAAAGTTCGGGAGCTAAAGCCCGATGCAGTGGTCCTGGATGTCATGATGCCGGACAAGGATGGCTTTGAGGTGTGCAGGGAGATAAAGGCCGATGCCGGGCTGAGAGAGATTCCGGTGCTTTTGCTTACGGCCGTGGCCTCCAAGATAAGTGAGACCAAGTACACCCCTCGTATGGCCATGGAGACCGAGGCAGACGACTATGTGGACAAACCAGTCAAGCCCGAGGAGATAGCCAGGCGGGTGGAAAGGCTGATCTCCAGGTGAGGGGGAATTGAGTATCAAGGTCTCAGCGGAAAGCAAACCCTCGGAGATTCCCTTGGTCCTGGTTGTGGACGACGAGAGGGTCATGCGGGAGGGATGTGCCCGCATCTGCCAGGGCATGGGTTGCGGGGTAATGACTGCCCAAAACGGTGAGGAAGGGCTCAGGCTTCTCGCAGAGAATCCTGTAGACGTGCTCCTTTTGGATCTCATGATGCCGGGGGTGAGCGGCATGGAGGTGTTAAAGGAGCTTATGGTAAAGGACTCTGCCCCAGTGGTCGTAGTGATCACAGGATACGCCACAGTTGAGCTGGCAGTGCAGGCCATGAAGCAGGGGGCCTATGACTTCATCGCCAAACCTTTCACCCCGGACCAGCTGCGGCTCGTTGTCTCCCGAGCCCTAGAGAGAAAGACACTCCAGAGGGAGGCGGAGAGGCTTAGGCAGGAACGGGCCAGGAGCCTCAGGGACGTGGCCCAGGAGCAAAGCCGACTTCGCACCATCATTCAGGCCATGGCCGACGGAGTGCTCGTGGCCGACAACAGGGGGATAATCGTTCTGCACAACCCCGCTGCGGCCAGGCTATTAGGATCGGTGGGGAAGGAGCTCCTGCAAAGACCAATACAAGAGGTGGCTCCCCCAGAGATGGCATCCATGGTGTTGGAGCTGACCAGGGCCGCCCCCCTCACGGCCAGGGCCGTGGAGGCACGCATAGAGAGGATAGGGGACATCCGGGCCCATGGCAGCCCAATCCATCTTCCTGATGGAGAACTCCTGGGGGTGGTCCTGGTTATCCAGGACATAACCCGCCTCAAAGACTTGGACCGAATGAAATCCGAGTTTGTGGCAATGGTTTCCCACGAGCTTCGCTCCCCTTTGGCAGCTATAAGACAACAAATAGAGGTGCTACTGGCAGGCATGGCCGGGGAGCTCAACCAGAGGCAGCAAGAGCTTCTTGGCAGGGCTGGCCGAAGGGTGGAGGGGCTTTTGGGTCTGATCAAGGATCTTTTGGATTTGGCCCGCATAGAGGCAGGCCGCATGGTGGACAGAAGAGTAGCCCTGAATCTGGTGCCGCTGGTGGAGGAAGTTGTGGCTGGGTATAAGGAAGTGGCCGAAGGGAAGGGACAAAGCCTCGTTTGCGAAACTGCGGGTGAGCCCTTTTGGGTGGTGGGGGATGGGTCGGCCCTGGAGGAGGTCTTCTCCAATCTCCTATCCAATGCCGTCTCTTATACCCCCGAGGGGGGCAGTATCAAGGTCTGCCTGGCCAAAAGAGGCGGTTACGTGTGCGTGGAGGTGAAAGACACTGGAGTAGGCATCCCTCAGGAGTGTATCCCGCGCATCTTCGACAAGTTCTACAGGGTGCGAGACGAGAAAACCAGACAGGTGGTGGGCACAGGGCTTGGGCTTCCCATAGTGAAGGGCATAGTGGAGGCCCACCTGGGTGCAGTTGAGGTGGAAAGCGCGCCCGGCAAGGGGAGCACCTTCCGGGTGCTAATACCTGAGGCTGGCCGCCCTGTTTCCAAGTCCTCACCGAAAAGCCTCCCTGCAAGCCTTGCTTCCTAACCCGGGATATTCTCCAAAGACTGTTGGGGGCTCAAGCCCCCAAAGTTGCGGGCTTTGGAGAATTATCCGGGCTAACCATTTAATCAGGCGCTGATTTGTTTCCTATCGGCAACGTGCAAGCCCCCAAGTCGGTTTTAGCTTGACAGATGAGAACGCTCGCGATATGAAAAGGGGCGCTTTCACCCTTCTTTGGCCGTGGGATGGCAACCGGCCGGCTGGGAACTCAAAGCCTCTTTGTTCGGGCGGCTCTGTTGGTTACATGCCCCTTGAGGGGCAATCATTTTCGGGGAGGTGTTGGCCATGAGGAAGACGGGACTGGTGTTGGCAGTGGCGGCCTTGGCCTTGTGCATGGTTATGCCGGCCGTGGCTCAGGAAAAGGTGATCAAGTGGAAGGTCCAAGGCTTTGTGCCGGCTGGCATGCTCTACCACGAGACCATGCTCAGGACCGCCGAGGAGGTCAAGAAGGTAACCAACGGGAGGCTGGTGTGGGAGTGTTTCCCTGCGGGAGCACTCGTCCCGCCATTCGAAGGCCTCAAGGCAGTAAGCGACGGGGTGTATGAGGCCAACTTTGGTTACACGGGCCAGTGGGTGGGCAAGATCCCTGTATCTCCCCTTTTCACTGCTGCCCCAGGCGGCATGAACGCCCTGGACATGCAGATGTGGCTTGAGCACGGAGGCGGCAAGGAGCTGCACCAGGAGATGTACGACAAGTACGGCTACAAGGTGAAGGTTTTCCACGACGCCCCCATATCCATGGAGATCTTCATGTGGTCCAAGAAACCCCTGAAGAAAGTGAATGACTGGAAGGGGATCAAGTTCCGCATGATGCCGGTCATGGGGGATGTGCTCACAAAGCACGGCCTTTCGGTTGTTTTCATGCCAGCAGGCGAGATCATGCCCAACCTGCAGCGCGGCGTGATAGATGCTGCTGAGTACAGCATCCCGGCCTTCGACAAGACCCTGGGCATCTGGGAGGTTTGCAAATACTTGCACCTGCCGGGGGTTCACCAGCCGGCCTCCCAGCTGGAGATAGTTGTGAACAAGAAGGCCTGGGATGCCTTGCCCGCGGACCTGAAGCCGCAGGTGGAGGCGGCCATTGGGAAGATGAGGCTTCTTAACTGGCTCTGGATGGAGTCGGAAAACATAAAGGCCATGGACTTCTACAAGGAAAAGGGTATCGAGATCGTGGAGGTGGAGCCCGAGACTGTCAAGACCTTCATGAAGTGGGCCGAGGACTACCTGGACGAGATGTCCGCCAAGGACGAGTTCTTCAAGAAAGTCTGGGATTCCCAGAAGGCCTTTGGCAAGAAGTGGTATCCCTATGCCAAGATGTTCTCCCTGCCCCACTGATCCTGGGACTCAATTGCCCCTGGGGTCAATTGACAGGGGCTTTGAAGAGCTGGGATAAGAAAGGCTTTTGTGCGGGAGTGGGCCTCCAGCATGTTTGGGGAGGCCACTCCCTTCGAGTTTGAGGAGGTGCTGTTTGGAGAGAGTCTTTCGGGTAATGGATCGGGCCAGCGAGTGGACAGGGAAGCTCTCGAGCTATCTCATGCCCGCTCTGGTGGTGGCCATCTGTTACGACATCATAATGCGTTACCTGTTCAACAAGCCCACCCATTGGGCCTTTGAGGTCACCTACATGACCTACGGGGCTTACTCGGTCCTGGGGGTGGCCTACTGCCAGCTTCTCAAGACCCATGTGCGCATGGACCTGGTCTACGGGAGGCTCTCTCCAAGGACCCAGGCCATTGTGGACTCCTTGTGTTATCTTTTGTTGTTCTTCCCGCTCATGGTCGTGCTCACGTACAAGTGTGGGGAGCACGGGCTTTGGACCCTGAGCTCTGGTGAGCGCTCATCGGTCAGCGTCTGGAGGCCGCATCTTTGGCCTTTCAAGCTGGCCATCACCTTCGGGTTCCTGCTTTTCCTCCTCCAGGGGTTGGTGGATTTTCTCAGGACCCTGGGAAGGGCAGTGCGAGGAGGTGGCAGATGAGCCCAGAGCTTGTAACCATCTTGATGCTCCTTAGCCTCTTCGTGCTCCTGGCGGGCTTCCCCCTGGCCTTCGGCATAGGCACCATGGGGCTTCTCTTTGGGTACATGACCACGGGCAAGGCTTACCTGTACATGATGCCCCAGAGGGTAATAAACGGGACCCTCTCGGAGTATATCCTGGCTGCGGTGCCGCTTTTCATCTTCATGGGCGCCATGATGCAGACCTCGGGGGTGGCAGAGAGGGCCTTCACCATCTTGAGGAGATGGATGGCGGGGGTCAGGGGGGGGCTTGCAGTGGCCACTGTGGCCCTCGCCATAATATTCGCTGCCTGCACCGGGGTGGTGGGAGCCTCGGAGACGGCCATAGGGCTTCTGGCCGTGCCATCCATGCTAAGGGCCAAGTACGACCAGGGGCTGGCAAGCGGGGTTGTGTGCGCAGGTGGCACACTGGGGATCCTCATCCCCCCCAGCGTCATGTTGATCCTTTACGCTCCCATGGCAGGGGTATCGGTGACCCAGATGTATGCCGGGGCGGTGGTGCCGGGGCTGATGCTGGGGGTGGGTTACATCCTCTACGTGCTCATACGAACGGCCTTGAGCCCTGAGATGGGACCTCCCCTCCCACCAGAGGAGCGCATCTCCTTCTTCTCCAGGGAATCCCTGGTCACAGGCTTCAAGTACCTGATACCACCGGTCTTTCTAGTCTTCCTGGTCTTGGGTTCCATATTCTTCGGTGTGGCATCCCCCACAGAGGCCGGGGCAGTAGGCAGCGTGGGAGCCGTGGGCCTGGCAATGATGAATAGGACCTTCACCTGGAAGGCCTTCAAGGAGAACTGCTATCTGACCCTCAGGATCACCTCCATGATCATCTTTATCGCCATAGGCTCCAACCTGTACACAGGGGCCTTCTTGGGGGCAGGATGCGGGCAGGTGATAACCGACTTCCTCCTCTCCCTGGGCTTTGGGGCCTGGGGGGTCTTCATAACCATCCTGGTGATAATCTTTATCCTGGGCTGCTTCATAGACTGGATAGGGATCCTGCTTATCACGGTGCCCATATTCTCTCCTATTCTGATGAAGCTGGGCTTTGATCCCCTCTGGGTGGGCCTGGTGGTCTGCGTGAGCCTGCAGATCTCCTTTCTCACCCCTCCTTTTGCCTACTCTATCTTCTACCTCAAGGGGATTGCCCCCGAGATCCCCCTTCCTGCCATATACAGGGGGATCGTGCCCTTTGTTGGCATTCAGGTCATAGTCACTGCCCTGTGTGTCATTTTTCCAGAAATCTGCACATGGTTACCGAAGGCTCTGGAGGCAGCCAAGTGAGTCTAGGCAATTCTTGAACCTGTGAGGAGGTGCCAGATGCCCAAGGCGATAATAACAGCAGCCATCACAGGGAGCATCCATACCCCGAGCATGACTCCCCATCTTCCCATCACCCCCAAGCAGATAGCCCAGGAGGCAGTCAGGGCCTATGAGGCCGGGGCTGCGGTGGCTCACATCCACGTGAGGGACCCTGAGACCGGGGCCCCCTCGCCTTCCCTGGAGCTGTTCGGGGAGGTGCTCTCTGAGGTAAAGAGCCGCTGCAACATGATTCTTTGCACCACAACAGGCGGCGGGCTGGGCATGACAGCAGAGCAGAGGGTGGCTGTGGTGAGGAAGTACAGGCCGGAGTTGGCCTCCTTCAACTTCGGCTCCCTTAATTTCGCCCTCTTCCCGGTGCTCAAGAAGATAAAGGACTGGAAGTATCCCTGGGAGCCCCAGTACCTGGCCATGACCGAGGACCTGATCTTCCCCAATACCTTCAAGACCATGAGGGAGTTCTGCGGCTTCTTCAAGGAGGCTGAGACCAAGCCAGAGATCGAGATTTACGATGTGGGCATGATCAACAACGTGGCATTCATGATACAGGCCGGCCACATTCAGAAACCCGTGTACCTGCAATTCGTCATGGGCATTCTGGGAGGGATCCCGGCTACCGTGGAGAACCTGGTCTTCCTTTACCAGACTGCCCGCAACCTCATAGGGGATTTCCAGTGGTCTGTGTGTGCGGCCGGCAGAAACCAGATGCCCATGTGCACAACGGCCTTGGTGATGGGCGGGAACGCCAGGGTGGGTTTGGAGGACAGCCTTTATGTGGAGAAGGGCCGAATGGCCAAGAGCAATGCCGAGCAGGTGGAGAAAATAGTCAGGATTGCCAGGGAGTTGGGAGTGGAGCCGGCCACCCCTGATGAGGCCCGTCAGATCTTGGGGCTAAAGGGGTTGGACAAGGTCAACTACTAGACGCGGAGAGGGGACATCGATGACGCTGAGAACCTGGGACACGGGGACGCGGGGACGACATCTCCCGGGTCTCAACGTCCCTGAGTCAATTGTTTTCCTTAGTCCGAGCGCTATCCCCTCTATATGATATGGCGCAAGTGGGCACTGAGAAGAATAGGAGCCGCAAGATGAGACTCGAGGAGATAAGGTCAATATCGGTTCTGGGTGCCGGGATAATGGGCCACGGCATCGCCCAGGCGTTTCTCATGGGTGGTTACCCTGTTCGCTTATACGACATAAAGGATGCCATCCTGGATACGGCCCGGGCCCACATAAGGAAAAACATGGAGATGTTCGCTCAGGAGGGGCTCTTGGAAGCCTTTGAGGTTTCCCCTGCCATGGAGCGGCTCTTTACCACCACAGAGCTGGCCCGGGCCGTTGAGGGAGCAGACTTCATAGTGGAAGCGGCCCCGGAGGAGTTGACTTTAAAGCAGGAGCTATTCGCCAGGGTGGAGAGCCTCTGTTCGCCCCAGGCAGTCATTGCCACCAACACCTCCTCCCTCACCCTGTCGGCCATAGGACAGAAGGTGAAAGAGAAAGGCAGGCTGGTTGTGACCCATTGGTTTAACCCTCCCCACATCGTGCCCACCGTGGAGGTTGTTCGGGGGCCCGAGACCACCCAAGAGACCATGGAGCTGGCCGTGGCCCTTCTTGAGCGGATCCGCAAGATGCCGGTCAGGATCCAGAAGGAGCTCCCAGGGTTCATAGTCAATCGGATCCAGACAGCCCTGATAAGGGAGGTGTGGGATCTATACGCTCAGGGGGTGGCCAGCCCGGAGGACATAGACAAGGCGGTGAAAGGAAGCGTTGGGTTTAGGCTGGCAAGCATTGGCCCCCTTCTCACAGCGGATCTCGGAGGGCTGGATCTGTGGCTGAGGGTTTACGACAACCTTGTCCATGAAATCTGCAGCTCCACCGAAGCTCCCAAAGCTGTGCGGGACTTGGTCTCCCAGGGGCATTACGGCATCAAGTCGGCCAAGGGTTTCTACGACTACGCCTTGGATTTTTCCAAGGCCGAGCTGGACCAGGCTGTGCAAAGAAGGGACAAGGAGTTCCTCAAGAGACTCAAGGATCTTTATTGGAAGGCTTGAACGGAGGCGGGAGATGAGCGTGCTGGTTACAGGTGGGACCGGATTCATAGGAGCCGAGGTGGTAAGGATCTTGGTTGCTCGGGGTGAGGAGGTCACGGCCTTTGACATCAACCCTTCCACAAAACTCTTGCAGGATTTGGCAGGCAAGCTGCGGGTGATCAGGGGGGACTTGGGGAATTTCAGCCATGTATTGAGTGCTGTTAAGGAATGCAGACCTTCTGCCATGTATCACCTGGGAGGAATGCTCTCTGTCCCCTCGGATGCGGATCCCCAGGCCTCCTTCAGGGCCAATGCCATGGGCACCTTCCATGTGCTGGAGGCGGCCAGGCTCTTCGATGTGGAAAAGGTGCTTTTCTCGAGCACCATAGCCACCTACGGCCTGGACATAAGGGAGGGCAAGATAGACGACTACACCCTCCAGAGGCCCCAGCTCTTCTACGGCTGCACAAAGGTCTTCTCAGAGCTCATGGGTCTGTTCTACAGGCGCAAGTATGGTCTTGACTTCCGGGGGGTGCGTTACCCCTCCATCGTGGGGCCAGGGGTCAAGACCCCGGGCATCGTGCAGTACAATGCCTGGGTCATAGAGGAGTGCGCCAAAGGCAGGCCCTATGTCATGTACGTGAGGCCGGAGACTCGCTGCCCTGTCATGTACTTCAAGGATGCTGCCAGGGCCATCGTGATGCTGGGGGATGCCCCCAAGGAAGCGATTCAGATGGTGAACTACGTGGTGGCAGGCCCAAGCCCGGCAGCCAGCGCCCAGGAGCTGGTGGACATGGTGAAGGCCAAGCTGCCTGGAGCCAAGATCCAGTTCCAGGTGGATGAGGAGAAGCAGAAGATCATAGACAGGCTCATCCTTCCCCTTGATGACAGCCTGGCCCGAAAGGAGTGGGGCTGGAAGCCCGAGTACGATCAGGAGAGGATCGTGGAGGACTTCTTGGAGGAGCTTCGCGCACACCCGGAACGCTATGAGTGAGCCCGGCTGAGAATCTCAATTCTTGGGAGGCAGGGACCATGTCAAGAAAAACACCTCTTTGGGAACCATCTGAAGAAAGAAAGGCTAGGGCCAACATCACCCGGTTCATAGATCGGGTGAATCGGAAGTATGGGAAGTCCTTCAAGAGCTATTGGGACCTGTACGACTGGTCCGTGGCCGAGATTCCGGATTTTTGGGCCGCAGTGTGGGACTTTGTGGAGATCCAGGCCTCCAAACCCTATGAGCGGGTGGTGGAAGACCTTGGGAGGTTTCCCGGAGCCAAGTGGTTTCCGGGAGCCAGGCTCAATTTCGCCCAGAATCTTCTTCGCTACAGGGATGAACATGTGGCCTTCAAGTTTGTTGGGGAGACCCAAAAGAGGGCCCAAATGACTTACGCGGAGCTTTACCAAACTGTGGCCCGCTTGGCCAAGTCTCTCAAAGAGCTGGGGGTCAAGCCCGGAGACCGTGTGGTGGGCTACATGCCCAATCTAATGGAGACAGCCATCGCCATGTTGGCCGCCACCAGCATAGGGGCTGTCTGGTCCTCTTGCGCAACGGACATAGGCTCCCAGGCCGCCTTGGACCGTCTGGGTCAGGTGGAGCCCAAGGTGATGTTCACGGTGGACGGCTATTTTTACAAGGGAAAGGCCTTCAAGTCCTTTGATAACGCGGTGGAGGTGGCCAGGAACATCCCCAGCCTCCAGAAAGTGGTGGTGGTTGAGTATGCCGGCACAAAGCCGGATCTAAAGGCCCTGCCCAATGCGGTCAAATACGAGGAGTTTCTCTCCCCGCAAAAAGGCCTGGAGATCCCATTCGAACAGCTTCCTTTCGATCACCCCGTTTACATCATGTTCTCCTCAGGCACCACCGGAAAACCCAAGTGCATGGTGCAGTCTGCGGGTGGGATCCTCATTAATCACCTGAAGGAATTGGTCATTCACACGGATCTCAAGAGGCAGGACACCATCTTCTATATCACCACCTGCAGCTGGATGATGTGGAACTGGCTCCTGGGCTCTTTGGGCGCAGGGGCTACCGTGGTGCTCTATGACGGCAACCCCATGCACCCGAATGCAGGGGCCATGTGGAAGCTGGCCCAGGACCTCAAGATCACGGTATTCGGGCTGAGCGCCAGCTATGTGAATGCGCTAAGGGCCCAGGGGGTAACACCCGGCAAGACCTACGACCTCTCGGCTCTCCAGCAGATTTCCCAGACAGGTTCACCTCTTTCGGCCGAGGGCTTCGAGTATGTGTATCGGGAGATAAAAAAGGATCTGCACTTCAACTCCATCTCGGGCGGTACGGACATAAACGGCTGCTTTGCCATAGGGAGCCCAATCCTGCCGGTGTACGCCGGGGAGCTCCAAAGCCCGGCCCTGGGCATGAAGGTGAAGGCCTACGATGAAAAGGGCAAGCACGTCTGGGACGAGCAGGCGGAGCTGGTCTGCGAGGCTCCTGCCCCCTCCATGCCCATTTATTTTTGGAACGACCCGGACGGATCCAAGTACAAGGCGGCCTACTTCGAGGTCTACCCGGGGGTGTGGCGCCACGGGGACTATATTGTCATGCACAGTGACACAAGAGGTATCACTTTTTACGGCCGTTCGGACGCGGTGCTGAAACCTTCGGGGGTGCGCATCGGGACCGCCGAGATCTATAACCAGGTGGAAAAACTTCCCGAGATAGCTGACAGCCTGGCCATAGGGCAGAACTGGCAGGGGGACCAGAGGATCATACTTTTCGTGAAGCTAAACGAGGGCTACACACTCACCCAGGAGCTAAAAGACAAGATCAAAAAGACCCTCAGGGAGAAGGCCTCCCCCAGGCATGTGCCAGCAATCATAATGGAGATGCCAGGGGCTCCCTACACCCTGAACATGAAGAAGGTGGAAAGCGCGGTGACCAACATCATCCACGGAAGACCGGTGACCAACAGGGACGCCCTCTCCAACCCGGAGGTGCTGGACTACTTCGAGAGCATCCTCCCTGAGCTCCAAAAATAAGGCCCTTGGGGGGGCAGCCATGCCCCCCCATGACCTTGGAATCAGTAAATAAAGGCCCTGGGGAAGAGCTTTTGGGCGTTTTGGGTGGTTATGCGGGCCACTTCCTCCTCGCTCACGCCCTTGATCCTGGCAATTTCCGAACAAGTGACTCGCAGGTTGGCGGGCTCGTTTCTGTCCTGTACCGTGGGGCCCAGGACCGGGGAGTCCGATTCCAGCAAGAGCCTTTCCAAGGGAAGGTGACGGACAAGCTTCTGCTTCTGTGGAGAGCGCACCAAAGAGGGGGGCATGGAGAAGTAGTAGCCCGCCTCAAGCCCCAGGGCCGCCGAAGATGCACGCCCGTCAAAGGCGTGAAGCAGCACCTTCTGAGCCCCGAGCTGCCTCAGGAGCTCTATGGTGTGCTTGCCTGCCGAGCGGGAGTGCACGTTTAAGGGCAGATCCAGCTCCAGGGCCAAGGCCACCTGGGCTGAAAGCACCTTTCGCTGCATTTCCCTTGCTCTTTCATCCTTGGCCACCCAGAAATCAAGACCTACTTCTCCTAGGGCAACAAGTTCCGTGGAGTGGTTTCTGATGAAGAGGAGCATTCCTTCCAGTTCTTCCTCCCCCGCAGCCTCGGGATGAAGCCCTGCGCATGGCTTCACCATGGGCTCATTTCTTGAGAGATCCAGGATCTCCTCTGCGTCTTCCAAAGTCTCGCTCACAGCCAGGATGCAGCTTAGCCCTGCCCGGCGAGCCCTGAGAAACACCTGCTCCATGTCCCCTGCAAAGGCCTCACCGTACAGGTGGGCGTGCACATCCACCAAAGGACATTTGGAGTCAAGCCAATCTAACATTTTTGAGGTTCCTTCCCGCCCAGGCCCCTGACCTGAGCCCTCGGGCCGGATCTCTTCCCCCCAAGGCCCGGATTGCCCTTTTGTGACATGCGACAAAGATGGGTCGCATTTTTGACCCGCCAAAAGGCCCTTTTGGGGCTCATAGGCTCTTTTCTTTGTAGCTCATGCTTGAATGTTCATCCTGAGCTCCGCCGAAGGCCACACACCCAACGGCTCCTTTTTGGTTGGGGGCGAATTCGTCTTAGGAGCCTTGCTAGCTCCTCCTGTAAGTGCCGCTTTTCCCACCCGATTTGAACTCCAGCCGGATCTCGGTCAAGACCATGCCCTTGTCTATAGCTTTGCACATGTCGTACACGGTGAGGGCAGCCACGCTCACGGCCGTGAGGGCCTCCATCTCCACGCCAGTGCGGTCCATGGCCTGGACCCTCGCCTCTATCCTTATCCCGGGAAGCGACTTGTCCGGCTCCAGGCTCACCTGTATGGAGGTCAGAGCCAGAGGATGGCAAAGAGGGATAAACTCCCAGGTCTTCTTGGCCGCCTGGATCCCGGCCAACTGCGCTACCAGAAGCACGTTACCCTTGGGCACCTGGCCTTCCAAGACGGCCTCGAGGGTATGCTCCTCCATGAGCACGCATCCAGAGGCCACAGCCTCCCGTCTTGTAGGTCCCTTTGCTCCCACATCCACCATGCGAGGGCGGCCTTCTTTGTCCAGATGGCTGAGCTGGGCCATTTTATACCCCTCTGGGATTAGTCTGATCTTATTGCGGAAATCACTCATGGGCAGTCTAGAAAGCCTGGTTACGCGGTGTCAAGTAGCTTGCAGAGGTAGGGGTTTCTCCAATTTAGCCTTTGCCAAGCCGGCTTTGGGTTTCCGAACCGGCTGAAAACCCATGCGGGTTCCAGTTTGTGCGGTCTAGGATTCCGGAGAAGACCGGGATAAAATTACTACTTCCGATTTCCGGGTCCAGGCAAGCCCGGGCAGTTAGAAACGAGTTCAAAGGCATTGGAGGTGGCCCATGGTTTTGAGTAGAGATCAGATAGTGGAGCGAATGGAGAAGCTGGCCAAAGGAGAGAGCCTCAGGTTTTCCATCCCCGAGACCTTCGGGGGAGGAGTGGCAGTTATCCAGTTGAACCCGGCCGAAGGCAAGAGATTCCTGCTCTGGGTGGGCAAAGACGAGACTTCGGCCATGAACTCCAAGCCTTATTGGGAGCAGGACAAGGCCAAACCCATCGCCAAGTGGGTGGCGGACAGGGTGGGTGACCTCATGGGCTGAGGGTGAGCTTATCCCCCCCCCAAGGCTTCCTTTTAGAACCGGGCTTCCCCCTGGGGGTCATGCTCCCAGGGGACAGCCCAGGAGCTGTGAGGGACTCCTCCCCAATGGAGAAGAATGGGGGGCAAGTATGGACCTGGAGCCTGGCTGCAGGGGTTGAACAAGGAGAGGGCGCATGATGTGGGGTGCAGGCCGTGTGGGGTCTCTTTTCGCGCTGCTGGGAGCTGTTCTTGCGACTGTGTGCTGGGCAGGGGTGGACAAGGTGGGTTCACAGTCCCCTGTGGATGTCCTCATTGTGAATGGGTCTGTGCGCACGGCACAGGGCAAGGGCATAGGGGATGCGGAGCTCAGTTTTTTTGTTGATGGGAAGAAGCTGGATCTGGAGGAGGCCCGCACCTCAGAGCAGGGCACCTACCAGGTGGAGCTTAGGCTTCCAAGGGGAGCCCTGCCTGGGGCAAGAGTGGAGATGGAGGTGCACAGGCCCTCCTTCAAGCCCTCTGGTCGCATCTCTCTGGAGAGGATGTTCCAGGAGCAAGTGGATCAGGCTGGCAATAGGGTCTATTTGGCCCACCGCAGCCTCAGGTTGGAGAGGGCCATCTCCCCTGCCTTCTGGATAGCCGCCGGGGTGCTCTTGGCAGTGTACGGCCTCATAGCCCTGGAGGTGATGCACAGGACCCTGGCCGCCCTGCTGGGAGCATCGGTGCTTCTCTTCGTGACTTACACGGCAGGCACCTTCTATACCGGATACGCTATCCTCTCCTTCGAGGAGGCCATAAGGGCCATTGACATGAACGTGATCTTCCTGCTCATGGCCATGATGATAATAGTGGGGGTCCTCAAGAGAACAGGTGTTTTCCAGTGGATAGCCTATAAGGCCTTTCAAGTGGCCAGGGGAAACGTTTACGTCCTTTCGGCGGTTCTTATGTTTGTAACGGCCTTCACCTCAACCTTCCTGGACAACGTGACCACAATGCTCCTCATCATCCCGGTCACGGTGGAGGTTTGTGTGACCCTCAAGATCAACCCCGTGAGCCTTTTGATCCCAGAGGCCTTCGCATCCAACGTGGGTGGGACCGCAACCCTCATCGGGGACCCTCCCAATATCATGATAGGATCTTATGCCAAGCTCTCCTTCATGGACTTTGTGGCAAACCTGACCATAATCTGCGGCATCTGCCTGGTTTTCTCGATTTTTTATTGCCTGGCATGGTACAGGAAGGAGTATGCCAAGGCCCAGGTGGGAAACGTGGGGGAGATGATCCAGAGGCTTAGGGAGGAATACCAGATCACGAACCGAAAACTCCTCACCCAAGGCGGGGTGGTGCTTGGGGCCACCATATTCCTCTTCATCATCCACGGTGCCCTTCACATGGAGCCCAGCATAGCGGCCATGATCGGGGCCGCGGTGCTTCTCGTGGTGAGCGGGGTGAACATCGTGGAGATGCTGGAGCACGAGATCGAGTGGCCAACCCTGATCTTTTTTATGATGCTCTTCGTGGTGGTGGCCGGGGCCGAGCACACGGGCCTGATCCAGATGATCGCGGACTGGGTCAAAGATGTCTCCGGGGGCTCCCTGGTGATGGCCATCATCATGATCCTATGGGTCTCGGCGCTCCTTTCGGCCATCGTGGACAACATCCCCTTCACTGCCACCATGCTGCCCATAGTGGCCTATCTTACGGGCGTTATCCCTGGAGCCCAAGGGGGGGTCCTGTGGTGGGCCCTGGCTTTGGGAGCCTGCTTGGGTGGAAACGGGACCATGATCGGGGCCAGCGCCAATGTGGTCACCGTGGGGATGGCCGAGCGGGCGGGATATCCCATATCCTTCATGGAGTACACCAAGGTGGCCTTCCTGCCCATGATGGTGACAATAGCACTTTGCATGGGATGGCTTCTTCTGGTGGAGATATGAGGCTGGCCCTTGTGATGGGGGGAAAGATGGATTACAAAAAAATAGTCTGTGCAGTCACGGGCTCCGAGGCTTCTGATCGGGCGGCCAGGGAGGCTGCCTTCCTGGCCAAGGAGAGCAAGGCCTCGGTGATCTTTCTTTATGCAGTGGATGCCTCCTTTCTGCAGGGCATGACCGTGGAGCTCCGCCCCGAATTCGCCGAGAAGTCCCTGGAGCACATGGGAGGCCATATCCTGGAGAGGATGGAGCAGATAGCGAGGCAGGAGGGTGTGGAGGCAAGGGGGGTGCTAAGGAAGGGGCGCCTCATGGAGGTGCTAAAGGAGGTTGCCCTGGAGGAGGAAGCGGATCTGCTGGTCTTGGGAAAGGAGGAGCCCTCCTTCTTCCACAAGGTGCTCTTCAGGGAGGAGGTGGAGGATCACGTCAGAGAGCTTCGGGAAAAGACCGGGGTGGAGGTGATGCTGGTCAAGTGATGGAGGGCGCGGTACAGGGGCTTGGGGCGGGCTCGCCCGTGAAGGAACAGGAGAACTGCGTTTTCTGCCGGATCGTTAGGGGGGAGAGCCCCGCCGAGTTTCTGTACAAGGGGCAGGATGTTGTCGTATTCAAGGACATCCGGCCCGAAGCCCCCGTGCACCTTCTGGTTGTGCCCACCCGACACATAAGAAGCGTGAATGACCTTTCTGGAGCGGACAAAGAGATCCTGGGAGAGATGTTTCTGAGAGCCAAAGAGACGGCTCAGGAACTGGGTATAGCCGCAAGGGGTTACAGGCTTATCTTGAACGTGGAGAGGGGAGGGGGGCAGATAGTCTTTCACCTGCACATGCATCTCCTGGGAGGTTGGTGAGGGGTTTGAGGCAAAAAGAACCCTTGAGGGCCTTGTGCGCCCCATATGGGTGGGCGGGGTGGAAAGGGCCACTTCTGCTTCTTGCGGCTTCCATGGCGCACACCCTAGCCTTCAACAGGGATTCCATAATATGGTTCGTGAAGGGGGATGCGGCCCAGGCTTTGGCTTTAGGGGCTCTCCAGACAGTCATGTTTTGGGGGCTGACCCTGACCCTTTCCCTCCAGAGCTGGCTCTTGGGCTTGGCGCTGCCCGTAACGGCCTTAATCAGCTCTGTTACCAGCTATTTTCTCTCCACCTTCAAGATCCAGGTTTTCGGCCCTAACACCGTGGCCCTGGCCTTTGAGACCAATCCAGAGGAAGCGGCCGGGTTTGTGAGTCTGGAACTTCTGCTTCAAAGTGGAATAGCAGCGGCAGTCTCTACACTTATGGCTTTTCTGGTTGCCAGGGGACTGCGGGGCCTCTCCAGAAGGAAAAGACTGCTTCTCATAGGATGCTGCCTTGTGGCCTCAGCGGTTCCCCACCTTCTGGTCAAGCTACCCATGGGGCTACCCTTTGATGCAGTGGCCCACACAGCCTCTTATTTGGCAGAGAGAGAAAAGCTGGGGAAGCTCCTGGAGGCCAGAGCCGATCTTTCCCTCTTGCCTGCAGAAGCCCCTGAGGGTGAGATGTTGGTGGCATTGATCCTGGGGGAGTCGGCCAGGTGGGATCATTTCCAGATAAACGGGTATCCCAGACCCACAACTCCCAAAGTCTTGCAGCTGGGGATCCTTAGCTTCGGGGAGGTCACTTCCTGCGGGACCACCACGCGAACCGCCGTGCCCTGCATGCTAACCCGGGCCAGCTTTGGGGAGCCGGAGCCTGGTTTGAGGGAGACCTCTGTGGTCTCTGTGTTCAGGGCCGCAGGTTTCCACACGGCCTGGATTTCCAACCAGAGCTTTCTGGGCAAGGCCAACACCATTGTCTCGGCCATAGCCAAAGAGGCCCACACGGTCTATTTCAACCATCCGCAGGCAGACAATGTGCTGATGAGGTTCACAGACCAGGAGCTTCTGGAGCCCCTGGATCAGATCCTGGGGAAAAACTTTGCCAAAGCCTTTATAGTGTTGCACACGGTGGGCAGCCACTGGCTTTACGATCATCACTATCCGGAGGAATTCAGGGTCTTCAAACCTGTTTGTACAAGAAGGTCTCCCACTTCGTGCTCCCCGGATGAGATAACCAACTCCTATGACAACAGCATCCTGTTTACAGATCATTTCATCTCGGAGGTTGTAGAAAGGGTGCGTCACCGCAGGGCCTTGGTGTGGTACGTATCGGACCATGGGGAATCCCTCGGGGAGGAAGGCAGGTGGGGGCACGGCCAAGCAGAAGAAATTCCTGAGCAAAGAAAGGTGCCCATGTTGCTTTATGCGTCCCCGGGTTACCTGGAGGCCCATGGGGAGATCTGGAGAAATCTCCTTGCCAAGAGGGAGCTTTCTGCAAGCCATGATAACTTGTTTCACAGCTTGATAGATTGTGCGGGAATCCGCTCCCAAGTGGTGGACAATAGCTTAAGTCTGTGTTCGGATTCTCCCAAGAAATGAACAGGAAAGGATAGGAGGGAGGTTTCAATGGAGGAAGCCCTGGAGATATATCTCCAACCCACCCAGATACTGGACAGCAACAATCCCCAGGTAGCAATGCTGGCAAGGCAACTGGCCTCTCAGAAAGCTGATGATACGGAAAAGGCTGTCAGGTTTTACTACTGGGTCAGGGACAAGATCTGGTACGATCCTTACGTGCCCTTCTACAAGCCAGAGCATTACAGGGCCAGCCGGGTGTTGGAGCTGAAAAGAGGCTACTGCGTGAGCAAGGCCTCATTGCTTTGCGCCCTGGGCAGGGCCTGCGGGATCCCTTCCAGGCTGGGTTTTGCCGATGTGAGGAATCATCTGGCCACACGCCAGCTCATAGAGTGGATGGGCACGGATATTTTTGTGTACCATGGGTTCACCGAGTTTTTCTTGGGGGGCAGGTGGATCAAAGCTACCCCGGCCTTTAACCGGGAGCTCTGCGAGAAGCACAGGGTGAGCCCTTTGGAGTTCGATGGCAAGGAGGATTCCATATTCCAGCCTTACAACTTGGAGCAGAAAAGATTCATGGAGTACGTGGCCTTCCACGGAAGCTTCGCGGATGTTCCGGTGGACAGGATAGTGGCAGCCTGGGAGGAGGCATACGGGAGGGAAAGGGTCCGGGGCTGGATCCAGCTCATGGAGAGCTCCAAGGGCTGCCCCGGCAGGGACTTTTACGCGGAGGAGGTCGTCAAGTCCTGAGCGCCTGGGCCCTTGGCAGGTTGAGGACCTTGGCCCCGCGGATCTTGCGTTCCTTGAGCTCCCTGAGGGCGAGGTTGGCCTGCTCCAGTGGGAACTCATGCACCTCCGGCCTGATGGGGATCTGGGCTGCGAGTTCCAGGAACTCCCTTATGTCTCTTCGCGATACGTTGGCGACTGTCTTGATCTCCTTCTCCATCCACAGATGCCTCACATAGTCCAGCTCCTGGAGAACCGATTTGTCCCCCCCCTCCTTCCTGATGGCGTTTATGATGAGGCGTCCCCCAGGGGCCAGGTTGGAGAGAGCTTCCAGCACAGGCAGCCATGCCGGGGTGGTGTCGATGATGCGGTCCATCGGTCTGGGAGGGCACTGCACAGTGTCGCCCGCCCACACAGCCCCCATCTCCAAGGCGAAGGCCCTCTCCCTCTCGCTTCTGGCGAACACGTATATGCGGGTTCTGGGGTAAAGGTGGCGGGTCATCTGAAGCACCAAGTGGGCCGAGGCTCCGAAGCCCGTGAGCCCCAGGGCTTCCCCGTCTCTCAGCTGGGCCAACCTCAGGGACCTGTACCCTATGGCACCGGCGCAGAGAAGAGGGGCAGCCTCAGAATCTGAAAAAACATGAGGGATCCTGAAGGCGAAATCCTCCTTCACAACCATGTACTCGGCATATCCCCCGTTTACATCCCTACCCGTGGCCCTGAACTCCGAGCATAGATTCTCATTCCCAAGGCGGCAATGGGAACACCGCCCGCAGGCGCTGTAAATCCATCCCACACCCACACGATCCCCCGGCCTAAAATTCTTGATCCCCGGGCCGCAGGCCTCAATGGTTCCCACCACCTGGTGACCTGGTATGACCGGAAGAGAAGGGGGAGGGGTCCGGCCCTCTATTTCGTCCAGCTCTGTGTGGCATACCCCGCAGGCCGAGACCTGCACCAAAAGTTCCTTGGGCCCTGGCTCGGGCACAGGGAGCTCCACCAGCTCCAGGGGATCCGAATTCTGCTCCAGGCTCTGGATCTTGGAGATCACCATGGCGCGCATCTGGGGCCTCCCTTGCAGCTTGTTGGCATCTAGATGAATTGTAATGCGTGAGGCCCCGTTTCTGAAGCCCAGCGTTGACATGGATCTCAACTCCCCTAGAATGAAATCCGAAGGAGAAAAGGAGGACAGATGAAGGAAGATTCAAACCCATCGGTTTCAGCGCCTGAGGGCAAAGCCCGGGTGCACAGCCTCCACAGGAGAAGGAGGCGCTGGTCCATAAACGTGCGGCCCATGGAAATAGACGACCTGGCCCAGGTGTTCCATCTTGGGGAAGCCCTTTTTACGGCGGAAGATGTCCCGAATCTTTACCGTACCTGGGACGAACACGAGGTCATAGACCTCTTCCACAGCGACCCTGAGCTTTGTCTTGTGGCAGAGGAAGGGGACCGCATGGTGGGCTTTGCCATGGGTACCACCGTGACCAAGAGCCGCTCGGCCTGGAAGTACGGTCACCTGGTGTGGCTGGGGGTGGCCCCGGAGTTCCACGGCACAGGGGCTGCTGAAAAGCTTTTCAACGCGCTCTTGGAGCTGATGCTGGAAAGCGGTGTCAGGATCCTGGTGGTGGACACAGAGGCGGACAATGAGCCAGCCCTCCGTTTTTTCAAGAAGATGGGCTTTTCTCATCCCCAAGAGCACATTTACCTGGCCATGAATCTGGACAACTTGCGCCAAAGAATAGGGGGGAGGAAATCCCCGGCCAGATCCAATCCCAAAGCTTGATAACCAAGGAAAAGAGTGATGGGTTGGCCCCACATTCAGCCTAAACGCTTAAAGAGACTGCTGCAACGTATGGTGGACATTTACAGCCCCTCAGGGAAGGAAGAGGAGCTTCTGGAGTTCCTATGGGGATACTGCAGAAGACGGGGGTTGCCGGTGCTACGTCAAGAAGTGGACGAGCGTAGGTACAACCTCCTTCTCATGCCTCCAGAGTCTGAGCCCGAGTTGGCCCTGGTGGGCCATTTGGACACTGTGGCAGCCTATGATCTGGAGCGGTTCGGCTTTGAGGAAAGGGGGGAGAGAATCTGGGGTCTTGGCACGGCCGACATGAAGGGAGGCTGTGCAGCCATGCTGGAGGCCTTCACGGTGTTGTGGGAGGAAATGGGAAACCGCGCCAAGGTCTGTGTGTTCCTGGTGGTGGGTGAGGAAGAAGAGGGGGATGGAGCGCGTGTATTGGTGGAGGAGTTTCATTCGCCTTGGGCCCTCATAGGGGAGCCCACGGAACTCAAGGCTTGCCTGGGCCAGTACGGATACCTGGAGATGCAACTCTTGACCAGGGGAACTAGGATCCATGCTTCCCTGGCCCGCCAGGTGCAGAGCCCCATAGAGGCCATGCTCGGGATCATATCAGGGCTGACCCAGTACCTAGGGGAGAAAAGGCCAGAGGTGGTGTACAACATTAGAGATCTCTTCAGTTCTCCGGCGGGCTTCGCTGTACCAGAAAGGTGCGAGGCCTGGCTGGACTTCCACATGCCTCCCGAGCTGCCTGCCGGCAGCCTTCTGGCCGAGCTGGAGGAGATGGCCTCTAAACTCAAGGAAGAGCTCAAGGTGGAGGCGGTGGCCCGCTTCACAACAGTCCACGGGGGGTACAGGGTAGTAGAAAGGGGGCCTTTACTGGAGACTCTCCGGGGGATTTGTAGCACGAAAGGCATACCATGGGAGCCCAGCCCGTTTCCTAGCCACTCGGACGCAAGTCTCCTTTGGGGTGCGGGGATTCAGACGATTCTATTGGGGCCTGGAGGCCTGGAGCAGGCACACTCCCCCAAGGAGTATGTCCACCTGGAGCAAGTCATTAAGGCTGCAGAAATCTATCTGGAGCTTATGAGGGCTCTTTCAAACTGATTGGAACCCGTTCCAGAGCACTTTAGCCCGCATTGTTCATGATCAGTGAATAAAGCGGGCTATCTTAATGACAGTTTTTGCCAAACCGGCCTATGCTCAAGATTACCCTGATTTTGGTTCCCAGATTTGGTTTTGCCTTGAGTCGGAACATGTCGAAGTGTACGGGGGCTTGGGGGCGTAGCCCCCAAAGTTACGGGCTTTGGAGAATAATCCGGGTTAGAGGACCCAGTGGACAATGCGGGACGAGTTTAGACAGGGATCGCGGAGGCAGTCTCCATGGTCACGGGTCTTTTACGCTAATCCGGCTCATCAGCGTCTCTCCCAAGGGGTCGTGATTATTGAAACGGGTGAGAGCCAACTCCCAAGTTTGGTTGGCATAACAGTACAGGCAGCCCATGGGGCAGCTGTCATACATGCCTATGTCGCGGCTGGCGCTGCAGCCGCAGCCAGGCCGACTGGGCCGGGGGGTCAGAATGGGCGGCTGCTCGGGGAAAAGCTCAGAGAGAAGCTCCCCATCTACGCATTTGGCCCCCTGAATGCCATCTCCCAGAAGCTCCTCCTGGCAGCAGGCCATAAGCTTCATCCCAAAGCCCTCTGCAGTTTCCGCCATGGCTAAGGCAAGCTCCTTCTTTTCTTGCGGGGAAGGCTCTCTCCAGGAGATGCCTGCCCTGCGCATCTTGGACCTGGTCTTTCCATACAAGCTAACGAAGCTGAAATAACAGCGTTCGGTGTATCCCTGGAGCCTAGAGCCTATCTCCCTGAAGCGGGCCAGGTAGAACCTGCCGTCCAGTTCCTGGGTCAGAATTATGGGGTCGAACCTCCAGAAGACCTGTCGAGGGCTGGTTGCCGAGGCCAGCTCCTTAAAAATCCTGACAGAGAGTTCCCACGGGGGGACATGTGGCTCCAGGAGGTCAGGGGCGTTGTTTATGGTGTAATGGAAACACATGCGGTAGCCCCCATCCAGCAGTTCTCCCAAGTGGGACAAGAGGGGGCCGTAGTGCTTGGACCAGAAAACTATGCTGTGAACATCCGCAGGACGCAGGGAGACCTTGTGAAGTGTTCCACCGAAGGGGTTGGGATAAGAAGCGGATCCCTCTTTGAGCCTTTGCATGAACCATTGCATATAAAAAGCGGGGATGTCGGTTCTTCTGCTGGCAGAGATTATCTCCATGCTCTCACATTCTGATGCGGGCCCTCAGGGTTACAGCAGGGGCCTCCCATGGGGGCTCCCCAAGGATTCGCTCTACGGCCCTGCAGGCCCTCTCGCAGCCGGCTTTGTCCGATCGAAAGCAATGGGCCACCATGGCTTCTTGCCCTGAGCCCACAAGAACCTCCATGGACCATGAGCCACCATCTCCCCCGAGCCTCACAAGCCGCGCGCCCTTCACCTCTGCGAAGTTCCAAGTGTTGGTCCGCCTAGGCCAAGGCCCTTTCCTGTAAAGAAGCATCTTTCTTTCTTTTCTGTCCATCTCCAGGATCCAATCTTTGGGCCTTAGAAGCAGCAGCAATCCCATCAGGAGCACTCCCAACCCGGCTGCCCCAGCCAATCCACGGGTCAAGGAATCGGCCCACAGGATGCCTTGGAAAACCCCTGCCGAGGCTGCCAAAATAACCACTCCAAAGGCAGCGAACACTCCACCCAACCCCCACCCCCAGCCTGGGTCTTCCTGAACAGTGAGTTTTTCAGGAGACTCGTGAACAAGCATGCGCGCAACCTCGAAACTTTAGCGTCTCTATTTTACCACGGCCTTGAAAGAGGGGCTCTCCAGTCCTGTTGAATCCTCTAAAGGCCGAACTCGCATACTTTATTGTCCCACTCGGGGAACGGGACAAAAACCCTCTGAAGCCGCTGGCCTGTGGCGGGCTGCCCAGTAGAGTCCATTGGATGGGGCATGGTTAGCCCCCCAAACCTACAGCCTTTGGGCGGTAGTAGTTTAGTCAGTTTTGCACCGAAGGAGACCAGCTGGAGCATGCCGGATGAAAAAGAAGGCTCGGCTTCCCTTGACCATCCTGAAAAGCCTGCTTTAATGGAAAATATAAAGGCCTAAGAAGGGCCTCATACCAGTCACAAGGAGGGATGTCATGGCTTACACTTGCAAGAACTGTGGAGCAATAGCCGATGAGCCGGGTCACCTTTGCAACCCGTGCGGGGATGAGACAGAGTGCAGCTTCTGCGGGACCCCCAAGACAAGCCCGCAGCATGTTTGCAGCGGAAAACTTGGGGCCATGCAGTACTTCTGCGAGAACTGCGGAAGAGTTGCCACCAGCGCCCAACATCTCTGCAAACCCAAGGCCATTCCCTAGTGGTAGTTGGTCAAGGGGGTGATGGCATTCCTCTTGGCTTGAAGTCTTTGCGGCTTGATTTTCCAAAGGATTTGGCCTCCGGGGGATGCTCTCCCCCCTGCCTTGTGGCCCTCGCGAAAAGCCTCGGGCGCAAGGTTTCCCCCAGGTCCAAATCCTGGAAAATCAAAGCGGATCAGCCGAGCAGCTCATTTTGGGCAGCGCCTAAGAAGAACCGTAGCAGAGGCCAAAAGAAGCCAGGGCCTAGGCCTATTGGCTTTTTTTTGTGGCAGGGAACATCTGATTTTGCTATGCTTCACCTCCATGGAGATCAAAGACACCATCCGAAAACTGGAAGGGCACAGGGAGAGGCTTCGACAGAAATTCCTGGACCGTGGCATCAATGCCCTCACCGATGAGGAACTCTTGGAGCTTCTTCTGACTCTCGGCACACCCAGGAGGGACTGCAAGCCCATGGCCCGGGCGGCTATCCAGCGTTTCGGGAGCCTGAGACATGTCTTGGAGGCACCTCCCGAACAATTGCTCGACATACCAGGCATTGGCCCGCGAAACTCCCTGGCCCTCAAGCTTGTGCACGGTGTGGCCAGAAGGTTTCTGGAGGATAGGCTGGAGCGCATGCCTTACAGGGTCGGCTCCTCACAGGAGGTTTTCGACTACCTGTACCACAGCATGCGTGACCTCAAGAGGGAGGTCTTCAAAGTGCTCTTCCTGGACAGCCAAAACCGTATCCTCAGAGTGGAGGATATGTTTCAGGGCACCCTTAACTCCAGCGCCGTGTATCCAAGGGAAGTCATCCGCAGGGCATTGGAGCTGCATGCAGCGGGCATGGTGGCGGCCCACAACCATCCATCTGGTGACCCTCAACCCTCCACGGATGACCTCCTCCTCACCAAGAGGCTGGTCATGGCAGGACGGGTAATGGACATCCGGTTTTTGGACCATCTCATAATAGGTGAGGGAACCTATAGCAGCTTGGCTGACCTGGGTCACATCCAGCGCTTCCAAAGTGAGATGGAAAGAAAAGGCCTTTGATCTCATCCCGGGCCTTATGCCTCCCTTTGTGGCTTGACAAAAAAAGCTTCCTGAATATGATGAATGAACGTTTGTTCGGAACCTTTCCCCATGGGTTAGGATACTTCCCACTTCTCCGGAGAGCCAGGCCGTGCAGGTCGAATCCAAGGTCAAGGACCGGCAGCTCATAGACGAGAAGCGAAGGCAAATAATCGAGGGGGCCATCCGGGTCTTCAAGGAAAAGGGTTATCACAAGGCCACTGTTCGGGAGATAGCCGAGGAGGCCGGGATAGGGCTTGGAAGCATCTACGATTACGTAAAGAGTAAAGACGACATTCTGTACCTGTTTTTTGAGAATTACTGCAACTCCTTCTACGGAAAGTTAAAAGAGCAAGGACCCCCCTGCCAGGATCCCCTTTCAAGACTGGAGTCCACTTTCAGGGCCTTTGTGGAAAGTGCCATGGAGTTGGAAGACCAGGTGATGCTGGCTTACACCCAGGCCAAGTATGTAAGAGCCGACTACCTTAAGATCATTCTGCAAAGGGAATCTGAGATCGTGGAGTTTTTCCAAAGGATCATCGAAGAAGCCCTGGAGGGGGCCTGGGGTATGGATCCTTTCATGGAAGCGAATTTTCTTGTGTACAGCGGGGTCTTCGGGGTGATAAGAAGATGGATTCTAAGGCCCCGTTACACCCGCAAACAGGTCATAGACTACTTGGTGAAGACCCAGGCAGGGGGGCTCATAAAGAGGATCAGGGCTCTCAGAAAGGGCTAGGAGGCGTTCCGATGAGGGAGATAAGTGCACAGCAGGTGACTGAAGTGGTGAGCCGCTTGTTCATGGAAGCCAACACCGAGCTTGGGGAGGATGTGTTGGGGGCCATTGAACAGGCCAGAGAGAAGGAGGAGTCTCCCACTGCCAGGGAAGTGCTAGGGGAGCTCCTGGAGAATGCCAGGATCGCAAAGCAGGAGCAGGTGCCCATGTGCCAGGACACAGGACTGGCAGTGGTCTTTGTAGAGTTGGGGCAGGATGTGCATGTCACAGGTGGATATCTTTACGAGGCCATACAGGAGGGGGTGAGGAGAGGTTACAAGGAAGGCTACCTTCGAAAGTCTGCCTGCCATCCCTTCAGCAGGATCAACACGGGGGACAACACCCCGGCCATCATCCACTTGGATCTGGTTCCAGGAGACCGCCTTAGACTCCTGGCAGTGCCCAAAGGAGGCGGCAGCGAAAACATGAGTCGGGTCATGATGCTGACCCCATCCGTGGGAAAGGCAGGAGTCATGGATTATGTGGTGGAGAGGGTGAGGGAGTCCAGTTCCAATCCCTGTCCTCCCGTCATAGTGGGGGTGGGCATAGGGGGTACCTTTGAGAAGGCCGCCATCTTGGCCAAAAAGGCCCTGCTGAGGCCGCTTGGCTCTGCTAATCCAGATCCTGAGCTGGACCAGATGGAAGGGGAGCTACTCAAGAGGATAAACGATCTGGGCATAGGCCCCCAGGGATACGGCGGGAGGACCACGGCCTTGGGGGTTTTCATAGAGATGGTGCCTTGCCACATAGCCAGTCTGCCGGTGGCGGTGAACCTCCAATGTCACGCCTCACGCCACAAAGAGGCAGTCATCTGAAACTCTTTCCCCGGGCAACTCAAAGCAGCGAGCTGGGATGTGCCGGGGCGGCCAAATGCGGGGGAGAAGAATCATGAGCTATGTCATAAGACTCACAACACCTTTAAAAAATGAGGATGTGGAGCAGCTTAGAATAGGCCAGAAGGTACTTCTGAACGGGGTTGTATACACGGCCAGGGATGCAGCCCACAAGCGGCTCATGGACTTGATCCAGGCAGGTGAACCCTTGCCCATAGAGATCCAAGGACAAGTGATCTATTACGTGGGCCCAAGCCCTGCCAAGCCCGGCCGTCCCATAGGCTCAGCCGGGCCTACCACCAGCTACCGCATGGACGCATATGCTCCCAAGCTCTTGGAGATGGGCCTCAAGGCTATGATCGGCAAAGGGAAGAGGGCGCCGGAGGTGATAGAGGCCATGGTGCGCCACAAGGCCGTGTACTTCGGCGCCACAGGGGGAGCAGGCGCGCTTCTGGCCAGATCCGTCCTGGAGGCGGAAGTAGTGGCCTACGAGGATTTAGGGCCTGAGGCTATCCGCAGGCTCCTGGTCAAAGACCTGCCGGTAATGGTTGTAAACGACGTGCTGGGCCAAGATCTGTACCAGGAAGGGGTGCGAAGATACGCCAGGTGATGGGGGCTTGCCCCTTGCGGCCAATCCCCGTCTTTGATGGGAATCAAAAAAGGCTGGGAATGATCTCAGGGAAGGAGGTCTGGGAGAATGCGTTACCGTTGGGACCTGGGGTTCGTGGCGTGGCTCCTGATGCGCATCTCGGGGGTGCTGATAGTGGTTTTTCTCTTGATGCACCTTTTTGTGCTGAGCCACTTGGGGCTGGGCAAGGAGGCCTTCGAGGGATTCCTGTTTGTGAGGCTGGCTGATCAGCCTCTCAACAAACTCCTGGAGCTGGGGCTCATAGGCTGCTTGCTCTTCCATGGCTTGAACGGTATCCGCATCTGCCTGGTGGATTTTGCAGGCGGAGTGTTTGTGCAGAAGAAACTCTTTTGGGCGGCGGTGGGCATAGGCGCTGCCATATTTGTGGCGGCAGCAATTCCCGTATTATCCCACCTGTGATGGAGGAGATCTCATGAGGGCCGATCAGGGAATCCAAAGCGGCGGGGCCATTCACTGGTTTTTGCAAAGGGTGACAGGGATCTGTCTGGTGGTGCTAATAGCAGTCCACACGCTCATAGCACACTATACGGTACCGCAGGGGGGGCTCAGTTACGAGTGGGTGGCCAGCAGGATGGCTTATCCCCTCTGGAAGCTTTTCTACCTTTTCTTCCTTCTTTTGTGCATATATCACGGCTTAAACGGCATCTGGATGATAGCCCAGGATTATGTGCACAGAGGTGGCTGGCGGGTGGCCATCTTGGGGGCCCTCTTGATGTTGGGTCTCCTGATGGGGAGCTTGGGGGGGCTGACCATCATTCCTTTTGGGACAAAGGCCTGAGATCCAGGAGATTTTGAGTCACTGTGCCACGGGTCCTGGGTCTTTTGGACGAAGAAGGGGGAATTATGAGACCGATTGAAGTGCATCGTCATGACGTTGTGATAGTGGGTGCAGGGCTGGCCGGACTTTTTGCGGGCCTGCACACCAGCCGGGAGTTTGACACTGCCGTGGTGAGCAAAGTTTATCCCATCAGATCTCATTCCGGAGCGGCTCAGGGAGGTTGTGCCGCTTCCCTTGGGAACATGATGGAAGACAGATGGGAATGGCACATGTACGACACCGTGCGTGGGAGCGACTACCTGGGAGATCAGGATGCCCAGGAGATCCTGTGCAGAGAGGCCCCTCTGGTGATCTACGAGTGCGAGCACCTGGGGGTTCCCTTCTCTCGAACTCCCGAAGGGAAGATCTCACAAAGGCCCTTTGGAGGGCATTTCAGCGAGTTTGGAAAAGGGCCGCAAAAAAGGGCCTGCCACGCCGCGGATCGCACCGGGCATGTGCAGCTTCACACCCTTTACGAGACCTGTGTAAAACAGGATGTCCGATTTTACAGCGAATTTTTCACATTACAGCTTATCTTCACCGATAACGGGGCCTGCAGGGGCATAGTGGCATGGGACCTGAGGCGGGGGGGGCTTCATGTTTTCCACGCAAAGGCCGTGCTCCTGGCCACAGGAGGCTATGCCAGGGCCTGGAAAGTGACCTCCAACTCCCATGCCAACACAGGCGACGGCCTGAGCCTGGTGCTCAGGGCCGGGCTTCCTTTGGAGGACATGGAATTTGTGCAGTTCCACCCCACCGGACTCTATCCCTCCGGGATCCTGGTCACCGAGGGGGCCAGAGGGGAGGGGGGGTACCTCCTCAATGACAAAGGCGAGAGGTTCATGGAGCGCTACGCCCCCCAGAAGATGGAACTGGCCCCCAGGGACGTGGTCTCCAGATCCATCCAGACTGAGATAGACGAGGGGAGGGGCATCGGGGGCAAGAACCTGGTGCACTTGGATGTGCGACACCTGGGGGAGGCCAAAATAATGGAAGCCCTGCCCCAGATTCATGAGCTGGCCCTCAAGTTTACGGGAGTGGACTGTATGAAAGAACCCATTCCCATTCTTCCCACAGCCCATTATTCCATGGGAGGAATCCCAACGGATACAGAGACCCACGTACTGAGAAACAGCGCCGGTGAGATTGTGGAAGGGCTCTTTGCAGCCGGTGAGTGCGCTTGCGTCTCAACTCACGGAGCCAACCGCCTTGGCACCAACTCCACGCTGGAATGCTGTGTTTTCGGAAGAAGGGCAGGTATTTCCATGCTGAAATACTTGAGGGAGGATCCCTGTCTGCCGGATCTGCCCCAGGATGCAGCCGAACCGGCCAGGCAGAGGGTGCAGGGCCTGCTGGAAGCCAAAGGCAGCGAGTCGGCTGCCGAGATACGGGAGATACTCCAGAGCACCATGACCGAGAAGATGGGCATATTCAGGCGGGAAGAGACCATGAAGAAATCCCTCTCTACGGTAAAGGAGCTACAGGAGAGGTACAAGAAAGTGGGGCTGCAGGACCGGGGTCTGGTGTTTAACACCGAGCTGATGGAAGCCATAGAGCTGGGGAGCATGCTGGATTTCGTGGAACCCATCGTGGTGGGGGCCATAGCCCGAAAGGAGAGTCGGGGAGCACACTTCAGGAAGGACTACCCCCGAAGAGACGACCAGAATTGGCTCAAGCACACCCTTGCTTGGAAAGAAGGGGACTCCATCAGGCTGGATTACAAGCCTGTGGTCATCACCAGGTTCCAGCCAGAGGAGAGGAAATACTGATTTTAACCCCGCGCAGACAGGGCCTGATCAACCCCTGCCTTTCTGGAGGATGGAAATGATTAGAACATTCAGGATCTTCAGGTTTGACCCCGAGAAGGATAAAGAGCCCAGATACAGGGAATATCAGGTGGAATGCCCCAAAGGCTCCACGGTGCTGGACGCCCTCAATGAGATCAAGTGGCGTCAGGACGGCACCCTCTCATACAGGCGCTCCTGCCGTCACGGTATATGCGGCTCTTGCGCCATGACCATTAACGGAAAAAATAACTTGGCCTGCGAGTCGCAGGTGGAGACCTTAAAAGGGGTGATTTGGGTGGAGCCGCTTAGATCCTTTCCCATCATCAAAGATCTTATAGTGGACATGGAGCCCTTCTATGAGAGGCTCAAGGCAGTGAAGCCCTATTTCATAGCCGGTACTCCCCCTACAGACAAGGAGAGGCTTCAGAGCCCGGAGCAAAGAAAGCTTTTGGACGGCTCTTATGAGTGCATTCTTTGCGGATGCTGTACATCCTCCTGCCCGTCATATTGGGCGGACAAGGACTTTCTGGGACCTGCCGCACTTCTTAAGGCATACAGGTTTGTTTTTGACTCCAGGGACGAAGGCACCCAGGAACGTCTCGTGATTTTGGACAACAAGCACGGGCTCTGGAGATGCCATACCATATTCAACTGTGCAGAGGCCTGTCCCAAGGGTCTTAACCCAACCTGGGCCATCGGGAAGCTTAAACAGAAGGTGATAAGGGAGAAGTTCTGAGCCTTGGTGAAAGGCCGTCAAAAACAAGGCGGTGGGATGCATGAATATACACGAGTATCAGGCCAAGGAGATCTTGAGAAATTACGGTATCAAGACCCCCAGGGGAAAGACTGTAACAACCCCCCAGGGGGCTGTTGAGGCTGCCTTGGATTTGGGAGGAGAGGGCTGGGTCCTCAAGGCCCAGATTCATGCGGGTGGAAGGGGGAAAGGGGGAGGGATTCGAAAGGCAGGCAGCCTCCAAGAGGTTGAAAAACAGGCTTCCTCTCTGCTGGGCAAGAAGCTTGTGACCCCCCAGACCGGTCCTGAAGGCAAGCTGGTGCGAAAGCTTCTTGTGGAAGAGCAGATTGGCATCCAGGCAGAGCTTTATGCAGGAGTCATTTTGGACAGGTCTTCGGGCCAGGCGGTGCTTCTCGCCAGTGGATCCGGGGGAATGGAGATAGAGGCCCTGGCCTGGGAGCGTCCGGAAGCAATTTGCCGTCAAAGCCTCGAGCCTTGGGGGGAGCTTCCAGCTCACCGGGCCAGGAGTGTGTGTTTTGAGCTGGGAGTCGCCAATGAGGTTAGGCCCGGACTTCAGGAGACTCTGCAGGCCCTTTGCAGAGCCTTTTACCAGGAGGACTGCACGCTGGCAGAAATAAATCCTCTGGTGATTACAACCTCGGGGGAAGTCCTCGCCCTGGACGCCAAGATGAACCTGGACGAGAATGCCGCCTTCAGGCATCCTGCTTGGGCGGATCTGAGGGACCCTGAGGAGGAAGATCCTCTGGAGCTGGAGGCAGCCCGTTACGGGCTTAGTTACGTCAAGTTGAACGGGACCATCGGATGCATGGTAAACGGAGCCGGTCTGGCCATGGCTACCATGGACGTGATCAAGGGGATGGGGGAGGAGCCCGCCAATTTTCTGGACGTAGGAGGGGGGGTCAACGAGGAGGCAGTGGCCCAGGCCTTCAGGATTCTGATGTTGGAGCCCAGAGTAAAGGTTGTGCTGGTGAACATATTCGGCGGGATAGTGAGGGGGGATGTGATAGCCAAGGGCATCACTTCAGCTGCCTCCAAAATGGAGGTGCGAGTCCCCTTGGTGGTGCGTTTGGCAGGGACCCATGCCCGGGAGGGAAAAGAAATACTGCAAAGCAGCGGGCTCAGAATACAGGCGGCCGATACCATGAGGGAGGCGGCTCAGCTTGCGGTTGCCTTGGGGAGGTCTTGATGGCGGTTCTGGTTGATGAAAAGACCCGGGTCGTGGTGCATGGAATAACCGGGAAGGAGGGTGGTTTCCACGCCAGGCAGTGCATCAATTACGGCACCAAAGTGGTAGCCGGGGTGACCCCGGGGAAAGGAGGCACTCTCTGGGAGGGGGTTCCGGTTTTTGACACTCTTTCCAGAGCAGTCAGAGAAACAGGAGCCAACACCTCTTTGATATTCGTGCCAGCCCCTTTTGCAGCGGATTCAATTTTGGAGGCCATTGAAGAGGAGGTGCCCCTCATTGTCTGCATCACTGAAGGAATACCGGCCAGGGACATGCTCCAAGTGAAGGCCGCCTTGAGGTGCTCCAACAGCAGGCTGATAGGGCCCAATTGTCCAGGGGTGATTTCCCCGAACAAGGCCAAGGTGGGAATCATGCCCGGGGTTATCTTCCAGGAAGGGGCCGTGGGAGTAATTTCCAGAAGCGGTACTTTGACCTATGAAATAGTGGATCATTTGAGCCGAGGGGGTTTGGGTCAGTCCACCTGTGTGGGCATAGGAGGAGACCCCATAGTGGGAAGCTCCTTTGTGGACATCTTGCAGCTCTTTGCAAAGGACCCGCAAACCAAGGGGGTAGTGCTCATAGGTGAGATAGGCGGTAGCGCCGAGGAGGAGGCCGCACGTTTGGTAAGAGAAGGCTACCCCAAGCCGGTTGTAGCCTTTATAGCAGGTCAGAGCGCCCCGGCCGGCAAGCGCATGGGGCATGCTGGAGCCATAATCTCGGGAGGCAGGGGCACTGCGTTGGAGAAGATGCGGGCTCTGGAGGAAGCTGGAATAGCTGTTGCCAAAACCCCGGAAAATGTTGCTGAGCTGGTAAGGAGCGCACTTAGCTGAAGGAGCCCAAGGGAGGTGGGGGATGGAGCTCGAAGAGCATTACAAGAAGCTCAGAGCCATGAACGCGGAGGCAGAGCTGGGAGGAGGGCCGGAGCGTGTAGAAGCCCAGCATGCCAAAGGCAAGCTTACGGCCAGAGAGAGGGTGTACAAGCTGCTGGATCCGGGCAGCTTCGAGGAGTTCGACAAGTTCGTGGTGCACCGCTGTCATGAATTTGGCATGGACAAGAAGCGGATCCTGGGAGACGGGGTGGTGACGGGCTATGGGAAGATCAATGGCAGGCCAGTCTTCGTTTTCTCCCAGGACTTCACGGTCTTCGGGGGGTCTCTCAGCGGCCCTTTTGGGGAAAAGGTTTGCAAGATCATGGACCTGGCCGTCAAGGCGGGATGCCCCGTTATCGGTCTGAACGACTCCGGTGGAGCCAGGATCCAGGAAGGTGTGGTGAGCCTGGCCAGCTACGGTGACATCTTCCTGAGAAACGTGCTCTGTTCAGGGGTGATCCCCCAGATCTCAGCCATCATGGGCCCGTGCGCAGGGGGCGCGGTGTATTCCCCGGCCCTTACTGACTTCATCCTCATGGTGGACAATACCAGCTATTTGCATATCACCGGGCCTGAGGTGCTAAAGGCAGTAACCCACAGGGAGGTCACCAGCGAAGAACTCGGCGGAGCCAAAGTGCACACCCAAAGAAGCGGCGTGGCACATTTCGTGGACCCTGATGATGAGTCATGCCTCCAACGCATAAGGGAACTCCTGAGTTTCCTGCCACAAAACTACAGGGAGCATCCCCCCTGTGTGACTCCCAAGGATGATCCTGAAAGGGAGGATGATGCCCTACAGAGCATGGTTCCTGCAAACCCCAGGAAACCTTACGACATAAAGAACGTGATCAGGGCTGTGGTGGACGATGGCTACTTTTTCGAGGTGCATGAGCAGTATGCCCGCAACATGGTGGTGGGATTTGCCAGGCTCAACGGTCATCCGGTGGGGATTGTGGCCAACCAGCCCATGCACCTTGCAGGCTGTATAGACGTGGATGCCTCCCTCAAGTGCTCCAGGTTCGTGCGCACATGCGATTGCTTCAACGTGCCCCTTGTCACATTCGTGGATGTGCCGGGTTTTCTGCCGGCCATAGACCAGGAGGAGAGGGGCATCATAAAGCATGGAGCCAAGATCATTTTTGCCTATTCAGAGGCCACGGTCCCCAAGGTCACGGTGATCACCCGCAAGGCTTACGGCGGGGCCTATGACGTGATGTCCAGCAAGCACCTAAGGGGTGACATCAACTACGCCTTTCCCACAGCCGAGATAGCGGTCATGGGCCCTGAGGGGGCGGTGAACATAATCTTCAGGAGGGAGATCCAAAACGCCCAGGATGTTGAAAAGGAAAGGGAGCGCTTGGTGAAAGAATACAGGGAGACCATTGCCACTCCCTACCTGGCGGCCTCCCTGGGCTATATAGACGAGATCATAGAACCCCGTCAAACAAGAAAGAAGCTTATAAAGGCTCTGGAACTCCTAAGGAACAAGGAAGACTTAAGACCCAAAAGGAAACATGCCAATATCCCCCTCTGATGAGAAGGGCTTGAGGGGAAGGCTGGTTGAGAGGTGCAGGCCATGTTCGACGAGAGGGCTCTGGAGGAACTGAAGGAAGCAGCCAAGAGGTGGGAGGAGTCCATAGCTGCGGCCCTAAGCAAGAGGCCTGAGCGCAAGGCGGCCTTTGTGAACACATCGGGAATCCCCATTGAGAGGGTTTATCTGCCCTGCCAGGTGCAGGGACTTGACTACCAGAGGGACCTGGGATTCCCGGGAAGTTTCCCCTTCACCCGGGGGGTGCAGCCCACAATGTACAGGGGGCAGTTTTGGACCATGCGGCAGTACGCCGGCTTCGGCACTGCTGAGGAGTCCAACAAGCGCTACAGGTATCTCCTGGAGCAGGGACAGACCGGCCTGAGTGTGGCCTTTGATCTGCCCACGCAGATAGGTTACGACTCAGACCATCCCAGCGCCTTCGGGGAAGTGGGCAAGGTGGGGGTGGCCATAGACTCCATAGAGGACATGAAGATTCTCTTCGAAGGGATCCCCCTGGACAAGGTGAGCACTTCCATGACCATCAATGCTCCTGCCGCCATATTGCTGGCCATGTACTTGGCAGTGGCCCAAGAACAGGGGGTGGGGGGGGGGCAGCTAAACGGAACCATCCAAAACGACATCCTAAAGGAGTATACCTCCAGGGGAACTTACATATTCCCCCCGGAGCCCTCCATGCGGATAGTGACGGATATTTTTTCCTTTTGCTCCAAAGAAGTCCCCAACTGGAACACCATCAGCATCAGCGGGTACCACATGAGGGAGGCCGGCTGCACTGCTGTGCAGGAAGTGGCCTTCACCCTGGCAAACGGAATCGCCTACGTGGAGGCCGGCCTAAAGGCTGGCTTGGATGTGGATCAGTTCGGACCCAGGTTGGCTTTCTTCTTTTGCTGCCATTTGGACTTCTTCGAGGAGGTGGCTAAATTCAGGGCTGCCAGGAGGCTCTGGGCCAGGATCATGAGGGAAAGGTTCAAGGCCAAGAACCCCCGCTCTTGGATGTTGCGCTTCCACACTCAGACCGCGGGCTGCACGCTCACGGCCCAGCAGCCCAAAAACAATATTGTTAGAGTGGCCTATCAGGCCATGGCAGCGGTCTTGGGGGGTACCCAATCCCTGCACACCAACTCCATGGACGAGGCCCTGGCCCTCCCCACAGAGGAGGCTGTTCAGATAGCCCTTCGCACCCAGCAGCTTTTGGCACACGAGTTCGGGGTGGCGGACACGGTGGACCCAATGGGAGGCTCCTTCTACGTTGAGAGGCTCACCGACGAGATAGAGGAAAGGGCCATGGATTATATCCGTAAGATAGACGAGATGGGAGGCTCGCCTCGGGCCATAGAAATGGGCTTCATTCAGAAAGAGATCCAGGAGGCGGCCTACACCTATCAAAAGGAGATAGAAAGCGGGGAGCGTGTTGTGGTAGGGGTGAATCGCTTCCAGGTTCAGGAGCCTCCTTTCAAGGGGATTCTGCGGGTGGATCCGGCAGTCAGACAAAGGCAGGTGGAGCGCCTGGAGAGGATCCGAAAGCACAGAGAGGCCGGAAAGGTGGGTCGGGCCCTTGAAGCTCTTCACAAGGCGGCCCAGTCCACCGAAAACATCCTGCCCCACATCCTGGAGGCTGTTAGAGCTCAAGCCACCCTGGGGGAGATCTGTGATGTGTTGAGGGATGTTTTCGGTGAATACCAGGCATCTGTGAGCATTTGAGGAGGTCGCGTCATGACGGCTTCGAGAAGGATTCGGGTTCTTGTGGCCAAGCCTGGCTTGGACGGGCATGACCGGGGCGCCAAGGTGCTGGCTAGGGCCCTTAGGGACGCTGGTATGGAAGTGATCTACACCGGCATAAGGCAGAGTCCGGAGCAGGTGGTAAACGCCGTGATCCAGGAAGACGTGGATGTGTTATGCCTGAGCAGCCTCTCGGGAGCCCACGATTACCTTTTCCCTCGTATAATGGAGCTGCTCCAAGAGAAGGGGGCCCCGGATGTGCTGGTGCTGGGAGGAGGTATAATACCTGAGGAAGATGTCCAGGCTCTCAAAGATGCTGGCATAGCAGGTATTTTCGGCCCAGGCTCTTTCACCAAAGACATAGTGAAGTTCATCCAGGAGAACGTGCGGCAGAGAACCTAGCACAAGGAGATCCGCATGAAGATACTTCACATAGACCACATAGGGGTGGCTTCCAAGGACATGAAGGCTGCCTTGGAGTTCTTCGTTGAGAAGCTGGGCATGAAGTCTCAAGGCTTTGAGACCATAGAGGACCAGGCCGTGAAAGTGGCTTTCCTGCCTTTGGGGGAGGGGGAGATAGAGATATTGGAATCCACCCGTCCAGACGGCCCTGTGGCCAAGTTCATAGAAACCAAGGGGGAGGGGGTGCAGCACATAGCCCTCAGAGTCGAGAACCTGGATGCAGCCCTGGAAGAGCTCAAGGCCAAAGGGGTGAGGCTCATTGACCAAAAGCCCAGAAGAGGAGCCGGCGGGGCCCGCATAGCCTTCATCCATCCCAAAGAGACCCATGGGGTTCTCTTGGAGCTTTGCGAGAGGGAGAGTTAGACCGGGTATTGACCGAGGAGGGTCAATTATCCTGGTTCCCGGACATGTTATTGTGTCGGCGGGGAACCTCCAAGAGTTTATAAACAGGGCTTTTGAGGCGGCCTGGAGGGGGTCGCAGGAGGGAAAGAGGGGATGGGCAAGCTTGCACTCCAAGGAGTTCGGGTACTGGATCTCTCCAGGGCCCTGGCAGGTCCCTACTGTACAATGATGCTGGGGGATATGGGGGCTGAGATCATAAAGGTGGAAATGCCCAAAGTGGGAGATGAAGCCCGCCATTACGGGCCTCCTTTCCAGGAGGGGGAGAGCAGCTACTTCCTGAGCGTCAACAGGAACAAGAGGAGCATGACTCTGAACCTCAAGTCGGACAGGGGGAAGGAGATCCTCAGGGAGCTCGTGAAGCGCTCCGACGTGCTGGTGGAGAACTTCCGCCCAGGTACCATGGAGGATCTTGGCCTGGGATATGAGAGCCTCAGGGAGATCCAACCCGGGCTGGTTTACTGTGCCATAACGGGCTTCGGCAGCATCGGGCCAGAGGCCCAGAGGCCTGGCTACGACCTCATAGCGCAGGGCATGGGGGGCATAATGAGCGTGACAGGCCCTCCGGAGGGGCCTCCTTACAGGGTGGGAATCGCCCAGGCAGACATAGTGGCGGGGATGTTCGCAGCCTACGGCATAATGGTGGCTCTTTTCCACAGGGAGCGAACCGGAGAGGGTCAGCGCTTAGAGACCTCTCTTTTCCAAGGCCAGCTGGCGCAGCTCACCTTCCAGGCAGGCAGGTTTTTCGCCATGGGGGTCTCTCCCAAGCCCCAAGGGAACCAGCATCCCTTGATAGCCCCTTATGAGAGCTTCCGCACCAAAGACGGGCACATCAACATTGCCGTGGGAAACAACGCGCTCTGGTCCACTTTCTGCAAAGTACTGGGAATGGAAACTTACGAGAAGGACCCCAGGTTCGAGACCAACCCCAAGAGAGTAGAGAATCGGCCCGCCTTGATCCAAGTCATCGAAGAGCGTACAACCAAATACAGCAGCCAGCAGTTGAGGGATCTTCTGGACAAGGCCGGGATTCCCAATGGTCCGGTATGGACAATAGGGGAAGCGCTAAGCGCCCCCCAAAGCCTGGCCCTGGGCATGGTCCAGGAGCTGGAACACCCCAAGGCTGGCCGCATAAAGGTCACCGGGGTGCCGATCCAGCTGGGCAAGAGCCCCGGCTCTGTGCGGCTCCCTCCTCCCATGCTCGGCCAACACACCCAGGAGATGTTGACGCAACTTCTGGGCATGCCGGAAAAAGAGGTTGAAGAGCTCCGCACTCAGGGGATAGTCTGAGATCTGTGTTTTTGAATTAAATTTGGTGAGAAGCGGCCCCCCAAATGTTTCGGGACCGTGAGGAGGCATTGTGGGGAAAGGTTTTTGGAATCTCTTCTGGGAGGTGGATCTCTCCTCCAGGCAGGTGAGATTCACACACACGTCGGAAGAGGAGCTGAGGCGCTATTTCGGGGGAAGCGGCATAGGGGCCAGGCTACTGTTCGAGGAACAGGATGCTTCCAGGGACCCCTTGGAGCCTTCAAATCCGCTGCTTTTCATGGCAGGGTTGCTAACCGGCAGCTCTGTCCCAACGGCTTGCCGAACAGTTCTTTGCGGCAGATCGCCCCTTACAGGCATTTGGGGGGAGTCCACCGCAGGGGGCTACTGGGGGGCCGCTCTCAAGGCCACAGGAGTAGACGGTATTATCCTGAGGGGCCGGGCCGACTCCCCCGTATATCTTTGGATCACCAAGGGAAAACTGGAAATTCGGGATGCTTCCCACCTCTGGGGGCTGGACAGCTTCGAGACCGAGGAGAGGCTTCGCGCCGAGACTGACCCCAGGGCAAGGGTGGCAGCCATAGGCCCTGCCGGAGAGGGTCTTGCCAGGATAGCTTCGGTGATCTTCGAAGGCAGTCATGCCAGAGCGGCCGGCCGATGCGGCTTCGGGGCCTTGATGGGTTCCAAGAACCTCAAGGCCCTGGTGGTAAGGGGGGTTGGAAAGCTTCCTGTTCATGACCCGGATGGGTTGAGGCTACTTCTCAAGGAACAGATTCCCAAGATCCAGAAAGGGGCTGCAGGGCTCACCAGGTTCGGCACTCCCGGAGGGGTGGAGGCCGTTGAAGCCCACGGGGATCTCCCTGTACAGAATTGGCGGGGGGGCTCCTGGCCCGAGGGAGCCAGGGCCACCTGCGCCCAGACGAACTTACCCAAGTACCTCACCGGCCATTACGCCTGTTTTGGCTGCCCTATCGGATGTGGGAAATCCATCCGGATTCAAAACAGTGAGCATCCTTTGGTGGATTCACACCAACCCGAGTATGAAACAGTAGGCGGATTCGGGGGGAACCTCCTGAATTCGGATTTTGAAACCATTGCCTTGGCCAACGAGAAATGCAACCGCTACGGACTGGATACCATCTCCGCCAGTGCGGCCGTGGCCTTTGCCATGGAGTGTTTTGAGAAGGGGTTGATAAGAACCCGAGACACAGAAGGGCTGGAGCTCAGATGGGGGGATGCCGGGGCTATCCTGGCCCTTGTGGACTGGATGGGGAAGGGTCAGGGCCTGGGTGCGCTTTTGGCCCAAGGAACCAGGGAGGCGGCCCGTGTGCTTGGGCCCCTGGCGCATGAATTCCGATCCGATGTAAAGGGGCTGGAAATGGCCTACCATGACCCCAGGGCTTTCACCTGCATGGCTGCCAATTATGCCACGGCCAACAGGGGGGCTTGCCACCTGGAGTCCCTGAGCTATTTCCTGGGCCGTGGGATACCTCTTGCCGACATGGGATACATGGAACCCCCGGATCCACACGTGGACGAGGGAAAGGCCAAGATCGCCTTCGATCTCCAAAATTACATGAGTGTGTACAACCCACTGGGGCTTTGCAAGTTCCTCTTCGTGGGAAGGGTGGGGCCCAGCAGCATAGCCAGATGGGTGGAGCTGGTGACAGGCTGGGAAATGGACCAGGAGGAGCTTCTCCTCACAGGGGAGAGGATATTCAACCTGAAGCGGATGTACAACGTGCGGTTGGGAATCAGCAGAAAGGACGACATGCTCCCTCCAAGGTTTCTGGCTCACCCCAGGCCCGACGGCAGGGCAAAGGGGGTCTTGCCGCACCTCGGAAAGATGCTCCACGAGTATTACGGCCTTCGAGGCTGGAGCGAGGAGGGCGTTCCCACCAGGGAGAGGCTGAGGGAGCTTGGACTGGAGTGGACTCTGGGTTGAAGATGGCAAGAGCCACCCTATTTATCCGGCTTCACGGACATCTCTGGAGATACGAGCCCCTGGGCAGGGCTCAGGTGGAACTGCCCTGGAAAGCGGGCAAGACCCTGGCCGAGTGGGCAAATGACCTGGGGGTTCCACAGGACCAGATCATGGTGGCCCTGGTCAATGGTGAGTACTTACCGCTTGCCGGCTGTCCTGGGCCAGGCGATCGGGTGGAACTCCTCCCGGTGATCGACGGGGGGTGAGGCGCCTGGATCCTGGGCCACGCCCCCCCAGGCCTTGGGCTTGAGCCTTGGCCTTGGAAAGCGAGGCCGGGCTAGCTTGCCCCTTCCCCTTCCTGGGCCGAGGCCAGGGCGCATTGTAGGAGCACGTTGGCTCCAGCCTCGCAGTGCTCCCAGCTGGTGCTTTCCACCTCCACGTGGCTCCTACCCCCGAGGCTGGGCACGAAGATCATGGCCGTGGGGGCCACCATGGCCATGTAGCTGGCATCGTGGCCGGCACCGCTTATCATGTCATGGGTCTGGTAGCCCAGGGCCTGGGCACTGTCCCTCACCAAATGGACCAGCCTCTGGTCGAACTCAACGTGATCAACCCTCCAGGTTATCTCTGGGCTCACCGAGCAGCCCCTGCGGGGGGCCAGCTCCCGGAACTCCTCCTCCATCTCATTCCACGCCTGCAGGGCGAGTAGGTCGTCCCAGGAACGGATATCCACTGTGAATCGGACCCTTCCAGGGATGATGTTGGGAGAGTTGGGGTGGTTCTCCAGGCGTCCCACAGTGGCCACCAAATTCCCTGCCTTGCCGAGGGCCACTTCCTCCACCCGGAGGATCATTTCCGCAGCACAGCACAGGGCATCGTGGCGACCCTCCATGGGGGTGGGACCCACCTGGTTGCTCTCTCCTTCCACCAACACCTGATACCAGTGGATGGAGACTATTCCCCGGGGCACCCCAATGGGCACGCCCATCCTGTCCAGCACGGGCCCTTGCTCCACGTGGAGCTCATAGTAAGCATGCACCGGGAAAGCCCGGCATGGGGTTTCCCCCAGGTACCCTATGCGCCGGAGCTCCTCCTCAACGCCGCGACCCCGGGCATCCCTGCGGCCGTAGACCTGTTCCTGCTCGAGCTTTCCGATCCATACCCCGGATCCCATCATGGCTGGACTGAAGCGCGAACCCTCCTCATTGGTCCAGTTGCAGATGACCAGGGGCCTCAGGGTCTGGACCCCGTGCTCATGCAAGGTGCGCATGACTTCCAGGGCCCCCATCACCCCCAGCACGCCGTCGAACCTGCCCCCAAAGGGCTGTGTGTCCAGGTGGGAGCCCATGAGCACCGGGGGCAGCTCCTGGCGCATCCCGGCCTTCTTGCCAAAGATGTTGCCCATCTGGTCCACAGTGACCTGCAGTCCCAATTCCTTAAGCCAACTCACAAGAAGGTCCCTGGCCTGCCTATCCTCATGGCTCAGGGCCAGCCTGTGCATGCCACCGCCCGGTGTGGCTCCGATTCGGGCCATTGCCTCCAGGGATTCCCTGAGGCGCAAACCGTTCACACGTAACCCGGCAGACTGCATTCTTGCTTCCTCCATATGGAAAGACCAAGGATTTTGATCCTCAGCCCTGAGCCTCGAGAAGCCTTCTTCGCCTCTTCTTGGACATCTCCCACACTATGCACCTGGTTCTGAACTGGCAGTGCACGTTGGGGCTCGAGCACTGGCACCCCTCAGGGAGCTCGGGGTCCTCGCAGCATAGGTGGCAATATCCCACCTGGAACTTCTCGCACAGCGCCATGGCCTCATGTTCCGGATGCCTCTTGCAACGCATTTGAACCTCCAGCAGGACTTCATGTCTGTACTGGCCTTAACCCATGGCCTGTTCTTAAGAATAATCCCACAGGCTCTCCGGGCCAAGAGGGGCCCTTTTTTTGCCGGTTAGGCTTCTGTGCTGATTTTCGGCCTGAGCTTGCTTTGCACCGGATCCGGAACTTTATTGCGGGCTCAGGTGACGGAACATGAAAAAGGCGGCCCCTGCCAGACACAGACTGGCCCAAAGAAAGTCCCATGTAAGGCTCTGGCGCATGTAAAAAAAGCAGAAGCCCGCAAAGACCAACATAGCCACTATCTCCTGGATCACCTTGAGCTGAGGGAGGGTGAAGTAAGCGCTGCCCAACCTATTGGCAGGGACCTGAAGACAATACTCAAAAAAGGCTATGCTCCAGCTCAGGGCTATTACCAGAACAAGGGGCTTGGCCCGCATGTCCTTAAGATGCCCGTACCAGGCATAAGTCATGAAAAGATTGGAAAAAACTAGCAGCAACACGGGAAGCAGTTTCATTCTCCACCCCACAGTCGGCTGGCGGATTTCCGGTCCCAACAGAGAAGACCCCGGGGAGCGTATACCCCGGGGTCTCTTCCCAAGCCGGATCCCCCCAGGAGGGGATCTTCCAAATCACAGTAAAGATTCTAGCCAACCTGTGGGCTAAGGTCAATGCCCGGGCAGCTTAAACTCCCCCAGTCGAAGGCCCTAAAAAGCAGGCTAAAGAATCAGGCTATGGGGGCGTCCAGCCCGGCCCCCTCACCACCCGGCCTGGGGTGGCCCCTGTGTGCTCGCCGTTTCTTAGCACCTGAACCCCGTTTACGAAAACGTGGAGGACCCCTGTGGCGTACCTGTGGGGCTCCTGATAGGTGGCATGGTCCTGGATAAGCTCAGGGTCGAAGACTACTATGTCGGCGAAATAGCCCGGCTTGAGGGCCCCCCGGTCTCGAAGCCGCAGGTTGGAGGCAGGAAGTGAGGTGAGCCTCCGGATAGCCTCCTCCAAGGGTATCAGCCTCTCCTCCCGCACGTACCTTCCCAGGAGGCGGGCGAAGTTGCCAAATGCCCTGGGGTGGGTGCTGAAGCGAACAAAAGGATCCTCTGTGGAGAAGGATCCCCCGTCAGAGCCGAAGCTGACCCAGGGAAGCTGGATCTGCTTCCTGATGTTCTCCTCTGAGATGGTAAAGCGGAGCATCTTGACTCCGCCTTCGTCCTTAAGGACCAGCTCGCAAAGGGCTTCCTCAGGGCTTACCCCCCAAAGTTGGGCGACTTCCACCAGGCTCTTTCCGGAGAGAGGCTTGAGGGATTCTTTCCGAAGATTCAAAAGAAGAATGCCTTCGGGTTCCCTGAGCTTTAGCTCCCTAAGGATTCTTGCTCTGGCCGTCTTGTCCTTGAGCCTTCTGAGCATGGCCTGTGTGCCCCCTTTGTGCACCCAGCGGGGAAGGAGCACGTCCAGGGAGGTGGAGCTGGCATTGTAGGTATACATGTTGGCCGTTATGGGAAGACCCTCAGCCCTTGCCTTCTCTATGAGGGCTATGGCCTCCTCCATCTTTCCCCAATTCTCCCTTCCTGCGGCCTTGAGGTGGTAGATCTCGGCTCTTACCCCTGTTTCTCTGGAGATGCTGATCAATTCCTCCAGGGCCTCCAGGAGCCCACCCCCCTCGTTTCGCACGTGAGACATGTAAATCCCGCCGTACTTGGCCACCACCTTGGCCAGCGCCATGAGCTCTTCTGTGTTGGCATATGCCCCGGGTGTATAGATCAAGGCGCTTCCCAGGCCCATGGCACCTTCCTCCATGGCCTGGGCTACTAGATGGCACATGCTTTGTAATTCTCGGGGAGAGGGCCTCCTGGGGCTTTCACCCATGACGTGAGTTCGCACGGTGGTGGCCCCAACCAGGGAGGCCACATTGGGGGAGACCCCCTTTTGTGCCAGGTGTTCCAAGTACTCTCCCAGGCTCCTCCAAGAAACATCGTATTTCAGAGTGCCTTGGCTCCTGAGCATCTCCCGGCGCATGGCCTCGTTGAGGGGCCCCATGGAGCGACCCTCACCAAAGAGCTCCAAGGTCACCCCTTGGCGGATGTCACTCTGGGAGCGGCCGTCCACCAGGAGCGACTCCGTGGCCCAGCTAAGCATGTTGATGAAACCAGGGGCCACGGCCAGTCCTTCTGCCTGTATTTCCTTTGAACTCAGGCCTGTAATAGATGGGGCCACCTCAATGATTCTGTCCCCTCGGAGCCCTAAGTCCCCAATCCATGGAGGGGCACCTGTTCCGTCATAGATGAGCCCACCGCGAATCACCAGATCATACACCGGTTCCTCCACCTGACTGGAAGCACGGATGGAGAAGGGGTCATATTCGGCCCAAGAGTAAAGGGGAAAGGCCAAAACAATACAGTTCCAAAGGATCATCCAGGCCATATTGTTGAACCAAACGTTTCTCAATGCGCCATCCCCTTTCATGAGCCGGTAACCATTATTGCTGCCCAAGAGCTTGGGCACAATAGGTTAAGCCGAATCCAGGCTTGTTGGGAAAAAGCTGCCCCAAAAGTGGTTTTCTTCTTGCATGCATGGAGCCCAGGTCTATGCAACAAAAAACTCAGACCGGCGCTGCGGCCCCAGCGTGGGCGCCCGCAATGGGAAGTCTTGGGGTAGGCGGGCCCTCACTTTCCAGAGGCGCCGAAGCGCGTCCCTGCGAACCCCCAAGGCCTCTTAATGGGTTCTGTCTTGACACACACCCAAGGGGCGGATAATGTCAGAACCAATCGCCTCGTTGTCTCCCCCAGGGGATTTGGAGAAAGTCTTCCTGGGGATCCGCGGCAGCCTCAACAGGCAAAGTAGAAATCCAGGGGTGTTCGGTTACCCAACATCCTTGAGTCTCCAAGGACAGCCTGCTTAGGAGGGAAAGGAAGATGCTAGGTTTTAGGTGGTTGGCCAGGGCTGCTTGGGTGGCGGTCCTGGCATTGATGTTTCTTTGCGGGATGGAAATGGAAGCATTGGCCAGGGCAGGGTCTGGAGGAAGCGCAGGTAGCAGGGGCTCTAGACCTATGTCACCGCCCTCCAGATCCTATTCTGCACCCTCCCAGTCCCAGCCCTCTCAGCAGCAGCGGCAGTACGCACCCGGTCCACCGCCTGCCTCTCCTTCGCGCAGTCCCTTTTGGCACGGGCTTGCAGGAGGGCTCTTGGGAGGTCTCATCGGTGGGATGCTATTTAGGAGCCTGGGATTCGGGGGCCCCGGCATGGGCGGCTGGGGTGGCCCAGGCCTTTTTGATCTGATCCTGATCGGAGCCTTGCTTTACGGGATTTACTGGTTTGTGGTGAAAAGGAAGCGGATGGCCTCAGGACCAGCTTCATATTCTTCATATCAGAGTGTCTCCCAGGCCGCTGAACCCGTGAGGGTGGAGGCCCAGGGGGTTGCGTACCAGGAAGACGCAACCGACCAGAATGTTCTGATAGGGCTGAGCCATATCCAGCAGATGGATCCAGGGTTCCAGCTGGAGGGCTTCAAGGAAGAAGCCATGGACATCTTCTTCAAGATTCAGGCAGCTTGGGCTCAAAGGGATATGGCTCAAGCAAGGCAGTTCTTGACAGAGGAGATGTTCATGATCCTCCAGAAGCAGGTGGAAGACCTAAGGGCTCAGGGAAGGATCAACAAGTTGGAGAACGTGGCGGTCAGAACAGTTGAGCCAGTGGAGGTCTGGCAGGAGTCGGGACAGGATTTCATTACAGTCAGAATCCGGGCCAATCTCCTTGATTACACAGTGGATGAGTCTACAGGCCGTTTAGTCTCAGGCAGTGACAGAGATCCGGTCAAGTTCGAGGAGTACTGGACTTTCACCCGCCAAGTGGGCCCCCATTCTTGGAAGCTCTCAGCCATCACCCAAGTATGAGGGTAACCACCAAGCGTCCCTGGCAAGATGAAACCAGAGATTTTACAAGCTTTGGAGGGCTACTTATGGGATTTCTGAAAGGGGGTGTAAGCTTCTCCCGTTTTGTTGCAGAGGGGGAATTTCCCCCCAATTACCGTGAGGATTTCCCGGGGAGGATCCGCAGGTTCTGTTTCCAGGAGCTGGATGAGTACTCTGACCAGGAGCGCTCAGTGGGTTGGGTGGACATGATGGATCCTTTGGATGCCGAGTTTCTGGGAGATGGGTTTTTCAAGGAGGGATATTTAACTTTGGCCCTCAGGGTGGACACCAGGGTGGTTCCGGCCAAAGTGGTTCGCCAGCATGCTCTTGCGGCTCAAAGGGAGGCGGCCAAGAAAGAGGGTATTGGGTTTCTGCCCAAAGAGCGCAGAAAGGAGATTCAGGAACAGGTAAGATGGAAACTAATGCGCAGGGCCATTCCCAAATCCAACAGCTACGAAGTGGTCTGGAATCTCAAGACAGGTTCCATCCTGTTCGGCAGCACCCAGCCGGCCCTCTGCGATGTTTTTGCCGAGCACTTCCAGAAGACCTTTGGGCTTAGGGCCGTGCCTTTGTACCCATACGAGATGATGTCGAGGCTCTTCAAGAAGCAGGGCCAGGATCCGGTCACCCTCGGCGGGATTAAGCCCTGGCTCCTCGCAGGAGAGTAAAGCCCGTGGAATTGGCAGAACAAATATCAAGATGGAGCTTCCTTGGGCAGGAGTTTCTGACCTGGCTTTGGTTCAAGAGTGACCAGGGGGATGGAACCCTGGAACTGAAAGGCCTTGGGCATATGGAAATATGGCTGGAGAACAAGGTCACCTTGGAGTCCCAGGAAGAGGATCGGTCGGAAAGGGTTAGCTGTTCAGGCCAGAATCCTGGCCTCAAAGAGGCCCGTTTCGCTTTGGCTCAGGGCAAGAAGGTGACCAAGGCCCGTTTCCGAATGAGTTTGGGGGAGGATGAGTGGAGTTTCGGATGGGAAGCAGGCAGGCTAAGCTTCCAATCCATGAGCTTACCTGCCTCTCCAGCGGATCTCGGGGAGGATCCAGATGGGGTCTTCTTTGAAAGGGTCAAGCTGGTGGAGAAAGGGCTGGAGGTGCTGGATAGTCTTTTTTCAATGTTTGCAATTCTTAGGACCTCCCCCAGGTGGGCAGAAGAAGAATTCCCTGTTTTGGCTAAATGGATTCGGGAGGGGGCCTTGATCAATAAGGCGGCTCAGAGGTGAGCCCGTGTTTTCGCAGCTTGTAATGCAGCACCCTCCTTGTGACTCCCAAGAGTCTGGCGGCGTCCACCTGCACCCCGTTGGTTCTGCGTAAGGCTTCCCGAATGGCTTCCATCTCCAAGCGTTCCAAATCCAGATCCGTTCCCACAAAGGTTCTTTGTTCAGCCTGGGGAGTTTCTTCCAATAGAAGCTCCTCAGGGCCTATGAGGGGCCCCTGGGCTATGAGGGTGGCCCTCTGAATGACGTTTTCAAGCTCCCGGACATTCCCGGGCCAAGGGTGGGATTGTAAAGCCTTAACAGCCTCCCTGTGGAAACCGCGGATGGGACTATCAGCAGGCAGGTAGCGCTGAAGAAAGTGCTCTGCCAAGAGCGGTATGTCCTCTCTTCTTTCACGCAAGGGGGGAAGTTGTACGGTGAGCACGCTGATACGGTAATAAAGATCCTTGCGAAAACTCATCTCAGGATCAGCGCTTAGAAGATCCTTGTTGGTGGCTGCAATGAGTCTTACGTCCACCCTTATGGTCTCCGTGCCACCTAACCTCTCGAAGCATTTCTCCTGAAGCACCCTAAGCAGCTTGGCCTGAATAGAAGGGTGCATATCCCCGATTTCGTCTAGGAACAGTGTTCCGCCGTGGGATCTCTCCAGTCTGCCTATGTGACGGTGGTCCGCCCCTGTGAAGGCCCCTTTTTCGTGTCCGAAAAGCTCGCTTTCCAAGAGTTCCTTATGCAGGGTAGCGCAGTTTACCGCCATGAAGGGTTTTTCCCTTCTAGGACCGTTGTAATGCAACGCCCTGGCAACCAGTTCCTTGCCGGTGCCTGTTTCCCCCTGGATCAAGACCGTGATGGAGCTGGGCAACACTTTCTGCAACAGGTCGAACACCTTGCGCATGGCTGCACTGGTCCCAACTATCCCTTCCAAGGCGTATCTACCGTGCACCTGCCTGCGAAGTTCCCGGACTTCTTCCCTGAGACGATCCCTCTCCAGGCGCAAACGTTCCACGTTGGAAGTCCTGAGCCGGTGGCTTAGCAGACGCGCCAATCTGTAAGTCAGCTTGAGGGCCAGGGGGGAAGAGCTGGCCAGAAGTTCATGAAATTGCTCCCTGGATATGCGAAGCAAGGTGGCTGGCTCTTCCCCAGAAACCTTTAGGGTGGCTGATCTGGGGGCCAAATCTAGGAGGGACATCTCCCCCAAGATAGCAGGTGGGCCTAGCTCCATAAGCAGCTGCTGCGGGGAATCCTCCTCCTCCCCTGCCTTCAGAACGCTTACCTTTCCCTTCCCCACCAGGTACAAGGCGTCTCCGGGATCCCCTTCCCTGAAAATCTCCCAACCCGGCGGGAACTCCACAGCCTCGGCCATCTTGGCCAGCAAGAAAAGCTCCTCTTTGGTCAATTGCACCCAGTCTTGCAGGGGTGCTTCCTCACGGCCTATTTCCTCCATGGCCCTTTGAAGAAGCTCAAGGGTTTGTTCTGTAGTCATCTCTGTCTCACCTTGAGGGTTCTCATGCGGTTTATGGCAGCAGCCAGCTCCTGCGCTCTGGGCAGTGCAAGGTTACCGGCCTTGCGAGGCCCCAGTGCATCAAAACCCACCACCTCCAGCTCCTGGAAGAGCCTCTCCAGAGCCTCTCTAAGACAGGTTCGGCCATCGGCATAGCGGGTGGCAAAACAGTGAATCAGTTCTCCCAAGGCCCGAGTCTGGCTCTGGTCCACAAGCTGCTCCACCCGTTCCAAGTCTATGGGCGTGGAACCATATACTATTTGTTTCAGACCTCTCACATCTATCTTGACTTCCCTGGCACCCCTTCGGGCCTGAAAACTCTCCCTCATGGGAATTCTGTGCGCCACACGACCGAAGTCCCCTTCTACCTCCGGGCTCCTGCCCGAGCTGAACTCCTGACTAATTCGGGCTGCCTCCTTTGTTACGTCCAAGGGCCTGTAATGATCCATGAGGATTACCCTGTCGGCTACATCCAGGTAATCCCCGCAGCCGCCCATTACCAGAACCGTGGAAACCCCAAGCTCCTTGTAAATCTGCCTTACCCTGTCTATGAAGGGAGTGATGGGTTCCCGGTCCTTTGAGACCAAGGCCTGCATCCTCCTGTCTCTGATCATGAAATTCGTGGCTGAGGTGTCCTCGTCCATTAGAAGCAGCTTTGCCCCGGCTTCCAAGGCTTCCATTATGTTGGCTGCCTGGGATGTGGAGCCGCTTGCATTCTCAGTGGAGAAGCTCCTGGTGTCCTTCCCAAATGGCAAGTTCTTGATGAAGGGTGATATATCCACACCTGCTACAAAGCGGCCGTCCTCGGCCCGGATCTTCACAGCTGAGGAATGGGTCACCACCCCCTCTCTTCCGTCTCCGGGCACGTGGTTGTAAACCGAGCGTTCCAAGGCCTGCAGAAGCGTGGACTTCCCATGGAACCCTCCTCCCACGATTAAGCTCACACCCGTGGGAATCCCCATGCCCCTTGCCGGTCCCTGGTTGGGCCTTTGAAGTGTGACTTCCATAGTAGGAGGAGGCTGAAACAGGACCACTTTTGCGTCTTGGGGAGCACAGCCCAGCGGCCTCTCGTCCACTCCGCTCCTTCTGGGAAGGATGGAGCCCTCAGCCAGAAAAGCCACCAGGCCCATACCTTCCAGTTGTTCCCTCATAGCATCCTGGTCCTCCGAGCAGGCCACATGCTCTTTCAGTTTCCCGAGGTTCAGATTCCGGGGCCTCAGAGAAGCCTCCACTATTCGAGGGACCTCTCCTAGAAGCATCTCCTGGGCCTCCCTGCCCAGAATGGTGCGCCCCTCCGCTGGAAGCCCCACAACGAATCTCACCTCCAAGCCCTCTTGTGAGACCAGAACAGAGGAGCGGTCCAAGATTTCCTGACCTGGCTTGTCTATGGAAATCAGGCCGCTGTGGCCCATGCCTCTTCTTCCCTTGCTGTGGGTGAGGATGGCCTCGTGAAAAGCCCTTGTCAAAAAATCCCTGAAACCCACTCGGCGGCTCCTGTTGGCCACCAGCCACTTGTCAAAAGGGGCCTTTTCCCAGGGCACCAAGATCTTCATGCGGGAGGGAGAGGCAAAAGGATCTCCCTGAACGTGATCCACTACCAACTGAAAACCCGCAAACTCGTACGAGCCTGCCAGCTCCTGGTAAGCCTTGTAACCCTTGTGGTCAATGCGTTGAATGATCCTGCGAAGCTCTTCACTGTGGGCCATAAGAACCAATCTCCGATGTAAGGCAAAGCCCGGCCTCCCCCAAGAGGCGCGGTTTCTCAAAAACCAAGCTTTTTCACCCAAGCTCCCAAAAGCCTCTCTCCTTAGCGCAGTGCAATCCTCCCGAGCCCTTTTTTGCAAGCCTTCAGCGGCAGCCTGTTCCAGATGGGAACCCCAGCCTGTCTTACCAGGACCTCTGAATCGCCTGCTGGGGCCGCCCCCTCCCCCAACTTTGCTTTAGGATTCAGCATCAGGAATCTTCCCGCGAATTTGCCTTGCTTTCTCTATTATTTGAAGTGCCTGGGGATGGAGGCCCAGATCGGGGATCTCCTCCGGAAGAAACCAGCGAGCTTCTTGAGCGTCACTAGAGGAGTGGAGGCTGCCTCCCTCAACAATACAGACATAATCCAGGATGATGTAGTGGTATTGCACCCTGTGGCCTTCCATAAGAATCCTCTCAGCCACATCCACCAAACCCAAGGGTTTCACCAAGAGGCCCGTCTCCTCAAGAATTTCTCTTCTTAGAGCCTGCCTTAGCCCTTCACCAAGTCCCACCACCCCTCCGGGAATGCTCCAGGTGCCTTTACCGGGTTCTTTGGCGCGTTTCACCAGTAAGACTCTGTCCCCCTCCAGCACCACTGCGCCCACCGCAGGTATTGGGCAAGATGGGTATTTCCGTTTCATGACACCCTTGTAACATCCACGGCTCACATATGTCCAGGGAGATCTGATGCGGGTTCTCATCGAATAGTAAAGGATGCGGGACTGGCGGTTATATGCTTTTGTAACTCTTGTTCACCAGAGAAGCCCAGAGGCACAAAGCAGCGCTCAGCAGGATCACCCCAAGGCTGAAAACCAGGTTCTTGCCCCAATCCAGAGCGACCCCGTAAGGCATGGGAGGAGCCCAGAGCCATGAGGAGCCTATCTTGGCTCTAAAGGCAAAATCCGGGCCGTCCAGCACATAGACCCAGGAAGGAAAAATCCAGATGAACGCAAGCAGCAAGAAAGCCAAGACAAAGATAGCTTTTCTTGTATTGCCCATAGTGGACTCCACGGATAAGCTCATCAGAGTCTTTTCCCGCAGAAAGGGCAGAACCGGAACCCCGGATCCATCCTTTCCCCGCAGCCCGGACAAATCCTTCTCATGCCCGCCCTGAGCTCCTCCAGCGGGTCCCCTCCCTCCTGTGCAACCCTTCCGCAAGCCTCGCAGGCCAGGAAAGGTTTGCCCCTGGAGATGGGTATAAGCGGAATGAAAAACAAGCTGATGTAATGGTCCGTTTGTTTCAAGAAGGCCTGGGGGCTTCCGCAGGAAGGGCAGGTCCTGGGTACTCCCTCAAGGTTTCTTGTCTTGGGCTGAACCCCTCCAATGAAGATCATGGCCCGGATGCCTCCCAATGCCCTACAGGCTGGAAACTCCAGTTCTCAGATCCTTCTTTGTCTAGTTTGACCTTCAGGTGCCCCAGCCAATTCCGGTCGTCCTGCTCAGGGAAATCCTCCCTGAAATGAGCCCCCCTACTCTCTTCCCTTTTCAGGGCTGCCTTCAGGATCAAAACAGCCGTGCGAATCCCCATGCGAAGTTCCAGCCTGCGGGTAAGCTCTAAGGGCTGCGAGGAATCGGGCGGCAGCTCGGGCTCCCAGCCGCTCCCCCCCAAAAGAGCCAGGGCCTCTTGCAGACCCTTCCTGTTCCTGAGGATCCCGCCTTTCTCCCACATGCACTTGCGAAGCCTTTCCAACCCATCCTTTGGGCCTGGGGCCGAGCTTCTCCCAGAAGAGCAGAGAAGCCTCTGAAGGGCTTTTTCCAAAAGGGGCTCCATATCCTGTAACTTCTTGGCTCCTTGGGCCCACGTGGCTGCCCCCCTTCCGGCTCTGGCCCCGAAAACCAGGGTTTCAGCCAAGGCATTTCCTCCCAAACGGTTGGCTCCATGAAGCCCCCCGGCCGCCTCCCCAGCCGCGAAAAGGCCCGGCACATGGGTGGCACCATGTTCCTCTGTGCTTATCCCGCCCATGAGGAAGTGAGCCATGGGAGCCACCCTCAGAGGTCGCCTGAAACCACCGAAACGCTCCCCCAAGAGATGAACAGAAGAAGCCGACAGGGGATCCTCCATCCAATCCTTCTTGCTGACTCCCCGCAGATCCAGCCAGACTTCCCCCTGCTCCCTGAGCTCTGAAAAAATTGCCTGGGAGAGCTTGTCCCTTGCCCGCTCTGCAGCCGGCCTTTCCAGAATGCTGTGCTTGAGAAGTATATCCTCCCCCTGCCCGTTGCTAAGCACTCCCTTGTCAGCCAGGCGAGGAGGGATAAGGAGGCTCGGGAGCCCGGGCTCGGCCAGACCCAAAGGATAGAACTGCACGAACTCCATGTCCTGAAGCTCTGCTCCTGCCTCCAAGGCCAGGCAGTGTCCCTGGCCAAGCATGCTTTGGGGATTGTCGTGGCGGGCGTAAAGGGCGGCCGCGCCTCCTGTGGCCAGGATCAAGGCTTTGCACCTTAAACCCAGCCACTTTCCATCCTTGATTCTGTAAGCCAGGGCACCCAACCCAGCTTCTGTGGGGCATATGGAGGCCAGCACGGTGGAGCCCATGAAGCGCACGCCTGCCTGGCGAGCCTTGGCCATCAAACACTCCAAAATGGGCTTTCCCCACACCGGAGCGGCCCCACTGGCAAAGAGAAACCCTCCCCTTGTTTCAGCTTGCAGCCCCCAATCCAAGAGTTCTTGCAACCTGACCGGGGATTCCTGCACCAAGATTTCAACCAAAGCAATGTTATTGAGTCCTCTGCCGGCCCTCAGAGTGTCCAAGCGATGTGAGCCTGGGTCTTTGCCCTGTGAAGCTCCGCGGAACACCCCTCCACTCAAAACCGTGGAGGTGCCTCCTCCGGGTGCTCCCTTGCAAAGCACAAGCACACATGAGCCTTCCTTGGCAGCCTCTATGGCTGCTCTCAGGCCAGCAGCCCCGGCTCCCACCACAAGCACATCCACCTGTGATATTTCCATGTGACCTCGGCACTAAAGGGAATGCATCCGAAGGATCCGGATCGGTCCCCCAAACTTAGGGGTGAGCCAACAGCCCGGCCCTGTGAGGCGCAGGCTTTAGGCGCCGGATTTAACCACCACTTTGGCCTGGAAGGTCGGCTCTGCAAAACGTCTGAGCATCTCGCGGGCCATGGCATCATCATACTGAACGGGAGGTGACTTGAAAAGATAAGCACTGGCTTCCTCAATGGGTCCTGAAAGCCCCCTGTCCAGAGCCACTTTGGCTGCCCTAACAGCATCCATGATGACCCCGGCCGAGTTGGGAGAGTCCTCCACCGAGAGGCGCACCTCCACATGCATGGGTATCCCACCGAAGTGTTCGGCCTCGATTCTAAGAAAACACAACTTGTTATCCCTTAGCCAGGGCACGTAGTCGCTGGGACCGACGTGCACCAAACGCGGGTCCTTGGGCCCGCCGTTCATCTGGCTAGTGACGGCCTGGGTTTTACTCTGCTTTTTGCTCTGGAGCCGGCTTCTGTCCAACATGTTCAGGAAATCCGTGTTGCCCCCGACATTTAGCTGGTATGTCCTGCGAACAGGCATGCCCCTGTCTTCGAACAGCCTTGTCAGGACTCGGTGAATAATGGTAGCGCCCACCTGGCTCTTGACGTCGTCCCCCAGGACCGGAAGCCCTGCCTGTCGAAACCGCTCGCCGTACTCCTTGCACACAAACACGGGAATGGCATTTACCAGCGCACAGCCTGCTTCCAAGGCGCAGTCTGCATAAAAATAGGTGTTGCGCTCGCTCCCCACCGGAAGGTAATTAATGAGCACCTCCACCTGTCGCTCCCTAAGGATCTGCACAATGGCTTTTCGCGCTTCCCTCTCGTTGCGGTAACGCTGGGGAAGGGGATCAAAACGTTCCGCCTCGGGATAGACTCCTGCGTGCTGAGGGATGCTGTCTATCACAAAGCCCATCTCCACAGGCACATCCAGGAAAGGGACTTCTTTTTGGAAGACTGTGGTGCAATTGGGTTGGGCGAAAATGGCCTCTGAGAGATCCATACCCACCTTCCTGCTATCCACATCAAAGGCTGCTACGAACTGGATGCTCGAGGCGTGGTAGCCCGCAAAATTGCGAGTTATGAGCCCGGGAATCTCAGCCTGGGTGTCTGCATAATAGAATCTCCCCTGTACCAGGGAGCTGGCACAATTCCCGACCCCGATTATACCCGTTCGGATCCTCTTCATCTCGATCCTGTACCTCCACAGAATCCAGCCTGTGCTGTACGCCGGGACCAAAGCTGAACGGGACCTTGCATCGTCTGCAAAAGCAGGCCCCTTCTCTCAAGTTGGTAAACCCTATCAAAAACCCCTCGGCCCGTCAAGGACCCTGGCCCAGCACCACCGTCACCGAGCGATCAAAATTAAGATAATTGCGGGCTGCCTCCAGCACCTGCCTGGAGGTCACCTCCTGAATGGACCTTAGATACTGAGACCCGAAATCGTATCCCAGCCCGTATCTTTCATCCAGGGCCAGGCTCATGGCCTGGGCAGCGTGGGTTTGCTGGCCGATTTCGTAATTCCCCACTATGTTCCTCTTGGCCCTCTCCAGCTCCTCTGGAGAGACTTCCTGGCTGGCCACCTCCTGGAGTTCCTTTCTGAGGCCTACCAGGGCGCTTTCCAGGTTTTGGGGCGAGGTGGCTATGTATGTTCCGAAATAACCAGGGTCAAGTCCAGTCTGCGAGAAGGATGTTACCGAATAGGCAAGACCCCTGCGATCCCTAAGTTCCCTAAAAAGCCTTCCTCCTTGCCCCGACAGGATGGTGTCCAGGACCTCCAAGGCGAAACGGTCTGGACTCTGAAGAGTTGTCCCTGGGAATCCGAGAACAATATGCACTTGCTGCAAGGGGGCTTCCTGGCGCAGCTCACGGGCTCCTTCCAAAGGTGGTTCCTGCGGGACAAAAGGAGCCAAAAAACCCTCGGAGCTCCAGCCTCCCAAGAAGCGTTTCACCCACTTGCGAGCCTCATCCAGACTCACATCCCCCACCACAGAGACCACCCCGTTGGAGGGAACCAACCATCTGGAGGCAAATGTTTTGAGGTCACTGCTTGTCATAGCGCCAAGGGATTCCTCTGTGCCTTCCGGGCGCAGCCCGTATGGGTGAACCTTGAAAAGAGTCTCGGAAAAAATCCGCATCACCTGGCGGGTGGGCTGATCCTTCTCCCTTCGCACAGAAGCAATCAGCCGGGGCCTTTCCTTTTCCAGCTCCTGCTCTGGAAAGGTTGGGTTCATCAGCACATCGCTTAAGAGTTCCATTGCCTGGGGGAAAAACCGGCCCAAGAAGTCAGCCTGAAGCCCCAAGCTGTTTCTTCCAGAAAAGCCCTCCAGGGAGCCTGCCATGGCCTCCACCTCCTGGGCCAGGTCTTGGGCGGAACGGCTAGTGGTCCCCCTGGTGAGCATGTGAGCAACCACTTTGCTGATACCCGCGGTCTGTGGGGTCTCGAACCTGGATCCCCCCAGGAACACTGCCCTGACCGCAACTGTGGGGACTTGGCGGGACTCCCTGACCAAAAGGGTAAGACCATTGGGAAGCACTTCCCTGTGCGTAGAGACAGAAGCAGGAGCCGAAGCCTCCTGGGGGGCTTGGAGTTTCTTCTCCAAGGCCTGCTGAGCTAATTCCCTAAGTCGTTCCTGCCCCATTTCTTCCGGGATTTCCCGAGGCAGAAGCACTCCAACCGTCAAGCGCTCGGCCGAGAGGTACTTGGCAGCCACGCGCTTGAGCTCCTCTGAGCTTACCTTTCTTACGGCCTCCAGGTATTCTTTTTCTTTGGAGATATCCCCTTGCAACATCAGGAACTGACCCAGCAGCCTTGCCTTTCCAGCCATGGTTTCCCTGGCACGGATCAAGGAGGCCTCCACTTGAAGGCGGGCCTTTTCCAGTTCCTTTGAAGAGACTCCGGAGGTTTTCACCTGCTGGATTTCCTCAAGGCTGAGCCTCACTGCAGAGTCAAGATTCCTGGGGTCCAGTCTTGCATGCACCAGGAAAAGGCCGGGATCCAAGGGAGTATAGCTCTCCGCCCCCACGGAGTAGACCAGGTTCCCTTGGCTCCTGAGCTTCTGTTCCAGCCTGGAACTCTCCCCGTCTCCCAAAATCATGGCCAACACGTCCAGGGCGGGCACGTCAGGGTGCGCAGCCCCTGGGATGGGAAAGACCAACCTAAGGTGAGCCTCAGACACCTCCTGTCTCAAAAGCACGGTCCTCATGGTTTCCTGGGAAGGCTCCTGCGCCACTTGAGGCGTGGCTCCTGCCGGGCGCTCCCATTGATCCCAAAGCTTTCTTGCCTTCTCAAGAGCTGTTGTGGCATCCAGATCTCCTGCCAGGATCAGGGTCATATTCCTGGGCACATAGAGCTTTCTCACGTAGGCCAAAAGATCTTCCCGGTTCAATGAAGAGACCGTTTCAGGGTACCCGATCACCGGCCTCCCATACGGATGAACCTTGTACACCTCTGAAAAAAGAGCTTTCTGGAGCCTGCTCTGAGGCCTATCTTCTCCCATTCTTATTTCTTCTAGAACCACTTTTTTCTCTTGATCCAGCTCAAGGGAGTCAAAAGAGGCGTTTTGTATGGCGTCTGTGAGGGCCTCCAATCCCTCCCAGGCAAAACGGCTGGCAATGGTCACGTGGTAGACCGTATAGTCCGGGCCGGTGTAGGCGTTGATGGAGCCTCCCAAGCTCTCTATTTCCCAGGCCAGCTCCCCCGGTTTTCTTTTCTGGGTTCCCTTGAAGATCATGTGCTCAATGAGGTGGGTTATCCCGGCTTGTTCTTTGGTTTCGGTACGGCTTCCTGCCCTGACCCAGTATTGTATGGCTGCAACCGGGGCCGAGTGATCCTCATCCACTATCAGGGTGAGCCCGTTGGGGAGTCTCTCCACCCTGGGCCCTGAGGCTGCCAAGCCCCCACCCAAGCCACAAAACCAAAAGAGTATGCACAAGAAAATCCATTTTGCACAGAATCTCCCAAGCATGAATTTCTCCTTGCCGGTCAAAAGACCCTCTTTCCTGAGACAGAGCATGAGGCTCCCAGAGCCTGCAAGAGAAGCTGCTGGATTCCTCCAAACCCCCCATTGCTCATAATGCAAACCACGTCACCTGCTCGGGACTGCTCTGCCACAAGGTTCACTATTTCTTTCACTTCGGGTAAATACCATGCCCTCGAGCCGGTCTTGTTGATGGCTTTAACCACTTCCACAGGATCCAGCCGTTGCCCGACTGGAATGCTTTCTGCCCTGTGGATCCCGGCCAGGATCACCCTGTCCGCACGGGAAAAAGCCCCGGGCAATTCCTCCTGGAAGAACCTCCTGCACATGGAGTTGCTCCTGGGTTCGAAGATGGCCCAGAGAGGCGACTTTGGGTAAAGATCCCTCAGAGCGCCCAGGCTCGCCTTTACGGCCGTGGGATGATGGGCGAAATCGTCATACACACGCACCCCTCTTATCTCCCCCAAAAACTCCAGGCGCCGCTTCACCCCGTTGAAACCGCGCATGGCTTGGAGGGCCTGTTGGGCTTCCACTCCAGCCTCCCACGCAGCCCCTAAAGCCAGCAACCCGTTCATGACATTATGATGCCCCGGCAGCCCCCAATCACACTCTCCCACCGGGATGCCCTCGTGAAGAACTCTGAACAAGGTGCGGCCTTCTTTTACCCTTATCTTGTCAGCCCTCCACTCGGCTTCCTGGGTCAGCCCGCAGCAAACCACCCGGCAGGGGGCTTCCCTGGCCAGGGTTTTGGCCTGGGGATCCTCCAAGTTCAAAACCAGCCTTCCGTTTCTGGGAAGAACTCGAAGCAGCATCCTGTAAGCCCTGAGCATCTCTTCCATGCTTCCATATATGTCCGCGTGATCGTACTCCACTGGGCCCAAGGTCACGATCCAGGGCAGGTAATGGAGAAACTTGGGGCGTTTGTCGAAAAAGGCAGTGTCATACTCGTCCCCCTCCACCACAAAGAAATCCCCCTTCCCTATACGATAGCCTGCTTCCAAGTCCCTTGGTATGCCCCCCACCAGGAAAGAGGGGTCCTGACCTGTTTGTAGGAGGATCCAGGCAAGCAGGGAAGCAGTTGTGGTCTTGCCGTGGGTGCCTGCCGCCACCAAGGAACGCTTTCCTTCCAGAAACCAGCTTCTCAGCACTTCCGGGAAAGAGCGATAGGGTATCCTGCTGTCCAGCAAAGCTTCCAGCTCCTGATTCCCCCTGGAGAGGGCGTTCCCCACCACCACGAGGTCCGGATTCCACTCCAAGTTCCCAGGAGAGAAGCCCTCTTTGACCTGAATTCCCTTCAAGGCCAGAAAATCGCTCATGGGCGGGTAAAGAGCCTGGTCAGAGCCGCTCACTTGGAACCCTTTTTCCTGCAACATGGCGGCCAGGGCCGCCATGGCGGTGCCGCCTATTCCCATCAGATGGACCTTCCTGACTTCAGTTCCTGTAAGCAAGATACTTCTCCCTTCTGTTGAACCAATCCTCCAGAGCCGGCTTCCACCGGGCTTGCAGTTGCGCAGGGGTGAGGCCCTTCTCAAGCCCCTCTCGGATCTTGGGATCCCCTGTGAGCAGGTCCATGGGGAGCCTCCGGGCCTCAAACTCATAAGGGGGTTCTTTCCAGCTCATAAACTCCCCCCAGTGGCTCCTTACCAGATGGATTATCCAAAGGGAAGTCAAGTAAGGCTCGAAGGCTCTCCTGTCCAGGACATGGATCTGAAGCCCACCGCAACGCTCACCCTTCCACTTGTTATGGGTAGGCTCGAAGTAAAGGGCTCGAAAGCGCACACCAGGCAGCCCAAGCTCCTCCAGCCTGTCCCGCAAGAAAAAGGGCTCTATAAACGGGGCCCCGAAGATCTCGAAGGGCCTGGTGGTGCCCCTTCCTTCCGAGAGATTGGTGCCCTCTAGAAGCACTTGCCCTGGGTATACCACGCAAGAGTCCGGAGTTGGAAGGTTGGGAGAAGGCAAGACCCAAGGAAGGCCTGTTTCCTCAAAAAACATGTCTCGCCTCCAGCCTTCCATTAAAACCACTTCCAGCTCCACCTCAAGCCCCAACTCAGCCACAAGAAGTCTGGCCAATTCCCCCAGGGTCAAGCCGTGCCGCATGGGAATTGGGTGGGGACCCACAAATGACTTCATGGCAGAGTCCAACAAGTTCCCCTCCACATGGACGCCGCCCAAGGGATTGGGCCTGTCTGTCACAACCAGCTTGAGGTTATTGGCCGCGCACGCCTCCAAGCAGCCCAGCATTGTGGCCGCGTAAGTGTAAACCCGGCAGCCCACATCCTGCAGATCCACTATCAACACCTCCAGCCCTTGCAACATCTCCTCTGTGGGAGCCAGGTAATCCCCGTAGAGGCTGAAAGCCGGAACACCCCAGGGGGTTTCCTTCTCATGCTCTGAGAAGATCATGTTGTCCTGCTTTTCCCCCCAGAGGCCGTGCTGCGGGCCAAAGAGTTTTCTTAAGCTGCCCGGGAAATCTCTTGAGAACACCTCCACCACGGGTCGCAACCCCCGATCCACAGAGGCCGGATGCACCAAAAGCCCCACCTTTGCTCCTTTTCTCAACCAGCCCGGAGGCTTCCCAAGGAGCCTCTCCATCCCCGTCATGACATGGGCCAAAGAGACACCTCCCTGAAGAGTCTGCCGGCCAGCCTGGCCGCTGCCTTGCAAGGAATCTGACTCCCAGGCCGTGGGACCTCCGAAGCCCAAAGAGCCTTGAAAGCCTTCACCTTCCGGACAGACTCCCCCACCTGCTTGGGGGGAATGTGGCGGCCGCGAACCGCCTTTTCCACCTCCTCTACAAGGCTGGTGATACTGGGGCCGGTCCTCATATTCCTACCCACCAAAGCCATATCCGCACCAGCGCAAATGGCCTCCAGAACCGCATCCGGGGCGCTAAGGCGGCAGGCCACAGCCCCCATATCCAGGTCATCGGTCAGAACTAGCCCCTGAAAGCCCATTCTCACTCTGAGCAAACCTCTTACCACCGGACCAGAAAGACTTGCAGGGGCACTGGGATCCAAGGCCGGGTATAGGACGTGGGAAAGCATCACGCATGCCACCCCTGCCTTAAATGCTGCCCTAAAAGGCACCAGATGGCGCCTCAGGATCTTTTCCATTTCCGAGTGGTCTTCCTGGATCTCTCTATGGGTGTCCCCCGGGACGCTTCCGTGCCCTGGGAAGTGCTTGACGCAGGAGGCAACCCCTGCTCTCTGGGAACCTCTCACCCAAGCGGCCACATGTCTGGCCGCATTCACTGGATCCCTCCCAAAAGCCCTCCCCTCCAAGATCGGTGGCCACGGAACGGTTTCGGGCAGATCAGCCACAGGGGCCAGGTTCAGATGCACCCCCAAGAGAGCCAGTTCCAAAGCCACCCATCTGGCCACTCGGCGGGTGGTGGCTGGTCTGTTGAGGAGGCCTAGTTGGGAGGGCCCGGGGAAAAGAGTCATCCCCTCTCTTATCCTGCAAACCCTGCCCTGCTCTTGGTCCATTGCCACAATCAAAGAGGGTCTCCGCTTGCCGGGGATAAGAAGACTTTTGGTTATATCTGCTGCCTCCTTGGCCGAAGTGGCGTTTCTCTGAAACAGTATCACCCCTCCCAATCTCCCCTGGGTGGCAAGGCTTCTGACCTCACCCAATTCCTGGGGGGTGAATCCAACCATCAGAAGCTGGCCTGCTTGAGAAGCATCCATGAGATTTTCTCAAGACCCCCGAGCTTTGTTGCGCTCCAATATGAGCCTTAGTCTTTCCCAGTCGAACTTGGCGCCAGGGTCCCACTTCCTGCCAGGGGCCACTTGGTTATGGCCCACCACCCTGTCAGGGGTGATGGCAGGATAAGCTTTCATCAAAGCTCCAAGCAAAATCTCCAGGGCAAGGTACTGGGGCTCTGTGAATGAGGTCACTTGATCCCCTTCCAGTTCTATCCCCACTGAGAAATCATTGCAGCCTTGCCTTCCTTGGAACTCGCTTTTCCCAGCATGCCAGGCCGTGTCATCCGTGTCCACGAATTGGTGAATAGTTCCATTTCGCTCAATGAAAAAGTGGGCCGACACCTTAAGTCCCTCCAGCTCTTGAAATGAAGGATGAGCTTGCAGATCAAGCCGGCCCATGAACAGGTCCATGACATATCCGGTCCCGAAGCTCCCTGGGGGGAGGCTTATGGCATGGATTACCACCATGTCCACCGCACACGGGCGTCCCTTTGAAAAATGGGGACTAGGCCACCATTGAACCGGCACAGGCAGGCAAATACTGGGCATGGGCTTCCTGGCGTCGTAAACTTGTTCTGGCGCCTACGATCCAATTGAGAAAATAGTATAGCACAAGCAGTCTGCTTGCTTGGGGAAACGGGCAGTAAAGGCTGGCAGGTGAAAGCTTTCCCTTCCTTGACATATGAGACAGAGGTGCCTAAAATGACTTACTTTTTCCCCAAGGTTACACAAGCTCAAAAGCATGGGCGGAAAGGCCAAGGCAAGAAAGCCGGGGGGTGGCAGGGGATGAGCCGAGTGGGGGCGGGAAAGATACTTTTTAAAGCAATAGCGGTGGGAATCGCCTTGCTTTGCCTTGGGGCACGCCTTGAGGCATCGGAACTAAGAAAAAGCCCTGTAGTAAAAGCAGTGGAGCGGGCCAGCCCGGCTGTGGTGAACGTAAGTACAGAACAGGAAATGCAGCGACGTCCTGGCATGTTTCCAGGCTTTAGGGGGGACTCTCTTTTTGAAGAGTTCTTCCGGGACTTTCTTTCCCCTTTTCCTAGGGGCCAAGCCAGGACCAGTCTGGGCTCCGGGGTCATAGTGGACCCTAAAGGCATGGTTCTCACCAACGAGCATGTTGTGCAGGGAGCAAGTTCCATCAAGGTCACCTTGAGTGATCAGAGGGAATATCAGGCCAGGCTGGTGGGGGCTGATCCCCCTTCGGACCTGGCCGTATTGCTCATAGAGACCAAGGAAAAACTACCGGTCATCCCCATGGGCCGCTCCAATGATCTCATGATAGGCGAGACAGTGATCGCCATTGGGAACCCCTTCGGCCTGTCCCACACGGTCACCACCGGGGTCATAAGTGCGCTGAATCGCTCCATTAGAACCGAATCCAGAGTCTACAAGGACTTTATCCAGACCGATGCCGCCATAAACCCAGGAAACAGCGGGGGGCCCCTGCTGAACATAGATGGGGAGCTGATAGGCATCAACACTGCCATCTACCAGAAGGCCCAGGGAGTGGGTTTCGCCATACCCATAGACAGAGCCAAGCGGATCATGCGGGAACTCATAGAACATGGGGAGGTCCACCCAGCCTGGATAGGGGTGGAGGTGCAGAGCGTGGATGAAGCTTTGGCCCGTTCCTTCGGCCTTCAGGGTAGAAAGGGCGTGCTGGTGACTCAAGTGGCTCAGGGGGGGCCTGCTCAGAGGGCCGGGTTGCGCAAGGGAGATCTGATCTTCTCTGTGGGCTCCAGTAAAATCACCTCCAGGCAGGAATTCCTGGAAGCCCTTTCAGCATACACAGGGGGCAGCCAGATTTCTCTTGGCGTGGTGAGGGACGGTTTTGAGATGGAGGTGAAGCTAAAGGCCGAATCCTTGTCCACCCAGGAGGCCGTGCGCATGGCAGAGAGGCAGTTGGGCTTTCAAGTGGATGCGGTTAACCAAGCCCCCAGGAAGGAACGCAGAGCCTATTCCATGTCGGGGGTAGTAGTGAAGAGTGTGGAGCCCCAAAGTCTCTCCTACCGTGTTGGGATTCGGGAAGGGGACTTGATCAGACAAATAAATGACAAAGAGATCCGTTCTTTGGAGGACTACCAGACAGCCATGGCCAGGGCCCTGAGGCGTGAGAGTGTGACCTTGCTTGTGCAAAGAGGCAGCTATGGTTACTACCTTACCCTGGAGCTGGGAGGTGGAGGTTGATAGGCGGATTTGTGAAGGGCCAGTTGGAAAAAATTGGCAGACCCCTTTTTGAGAAGCTTAACCACATGGGGGTTTCCCCAAACATTCTTACTTTCAGCGGGCTGGGCTTGAGTCTGGCAGCATCAGGGCTGCTTTGGATAGGCAGTTTCCCACTGGCCGGCATTCTTATGCTGGCAGGAGGGCTCTGTGATATGCTGGATGGAGGGGTGGCCAGAGTTCGCGGCAAGGAGAATCACTTCGGGGCTTTCTTGGACTCCATCGTGGATCGCTACTCGGACCTGTTTCTGCTTACCGGTGTTATGCTCTATTTTGCCGGGCAAGGTAATGTGGCTCTGGTGGGTGTGTGCTGTCTGGCCATGGTGGGGACATCTCTTGTGCCATATGCCAGGGCCAGGGCAGAATGTTTTCTGCCCAGATGCACTGTGGGCTGGATGGAAAGACCCGAGCGAATCTTGGTTCTGGCGGCAGGTGCACTTTTCCAGGTAATGGACTGGGCCGTGGGGATTTTGGCCTTACTGGCGAATCTTACGGTCCTGCAGAGGATCCACTATTGTTGGAGAGAGCTCCCAGGGGGGAAAGAAGAGCTGGCAGGAGGGGAGGAAGTCCATGAAGTTACCGGATTTTCTGGAGAAAAAAGAAAAGCTGTTTTCTCCCAAGACAACCCGGGAGGAGGCGCGGACCTGGGGAGATAGGTACAGAGAGGCCCAAAGAATCCACGACGCCGTAGCCTTTTATCTCAGAGCCGGGTACAAAGAGGGCCTGGCGGTCTTGAGGCAAGAGGCGGTGGAGTCGGGAGATTTTCAGCTTTTTCAGGAAACCCTTCAGCCGCAGCAGGAGGATTGGACCCAGGAACTTAGAAGCCTGGCCCGTACAGCCGAGGAAAAGGGCCGATGGAATGATGCCAAAAGGGCATACGCTTTTTTGGGTGACGAACTGGGCCTGAAGAGGGTCAAGGCGGCCTTGGAGGGGATACTGGGGAAAGAACCTCCAAAGGAGCCCGGTGGACAAGCCCAAGGGGAGGACTTATAGTCTAAGAAAAGATCTTGCGGGGAGGAGGAGCCATGGCAGAGGAGCAACAAGGCCAGGGCTTTGTGGTGCGGGACAGAAGGGCCTTTTCCAGGGATGAGAATCAAGAAGTAGCAGGAGAGAGTTCGGGACAAGAGCCCAAGGCACAAAAGCAGGAGCCCCAGGATTCCCAGAAGCAAAGACCAAAGGAAGAGCCGCGGGAAATACCCCTCCCGCAGCCAACCTTTTCTGGCTTCCTGGCTTCCTTTTTCCTTCCCCAGGTGCTCACGTTTTTGGGTGAGATTCCCAATCCCGAGACCCAACAAAGAGAGCGCAATTTGCCGATGGCCAAATACCTCATAGACACCCTGGGGATAATCCAAGAAAAGACAAAAGGGAATCTTACTTCAGAGGAGAAGAAACATCTGGAGGGTCTCCTAACGGATCTTCGCCTGCTCTATGTTAAGGCTGTGAAGATTTAACCCGGAGAATCAACCTTCCACTGAGAAAGGGGGGTGGAGGGAGACTCCCCAGGGGAAAGGCACTCGGGGTCTTAAAGATCCCCTAAAAGGAGGCAAGCAGGATGAGGCTTGAAAATAGAAAGCAGCTGGCGGCTGGAGCCTTTGTTCTGGCCTTGATGTTTTTGGGGCTAACGGGATTTCCTTCCCAGGGTTGGGGAAAGGCTTTCTGGAAGGAGTCCGAGGCAGGGGCGGCCGGTAAGCCTTCGGTGGCCGGGTTGCCTTCCTTGGCGGATCTGGTGGAGGGCCTGAAGCGCACGGTGGTCAACATCCAGGTGAGCAAGAAAGTTCAGACAGGCCCTCTACCGTTTTTCCGCGGCCCCAGGGGAGAGAGGGATCCCTTTAGGGATTTCTTTGAGAGATTTTTCGGGGACCAGGTCCCCAAGGAGTTCGAACAAAAGGGATTGGGCTCGGGAGTGGTGATCAGCAAAGATGGCTATGTGCTGACCAACAACCATGTAGTGGAAGGAGCAGATGAGATACGGGTGAGACTCCCTGAGGGGCAGGGTGAGTATTCAGCCAAAGTTGTGGGGGCTGATGCCACAACAGACCTGGCCTTGTTGAGAATAGAACCTGAGAAGGATTTGCATGCAGCGGTCCTGGGGGACTCGGACAGTCTTAGGGTGGGGGAGTGGGTGATAGCCATAGGGAATCCCTTTGGCCTGGAGCACACGGTCACCGCAGGGATAGTTTCAGCCAAAGGTAGAGTGATAGGTTCGGGTCCTTACGATGACTTCATCCAGACGGATGCTTCCATTAACCCAGGCAATTCGGGAGGCCCTCTTTTCAACCTCCAGGGCGAGGTGGTTGGCATCAATACCGCCATAGTGGCCAGTGGGCAGGGAATTGGTTTTGCCATCCCAATTAACGTGGCCAAGGAGGAGCTCCCGCAGCTAAGGGAGAAGGGAAAGGTGACCCGGGGATGGCTGGGGGTGCAAATCCAGGGTTGGGAGCCTGGTATGGCCCAGAAATTCGGGCTCAAGGAGGAACGGGGGGCCCTGGTGGGAAGGGTCATCGAGGGAGAGCCAGCTGAAAAGGCAGGTATAAGGAAAGGGGACGTGATCCTGGAGGTGGAAGGCCACAGGATAAAGGACACAAAGGACTTGCTCAACACGGTGGCAAGACTTCAGCCGGGCCAGAAGGCCAAGGTTACGGTCTGGAGGGATGGCAAGGAACTGAGCCTTACAGTAGAGCTGGGTGAGAGACCTGCAGAGGGTGAGGTGAGCTCTGAGCAGGCCCCTAGTAAGGAAGACCGCATAGGCTTGACAGTCCAGGAAATAACCTCTGAGATTGCGGAGCGTATGGGCCTTGAGAAGGCCGAGGGGGTGCTCATCTCCAATGTGAAGCCCGGAAGTCCGGCAGCCAAGGCTGGTCTTCAAAGGGGAGACGTGATCCATGAAATAGAGCGCCAGGCCATAAAAAACCTAAAGGATTATCAAAAAGCCTTGAGCAAAGCCGGCAAGGACAGTGTGCTGCTTTGGATCCAAAGGGGTAAGAACAGGCGGTATGTGGTGGTTCATGTGAAGGATTGAGACTGAGGGGCAACTGAGTGAGGAGATTCCAGGCTCAAAAAATCAGGCCCTAAGGCTCGGCCGCAGGGAGAGGGAGCAGGACTTGAAGAACAACCCGGATCAAGTGGATTCCTAGCCCAAAGAGTTGCAAGAGGAAACTTGAAAGCAGGGGGCGGGGAGGTGGCCCGCCCCCATCGCTTTTGGGAGAAGAAATTTGAAACCAGCATCCCGCAGCATCAAGTGGAGCTGTCCGGCCAAGGTGAATCTGCACCTTCGGATTCTACACAGAAGGCAAGACGGTTACCATGAATTGGTGAGCGTAATGCAATGTGTGGGTCCCTTTGATGAGCTGGAGTTGGAATTGGGGGGCCGCAACATAGAGCTTTCATGTAGTCAGCCCGGGGTCCCTTTGGGAGAGGAGAACCTGGCCTATAGGGCGGCCAAGCTTTTCAGGGAGCGTACCGGCATGACCGGGGGGGTAAGAATCCGCTTGCAAAAGAGGATCCCCATGGGGGCAGGACTGGGTGGGGGGAGCAGCGATGCAGCCGGTGTGCTAAGGGCAATGAACAAGATCTTGGGAAATCCCCTCAAGGATGAGCTGCTTTTGGAGTTGGCTGCCAGACTAGGGGCTGACGTGCCCTTTTTCCTTTTGGGGGGAACGGCTTTGGCAAGGGGCATAGGGGAGAGGCTTGAACCCATGTGTCTCAGTGTGCCCCTGTACTACCTGGTGTGGTTTCCAGGCTGGCCTGTGTCCACCAAGTGGGTGTATGAGAATCTGGATTTGGGATTGACAAGCGGGTCAAAAGAATTTACGATTCCGCAACTTATTGATCGGTTCGAAGACGCCATAGCGATCCTGTACAATGATCTTGAGACCGTGACAGCGCGCTATCATCCCTGGGTGGAACAGGCCAAAGCACGGCTTAGGGATGAGGGGGCGGAAGGGGTCTTGATGTCGGGGAGCGGCCCCACCGTGTTCGGTCTGTTCAGGCAGGAGCGGGAGGCCAAGAGAGCCTTGGAGCGGATCAGCCCAGGGAAGGAGGAATTGCTTTGGTTTACTCGAGGTCTTGCTTCGAGCCAGTGAAAGGGAAAACCGAACTGATGCTTTTGCGGAGGAGGGCATGTCGGAGAGATTGAAGCTCTTTTCCGGCAACTCCAATTTGGAGTTGGCTCAAGAGATTTCTGAGTGTCTAAGGGTTCCGCTGAGTAAGGCCAAGGTAAGGACCTTCAGCGATGGGGAAGTGTTTGTGGAGGTGGAGGAAAATGTACGGGGCACGGATGTATTCGTTATACAGTCCACCTGTCCCCCTGTGAACCACAACATTATGGAACTGCTCATCATGATAGATGCCCTCAAGAGGGCGTCCAGCAGGCGGATAACAGCCGTGATACCCTATTACGGGTACGCCCGTCAGGACCGCAAGGTGGCCCCCAGAGTTCCCATCTCGGCAAAACTGGTGGCAGATCTTATTACCGCTGCAGGGGCCAACAGGGTTCTGTCTATGGATCTGCATGCAGGGCAGATCCAGGGATTTTTCAACATCCCGTTTGATCACCTGTTTGCAGCCCCTGTGCTTTTGGAATACATACGCGTCAACTACCAGGATGATCTTGTGGTGGTTTCCCCTGATGCCGGGGGTGTGGAGAGGGCCAGGGCTTTTGCCAAGAGGCTGGAGGTAAACCTGGCCATCATAGACAAGCGCAGGGAAGGGATTAACGAGGCCAGGGCCATGAATATCATAGGAGAGGTCCAGGGGAGAAGGGCCCTCATACTGGATGACATGATAGATACGGCGGGCACCCTGACTCAGGCCGCAGAAGCTCTGTTGGGTCGGGGGGCCAGGGAAGTGTACGCTGCCTGCACTCATCCTGTGCTTTCGGGTCCGGCCATGGACAGAATAGAGGCCTCCCGTATAACCGAGTTGGTGGTAACAAACACGATCCCCTTGAGTGAGAGGGCCAAGACGTGCGGAAAGATCAAGCAGTTGTCCGTGGCAGGGCTATTGGCTGAAGCAATTCAGAGAATCCACGACGAACGATCGGTTAGCTCCTTGTTCGTCTGACCATTTGGGAGCAGGTATGGAAAGGATAGGTTTGGAGGCGACTGTCAGAAATGAGACGGGTAAGGGCCCATGCCGGAGGCTCAGAAGGGAAGGCTTGATTCCCGCGGTGCTTTACGGACCTCACCGTGAGCCCTTGGCTCTGGCCTTGAAGCCCAAGGAGCTTAAGCGAGTTCTGGCATCCGGCGATAACGTGCTGGTGGACCTTCTCATACGGGGAGGGGATGGGGTGCAGAGCCGGATAGCCATGGTCAAAGACTGCGACCTGGACCCCCTAAGCAGTGTGCCAAGACATGTGGACCTGTACGAGATCTCCTTGGAGGAGACCATAAGGGTGGAGGTTCCCCTTCAGTTCGTGGGGGAGCCCAGGGGTGTGGCCTTGGGGGGCACTTTGAGCCCTCTTCTTTGGAGCCTTGAGGTCTCTTGCCTCCCGGAGAAGGTGCCCCACGAGATTCAGGTGGACTGCACAAAGCTCAATGTGGGGGATCTTCTCTACGCAAGGGATCTTGCGGTGCCAGAGGGATTAAAGATTTTAACCGATCCCTCCACTGCGATTGTGACTGTTACAGGCAGGGCCACGGCCGAGGCAGCGGCTCCTGAGCCGGTAGAGCTGGCTGAGACTTGATCCCAAGAGAGCAGCCCATGTGGTGCATCGTGGGGCTTGGGAATCCGGGGCCCCGCTACAGATGGAGCAGGCACAACGTGGGCTTCCGGGTTGTGGATAGGATATGCCTTAGGGCCGGTTTCAGCCTCTCCCATAAGCATAGGGAGCTATGGTGGGGGGAGGGGAATTGGTGCGGGGAAAAGGTGAGGGTGGCCCAGCCGCAAACCTTCATGAACCTGAGCGGGAAGGCGGTTCTGGCTCTTAGGCGATCAGGGTGCGAGCCGGGGAATTTGGTGGTGGTCCACGACGACATGGATCTTCCCTTGGGTAGGCTCAAGTTTAAGTGGAGAGGAGGTGATGCCGGCCACAGGGGTGTACGTTCCGTCCTGGAGGCTCTGGGGGAGGAGAGTTTTCTGAGGCTTCGGATAGGAATAGGGAGACCCCCCTCTGGAGTGGATCCGGTGGACTTTGTGCTGGAGTCCTTCCAAAAGCAGGAAGAAGAGCTGGTGGAACAGGTTTTGGATCGGGCCCTGGATGGATTGGAGGTCCTGATGAAAAAGGGGCTTGAGGAGGCCATGAAGGTCTGCCATGCCCCTTTTCCGTTTGAGCAGCAAGCTACCAAGGGGAGCATCGCTTAGCAGGCGCAGAACCATCAAGCGGAAGGAGGTACGGGGAAAATGCTGGGACTGACGAAGGTGGCGCCGTTTCTTGGGGTTTTCGGGTTTCTGGTGGCTTTCTTGATCTATCGCTGGGTGGCAGGCCAGCCCGCCGGGACCGATCTTATGCGCAAGATCGAGGGGTACATAAGGCAAGGGGCAATGGCGTTTCTTAGGCGACAGTACTCCACCCTGGCGATCTTCGTGGTCATCGTGTTTATCCTGCTCACCGTCGGCATCAACATCTGGACTGCCCTCTGTTTTCTCACCGGAGCTCTTTGTTCCATGTTTGCGGGCTTCTTCGGCATGATGGCATCCACCAAGGGCAATGCCCGCACGGCTTGGGCTGCCAACCAGGAGGGCATGGGAAGGGCCCTCATAGTCTCTTACATGAGCGGCTCGGTCATGGGGCTCTCGGTGGCCTCCCTGGGGCTTCTGGGCGTGGGCATTTGGTTCTGGGTCTGGGGCGGCAACGCAGAGACCGCCCAGTACATAAACGGCTTTGCCATGGGAGCCAGCTCCATAGCGCTCTTTGCCAGAATGGGAGGGGGAATCTACACCAAGGCCGCGGATGTGGGCTCTGACCTTGTGGGGAAGGTGGAGGCCGGCATCCCCGAGGATGATCCCAGAAACCCGGGTGTGATCGCCGACAACGTGGGTGACAATGTGGGGGATATCGCCGGCATGGGGGCGGATATCTTCGAGTCCTACGTGGGGGCGATAGTGGCCACCATAGCCATCGGGGCCACCATGACCCTCAGCCCCGAGTGGATGGCCAAGTACTTTCCGGGACAAGGGGAGTGGGCCATAAAGTTCAAGTACATGAGCATGCCCTTGCTGGTGGTCATGGCGGGTCTCATTGCTTCTTTGATCGGGGTGCTTTCCATCAAGCCCCTCAAGGGTGTGGGACCCCAGGCAGCCCTCAGGTACTCCACCTTCATAGGCGGGGCGGTGCTCATAGTGCTCACCCTGATCATCCAGGGCGGCCTTGGCCTTCCCATGGGGACTTTCTGGGCGGTGGTGAGCGGGCTCATCGTGGGCATGATCATCGGGCTTCTGGCAGAGTACTACACTTCGGCCAAGCCGGTGAGGGACATAGCTGAGTCCTCCAAAACAGGACCTGCCACGGTGATCATCTCCGGTATGGCCGTGGGCTTTGTGAGCACAGCTCTTCCCGTGTGTGGGATCTGCCTGGCCATGTACATAGCCTATGTCTCGGCAGACATGTACGGGATTGGTATCTCGGCTGTGGGAATGCTGGCCACAGTGGGTGTGACCATGACTGTGGACGCTTACGGCCCCACGGCGGACAACGCCGGCGGCATTGCCGAGATGTCCCACTTGGGTCCGGAGACAAGGAAGATCACAGACACACTGGATGCCTTGGGGAACACCACGGCGGCCATCGGAAAGGGCTTCGCCATCGGCTCGGCAGCCCTGACAGCCCTGTCGCTTTTTGTGGCTTACAGCCAGTCCGCCAAGGTGGAGAGCATAAACATCACGGACGCCTACACCGTGATCGGGGTCTTCCTGGGAGCCATAGTGCCCTTCATCGTGGCCTCCCTCACCATGACCGCAGTGGGCAAGGCGGCCTTCGCCATAGTGGAGGAGATCAGAAGGCAGTTCCGGGAGATCAAGGGCCTGCTGGAAGGCAAGGCCGACCCGGATCCCGCCACCTGTGTGGACATCGCCACCCGCTCGGCCCTGCGCTACATGATAGCCCCAGGGGTCTTCGGGGTGCTCTCCCCGGTGGCCGTGGGCTTCATAGTTGGAAAGGAGGCCCTGGGAGGATTCCTGGTGGGCGCTACCATATCCGGGGTTTTTCTGGCCCTGTTCATGGCCAATGCGGGTGGAGCCTGGGACAATGCCAAGAAGTACATAGAACAGGGGAACCTGGGAGGCAAGGGCTCTGACTGCCACAAGGCCGCGGTTATAGGAGACACGGTGGGGGATCCATTCAAGGACACCTCCGGGCCCACCATGAATATCCTGATCAAGCTCATGAGCGTTATCTCCTTGATCCTGGCACCTCTTCTGATTTAGAAGGATTAAGGGGGACCAAAAAAGGGGCCGGCTGAGTTTTATGTGGCCGGCCCCTTCTGTCTTCCAAAGCTTGAAGCAGAATCAACTGGAGAATCAATCCCCCAGCTTTCCCTTGGCTCTCAGCTTGGCCCTCTTCTTTCTTCTTCTGCGCTTTCGGTCCAGTTCTTTTCTCCTTTCAATCTTCTTGTGTCTGGCCATCTGTCACCTCCTTCAGTCTCCAAGCATAGGAGAGATAAACCAGTAGTGTTATCCCGGTCAATGGCTGCCTGAGGAAAAACTCTCGGCCAGTCTTACCAGAAGCTCCACCCCTAAGGGTAGCACCTTCTCATAGATGTCGAACTGAGGAGTGTGCAGCATGGGAGCCGGTCCTCCCTGCGGGTCAGAGCAGCCTATAACCACAAAGGCCCCTGGGCATCTTTCCAGGAAATATGAGAAGTCTTCTGAGCCCATGGAGGCTGGAAGGCGTAAGACTCTCTCCTTTCCCAGCAGCGCAGAGGCCACCTCCTCCACAAAGGCTATCACCTCAGGATCATTGCACAAGACCGGGTAGCCCCTTCTCAGTTCTGTCTCAACCTGGACCCCGTGGGCCGCGGCTATCCCCTTGGCTATCTCCTCCAAGGATGCCTGGGCGGAAGCCCGAACGGGCTCCTTTAGAGCCCTTATGGTCCCCCAGATCTCGGCTTCCTCTGGAATAATGTTGAAAGCAGTGCCTGCCTGGAAGCGGGTCACACTCACCACCAGGGATTCCAGCGGGTCCGTGCCCCTGCTTACTATGGACTGGAGGGCCTGCACCAGAGCTACTGCGGCCAGGATGGGGTCCTTGGCGGTGTGCGGGTGGGCGGCATGGCTCCCCCGACCTCTTAGCCTTATGAGAAAGTCGTCCACCGAAGCCAGAGCCGGCCCAGGGGTAAGCCCCACCTCCCCCACACGGAGAGTGGGAAACACGTGAAGAGCTAAGGCCATGTCAACCTTGGGATTTTCCAGAACACCGGCCTGCACCATTTTGAGCCCCCCCGCCCCTCCCTCCTCCCCTGGCTGAAAAACAAACTTGACTGCCCCGCGCGCAAGAGTCTGGGTGGCGGCCAAAACCCTGGCAGCTCCCAAGAGCATGGTCACGTGGGCGTCATGGCCGCAGGCATGCATGAGACCTGGATTCTGGGAAGCATAGGGCCGGTCCTGCACCTCCTGGATTGGAAGTGCGTCCATGTCAGCCCGCAGGGCCAGCACAGGGCCGGGCTTTCCCGTGTCCAGAAGGCCCACCACCCCGGTTTGGGCCAACCCTTCTGAGACCTCCAAGCCCCATTCTCTGAGAAGCTTGGCCACAGTCTCGGATGTGCGGGTCTCCTGGAACTTTAGCTCCGGATGTTTGTGCAGATCCCGTCTGAGCTCTACCAGCCAAGATCCAATCTCCCTGATCTGGGCCCTTATCCCTTCCAATGGACGGCTCAAATTCTCACCCCCAACCCCTGGTTTTTGAATCCCCTCTTCAGTCTTTGACTCTGAGTTGCTGAGTCCTACCTACCCTTCCACAGGGGTTTCCTCTTCTCGGCAAAGGCTTTTGGGCCTTCCACAAAGTCCTCAGAGGCTGCCATGGCCGCCACTCCTGGGAAGACTTTTCGCACCACCTCTTCCAAGGGATGGCCCAAACCCTGCAAAGCAGCCTCCTTGCTGGCCCGTATAGCCAAGGGGGCGCATTCCAGAATGGCCCCGGCCCACCTTCGGGCAGCCTCCATGAGTTGGGGGGGCGGGACCACCTCGTTTACAAGACCCATCTTCAAAGCCTCCTGGGCGGAAATGCGTTTGGCCGTCAGGATCAGACCCATGGCCAGATGAAAGGGTATCTGGCGGGGAAGCCTGTGAACCCCCCCGGCCCCTGCTATCATCCCCACTCTCGGCTCAGGGAGACCAAAGCTGGCATTTTCCGAGGCCACTATGATGTCACAGGCCAAGGCTATCTCGAAGCCTCCTCCCAAGGCCAGTCCATTGACTGCCGCAATGATCGGCTTGAAGAGATCGAACCTCCTGGTTATGCCCCCGAAGCCTCCTTTCAGGGAGTCGATCCCTTCCCTGAGGGCCTTTCCCCCGTGTTTGGCCTGCCATTTGAGGTCGTTCCCGGCGCTGAAGGCCTTGTCTCCGGCTCCGGTTACTATGGCTACCCAGGCCTCTGGGTCCTTGGAGAACTCCTCGAAGGCATCATCCATCTCCTTGCACGCAGGAGGATGCAGGGCGTTCATAACATCCGGCCGGTTGATGGTGAGGATCGTAAGATGTTCTTCCCTTTCCACCTTGATGAACTCGTAAGCCATCCCACACCTCCCTGATGATTTACAGATCATTGGCCTATGAACAACAGCCTGAAGCATCCCAACGATTCTAGTACCCAGGCCCAAGAGATGTAAAGGCCATGACGCGTTGTGGACTAAAAGGGCTCATGTTATACTCATTTGGCCTTCGAGCGGCCCAGTTAGGGGTCGCATTTTAGATTCTAAGAGGGAGGTAGCTCAGCCATGGTGCTTTTGGAGTTCAGCATGTACCCATTGGACAAGGGCGAGAGCCTCAGCCCTTATGTGGCCCGCTCCATGGAAATCATAGCCCAAAGCGGGCTGGAGTACCGCATGAACCCCATGGGGACTGTCATAGAGGGGGAGTGGGACCAGGTTTTCGAGGTTGTTCGCAAGTGCTTTGAGCGCATGAGCCAGGATTGCAATCGCATAGCTGCTCTCATCAAGGTGGATTATCGAAAGGGGCACAAAGGCAGACTTGTGACCAAGATTCAATCCGTGGAGGAAAAGGCCGGAAGGAAGTTCGTGACGGGCTGATCCCCCAAAACTGTGACTTTGGGGGCTGGGCCCCAAGCCCCCGGTACACTTCGACATATTCCGACTCAAAGCAGGATCAAATCTGGAGACGAAAATCAGGGTGCTTTTGAGCATAGACCGGTTTCTGAAAGGATGTCATTAAGATAGCCCGCATAAGTCATTCATCGTGAATAATGCGGGCTAATTCAAATAGCCTGCATTATCCAATGATAGTAAATAATGCGGGATATGGGAGCCCTGGTTATCAAGGGCACAGGGTTAGGATTTCAGGACCGTTTTCCGTGACCGCTATTGTGTGCTCGAAGTGGGCAGAGAGAGATCCGTCGGCCGTTACGGCGGTCCAGCCGTCGGGCAGTACCTTTACACGGTAGTCCCCGGCGTTGACCATTGGTTCCAGTGCCAAGACCAAACCAGCCTCCAGCAGAGGGTTGTAGGGACTTCTGGGCACGTAATTGGGCACCTGGGGATCCTCGTGGAGGCTTTGGCCTATGCCGTGGCCCACGAACTCCCTGACCACGGAGAAGCCGTGGCGCTCCACCCAACTCTGGATAGCCCTGGAAATATCGAAAAGCCGGTTGCCTGCCACCGCCTTTTCTATGCCCTTGTAAAGGGCCTCCTCGGTGACCTGCATGAGCTTGCGGGCTTTCTGACTGAGCTTGCCCACACCGTATGTTCGGGCTGCATCGCCATAGTATCCCCTGTAGATCACCCCCAGATCCACGCTCACCAGATCTCCTTCCCGGATCCTGCGGTTCCCGGGGATGCCGTGCACCACCTGCTCGTTGATGGATATGCAGCTGGAGGCGGGATAGCCCCTGTAACCCAAGAAAGCAGGCTCCCCCCCCAAGGCCCGGATCCTTCCCTCCACAAACCTGTCCAGATCTCTGGTGAGTGCTCCGGGTATCACCAATTGGGCCAATTCTTCCAGGATGCAGGCCACTATCCTGTTGGCCTGTCTGAGAACCTGAATCTCCTCGGGAGCCTTCAATATCATTGAGTCGGCTCCCCGAGCCCAGCTGGCCGACTGCCGGCTCTGTAGTAAGTCCTGCCTTCTATCCTTTCAGCTCTCCAGGAGTTTTTCCCGGCCATGTTCTCCAGAAGTTCAGCGGCCTGGGCCGGATCCAGGCCGAAGAGGGAGCTCAGATCCTCTGCTGAAAGGGGTCTTCTCATCACTGTTTCCACAACCCTCTGCTCCAGCTCGGAAAGGGAAACCTTCTCCATTAGCCCTTTGAAGGAGGCCACTATTTCGGCCCTGGCACCCAAAGCAGTCCGGATCTCCTGGATGCGCTGCTGCTCGGAGGCCATTGCCCAGGGCTCCGCCGGGGGTCTGGTCACGGTGTTGAGCTGGACTCTATCTGGGTTTATTCTCCGGATCCATTGCAGGAGGCCCGGGATCTGCTCCAAATCGTCGTTGAGGCCTCGAACCAGAAGCACCTCCAGCCAGATCTGGCCTTTGAATTCCCTTCGCAAGCTAGCCAGACCCTCCAAAACCTTCTCCAGTTTCAATCCAGGGTGGGGCCTGTTGATCCTTCTAAACATGGTCTCAGTCCATCCGTCCATGGAAGGAAGAATAAGGTCAGCCCCGCAGATCTCCTCTCTAACACTCCTGCGGTAAAGAAGGGAGCTGTTGGTGATCACAGCCACAGGCAGGCCGAAGAGCCTCTTTAGAAGCCTTATGATCTGGCCCATGCGCCTCTCCAGAGTGGGTTCTCCTGAGCCCGAAAGGGTGAGCACATCCACCTTTCCCTTTCTTTCCAGGGCTTGCCTTACGGCCTCAGCCACCACCTCCGGTTGCCTGAAATTGGCCCGTCTTAACCTAGTGTGCTTTGTAGGGCCCAGCTGGCAATAAATGCAGTTGTAAGAGCAGGTCTTCAAGGGCAGTAGGTCTATGCCCAGGGATCTACCCAGTCTCCTGGAGGGAACCGGGCCATAGGTTATCCGTTGGGACTGAAGGGTCATCTCCCACTGCCTCAAGATTTTGCCTTTTGAAGGGAGAGAAAACGGGCAAGGCTTCTGTCATATGTGCGCTCCACCTCGGCCGGGAAAAAACAAGCCGGCACCTCCCCGTGGGAGCGGTGGTAATGGAGACATTCGCAACAGTAACCTTTCCTGGGGCAGGGCTCATAGCTGCAGTTGCAGCGCTTGAGGTTTTCTTCATGGTTCTTGCAATTGGCTTGTTTCATCCTGTCAGGACCTCCTTGGGTTCTTTGATGAACTCATCGCTGTCTTTGCCTCTTGTTCTTAAAGACCTGCACTTGGTGCACAAAAGCCTCCAGACGATTCTGGGTGGAGGTCTCCCCCTGCCCGTCGAAAAAGAGGTTCAGAACCGGGATTCCTTCGTGCTCTTCCCGGAAGCGTTTGAGCAGTGCGGTAACGATGGTCCCGGGCATGCATGTAAAGGGCCCCACACTCACCAGGCCGCTCACTCCCTTTCTATAAAAATCCTCTGCCTTCCCAATACTTAGGATGGTCTCACCCTCAAAAGAAGAATGCACGTAAGGTCCAGCCAGCTTCATGGTTTCCTCTATGGTGGGCTCCTTAAGATTGCGCACCAGCCCATGGAAGATTTCCTCCATTCGGTGCTCGTCCCTTCTTTGAAACCACTCTTTTAGAGATGTGCGCAGGTAATTTTTCCACTTTCCGTCCCTAAGGGCATGCCGTTTGGATATGCAGTTGATATACAGGAGCCACTCCGAGATGGGAGGCATCCAAACGCTCACCTCCAGTTGCTCCAATTGACGAATAACGTTTTCATTGGCAAAGGGGTTAGACCGAATGTATATCTCCCCCACGATCCCCACCAGGGGCCTGGATGCATCCTGGCGCCGTGGTATTGCCTCGAAGGCCTCTCTGGCCTCCTGCAAAATGGGGAAAAGATCACCATTGCCCTGCTTAAGTTCCTGGCATACCTTGGAGACGGCCTCTTCGTACGCCTTTTCTGCTTGACCCTCTAAGGCTTCAAGGGGTCTGACTTCCCAGAGGGCTTTTTCCAGGAAATCTATGGCCACCACTCCTCGCCAACCCAGCCGCACGAAAGTCTTGCCTATGAGGCCCAATTGCCTGTACATCTCCTGATCCTGGACCGGAGAGTAGATGGGCACATCCTCAAAGCCGGCCTGATCCAGCACAAGGCGGTGAAACCGGTTGTACTGGCCGAAGCGGCATGGGCCTGAGCCGCCAGGCATGAAAAAAGCGCTATGAGACCTGTCGAACCCAGGGGACATGGCCCAAGCCAGCATGTCTCCGGTGGTGAGGATCGCAGGGTAGCACTCTTTCCCAGAAGTGTAGCGCCTTCCCACCCTAAGGGTCTCCCCGGTGGTGGGAGGAAGCACCCGGGCCGGCACCCCGCTCGCCTCAAAGGCCGCGGCCACAGCCTTGGCTTGGTCTGTCATGTAAGGCAAAAAAACCATCCTGTCCCTTCCGATAGAGTGAAGCCCTTGTCTGCGGATAGGCTTGAGCGGCCCAGAGGCCCTAGCAGGGGCGTGCTTCAGGCTGTCCAAAAAAGCCTCCAGTCGGGTTATGGCCCCCACATCCGAGCTGTGCTCGTCGATCTCCAGTTGAAGCAAAGGCTTCTCCCCCATGGCGTTTCTGAAAAAATGCGCTATAAAGGAGTCAGGCCCGCAGCCGAAGTTGGTTATGTATATGGGATAAAGCCTCGGATCCTCTCTCAGAAGCTTGGCTGAAGTCATGAATCTCTGACCATAGCGCCAATAGTGCCCCAGAACCTCCTCATCGGGTTCTATGCCTTCCAAGGGCAATCCATCCATAGGAATGGCCAAGACTCCCAAGTCCCTCAGCTTTCTGGGTAGATTGAGGTTCACACCCGAGTCGCATCCATTGTAGACCCGGCTCACTATGACCATGGCCCTCTCATGGGGCTTGAGCCCCTCTAGGGCCTGCTTACCCATCTGTTTCACGGCCAGGGAGAATCTTTCCTGGGCCTCTTCGGCAGCTTGGATGGCCTTTCTAATCCTTGCAGCCTTGACCCCAAGGGAGCCTCCAAGTCGCATCAAGGCCTTGTGGAGCTCCTTGCGGGGAGCACCGAAGCGAAGGGGTGGGGCAAGAAGCTTCACTCCCATGGCCTCGAAGTCAAATGCCGAGCGCACCGTGTAGGGAATGGTTTGCACGTACGGGCAGTTAAATCCCTGAGGCAGATCCTCCCTGCTTTGCCTCATGTCTATTATGCTTGGGAGGAAAAGCAGCCGGATCCCCTTCTGGATAAGGTTCTCTACATGCCCGAAAGCCACCTTCACGGGAAAGCAGGTCTCGGCAACCACCCTCTCCACTCCCCTGTGGATCACTTCCTTGGTGGTGGGATCCGAAATCACCACCCTGAAGCCCATGCTGGAAAAAAAGGCCTTCCAGAAAGGCAGCAGTTCTAGGAAAAAGAGTGCCCTGGGAATACCTATTTGGGGGCCTGACTCTGGTCCGTCATCCGGACAAGTCTCCAAAAGAAGTTTTTCCCTTTGGGAGAAAAGATCCGGGATTTCTACTCGGGCTCCCTCGTGGGGGCCGCGCCTTTTTTCGTAACGCTCGCAGCGCCCCCCATAGAAGAGGGGCCTTTCCTCCTCCCCGGCTAAGACCACTTTTTTTATCTCGCACCTGTTAGGGCAGGCCTTGCACTCAAAGGGAGAGATCTGGTAAGCCTTTTCCGCCAACTGGAATCCCTTAAAATGGCTGTAGTCCTTGGGATTCTCCCTCATGGCCAGAAGAGCGGCTCCTATGGCGCCTGTGACCTCGTGATGGGGCGGTACTGTGACGGGTCTTCCCAAAACCTGCTCGAAAGCCGCTACAATGGCGTGGTTGAAGGCTGGTCCGCCTTGAAAGAAGATGTGTTGGCCGATTCTACGGGTCTCCACCACCTTGTTCAGATAGTTCTCTACTATCGAATAGGCCAGACCGGCCACCAGATCCGGGGTTGGTGCCCCCCTTTGCAGATGATGCACCAAGTCTGATTCCATGAACACCGTACAACGCTCCCCTAGGGGGACCGGGGATTTGGAGCTGAGGGCCAGCTCGGCGAACTCCTCCTGGATGGATATGCCCAGCCTCTCGGCCTGCTCCTCCAGAAAGGATCCTGTTCCAGCGGCGCAGACCTTGTTCATGGCGAAGTCCACAACGGCCCCATGGGATAGGCTGATGTATTTGGAATCCTGACCCCCTATCTCGAATATGGTGTCCACCTTAGGGTCTATGGCCACAGCAGCGGTGGCCTGTGCGGTTATCTCGTTTCTGATCACATCTGCCCCTATGAAATCGCCTGTGAGGTAACGCCCAGAGCCAGTGGTGCCGGCCCCGGCAATGAGAACTTTGTCCCCCACTTCCCTGCCCACCTCCCTGAGCCCCCGCTTGACCGCCTCCAAGGGGCGCCCGGCCGTCATAAGGTACCTCTTGGAGAGCACCCGACCCTGCTCATCTATGACCACTACATTGGTGCTTATGGAGCCCACATCCACACCCAGGAAAGCCCTTGTGAGCCCGCCTGTCTCGGGAAGGGGAAAGACAGGAGTGGCGCCTTTGCGAACATGGGCTGGTCTAACAAGGGGCTCCAGGCTCTTCGTGCTCTTGCGTTGGTAATGCTCCTTTATGTGCGCTTCAAGAGCCTCCAAGCCCTGAAACCGGTTCAGGCTGGGAGGGTCCTCCAAGAGCATGAGCACCGCCCCTATGGCTCCTGTGGAAGCGAAGTGGGCCGGGACCAGCAGATCCTTTTCCTCCAGCTCCAGAATCTCTCTAAAAGCCCTTACCATTCCTGGGTTGGCCGCCACCCCCCCTTGAAAGACAACAGGAGGCTTCAGGGGTTTGCCTTTGGCCACGCTTCCCTTGAAGTTCCTGGCCACGGCAAAACAAAGCCCTGCAACTATGTCATAGTCAGGGGTGGCTGCTTGCTGCAGGTGAATCATGTCGCTCTTGGCAAAAACCGAACATCGGCCGGCTATTCGGGGAGGAGCCGTGGATTTCAGGGCCATCTGACCGAATTCCTCTATGGTTAGCCCCAAACGATTGGCCTGCTGATCCAGAAAGGAACCTGTGCCTGCCGCACAGAGGCTGTTCATGGAGAAGTCCTCTATCTGGAGTCTGCCGTTGCCCGGCTGGGAAGCCAGCAAAATCAGCTTGGCGTCTTGACCCCCCATTTCTATGATGGTGCGGGCTTGAGGTGCCAAGAGCTCCACGGATCTGGCCTGGGCCACCACCTCGTTGAAAAAGGTGCCTCCCAAGAGTCGGGCTACAAGTCTCCCTGCAACCCCTGTCACCCCGACCCCTCTAATCCGCCTCCAGGAATATCTTTCCAAAACTCCGTTCAGGACCCGCAAAGTAGTCTCCAGGGGTCTACCATGAACCCTTGTATAGTCCTCCTCCAATATTGCCCCGTCTGGGGTCATCAAAACCGTGTTCAAGCTTATGGATCCCACATCCAGACCCATAAAAAGCATCTCTTGCTCAGAAAAGGACATCTCCGGCAACTCCCTTGCTTTCCTCAGGTTCTATTGAAAGGCTCTCCGGGCTTAAAAGCAAAAACTCCCCTAAAGGGCCTGGAGGCCCCAAGCCGCTTTAAGCTTTCCCGGCCAAAACATCCTTGGCTATTCCCAGCCTGTGCATCTCGGCTGTGCCGCCCAAGACGAGGGGCATCCTGCTGTCTCGCAAGAGCCTGTCGGCTTCGCCTCCCTCCAAGAGTCCGCTCCCCCCGTGTATATGCACGCAGCTCTGTCCGCAAAGCAAGCTCATCTCCGATGCGAACAACTTAGCCAGAGATGACTCAACCCGGGAACCCCGTCCGGAATCTATGAGCCAGGCGGCTTTTAAAGCCAATTGCCTGGCCACATCCACACTCACATACATGTCAGCAATCCTGAAGTGGACCTCCTGATAGGAGACTATGGGCCGCCCGAAAGTCATCCTCTGACGTGCATGCTGAATGGCCAGCTCCAATGCCGCCTGACCAACCCCGATGGAGTACCCTGCCATGAGCAAAGGGAGTTGGGGGAGCGCCTCTATGCTTCCCGCAGAAGGGCCATGCTCTCCACCCAGAAGCGAGTCCCTGGGCACAACACAATCCCTTAACTCCAGCCCGCAGACCCTTGCTCCCCTAGCCCCCACAGTGGGGATCAGGGGTGCTCTTTCAAGTCCCGGGCAGGGCTCCTCCATCAAGAAAACCCTTGCAGCCTCTCCTGGTGCTCTCGCCGTGGTCAAGCGAGCCACTACCAGCAAAGCCGCTGCCTCAGGGCCGTTTAGAACGTAAGCCTTCTTCCCCGACAAGGAAAAGCCTTCTTTAGTGGGGCTGGCCGTGGTGCCAAGGTTTTCGGTGTCGCACCCGCCCTGAGGCTCTGTGTGGGCCCATGCCCCCCTTACTTCACCTCTGGCCAGCCCAGGCAAAATTCTCTCCTTCTGAGACTGGCTTGCGTACAGAATAGTCGGAAGCCCGAAACGCATCAAGGAGGCGCCGGCCACAAGAGCCGTGGACGGGCAACAACGGGCAACCTCCTCCGTGCCTACCAGGAAACACACCACGTCCCCGTTGTTCCCCCCAAAACTCTCTGGAATAAAAAGCCCCAGGTAGCCTACCCTAGCCAGTTCCTTAAGGTTCTCCTCAGGCACCAGGCCTAAGCGGTCAACCTCTACAGCCTTGGGTTTCAAGACCCTCTCGCAGCTTACCCTCAGGGCTCTTTGAAATTCCTTTTGCTCTTTTTTGAGATCGAAATCCATGGCTTTTCCCCCGGGCCCAAAGGTTGTTTCAAGCTCTGGAGATCAGGGGCAAGGCCTGCAAGTCACCGGATGCATGGAGGTCTGTCAAGCCGGCCCTTAAATGGCCCTGCCGTGACTGTAGTCTAAATTCATTATCATGCGGGCTATTATGGCCCGCTGTATCTCACTGGTGCCTCCCCCTATGGAGGCCAGCCTGGCATTACGAAAGGCCCGCTCCACCGGGTACTCGTGTATGTAGCCGTAGCCGCCGTGGATCTGCACAGCTTCATGGGCCAGACGCATCCCTGCCTCTCCCACGAAAAGCTTGGCCGTGGCTGCCTCCAAGTGATTCAAGGGCCTGCCCTGATCCTTGCACCAGGCCACCCTGTACATGAGCAGGCGGCTGGCCTCGTAGATGACCTTCATCTCGGCCAGCTTGTGTTGGATGGCCTGGAAGCGGGCTATGGGCCTGTCAAACTGAACCCGCTGGTTGGCATAAGACACACAGAGATCCAGCAGATAGCGCATCCCCCCCACAAAAGGAGCCATGAGGGAACTTCGGTCCCATTCCAGAGCCCCCAGAGCCACCTTCACAAAACCCTCCCCTTCCTGGCCCAAGAGGTTCTCCAAGGGGACCCTGCAATCCTCAAACACAAGCTCAGATGTGGGCGAGGCACGGCAGCCCATTTTTTTGAGGGGCTTGCCGGGCCTGAACCCCTCAAAACCTCTCTCCACTATGAAGGCCGATATGCCCAGGGCCTTCTTGGAGGGGTCCGTGGAGGCTATTACCACCAACACATCGGCTATGGGGCCGTTGGTGATGAACATCTTGGCGCCGTTTAAGACATAGTGGTCTTTTTCCCTTACGGCCACAGTGCGCACAGCAGAAGCATCCGAGCCGGCCTCGGGTTCTGTAAGCCCGAGGGCTCCAATCCACTCCCCGGCTGCAAGCTTGGGCAGGTACCTGGCCTTTTGCTCAGGGGTGCCGTGCTGCAGAATTGTATCTCCGCACAGGTAAGTGTGAGCCCCCCAAGAAAGAGTCAGCCCCCCGTCGGCCCCCCCCTCTGCCAGGGCCTCACCTGCCAGGCAGGCTGTGACTATGTCGGAGCCGGCCCCGCCGTACTGCTCTGGATAGTGGAGGCCCAGAAGCCCGAAGGCGGCCATCTTTCTCCAAGCTTCCCAACAGAACTCACCTTTCAGATCCGATTCCTCCCCCAAAGGGGCTATCTCTTTGCGTGAGAAATTCAAAACCTGCTCCCTGAAGATCCTCTGCTCCTGTGAGAAATCCAGGTCCATGGCCTGCCTCCGGCATTCAGAAGGATTCCCGAACGGAGTTTCTTATACCACCAAAGCACTCCTGTGTCAGCCGCTCATGGAAAAGTTGTGGCTGCCACCATAAGCATCCACTCGGGCCCATATGGTATGGGCCGATATGAGAGCCAAGGCCGCCTTTTGGGATAGAGACAAGAGGCGGCCTTGGGGTACCCCCAAGGAGCCGCTCCCCTGGATCGGTCCGACCCAGGGGAGCTCTCCCACATACCGACGACACCCTTTGGAACTAACTGCCGGACATTTTCACGCTCTCAGGTGGCATGTGGGAGCGTTTTGTGAAGCCTGATTGACAGCAGCCCCCCAAGGCTGTGAGAATTCTTCAATGGAGGACTGAGACTTGATCCCCTATCCCAACATTTCCCCGGTCATCTTCTCGGTGGGCCCATTGCAGCTCAGATGGTACGGGACCATGTACCTGGTCGGCTTCGCGCTGGGCTATTTGATCATGAGGAAGCTCACGGCTGGGAGGAAGGGGCGGTTCAAGGGGGAGCTGCTCTTGGATTTCCTTGCTTACGTGGCCCTGGGG